>JAWKHE010000013.1:0-88342 GCA_041395005.1 Methanolobus sp. | reverse complement strand
TTATTATAAAGATAAACTATTCTTTACTCTATAGTAACCAGTTTGGTTTGCATGATTGTGGTGCCGATATTATTTAAAGATTTTCATCAACAAAATCTACATCGGGAGGCTTATTGTTGTGCCTAATTTTCGCACATGGATTTGAAATTATTAATTAAGCTTATATGCCCTGACATGCTTAACTAGGCAAAAAACAAAAAGAAGCAATAGGTTGTACTTAATAAATGGACATCAGAATAGTACTCGTTGAACCTCTGTATCAGGGTAATGTAGGTTCTGTTACAAGGGCAATGAAGAATTTTGGTTTTTCCGACCTTGTACTTGTAAATCCATGCAGGCTTGAAGGAGAAGCAAGGGCAATGTCTTCTCATGCAAGGGACCTGCTTGAGAGTGCAAAAAGAGTTTCTACTCTGGAAGATGCTATAAATGACTGCAGTATTGTCATTGGCACAACAGGTATAGCAGGTTCAAGGTTTGATCTTCACCTTCGTGTTCCGGGGTATTCTCCAAAAGAGATGAAAGAACGTCTCAGTGGT
This sequence comes from Methanolobus sp., assembly GCA_041395005.1. Taxonomy (GTDB): domain Archaea; phylum Halobacteriota; class Methanosarcinia; order Methanosarcinales; family Methanosarcinaceae; genus Methanolobus. The sequence continues at coordinate 87,806 of JAWKHE010000013.1, read as the reverse complement.
ATGGATGGAAAAGTTGCAGTTCTCTTTGGAAGGGAAGATAATGGTTTCACAAAAGAGGAACTGAAAAAATGTGACATGATCATGACAATTCCCACATCGGAAGTTTACCCTGTCATGAACCTCTCACATGCAGTTGCAGTTGTCCTTTATGAATTCAGTTCAATTAAAATGGGTGAAACACCACTTGCAGATCCATTTGATATCGGTCTCTTATATGAGCACCTATCTGAGCTTCTTGATGACATTGATTATCCTGAACACAAGAAAGAAAAAACTGACCTGATGCTTCGGAGAATTTTTGGAAGGGCATGCCTTATGCCAAGGGAAGTACAGACGCTGCGGGGTATTATTCGCAAAATACAGAGAAACTGCCGTGATGTAGATGCACCCAATGGTGATTTGGCGGAAAATGACTGATAACAGGCTGCGGTCTGATTCGAAATGTTCATATCATTTGAAATCTATGTGCAATCCTTAAATGATTTTTAATTATAATATTGTGTAAACATGACAGAAGGTAAGTGGGACGAGAAATTCGTAGTTTTTCTCAAAAAATATTATTGGGACAGTATTCTGCAACTTGCAAACAATTATCCTGATCAGCGAAGTCTTGAGGTTGACTTTTACGATTTAAGAGGTCTTTGACAGGGAGATTGCCAGTGAACTCCTCTTTAATCCTGATGAGGTGCTTCCAAGTGCTGACAATGCACACTTAGGAAATTGATCTTCCTGTTGAGAAAAAACTCCTTGATGCAAAAGTACGTTTTATAAAGATACCCAATAAAATTCCAAACAGGGATCTTCGTAGCCTTTTATCTGCAGTTTGTTGCTATTGAAGGTATGATACGCAAGGCTACTGAAGTACGTCCAAAGGTAATCAATGCTGCATTCAAATGCATGCGCTGTGAGGCATGTCACAATGGTCCCGCAGAACGGATCAGTTCGTGGAACCTGTGGGTGTGAGAACAGCCTGCGGAAGAAAGGGTCCGTTTAAGATATTGTTGAAGCCAGTCTGTTTTTGTTGATGCGCAAAAACTCCAGATACAGGAGTCCCCTGAGAACCTCAAAGGAGGTTCACAGCCCCAGAGTCTTGACGTGGACGCTGAGGATGACCTTGCAGGAATTGTAAAACCCGGTGATCGTGTAATAATCAACGGTGTACTCCGTTCGCACCAGAGGACAACAAGGGAAGGAAAATCCCCCCTTCTATGATCTGTTATACATACCAATTCAATTGAGTACATGGACCTCGAGTTTGATGAACTTGAAATCAGCCCGGAAGAGGAAGAAGAAAATACTCGCAATGAGCCGTGATCAGGATATACAAAAATGTCATCGGTTCAATTGCTCCATCTATCTATGGTTATGAGGAAGTAAAGGAAGCTCTCTCCATGCAACTTTTCTCTGGTGTTCCAAAACACCTGCCGGACGGTTCAAGGGTTCGTGGTGATATCACATGCTTTTTGTTGGAGACCCCGGTGTTGCAAAAAGCCAGATGCTACGTTATATGGTAAAACTCTCTCCAAGGGGAGTTTTTGCCTCTGGTAAAAGTGCATCTTCCAGTGGTCTTACCGCTGCGGCTGTTCGTGATGATATAGGGGACGGACGCTGGACACTTGAAGCCGGTGCCCTTGTAATGGCAGACATGGTGTTGCTGCTGTTGACGAAATGGATAAGATGAGCACTGAGGATAAGAGTGCACTTCACGAGGCAATGGAACAGCAGACCATCAGTGTTGCAAAGGCAGGAATTCTTGCCACTTTGAAATCACGCTGTGCACTGCTTGGTGCAGCAAACCCCAAATACGGAAGGTTTGACAGGTATGAAGGCATAGCCCAGCAGATTAACATGCCACCTGCACTGATTTCCAGGTTTGATATGATTTTTGTCATGCTGGATACTCCAAATGAGGACATGGACTCCAAAATAGCAAAACGTTCTTGGTTCCCATTATGCAGGTGAGCTTTCAGAGCAGCGAGAAAATACACTTCCCAGTACAATTACTCAGGAAGAAGTAGACGGGCAGATGGAAATTGTAAAACCTGTTTATGATGCTGATATTCTCAGGAAATATGTAGCATATGCACGAAAGGGAATTTGCAAAGCCAATGGAAGATGAAGCCCGTGAGCATCTGGTTAGAGTTTACATGGATCTGAGGAGAATGGGTGATGGCAAGGATGCTCCTGTGCCGGTTACAGCCCGTCAGCTGGAGGGCCCTTGTCAGGCTTTCGGAAGCCAGTGCCCGTTTAAGGCTCAGCAATGTTGCAACTCTTGATGATGCTAAAAGGACAACACGTATAGTTTACTCCTGTTTAAGGCAGGTAGGAGTTGACCCTGATACAGGTGCGTTTGATGTTGATGTTATAGCTTCAGGCACCAGTAAGAGCCAGAGGGACAGGATTAAGATAATCAAGGAAATTATCGAATCAGTCAGTGAAAAACATCCCGGTGGCAAAGCGCCGCTCGAAGAAGTATATGCAGAAGCCCAGGCCCAGGATATCGACAGGCAGCATGCAGAAGACCTGATCTCAGGATGAGACGTTCCGGTGACCTGATAAAACCTGATAAGGAACACGTAAAGGTAGTATGGTGATCATATGTATATTAAGATCCACAAATCCGGCGATAGTACCATTATTGCCCTGTGTGACAGGAACTGATAGGCAAGACGCTCAGGGAAGGTAACATTGCTGTTACAATAACAGAAGAATTCTACAAAGGGGAAGAGATTTGCGAGGCGAATGCGGTTTCCACCTGCTGAAAAGGCAGCTAACGTTAATATTTTCGGAGAAAAAGCTGTTTCCTGTGCTGTTAAATGCGGGGTTAGCAAGCAAGGGATAATGTTAAAAATCATTGATGAAGTAGCACATGCCCAGATATTCAGGATTTAAGTGCTGCGAGGTTTATTATGAATGACGATGTGGCGGTTTCAGGTGCGAGAATAATACTGCACCAAGTACCTTTGACAGGAAATCCCTCATAGAGGGTTGTGAAGAAACACAAAAAACTGATTGATGAATATTCCACTGAGTTCAATGAACTTGGAAGCAAGATACAACAAATCCAGGAAAACATTGACTCTTCCAGGAAGAACAGGGAAGAGATGAAGGAAAAGATGGATATCCTGGCTGAAAGGCAGCTTTTTTATCATCAGGCAGAAAAAACACTTAAAGGAAATTGAAGAATCATCATCTGATTCAGATTTTAACAGGAATTATCTGCTATAAAGGAAAAACTCTCCAGGAGTAAAGGTTCCCTTAGTCCTGATGAGGAAAAGAGTCAGGTTGATTCACTTACATACAGTCTGTTTCTTCAATTGGTTCAAAAACTCCAGGAATTGAGCAGAAGGTTAGTTTTGTTAAGGGAAAGGATTAATGGAGCTTTAAGTTCAAAAATAGAATTAAGTTCAATTGACAGTTCAGAAGAGAGTTACAATAGTTCTGTTTCTTCCCTTGAGAAGGAAATGGAAGAAATAGCTCCAAGACACAAATGGCTGGAAAACAGGATACAGAGTCATCAGGAAGCACTCAGGTACTGGGAGGGACAGCCACTTGCTGATGCTGCAAATGATGAGGTAAAAGCATGACTGACATAGATGTTTCCTCCATGAATGAAAAGGAGCTTAAAAGTAAGGTAAATGAGCTCAGGGATCAGATTTCCCATCACGAGAGAGAGTTAAAATCAATCTATCGTGAACTCAAGCTTCACCGTACGAATACTGATGAATTAAAAGAGAAGCGTAATTCCCTGAATGCGCAGGTCAGGGATATTGTTGCAAGGGCACGTGACTCCAAGTCTAAAAGGGATTCTGTTAATGCAAAGATATCCGCTTTAAAGTCAACCAGAAATGAAGTCAATGAGAAGACACGTCAGTTCTCAGATAACATAAATGAGCTTAAATCCAAAAGGGACGACCTGAACAAACAGTCCCGGGGAAGTGTTGAAAACCTTTCAAAGGCATATGCTGCGGATCTTGATCTTTTCTGGAATGGTGACATTCCTCTTAAGCATGAGATGGACCTTTTTACAAGATTACTTGATCTAAAGACCCGCCTTGGTGCAGCATTTGATGCCAATGAAATGCATAAGGAACTCATGAATACATATGAAGCCTCAAAGGAAGTCTATGAATCCAGAGAGGACTTTGGTGATGAGATTAAAAAGCTTGCTGAAGAGTCCCAGAAGTACCATCTTGAAATGATTGACTTCTACAATCAGGCGGATGAGATGCGAAAAGCAGCAGATTCAGCTCATAAGCAGATATCTGAAAAGTATGCTGTAACTGCTCCTATCAGGGAAAAAATCGATCCTCTTAAGAAAAAGATTGCACTTCTTCGTGATGATCTCGGGGTGTACCTTGAGAAACTTAATGACATCCAGGTTGAAAAGGATGATAAGAAACAGGAAGAGCACCTTGTTGTTGCTAAAGAGAAACTTGAGAAGAGCGGACGTTTAAGTCTTGAGGATCTTAAGGTTCTAATGGAAAAGGGAGATCTGAAGTTCTGATTTTCCCTTCAATTTTCATTTTTATTTTCTGAAAATATTTCTGAATACAATCATACTGCATGTAACTGCAATTACCTGTAGTAGTGTGAATCCACCTGTCTGGTTCGTATTGGTACTGGGCTGGCTTCCGTTTTCATTATCCTGCGTTGTGTTTTCTTCATCCTCTTCAATTACAGGCTCTGGCAGGTCATAATCCCTGTACTGGTATACCGGTTTGAATGTTACAAGTTCACCTTCCGGGCTGATATAGATAGTGTCCAGTGTCAGGTTTATAATTTCTGCACCGTCATCCTTTGAGTAAACGAATGTTTCACCTTCTGAGACAATTCGTTCTTTAAAAGTTGATCTTCATTGAGAAGCTTGACCCATACTTTTTTAGTGTCAATGTTCACACTTTTAACAGTTATTACATACCCCTGGTAGAATTCCCATGAATCTCCGGTTGTCAGGAAAATCCCTGTCCCGTTTATCAGTAGTGTTTGTGCAGGCATTACCTGCAATATGGGATCCCCCATATTCTTCAAGAACCAGCTTTTCAGCAGTTGCCGGGTTTAATGATAAAATTAGAAATATTGTGGCAATGCTAAATGCAAGAAAAAAGTAATTTAAATTCTGTCTCCGGGTTAAAGACATTAATTCACCAGCTTATTTTTTATACCGGCAACTTCCTGCAATGATTTCCTGTTTGTTTTTGTTCCTGTCAAGGATAACAAGTGCTCCTTTTCAGTAATCCCAACAGCTCTGCCTTCAATTATCTTATTTGGTGTGGTTACTTTAACTTCTTTTCCTATTGTATCAGAGAGGTTAATCCATTCATCAATAATATCCGTGAACTGTTTTGTCTTAAACTTTATATATTGTTGTTCGAGTTCGTACAAAAGAGAAGCTATAAAAGCAGTCCTGTCTACCGGACTTCCCATCTCATTTGCAATACTTGTGGAATTGTCCCTTATTTCATTTTTCAGGGTAGCAAGCTTCTGACGTTTGCATTAATGCCTATTCCAAGGATAATATGATCAACCCTGTCAATCTCAGCACTGACTTCAGTAAGTATACCACTTATTTTCTTACCTCTTACCAGTACATCATTAGGCCATTTTATGTGGGCATTAACACCTTCTTCACGTAGTGCTTTTGCAACTGCAATGCCTGCAACCAGTGTTATTTTAGACAGGTTGTCAAGTGGTACTGAGGGTTTAAGGATAAGTGAGAGCCATACTCCGCCGGGAACTGACTGCCATTCAGAACCCATGCGACCTCTGCCTTTGCTCTGGGTTTCTGCAATTACAACAGTGCCTTCAGCTACCTCTGCTGCAATTTCCCTGGCACTCATCGTTGGTAGAAACAAGCTCGGAATAATACCTGATGTCCTTTCCAATAAGACTGGTTTTTGAGAATTTTTTGCAGCTCGTCAGGGTCTACCCTATCAGGATAGGCATCCAGTATGTAACCTGTTTTAGGAGAGGAACGAATATCATAACCTTCTTTTCTGAGGGCCTTGATATATTTCCAGACCATTGCCCGGGTAATGTCAGATTTCTCTCAATTTCCTGGCCGGAAACCGGTTTTCCTTCGGACTGCCTCAGCAACCTTATGATCTCTTTCTTGTTATCGTTCACAGGCATTCCACCATACGAATTTCGTATACACCCATGTATATATTGTCGTCAAAGGTTTATTACTTTGTCTGTTTTTTAGCTGCATTCACGTAGGAACTGACAGCTGCAGTGGCAGCAGCGATCTTGTGGTCTTTGTTATCAAGGGGCTGATGCCAGTGTCATACATTTGCTTGATTCCTCTTCCACAATCTTCCTGACGTCTTCAATAATATTATAATCATCAATGAAGTGGGTTGTGAGTTTTCCTTCCTGAAAGCAGGATGTCTCATGACTGCCTTGTGGAATGGGATATTTGTTGTGACTCCGACTACTACGTATTCATAAAGCGCGCGTTTCATCCTGTCAATGGCTTCATCCCTGTCACTTCCCCATGCACAGAGTTTTGAGATCATGGAGTCATAGTATGGTGAGATCGTATCCCATGTGCACTCCGCTGTCAACCCTGATTCCGGGTCCACCGGCTGAACGGTATCTTCTTATCTTGCCAGGTGAAGGTGCAAAATCATTTAGTGGATCCTCAGCATTAACACGACATTCGATTGCCCATCCTTTGATTGTGATATCTTCCTGTTCAAACGGTAACTTTTCACCATGCTATGTGAAGCTGCTGTTTTGCAAGGTCAATACCTGTTATCATTTCACTGATGGTGTGCTCAACCTGAAGTCTTGTGTTAACTTCCAGGAAATAGAAATCTCCCTTGGAATAAAGGAATTCAACAGTTCCTGCATTTTCATAACCAATAGCTTTTGCAGCCTTAACGGCAGTTTCACCCATCTTCTTACGAAGCTCAGGTGTCATCACGGGAGATGGTGCTTCTTCAATAAGTTTCTGGTGTCTGCGCTGTATGGAACATTCCCTTTCCATTACATATACTGCGTTTCCATACTTGTCGGCAAGTATCTGGAATTCGATGTGTCTTGGCTCTTCAACGTATTTTTCAATAAAAACAGTTGAATCTCCAAAAGCAGATTCTGCAACGGACTGAATGGAACTAAGAGCAGTGTAGAAATCCTTTCTTGAATGTACTATCTTCATTCCGATTCCGCCACCACCTGCTGATGCCTTAATTATTACAGGATAGCCGATTTCCTCAGCAATATCTGCCGCTTTCTCAGGATCAGATATGGCTTCGTTTGTTCCGGGAACAACAGGTACGCCTGCTGCTATCATGGTGTTTCTTGCAGCAATCTTGCTTCCCATCTGGTCTATTGCCTTACTGGAAGGGCCTATGAATGTAATACCTGCTTCTTCACATTTGCGTGCAAAGTTGCTGTTTTCTGAAAGGAACCCGTATCCCGGGTGAATGCCTTCTGCTCCGGATTCAAGGGCTACTTCTATTATCTTATCAATATTCAGGTAACTCTGGCTTGAAGGTGCAGGGCCTATAAGGTATGCCTCATCGGCATATTTTGCAAACAGGGCATTCTTGTCAGCTTCTGAGTACACTGCAACGGTCTGAACTCCAAGTTCACGACACGCACGCATTGCACGTATTGCGATTTCACCTCTGTTGGCTACAAGTACTTTCTTGAACATGCCTGCTCACCTACTCTATGCTCAACAGCACATCGCCTGACTTGACTGCATCGCCTTCTGCTATGAGTATTGCCTTAACTGTTCCGCCATGTGGTGCATGAATTGCATTTTCCATTTTCATGGCTTCAATGACACACACTGTGTCACCTTCTTCTATGACATCTCCTATGGAGGCTTTAATGGACAGTACCATTCCCTGCATGTGGCTTGTAACAGCACCGGGCACTGAATCCGCAGTAGGCTTTTCATCAGCTGAAACAACCTTCACAGCTCCGCCAACAGGGTTGACTTTTACTGCGAAAATCTCTCCGTCAATCTCAACTTCGTAATCAGTTGGTATTCCTTCAAAAGATGCTACAGCACATGGGTTCTGCTGTGCAAGGATTGGTGCGAGATCTTCTTCTTCAAGTTCTCCCCTGAGGAATGCAGGGGCTATTGCAGGATAGAGTATGTATGTAAGGATGTCCTCTTCCTTCTTTATGATGCCCATCTCTTCTGCTTCCTTCTTCATCTTTTCATATTCTGGTGGAAGAAGGTCTGCTGGTCTGCATGTAATTGGTTCTTCATCTTCTATGATCTTTGCAATGATTTCATCGCTGATCTTTTGTGGTGGTCTTCCATAAAGACCACGGACATAATCCTTTACTTCCTTTGGAATGACCTTGTACCTTTCTCCCATAAGGACGTTAAGAACTGCCTGAGTACCAACTATCTGGCTTGTTGGTGTGACAAGTGGGGATATCCCAGTTCATACGGACTTGTGGCATTTTCCTCAGAACTCTTTTGAACTTATCAAGAGCATCCTGTTCCTTTAGCTGGGAAACAAGGTTTGAAAGCATACCTCCGGGAATCTGGTAAAGCAATACGTTTGTATCAATCTGCTCTGGAAATCGGGTTGAGTATGCAGCGGTAATCTTCTTTGATTTGCTTGAAATAGTTTGATATCTCAGATATCAGTTCAAAGGTCAAGTCCGGTTGCACGTTTTGTTTCAGCAAGGGCAGCAACAATTGATTCTGTCGGTGGCTGGGATGTTCCCCATGCAAATGGTGAAAGTGCAGTGTCAAGAATATCAACACCTGCCCTGCATGCTGCTGTATAACTCATTGGTGCCATACCTGATGTACAGTGTGCGTGCAGGTCAACAGGAATGTTTACTTCAGCTTTTAGTGCTTTAACAAGATCATAAGCCTGCTGTGGTGAAATCAGGCCTGCCATATCCTTTATGCAAAGGGAATCACATTCAAGCTCTGCAAGACCTGTTGCAAGTTCCACATATTTGTCGATTGTATGAACAGGGCTTATTGTATAGGCAATAGTTCCCTGTACATGTGCACCTTCTTTTTTAGCAACAGTAATTGCTTTTTCCATGTTCCTGATGTCGTTTACTGCATCAAATACCCTGAAAATGTCAATTCCGTTTTCATGAGCTTTTTTAACGAATTTTTCAACAACATCATCGGAGTAGTGCCTGTAACCTACCAGATTCTGGCCCCTGAGCAGCATCTGTGCAGGTGTTTCCTTCATGTGCTTTTTGAGATCTCTTAGTCTTTCCCATGGGTCTTCGTTAAGATACCTGATTGAACTGTCAAATGTTGCTCCTCCCCACATTTCAAGTGAGTAGTATCCTACCTGATCGAGCTTGTCAACTATCGGGAGCATGTCGCGTGTGCGCATTCTGGTGGCGATGAGAGATTGGTGCGCATCTCGAAGAATAGTTTCAGTTATTTTTACTTTCATAAGAATCCTCCGGGAAATTCATAATATGGTATAATGGTAATTGTAATAGAGAATCATCTAACTTCATGCCAGATGAAATTGTAGATTATATATCATGTTCTTTTATGTAGTTTCTGGTGAGTGTTTATATACGCTCAGCCAGTATTTGTTTCATATTAAAAAAAGACAAGAGCACTGTAAATATTGTTGAAAAACTATATAATAAAGGGGTATATTCATTGGAACTTAATATGTTAAAACGTCAAAATCAGCTTTTTTTCTGGTAGTTCCCTGATAACCACAGAATTCCCCATCTTCATCAAATATCTTTTTTGCATAAATTTCGATGGGTATAAGATTCCTTTTTTTATCATAGATCTTTGTTTCTATTTTTATGAACCTGTCATCTGTTTCTTTATATTGGTAAGTTTCTATGATTTCTATTATCTTTTTCATTTCATTTTCCGGAAAATGATCCTGTATTCTGGTTCCTACTACTTTATTGTGATCCAGTTCAAGCATATTTAAAGCGCCGGGATTTGCATATGTAAATACAAAATCTTTATCAATCTGCCATATACTGTCAAGGGTGTTATTGGCAAGCAGGCGATATTTGTGTTCGTTTTCTTTAAGTTCCTTTTCAATTCTTCTCTGTTCTGTTATGTCTTCACCTGATACCACAACACCTGCCATGTTTCCATTTTTATCCTTAAAACTGACATTCGTCCATTTGATGCACTTCTTTTTCCCATAAGGTGTAATTATATGTTTTTCACAACTGATCTCTGACTCGTTTCTCAATATTTCCTCACAGAGTTTTATGGTTCCTTCCTTCTCTTCTTCTGCAACAAATGTTTCTATTATATTTGCTCCAATGGCTTTTTCAGCATCACATTCAAGGATATCGAGTCCTTTCCTGTTTATCAGTGTAATATTTCCTTTGCTATCGGTTACTGCTATCAGAACACCTGCAATGTCAAGATATTTTTGTGCTTTTTCATGAGCATCATGTAGTTTTTCTTCAATGAGCTTTCGTTCAGTTATTTCTTTTTTAAGCAATTTATTTGCTTTTTCAAGTTCAGCAGTTCTTTCTTCAACCATTTTTTCCAGTTTTTCCTGCTCTTCTTTCAGTAAATTCTGGCTTTTAATCTCCTCGGTTATGTTCTCCATGATGAGGGTTACACCCCTTTCCCCGTCGTCAAATGTAGAAGGAATTAGTTTTGTTTTTAAAAACCACAGCTCACTGTTAATTATGATATCCATCATCTCAACGAGTTCCTTCCCGTTTAAGGCTTCATTGATTTTCTCCATCAACGTCCTGTTAGAGATCATAGGGGGGAGTATCTCATCAATAGTTTTTCCGCTTAGCTCTTTTTTTGAGATTTCTATTGCATCTGAGAACTTGTCGTTTACCTGGACGACTTTAAGTTCACTGTCTATTACTATAATATAGTCTGAGGAGAAGTCAAGTAAAGTGGAAATTGGTATTCTCTGTGAAAGGAAGTATATCTTTGCAGTTCCAACAGATTCCATTTCGATATGTCCGCTAATCCTGAGGATTTCCAGATATTTTGCAACAGTGTTTCTATTAGTCCCTATCTTTCTTGAGATATCTGTAACACTGAGTCCTCTGGGATTATCCTTAAGAATGCTTTTGATCTGATCTGTTTCTTTGCGATATAGTTCCACATAAAAAAAGTGATTTTTCTTCTAATATAAAATTATCGCATAAAAAAACGAACCACTTGTTTTTTTCAAGTGAGTTCACGCCGTTTAATTTTGTGAAATTTCAAGTAAATTTTGATAAACACATTTCTCTGGCTAGTTTTCAAAAAATATACATTTCAACAATTTGCTTAATATATTTCTATGTAGAATAAATTTATATATATGTTCTTTATAATTATCTTTTGCAATGCAAAGCTGCCAGTCAAATGTATCCTTTCCGTGCAATATCACATTTGCTATCAGGCAGAGGACTATTAATCCAGTGGTGAGTAGATGTTAGGTAGAAATGATAGTTTAAAATCAGAGATTATTGCTTCCATTGAAGCAGCAGCAAACGGAGACGCTGCCTCAAGAGTTTCAGTAAAAGGCAATTCTCTCGATAAGAGGGTGGCTGAATCTGTAAACAGTATTATTGATGAATACTTTTCAATGAAACAAGAGATTGAAAGGAACAGGCAGGCATTTGAGCAAAAAGCAATTGAAGAACGCCAGAATCATCAGCTTTCAAATGAAATAATGCAGCTTATTGATTCTGTGGTAAATGGTAAACTCGATGCACGTGGTGATGTCTCGGCATATTCCGGTCACTGCCAAAATGTAGTTACAGGAATAAATGAACTTCTTGATTCTGTAATGGGACCTCTTAATCTTTCTGCAGAGTATATTGATCGTATTTCCAAAGGTGATATTCCTGAGAAAATCACAGACGAATATAAGGGGGATTTTAACGAAATCAAGAACAACCTCAACATGTGCATTGATTCAATCAACATGCTTGTTGACGATGCCGTAATGCTGGCACAGGCCGGAGTGGAAGGTCGTCTTGATACACGTGCCGATTCTGCAAGGCACAATGGTGATTTCCGCAAAGTGGTTGAAGGTAAACAGCTGTCTTGATGCCTTCATCGGTCCTCTTAACGTTGCAGCCGAATACATTGATCGTATTTCCAAAGGTGATATTCCACCGGCAATTACAGACTCTTATAATGGTGACTTCAACGAAATCAAGAATAACCAACTTCTGTATAGATTCTATTAATTCGTTTCATGAGGCAAAGAGTTCCTTACGGATGCTGCAATAGAAGGGAAGCTTTCAACACGCGCAAATTCAGCTAAGTTCAGCGGTAATATGCGCCCGGCTTGTTGAAGGTATGAATGATGTTGTAAACACCTCTGTAGGACATATTGACAGTATTCCTGTTCCTTTCATGGTCATTGACAGGGAGTATAATATTAATTACGTTAACAACAAGGCAGCTGAAACTGTAGACCTTCAGATAGATGCTATGCTTGGAACAAAATGTTATGACCACTATAAGACAAATGTCTGTAAGACTGACAGCTGTGTCTGTACCAGGTCCATGATCACCCAGGAGGTTGAACATGGTGAAGCAGTGGCTGATCTTGGTCAGGACGTTTCCATTAAATGTAGTGGTGTTCCTCTGAAAGATCGGGATGGGAAAATAATAGGTTCCCTTGAGATATTCATGGACCAGACAGAAATTAAAAGTGCACTTGATGATTCACGCTCAAAGGTTGAGTTACTTAACAGGATTCCTGCACCTGTAATGGCTGTTGATAAGGAGTTCAATGTCTCATTTATAAATCCTGCAGGTGCAAATGCAGCCGGTAAGAATGCTGCTGAATGTTCAGGTATGAAGTGTTATGAGTTATTCAATACTCCTCATTGTAACACCGAAAACTGCCGTGTTGCAAAGGCAATGTCACAGGGAACTGTTTCTTCAGCAGATACTGTTGCTCATCTGCCTTCAGGAGATCTTCCTATTCGCTATACAGCCACTCCTCTTAAGGATAAGAACGGGGAAATAATCGGTGGTCTTGAGTACATTATGGATATGACTTCCGAAGTAAACGTTACAAAGGAAGTTCTCAAGCTTTCAGATGCAGCAGTTAGCGGAAAACCTTGATGCACGTGCAGATGTGAGCCAGTTTGAAGGCAATCCAAGAGATATTGTCAATGCTATTAAAATGAAACACTGGACGCATTTATCGGTCCTCTGAATACATGCCGAATATGTTGACCGTATATCCAAAGGAGAGATTCCGGAGAAGATCACAGATGAGTACAGAGGCGACTTCAATGAGATCAAGAACAACCTGAATCATTGTATTGATGGTTTAGGCGCACTGGTTGAATGTAATAATGTACTTCAGAACATGGCTGCTAATGATTATACCCTATGATTGATAAGGACTACCAGGGTGTATTCGGCGAGATTTCCAGAGCCACAAATGAAGCGCATTGGATCATTCTGTTGTAGTCCAGAATACTGTAAAGCAGCTTGCTCAGGTGACCTCCAGATGCTTGATGTCTACAGGGAATCGGACAGCGCTGTGAGAATGATGAACTCATGCCTGCATATATTTCCATGATGGAAGCCATACAGGGGCTGGTTGACGAGTTCGTTGCCCTTGGTGATGCAGTTGATGAAGGAAGTAACTGACTGCAGGGCCAACCCTGCAGGATTTGGCGGTAAGTATGAGGAAGTTATTATCAGTGTAAATAATGCATTCGATTCAGTTATATCTCCATTAAAATGTTGCTGCCGAATATATTGACAGAATATCCAAGGGTGACATTCCTGCACACATCACTGATACTTATTATGGCGACTTTAACGAAATCAAGAACAATATAATCGTCTGTATTGATGCGATTAATGCTCAGGGTAGACTCAGATGCTGCAGAAGCAGGAATAAAAAGGCAACTCTCTGTAAGCCGAAGCTTCAAAGCATGGTGGTGATTTCTATAAGATCGTTGATGGCGTTAACCGTACACTGGATGCGATTGTCATTCCTTTTGAAGAGGCTTCGGATGTAATCAGTGCTTATTCGAAAAATCTGGATGCAAGAATCACTATTGAAATGCATGGTGAATTCAATGAACTTGCACAGACCCTGAATTCATTCGGCCAGAACCTTCACAATCTGGTATGGGATTCAAGTGATGTCCTCAATGAAATGGCAAATGACAACCTGACACGTGCTACAAATGTAAAAGGTGTGGGAGATTTCAGCAAACTTACAGATGGTGTTGAATTTGCCCGTCTTGCTCTTAATGAGATTGTATGTCATGTAAAAAGGGTTTCCGAAATGGTTGTAAGTACTGGCAGATGAAATGTCCAGAGCAACTGGGAATATTACAGTTTCAGCAGCTGAAGTTGCAGGAACGGTAGAGGAAATATCAAGAGGTTCCCAGAACCAGTCAATCAAGACTGAAGAAGTTTCAAGAACAATGCATCATATGACCCAGAGTATACAGGAGGTTGCTGCAAATTCACAGACAGCTGCAGATCATGCCAGTGAATCCAACAGGAAAATGGCAGATCTCGGTACTCTTGCAAACGATCTTCTTTCAAAGATGGATGGTATAAGCATGGCAGTGACCGAGTCTTCAGATGTTATTAATAAACTTGAAGAAAATCCAACAGGATAGATGAAATTGTAAATCTTATTACAAACATTGCTGACCAGACAAACCTTGCTTGCACTTAATGCAGCTATTGAAGCTGCCAGGGCAGGAGAACATGGTCGAGGATTTGCTGTTGTTGCGGACGAGGTAAGAAACTTGCAGAAGATTCAGGAAATGCAGCCAAGCAGATAGCAGATCTGATTCATGAAATCCAGTCTGGCACAGGTGCAGCCGTAACCTCTTATGCAAACAGGAACTGAAGAAGTGTCAAAGGGTGCTGAATCCCTGAATCAGGCTGTAAGTGAAATAGAAACTATTATTGTTTCTGTTGACAGCATAACCAAAATGGTGGTTGATATTGCTGCTGCTGCTGAAGAACAATCTGCATCTGTGGAACAGGTTTCAGCTTCCGTTGAAGATGTTGCTGCAATTTCTCAGGAAACAGCAGCAGGTACCGAGGAAACTTCAGCTGCTGTTCAGGAGCAGACTTCATCATTGCATGAACTTGCAAATTCTGCAGACAGTCTGGCAGGCGTTGCAAACGAGATGAAGTTACTTGTTGACAAATTTAAGGTTGAACAAAATCACTGCAACAGGAGCAATGGAAATATGGATGAAGCAATAGATCAGAGTCTTGCTGAGATTGATGATGCAGTGAATGAAGCTTTCATTTGAAAGCTTCATATAATGATTAGAATTTTTTAGAACATATTTCAGATACTGAATATTCTTCCAAAATAAAACCAGTAATTAAAATAAAATAATCGTATAGAAATATTGATCTATTTTCTACTGATATATTTTTATATAATCATGTTTATCTTTAAGTCAGGATAATTATAATTATACAGAATTGTATGTTCATATCCTGAATGGTATCAATAAATGTGCAAATGTTAAACTAGGAGTCATTCTAGAGATGGAAGGGTGAAAATATGTTAGGGAAAAACAACAACGTGTACAATGAAATAATTGATGTTCTTGCATCAATAGAAAGTGGTCAGTCCGGGTCAAGGCTAAGCCTGGATGGCAGTGGAACAGAAAGGGAAATGGTTGAAGCATTCAATGATTTTCTTGATAAAGCCACTGGTTGGAAACGGGATGTAGATGAACAGAAGAAGCTTGATGATCAGATCAACCTCCTGGTCACTTCAACGATTGAAGGTAAGCTCGATGTTCGCGCAGATCCCAATCAGTTTGAAGGAGATTTTAAAGACCTTGCAAGTGGAATCAACAAAATGCTTGACTCCATTGTTGAACCCTTTACAGCTGCATCTAAATATGTAAAGCGTATTTCCAATGGTGATATTCCTCCCAAAATCACCAAGGACTTTAAAGGCAGCTATAAAGAATTTAAAGATAATCTCAATATATGTGTAGACGCTATTAATGCACTTATTGAGGACTCAGAGAACCTTGCAATTTCAGGTGCAGAGGGCAATGTGGATGTTCGTGCTGATGTGACACGTCACGGCGGAGAATTCAGGACTATAATAGAGAATCTTAATAATACTCTTGATTCAATTGCAAAGCTTCTTAACGAGAGCACCGATATTCTCCTTAAACTTGCGGTCAATGACTTTGAAACAGGTGTTGAGGGTGAGTATGAAGGTATTTTTAAAGACAATTCATATGCAGTAAATGAAGTACGTAACAGACTCCTGAATATCCAGCGTACTTTTGAATTCATGGCCAGAGGTGACTTCAGTGACCTCCCAAGATATAAGCAGGCAGGCAAACGTTCTGATAATGATAAACTGTTGCCATACACCATAGGACTTATGGAAACTGTCAAGGGAATGGCAGATGAATTTATTGAACTTGGACAGGCAGCAGAAGCAGGAAATCTTGAATACAGGCTTGATTCTTCAAATTTCAGTGGTCTTTTTGAGGAAGCTGTGAGTACCGTAAATGGTGCATTTGATGCCCTGATTAATCCGCTTAATATGACTGCAGGGTATGTTGATCGCATCTCAAGGGGTGATATTCCTGAAAGGATTACAGCAGAATATCATGGGGATTTCAACGCAATCAAGAATAACTTAAACCAGTGTATTGATGCTGTGCAGGCTCTGATAGAAGACGCTGAGATGCTTGCAGAAGCTGCTGTTAATGAGGATTTTGATGTACGTGCTGACGAGGGAAGACACAACGGTGATTTCCGTAAGGTCGTCAATGGTGTGAACAGGACTCTTGATACGGTGGTGAACAAAGTATACTGGTACAATTCTATTCTTGACGGTATTCGCCACCGGTATCAGTGACAGATAATGATCGAAACTGGACTTTCATTAACAAAACAGCCGAGGAAGTCACAGGCTTAAAACGTGAGGGAAGTCCTTGGTAATCAATGCAGTCGGTGGGAGCCAGTATCTGTGGTACAGAAAATGTGCTGTGTGCAGACTTGAAGGTGGAGATCAATCACGTTCTTCGAACAACCACGGGAAAGTGGAGAGACCAGTCACCTGCAGGCAGATACTTCGTACATATATAATTCCAGAAGGTAAACAGATAGGTCATATCGAAGTATTCCAGGATGTCTCATGAAAGCAAAATGCAATTTATACTACAAAGCTGACAAAGCTGATCGACAATCTGGAAAATATATCCAGAGGAAATCTTAGCAATATTGATCTCAGTGTCGAAGACTGGCTCAGTGATATGCCAAAGACAACATGATAACTTCTCAATATATCCGCCATTGCCACGGTCAAGGATGCTGTGAACAACCTGATCGTTGATGCCAATATGCTTGCAGATGCAGCTGTGGAGGGTCGTCTTGACACACGAGCAGATGCTTCAAGACATAGGAGTGATTTCCGCAAAGTTGTAGAGGAGTAAACAACATCTTCCAGTGCACTTATCTGTCGCTGAATGTCACAGCCGGTTATGTTGAGCAGATTTCAGAGGAGAAATTCCGGAAAGAATTACTGATGAGTACCTTGGAGATTTCAACAATATCATCAAAAACAGCATTAATGATTGTATGAATTAATTCTTGGCGTGGTCTTGTAGAAGCCAACGAGGTTCTTCACCTGATGGCAGATAATGATCATACCAGAAGTGTTGATGGTACTTATCAGGGTATCTATGCAGAGGTTGCGGAGGCAACCAATGGTATCCGCCAGAGAATGCTGACTATCATGGGTGTGAACAAGAGAATTGCAGTGGGTGACCTTAGTGACCTTGAGGGACTCCGGAAAGTCGGTAAACGTTCAGAGAACGATGAACTTATTCCATGTTATATTTCCATGATGAGCAATATTGAAAATCTGGGTCTTGAATTTGTAGAACTTGGCCATGCTGCAAAGAGCGGAAACCTTGACTACAGGGCAGATTCATCTCAATTTGAAGGTGCTTACAGAGATTCAATGGATGCTGTAATTGAGGCAATTGATGCCCTTACAACCCCTATGAATGAAGCAATGAGGATTGTTAATGAGTTCTCTGCAGGTCATCTTGATGCAAGGTTTAATGTAGAAACCGAGGGTGACTTCAAGATTTTTGCTGATACTGTTGATGCTTTCGGTGCTAACCTTAAGGCAATCATTGAAGATTCTTCGCGTGTACTTGCAGCCATTGCAAACAACGATCTCAGTCAGGCAGTTGCAGTGCATGGTGTCGGTGAATTCAAGGTACTTACCGATGGTATTGAGGACACAAGGAGATCACTTAATGAAGTTGTATCAATGGTGCATGACAGCTCAAGGAACGTTGCCTCTACTGCAGAAGAAATGTCTGCTTCAGTTGAGGAAATGTCTTCATCATCCTATCAGGTGGCTGACACAGTTTCCGAGATTTCAAAGGGAGCACAGAGCCAGGCAGCCAAGACAGAAGAAGTGTCACGTGCAATGGTTGATATGACTCTTACTGTCCAGGAAGTTGCAGGAAACTCTCAGAAAGCAGCAGAAAATGCAAGAGATTCCAATGATTTGATTAACAACCTAGGCGAAATTGCCAGAGATCTTATTATTAAAATGGATTCCATAAAAGAGGCAACAGGAGAATCATCCGGCGTTATTATGGAACTTGATGCAAAGTCCAAGCAGATAGGCGAAATTGTAAACCTTATTACAAATATTGCTGACCAGACAAACCTGCTTGCACTAAATGCTGCCATTGAAGCTGCCCGTGCAGGAGAACATGGACGTGGTTTTGCAGTGGTTGCAGATGAAGTAAGGAAACTTGCTGAAGATTCGGGTAATGCTGCCAAGCAGATATCCTCTCTCATTACTGAGATACAGGAGGGTACCCACAACGCAGTTACCTCTATGCAGCAGGGCTCTGAAGAAGTTGAAACCGGGGCAACTGCCCTTCATGAAGCAGTTGATGTTGTAGAAAAGGTAGTGGAAGCAGGAAACCTTATTGCAAATATGGTTCAGGATATTGCCGCTGCATCTCAGGAACAGTCTGCTTCTATTGAAGAAGTAACTTCTTCCATTGAAGAGGTCAGTGCAATTTCAGAACAGTCTGCCGCAGGAACTGAACAGGCGTCAGCTGCCGTGGAACAACAGAGTGCTACCATGCAGGAATTGTCAAGATCTGCAGAAGACCTCTCCCATCTCGCAGCTGAAATGAAAATTGTTGTTGACAAATTTGTCCTGGACAAAGGAGCTTCAGGAAGAAGTTCCGGAGCTTCAGGTGCATCTAAAAGTAATGAAAAGACAGAGCATGCTCTTGTTTAATGTGAGGATATAATATGAACGATGTATCAATATCTGGGAAAGGTCCTACGGATGAACTACTGCAGATGGTAGTCTTCCAGTTAGGAGGAGAAGAATTTGGGGTAGAGATTATGAAAGTGCAGGAGATTATCAGGATGCCTGAGATTACTCAGATTCCCCAGTCTCCTGAATATGTAGAGGTGTTATCAACCTTCGTGGTAAAATTATTGTGGTAATTAACCTTGACAAGCGCTTTAATCTCAGTCCAGGAAGTGGATGAACACTCACGTATCATTGTTGTTGAAATAGGTGACAATGTAGTAGGTATGATTGTGGATTCCGTTAATGAGGTATTAAGGATTCCTTCGTCAAGTGTTGATCTGCCCCGGAGCTTGTTATGTCGAAAGTAAGCAAGGAGTATATCACTGGTGTAGGTAAGATGGATGACCGTCTTTTGATACTTCTTGACCTTGCAAAGGTTCTTGACAAGAATGAAGTTCAGGAAATAGCAGCTCTTGCCTGATTTGTCAGGCATTCATTTTTTTTTTTTATTCGAATTCTATATTTACTAATCTTTTTCTTAATTGAATATTTTAATTTTAATTTAGATTTAAATTCAAATCATAACTTGTTCATTTGCTCCTTATTTTAAACTGTGGCGATATTTTCCAAATTTTTGAACATGATATATATATTTATGTCCACAGAATTCTTTAACTGTAGGAGCGAAAAAGTATAGCTTTCACTTACTTCTTTAGAGATATGCAAACACTTGAAATGATCAGAGATTACGTTATTCCGGAACTAAGGAGTCGCAGATATACACATCTGGGATGCAGGATGCGCAATGGGGCCAGAACACTTATTCACTTGCCATGGTTCTCAGGGAAAACATGGGTATGATTTTAAGAAACGTAAGAATCCGTACCACTGATATAGATAATAGTAACCTTTTCGAAGATATAATCAAAGACGGAATATATCCAAGGGAAATGGTCAGGAATACAAAACCAATATTTGACAAGTATTTCACACCTGCCGATGAACGGATCACTACCAGATCTCCCAGAAATAAGAAGAAGTGTGGAATTCACAAAGCATAACCTTGCAAGGACATGAAGCCAATCGGAAGACCTAGATCTTGTTATTTGTAAGAACGTACTTTTACACTTTACAGAAAAAGAAAGGGTAGAAGTAATGCAGATGTTCCATGATTCTCTTGAGGGTGGTTACTTTGCAACCGAACAAACCCAGAAGTTACCTTCACAGTTGCAGAATCATTTTGAGCCGGTTGTAGCCAATGTACAGCTGTTCAAAAAAGTATCCTGATAAAAATAACAAAAAACGGATGTCTTTGAAATGCCTGATGAACTTTCATTTAACCTGCTTCCACCTGCTAAGGGTTCTGACTACAGGTGGATGAACATTGATCGCCATGAGATAAGAGTTGGGAAGGTAAGAGGTAAAGTAAAAAACAATGTCCTTGTTATCTATTCCATAAATATCTTCCCTGAATTTGAAGGGAAAAGTTATGGACGAAAGACCATTGAGGTCTTTAAAGAACAATTCAACACAATAATAGCAGACAGGGTCCGTCCGACAGCAATCGGTTTCTGGGAAAAAATGGGTTTTTCAAACAACGGTGACGGATCTTTTGTATTCAGGAACAAAAGACATTGTTCCTGAACAGTAAAACTTTTATTCCTGAAATTTTCATCTATTAGTATGGAAATTGAAGCCAAGTTTATTGTAGCGGATAAGACTGTTTTTGAAAGTCTTATGAACATTGAGAATATAAACGGATTCAGTGTTCAGGATGCAGTAGCAAAGCAGTTTACTGATACTTATCTGGATACAGTGGATATGGCAATATATGCATCTGGTTTTTCATTCCGCTGCAGGGAGAAAAAAGACAAGGTTGTCTATACCCTGAAGTCCCTTGAAAGTTCGGATTCTTTGATACATATGAGGGAAGAGACTGAATTCAGCCTGAAGGAGAAATTACCAGTCAAACAGTGGGATAACTGCGTACTGAAAAAACGGGTACTTGGTATGATTGGCTCAGGTAAGCTTTATTCCTTATTCACAGTTGAACACGCAAGGACTGACTTGCAGGTTTCTGAGGGGCAGAGAGCAGTAGCCGAACTCAGCTTTGATGATGTCATAATAGTCTGTGGTGACAGGCAAAAAAGTTACCTTGAACTTGAAGTTGAACTCACAGGTGATGGCAGGGAAGAGGACATTCATAAAATCGCCTCATTTTTCAGGGATGAAACCGGTCTTGAGGCAGGCAGCAGCTCCAAGTTTGACAATGGGTTTGAGATTTACATTGAAAACATTAGAAACGATGCTTTAGGTCTCGGGTATAAAGATTTACCCCTGAAGAAAAAACCATCATTTTCTCCCCTCAGGGAAATGTTTGAGGAATATAATGTGGAGCAGGAGCATGCACGTAAAGTTGCTGAGAACTCCCTGGCAAGGCTTTTGATTCCTTAAAACCCATTCTGAATTTAAATAATAAACTCCGTGAAACCATGATTTTGCAGCTCTTGTTCATGATATAGGGGTCGTGAGGATCTTCCTTCCCATCATAAAGCTGGCAGGGATATACTCCTGAAATCATGTCCTGCAGAATTATCTCTCAATGTGTTTTTTCCTTCCATGGACAACTTTCCTTCATAAAAAAAGATAAACAGAGCCAAAGTTGAGGAAACTTTCAACAAAAAAAGAAATTCTCCTGTACTACCTGAAGAGATGCAGGGAAGATATCCTTAAAATGGCTGCTATCCTGCAGATAGCAGACCGAAAGTCTTGATCTTAGCAGGCTTGACAGTAAAATAGTTGATATCGATCTTGGCAAAGAAGATATTATTGTAAAAGTGCAGGGTCCCGGAGCTGAAGTTGATACTGACAGGGCAGACACAAAAGCTGATCTCTGGCGCCTGCTTTTTGAAAAGGATATTTATTTCAGGGAAGATTACTGAATTCCCCTTTCTTTTAATTCCTCTTCAATCCTATCAATTACCGTGTGGAAAATCTTAATTCTGGAGTAATACTTGTCGTTTGATTCTACGATAGTCCAGGGAGCCCATGATGTACTTGTTTTCTGAAGCATTTCATCTGCAGCATCAAGATAAAGATTCCATTTCTCCCTGTTTCTCCAGTCTTCAGGAGTAATTTTCCACTGTTTATGGGGGGTGTTCTCCCTTGCTTCGAATCTTTTCAGTTGCTCACCCTTATCAATGTGGATCCAGAATTTGATAATAATTGTTCCGTAATTGGAAAGTATCTCTTCAAACTCGTTTATTTCCCCGTAAGCTCTTTTCCATTCCTGCATATTACAGAGGTTCTCAACTCTCTCAACAAGCACTCTTCCATACCAGCTCCTGTCGTATATGGCGATATGGCCTGCTTCAGGAATCTGGTTGTAAAATCTCCACAGGTAATGGTGTGCAAGTTCGCTCTGGGAAGGTACGCCCACAGATGTAACCTGGTAAAGACGGGGGTTCAGTTTCTGAACAAGTCTTCTTATTCCTCCGCCTTTTCCGGAAGCATCCCAGCCTTCAAATACTATAATAAGGGGTATACGGTGCTTGAAAAGTTCGTATTGAAGCTTTACCAGTTTTTTCTGGCATTTCTTTTTCTCTTTTTTGTATTCCCTATGAATAAGACTTTTATCCAGATCAATCTTTGCCAGAATTGATGAATCTATGTTAGGGATAACACAGTTACCATTATGATTATTCTGACTGATTTTTCTGGCATTTTCAACTTCTTCGATTTTGTTTTCGATAGATTCTATGACTTTTGCCATAACTTTTATTGTGGCAAAGTTTTTGTCATTGGATTCAACAATTGTCCACGGAGCAGATGCCCTGTCTGTTCTTTCAAGAATACCTTCTATCAGGGGCAGGTATTTGTCGTAGTCATTCAGATATTCCTGTTCCTCTTCTTCCACTATCATGAGGGGGATATCTTTCTTTTTCATTTCTTGGTATCGTTTCTCCTGCTCATCTTTGCTCACGTGCAGGAATAATTTTATCAGGAGATAGCCACCGTCGGTTAATTGTCTTTCAAAATATGTGAGTCCATCAAGACATTTTGGCATATCCCTGTCTGCTTTCCCTTTGCTGGTGTGTTCAATTATGATTCTCCTGTACCAGCTTCTGTCAAAAATTGCCATTCTGCCGTTTTTGGGTATTTTTGTCCAGAAACGCCACAGAAGGGGTTTTTGCTCTTCCTGGTGGCAGGGTTTTCCTGTAGTATAGAGATTAAAGCCCATTGGACTCAGGGTTAACAGAAAACGGTTAATAATGTCAGTCATTCCTGATGCATGCCATCCTTCAAAAACAATCATCACAGGAATGTCCATTTTCCATGCTTTTCTTTGAAGTTCTCCTATTCGTATAGTCAAATCATCAATTAATTTGTCATATTCTTCTTTGCTTATACTTTTTGAGAGGTCTACTTTTTCAAGCATTTGTTATCAATAAAAATAGTCCATCTTGTTATATATAGTTATATTGATAAAATTTTAAAACAGATGCGTACGCATGTAATAGCTCCAGACGAGCAGTACAACTGATCCTGCAATGACAATTGTAAGGAAAGATGCAAGTGAGGTTTTGAATAATTCAGGAGAACCACTTACTTTTATGTAAAATGGTTTTGTCAATGTGCTTACAAGTCCTGCAAGTATTGCAGTTTCAGCAGCAGTCTCGACTGAAATGTTTCCTGAAAATGCCAGCGCTGCAACTGATGCAGTGACAGCGGAACTGCTTACCATTCCTCCAAGGGCAGTTATGTAAGCACCTCCGGCACCTGCGTATTCATTGGCAAAGTTGGCAAGCACAAGCATAATCGTAAAAATTGCCCCGAACCTGAATGCCGGGCCAAGTGCAAAAGGAGAACCTATCTCAATACTCTCTTCCGGGTTTGCCGTTTTTTTCCATTTCAGCATCACAACTGAAAGGGCTATTATTCCCATTACAATAAACGGTGGAGCCATCAGGGATGCCGTCCTGGTGGTTGGATCTGCAATAAGGGCAATTATCGTATTACTTATTATCATGGACACAACGGAGAGCATTGCACCGATATGGATAGAGTCTTTCAGGGAAGTTCTTTTTCTTGAAAGACCAGACAGTGCAGCAATTGCAGCTTCACTGCTTATGAAACCACCGAAGAGTCCTGAATAAGGAATTCCTCCCTTTGGTCCCATTTTTTTAAGGGAAATGTAACTCACAAAAAGTAATGAAAGAAACAAGTACCACGATTAGTATGGCTGATTTGAGCCTGAGAATTCCAAAAACAGGTTCTTCCGGCATAATAGGGTAGAGTACAAAAGCCACTGCAAGAAACTTCAGGGCACTGTTAAGGTCTTCTTCTGTCAGGTGTTCTGCAAATGAATGAAGGGGTTTTTTTTCTATCAGCAGGAAGGTCAGTACCAGTGCCACAACTATTGCTACCAGGTAATACCCCTGGGCAACGATTATTCCCAGCAGGTATGTACAAAACAATGAAATTGCAGTTGTAAGCCCGGATTTTCCTCTTACGATGTTCACAACATATATCAGGGATGCAGCAGCAAAAATTGCAAATATTGTTGTTGCAATCAGTATCCACATTCCCAGTGACTCAACAAGAAGGGCAGCAATCGTACCAGTCATACTTGTAATTGCAAAGGTCCTTACGCCTGCAAAGATCTTCTTATCGGTTCGCCAGTGTTCCCTTTCAATACCTACCAGTATTCCGATCATCAGGGAAAGAATAACTTTCTCAAGAAATACATAGTGCAGGGGTTCAATGCTCCACTGGATAGCTGCAAGCACAATTATCATTCCTTTTTTAAAGAAGCCAGACATATGTCAGAAATATTTTTCTTAGAGAGTATTATTACGAGAGTAATTATAGTATTTATTATTCACTGTATATACTTTTATACCTGCTTTACCCATTACTAGTGAGGACTGGAAAATGCCATGGGTCAATAAGAAAAAATGCGTTTCATGCAAAAAGTGTGTCAAGAAATGTCCTGTTGATGCCATTGAAATGGTAAAAGGAAAAGCCATAATTGAAGAAGATACATGCATCAATTGTGGGAAATGCATAAAGATCTGTCCGGTAAAAGCAATCCTCAAGGATAAGGACATGGTAAAATCAGGTATAGAATCCAACCTGCAAGGTGTTAAAAGTTCCATTTCCGGATACAAAAACAGCAAAGCTAAGAAGCGTCTCATAAAAAGCCAGATGCGCCAGCTAAAAAGACAGCAGGAAATAATCCGGGGAACAATTCAAGGACTCAAAAGAATGAAATTATAATCTACTATCCGGGGGGAACTTATTGTCGTCGAACGTGCTTGTGAGAAAATATTCGTTAGCTGCTTCCCTGGGATTTCTGCTCGGTCTTGTATTTTGCATGACCGGCTTGCTTTTTGCAATGGTAAGTAAACTAAGCAGGGCTTCAAGTCCGGAAATTATACTATCTGTATGCTTCCTGCTGGGTTCAGGTGTTTTACTTATTCTTGCAGGTATTAATGTTGCAGGAATCCGCAAACGTCTTTCACGCAGTTATTCTTTTCTGGCAGGATTAATCCTTTCTGTCACCGGGCTCCTTATTTTTACATTCTCATTCCCTGAAAGCTGGGTATACCCACGGGTTTCTTACGTAATAGTATTCTATTCACTGGGAATCTTTTTCTTACTTATCAACATTTTTGTTAATTATTTCCTTCAGGCTTTCTCAGGAGATGGCGGGCAGGAGACCGTTGTAAACAGTAAGTGCTACAATACAGGCGATGCCGAGGATTACAATGATTGTTCGGTGCTTGCAACTTTTGCAGGTATTCTGATGACAAATATCACATCAGGTTCCTATGATTCCTCTGATTTTACAAATACAAACAGCAGTGAAGATAGTTTTATTATAAGCAACGCCACCTACGAAGAAAAACAGTCGGAGCCACATATAATGGAAATAAAAGAGGAAAAATAATTCCTGAACCACTGAATAACGATGTGCCGGATGAAGTTACTGTTTCTGAGAAAAGTCCGGTTGAACCCACTGCCATGGAAACAACCCAGTTCCCGGAAATAGTTGAAGTTCCGGAAGATGAAGAAAACTCAAGCCTTGAAGATATTTGTTCTGAGAAGTGTTTAGCTTCCGATGAGTCCTCAAAGGAAGATGAAGAAACTCCTGAAGAAAAATCCTTTGTCGTCCCTTTTTCAGAATTCCGTTCCATGAAAAAGACAGGTATCAAGGCTGATGATACCATGCGTGAGGCAGCATGTAAAATCCTGAAATTCCATTTTGGTGTAATGATAGAACACGAAAGAGGTACCAAAGTGGGCAGGGATATCGAGGAGCTTCATGACATGAGAGTTGCTGCAATGCGTATGCGCTCAATTGTGGAAGTCCTTGAAGAGTATCTTGATATGAAAAAGATGTATTCCCATTACGGGAATATCAAAACCGCAAGAAAAGTACTTGGTTCAGTAAGGGACCTTGATGTTTTCCTTGAAAAAATAGATCATTACCTTGAAGATAAACCTCCTGAGAAAAGGGCTGGCATTGATCCACTCACAGACTCCATTCTCATTGAAAGGGCAAAACACCGTGGAGAGATGCTTGTATATCTTGATGATCTCAAATATAACAAATTCAAAAATAATTTTTCCGATTATCTGCTCAGCAAAAAAGCATGGAAAACGAAGACAGTAAAAAAGAACGGTGAACCTGTTCCTGTCAGGGTGATGGATATACTTCCTGTCCTTCTGTATTCACAGTTTGCAACAGTAAGATCATACAGTGAAATAATTGCCAGTGAAGATATGGATCCTTATCTTGAGAAGTACCACCAGTTGCGGATTGATGTGAAAATACTGCGCTATACGCTGGAGTTTTTCGCTGAAGTCCTGGGTTCTGAATCAAAGAGTCTTATAAAAGACCTGAAAGCTTTGCAGGATAACCTTGGAGATATGCACGATACTGTGGTTGCACTTGAGCTTCTCAAGAATTTCGAGAAATACGGGAGATGGGGTGAAACAGGTAAGAGCATCAAATCTGATCCTGTACAGCTCAGGGATTATCCTGGTGTTGATGAGTATATTGAGTACAGGAAACAGGAACTTGATGATCTTGTAGCTTCCTTCCCGGAAGCATGGTATAAGTTTATTGATCCTGACTTCAGCGTAAGGTTTTCACAGGCAATAGCAGGAATTTACACCTGCTGATCGTCTTTGTTTTTTGCGCTGGTATCGTCTATATGAATCTATATTGTGCTATATACAACTATATATGAATCTGTATGAAGTGTTATATAATAGAATGCACGTTGTCTTATCCAAACACGAGCGCATTCTTATGTTTTTAAAACTGAAAAAAATGAATTTTATGTCCAACGAAGTAGATGACTATATTAACAGAGAAATAAGCTGGCTCTCATTTAATGAAAGAGTTCTCCAGGAAGCAAAAGACCCAAGGGTTCCCTTACTTGAACGTCTGAAGTTCCTTGGAATATTTTCTTCTAACCTTGATGAGTTTTTTAGTGTAAGGGTTGGAACCCTTCAGCGTATGATAGATGCAGGTGTCAAATCAAAAGCAATGGTTGGTGTTTCACCTAAAAAAGTCATGAAGCAGGTTCATAGCATCGTACTCACTCTGCGGGATGAATTCGACAGGGTATTTCGCGAGTTATCAAAAGAGCTTGAGGAACACAACATTTTCATTGTTGATGAAACCCAGCTGGACGACAAGCAGAAAGCTTTCCTGAAAACATATTTCCAGGAAAAAGTTCGTCCCCGTTTAATTCCTGTAATGCTAAAGGACGTTCCTGATTTTCCTTACCTGAAAAACCAAGTAATTTATCTACTGGTTGATGTCAGGAAAAAATGGGATCCGCAGGCTTCAAAATTTGCCCTGATAGAAGTCCCTGCTGATGTTCTGCCTCGTTTTATCATGCTTCCTGAATCAGGGGACCGTAAGTGCGTCATAATGCTTGATGACATAATCCGTTTTGGCCTGGATGATATTTTTGCAACCTTTGATTATGATTCAATTGGTGCATACACAATAAAACTCACAAGAGATGCAGAGCTTGATATTGATGATGATGTGACAAAGAGTTTCTTTGAGAAGGTATCTGAAAGCCTTGAAGAAAGAAAGAGAGGCCAGCCTGTACGTTTTGTGTATGACAGGGATATGCCTTACTACTTACTTGATTTCACAATGAAAAGGCTTGATGTCCAGAAATTTGAAAACCTTGTCCCTGGTGGGAAATACCATAATGCAAAGGACTTTATGGGCTTCCCTAAACTGGGTCCTGCTTCATATTTTTATGAGAAAAAGCTTCCCTTGCCCCATAAAGACCTTTCCAAGCAAAAAAGCATATTTGCTTCAATAAAGCAGCGTGATGTGCTTCTCCATTATCCGTACCAGTCATTTGATTACTTCATTGATCTTCTAAGGGAGGCAGCTATTGATCCGTATGTTTCCAGTATCAAGGTAACCCTTTACAGGGTTGCAAGGAATTCCAATGTTATCAATGCCCTGATTAATGCAATTAAAAATGGCAAGGATGTTACTGTTGTCATAGAGTTGCAAGCCAGGTTTGATGAACAATCAAATATTTACTGGACCCAGAAGCTTGAGGAAGCAGGTGCAAGGATAATTGACGGTGTGCCCGGTCTAAAGGTTCACTCCAAGCTCTGCCATATCACCAGAATTGAAAACGATGTACCTGTACATTATTCATGCATTGGTACGGGTAACTTCAACGAGTCAACTGCAAAGCTGTATTGCGATCATATGCTCATGACAGCCAACCCTGAAATAACTTATGAGGTTGACAAGGTTTTTGATTTCTTCAGCCATAATTACAAGGTTTATGACTACAAACACCTGATCGTTGCTCCTCTCCAGATGCGTAATGCCTTTGAAAACTGCATTGAAACTGAAATTAAAAATGTAAAGGATGGGAAACCTGCTTATATCCATGTCAAGATTAACAGTCTTGTTGACAGTAAAATGATCAACAGGCTTTATGATGCCAGCAAAGCAGGTGTTGAAGTTAAAATGATTGTCAGGGGAATCTGTTCACTGGTTCCGGGTGTTGCAGGACTTAGTGAAAACATTGAAGTTACCAGTATTGTGGACAAGTACCTGGAACATTCAAGGATTTTTATTTTCTGCAATGGCGGTGACGAAAAATATTGCATTTCCTCGGCAGACTGGATGGTAAGAAACCTTGACAGGCGTGTTGAAGTTGCAACACCGATTTATGATGATTCCCTAAAGAAGGAATTACGTATGTACATGGATCTCCAGTTTATGGATAACACAAAAGCTAGGATTATCAACGAAAAACAGGACAACCAGTACAAAAAAGGTGGTGACAGGTCCTATCGTGCCCAGGAAGATATTTATGATTTCCTTGAAAAACAATTAAAAGAGGACATCTGATGAAATTTGCCGCTATAGACATTGGTTCCAATGCAGTACGATTGCTCCTGTCAAGGGTTGATACTGAAGGTATTGAACCAGTGTACGAAAAAATATCCCTTGTACGTATGCCCATCCGTCTTGGAGCCGATGTTTTTGTCCATAATAATATCTCACAGGAAAAGGTATCAAAACTGGTTAACACAATGATTGGATTCAGTTATCTTATGGATGCATATGAGCCAATCGACTACATGGCATGTGCCACATCTGCCATGAGGGAAGCCGAAAATGGTGAAGAGATAGTTTCCCTTATCAAGGAAAAAAGTGGTATTGATCTTAATATCATAAGTGGCAGGAAAGAGGCAAAGATAATCTATTCCAATCGCATGGAAAAGATGATTGGTAACGTAGATTCCACTTATCTTCACATTGATGTGGGTGGCGGAAGTACCGAGATTATACTTTTTAAAGGCAAGGAGGTTTTTGCCTACAGGTCCTTTAACATAGGTACAATCCGTATTCTGGAAGGTATGGTTACTAAAGAGGACTGGAAAGAGATGAGAAAATGGGTTAAAACTGTAACCCGGAAGCACCAGCCGGATTATGCAATCGGAAGTGGTGGCAATATCGGGAAACTCTTCCGTATGTCGGGTAAAAAGGATGGTAAGCTGTTGAAGGCGACAGATATCCTGGAATTGAAAAAGTACCTGAAAGGATTTTCACTGGAGCAGCGTATAACCAAGCTCGGTCTTCGTCCTGACAGGGCTGATGTTATTGTCCCGGCATCAAAAATATATTACTCCGTAATGAAATGGGGTGATATAGACTACATGCATGTGCCAAGACTTGGTCTTGCAGATGGGATTATCCATGTTTTGTACAAGAAACACAAAGACAACTTTATATGATCTGTCTTTGTGAAAAATAATACTATGTACATGACTTATTTTTCATTGCATCTTTTACTGTTGTTGTTTTTATTGAATAGATAAATTTTTTTGTTATATTTTGTCGCCATAAAACAAAATCTTATGTTCATAATATATAAATACTGATTTAATAGAACATTCATTATTCAAGAAAAACGGATCCCATGATTATTTGTTGCAATTCCATGTGGGTCTTAAAAACAGTAGTGATTACATGGATGATTTCACAGGCAATAACAATTTCCTGTATCTGGGAATAGATGCAGGGATGTTTAAAACGTCGATTTGTACAAGCGATGGGGATAAATTTTCTGAGCGCACAGTTGTTGCTTTTACCAGTAATGATGGTGAGGGTTCAGATGAAAAAATATTATCAGGGAAGGAAGCTCTCGAGTTTCCGGATGAGGAAATTAGCAAGCCTTTAAATGCCGGGCTCAAAAACGAATCTGACATCATGGCCTGCAGAAAATTCCTGCAGCATATTCTGGAAAAACATAATGTTGATATGGACAGGGCCAAAACCTATGCCATTCTTGGAGTTCCAACTAATGTTGAAAAAGCTTACAAGAAAAAACTTCTGGAGTTATCAAGAGAAATATTTTCAGGTGCAATGATTGTAGATGAAATTTTCTGCATAGCATACAGAAACGGTATTCTGGAAAAATCCCTGATTGTGGACATAGGGTTTAGCAATACGGATATCTGTATTATTAATGGTGATGCACCAAAAGACTCTGATCAACTTAGTTTACCATGTGCCGGGAAGGATATTGACAGGGAAATAGTCAAGCTTCTCCATGAGAGGTGGCCTGATTCAAAGGTTACAGAGGATCTTGCCAGGCAGTGGAAGGAAGACTGCGGACATCTTATCCATGGTTCTAAAAAATGCGTTGTTGATCTGCCCCTTGAAAATGGGCAGTCTCAGGAATCAATTGAGGAAGAAATACAGATTGCATGTGAATTTGTGGTTACTGATATAGTTTCAGGAATCACCAGGGTCTTATCTGATGCAGAACCTGTTATGAGGGAATCGCTGAGAAATAATATTCATATTTTTGGAGGTACCAGCAAACTTGATGGTATTGGTACTTTTATTGAAAACGAACTGAAAGAGCTTGGTGGAGGTAAAGTTTTCCTTGACCTTGACTCAGTTTATGGTATTTCAGAAGGTGCACTGGAACTTGCTAAAAACATGCCGAATGAATTCTGGAAGCAACTGAATTCCGGAAAAGAGAATAAGGAGCTATAATCATGAAAGCATTAAATTTTTCCGGGGAAGCCAAAAAAGATGAAAAATCATCAAAGTTTTTCACCCCCAATATTTACCGTAAACCAATCGTAAAGGAAGAGGCTCAAAAAGAGGAATCCTCCGAGGTTTCCAGCGGTTCTTCATCGCCTGAACCTACAAATTACGTACCCAACAGCAAGCCTCCGGTATCCGGGGAACAATCCACTCCTGTTACGTCTATTCCCGGTTTTGACATAGATGGTTTTATCCAGAAAGAAGCCCAGCTTCAGGAGATTAAAAAACGCTATGAAGAAGAGATTGGGGAATATGAAAAGAAGCAGAAAGAGCTTGATGAACTCAAAAGTAAGTTTAAGGATCAGGAAAAGGATCTCAACAAAAAGTGTGAGATTCTGAAATCTGCAGCTAAGAGGGCCGAAAAAGCAGTGCCTAAAGAAGAAAGGGAAAGCCTGGAAAAAGAGAGAGCTGAATTTGAGCAAAAGCGCTCTGAGTTCGATAAGCGTTTTTCAGAATTTGAAAGTAGAAAAAAGGATTATGAAAAGGAATTCAAGGAATATAATACAAAGCTTAAGGAACTTGAATCCCTCAGATCTGATTACAGGGCCGAGTTTGAAGAATACAGCAAGCAAAAATCCGAACTGGATGAGCAGCGTGAGCTTCTTGAAAATGCGCTTTCAAAGGGAGATGAATTATCTTTAGAACTTTCAGAAGCCCAGTGCCCTGCAGCCATTGAAGTCATCAAATCCTCATATTACAGGGAGCTAAAAGAGCTTAACAGGAAACGTGCAGACATTGAAACCCTGAAAACACAGGTTCAGGATGAAGAGTCAATGCTTACTGAAAAGCGTTCTTCAATAGAAGAAATTAAAGAGCATATCCATAAAGAGCTCAATGAGCTTGGTCCAAAGGCAAAGGAACTGGAAAAATCCCTTGCTGAACATGAGGAAAAAGAGAAGTCTTTTGAGGAGAAGGCAAAGGCTCTTGAAGAAAAGAAAGACAGGCTTAAATCTGAGCGTGAAGAGCTCAGGTTAAAACATGAGGAAAATGTAAAAGCCTATGAGGAGAAAGAAGCTGCTTTCCATGAAGATATGAAAACCCTTGAATCAAGGAAGACTGAGCTGGAAGCTGAAAACGAGAAGATCAGGCTTAAGCGTGAGGAGAATTCTAATATTGAAAAGGAAATGGAGCAGGCTCTTGAAGAAATGGAAAGTAAGAGAAAAGAGCTTGAGGGAATGCTTGAGAAAACCAATAAGGAAATTGGTGTCCATGTGACAATACATCGTCAGGATCTTGACATTAAGAAACTGAACACAAAGCTTGAGCAACAGACAATTTACATTCAGAGTCTGGAAAGCTCCATAGATGATCTGGAAAGAAGCCTTGATGAAGCAAAATCCAATGAAAAGAAAAATGAAGTTTTTTCACAGATACTCAAGCAGAATATGGAGCTGATTTGAGTTTTGTTATTTAAGTTTTAATATTAAGATAAAATCAGCTTCAGTGAATAATGCGTGTGCCTCAGAACTCATAGGGTTCATCATAAGTCAGATGTGTTTTATCATCATCGGCACACAATGCATATTCAAAAATCAGATTACTGTTTTTATTTCATCGACTATTTTTTTTGCAGCCATGTCAGGTTCATCTGACTGGTAAATGCTTCTTCCTACAATTACCCAGTCAGCTCCGGCTTTGATCACATCGGAAGCTGTACCTCCCTGTGCACCAACACCTGGGGATATGATAGATAATTCATTTCCTATTATCTTTCTTATTTCAGTGACTCTCTCCGGACGGGTTGCAGGTGCAACAACACCTGATGCCTTTGCATCGGCTGCCATTTTAGCAATTCCTTCTCCAACCTGCTGCATAAAATCAAGAGCACCCGGATGGCTCATCTCAGTGACGACATAGATGTCCCTGCCCTGTTCTTTTGCAAGTTTAACGGCAGCTTCAAGACTGTCATGTCCGGTGAAGCCCTGGACAATAACTGCATCAGCACCTGCCTTGAAAACCTGTTCGCAAATAAGGCGGTTAGTATTTGGTATGTCTGCAACCTTAAAATCAGCAATAATAGGTGCATACTTTGCAAGCTGGCTTATCATGTCCATGCCGGTTGAAAGTACCAGTGGATATCCGATTTTAATGGCATCTACGTATCCTGAAACCTTTTCGGATATCTTTACAGCTTCTTCCCTGTCTGTTACATCAAGTGCAAGTATAAGTCCTGTCTTTCTTTCCATGTAATTACTCTCCCTCCCGGATTCACATTTTTGCAAGCCTGCTCCTTGCTGCTGCAACCATTATCGGAAGTGTTATAGTTGCATCGGAGTGCACTGTTACAGAGCGTGCAGTTTCGCTGACCTTACCCCATGAACGTGCCTCGTCAAGTGTTGCACCGCTTAATCCTCCTGTTTCCGGGGTGTCCATTGTAAGCTGTATTGCGTACTCGAATTCCTGATGGGTTATGAGCATGGACTGGAAAATATAGTTCTTGGGTACGCCACCGCCAATGAGGACTGCTCCGGGATCCTTTGCTTCGTAGCAGATATCGATTATCTCTCTCATGTCCGCGAAAGCATCAACATTGAGCGGGTTTGTCTGCTTGTAGAGCCATGCCTGAAGACCAATCATGGAATCCTGAATTGCAGGGCAGTAAACTGGAACATTCATATCTGCTGCTGCTTTTAATATTGAGTCTTTGTCTTCAATATTGTTTCCCAGGTGTGTCATGAACTCCCTGATGGAAATGGTATCAGTTCCAACGTCTGAGAGTATACTTTTGAGTTTTTCCTCAAAGTCTACAAAATAAGGTTCAGGAAGGTAAACGTCGTATATCCTGTTTATCTCATCGTGTTTGAGTTCGATGTCATCACATTCCGCACAACCTTTGTAGTGGTGCAGTCCCATGGATTCCACGATCTCGTGAACCATGTTAGCGCCGGTTGTTACAAGTACATCAATGTAACCGTCATAAATCAGGTCTGTAACTATCTGTCGCATTCCTGCCGGAACCATGGCACCGGCAAGCCCGAAGAAACTTGTTGACCCGTTGGCAAGCATCTCAGTGTAGATGTCAACGGCATCTGCAAGTTTTCCTGCACCAAATGCACAACCATCTATTGCATGTACCAGTTCGTCAACGTCCATGT
Source organism: Methanolobus sp. (assembly GCA_041395005.1). Classification (GTDB taxonomy): domain Archaea; phylum Halobacteriota; class Methanosarcinia; order Methanosarcinales; family Methanosarcinaceae; genus Methanolobus. The sequence goes on along the minus strand of JAWKHE010000013.1, from coordinate 52,833 downwards.
TCTCTGTGATCTTTGCCTGTCTGATAGGATTTTTCAGTTTTTCTTCATGTGAATGACAATGTTCCATTTGAAAGCCTCTTTATCTAGCAGACTTTACGCTAAGGTTATTCTTTAAGGTTATTATGAGAAGGGTGCAAAGGTTCAGTTTGAACTTTCAGATAGTTTGATTAATGTATTCAACTCAAATTCTGGTAATTATTTGTAAATATATTATTTTTTAAGAATATGCTAATTAAATGGTAATAGTTAAGTAGTCTCTCTTCTATATGGTCTATATATCAGTATATAGTTTATGCATCTTTGCAAAACTACAAACGGTAATCAACCCTGAATATCACTTTAAAGCAGACCATATAGTCGAAAAGTAAGAAAAAATCTGGCATAAATCGTCGAGATGGTCTTTGATTACTCTTGTAATAGTTTTGCTGCAGAGTTTATCAATTTAACTAAGTTATGCAGGTATTTGCTACAAATCCGGGGGTTGGATTATTATGAAGAGAATTGATTTTATCGGAACATCAGCAGCAGGTAAAACAACTTTACTTAATCGGATGTTGTTAGAAAGAAATGATTCTGTGGAGTGGGTCACTCCACAGGAAGCAAGAATTGAAATTGCAAAGCAACAAAAATATACGTTGATCAAAAATAATTTGTGCCATTTTGTTTTCTACAATTTGTATTACATTTGTAAAAGAAACCTTCATTTTTCAGAAGCTGCTCTGGAAAAGTTGTTAATAGATAAATATACAAAAGAATTTCCAAATAATGCTTCTGATTATAATTGCCTCTTTGAGTTGCTGCTGGACGCCTGGGAAAGGCAAAAAAAATATGTGAAAGTATATGATAAAATACGTTTTAACCGTTTTTATGAATCAATTCTTATTGAGGATGCAGCACTTTTGGATAATTTCAATTATGAAGGTATTGTTTTGTTCGAAGATGGAATCCTTCATAATAACACCGGATTGTGCAATCCTGATGCATATGATAAATTGTCACATTTAAGTCCTGAAGAGCGAAAAAAAATAATTCCCAGTGGTGTTGTTTTTTGTAAAGTTGATTTCGAAGAAAACATGTTGCGAAGAAAAAAAAGAATCGCAAGTGGAAATATGACAATGAATGAACAAAACTCCAGCGAAGATGAACTTATACAATTATCAAAAAGGGAACTGGAAAATGTGGCCCGCAAAGCCAGGCTTATGCAGGATTTAGGTGTTCCATTATTAGAAATTGATATGACAAAGAGCTATGAAGAAAACATCCCTCTGATTAATTCATTCGTAGAAAGGACTACACGAAGATCTCTGCAGGTTCTTCAGGCAGAAGTTTCAGAGAAAATAAAAAGCATAACCTGGTAAATGCCCTTAAATCTTATATTTTGTTGTATTTTGCAGGGGGATTTAAAGTACTTTATGCTTTTAGTGTACAAGACTGTCCTCTATAGTTTATTTAAATAGTATTTTAGCAACAAAATTTTACCATTATATGGCTCTCTAGAAATCCTGCTATTCTGACTAAAGGCAAACAGCAAACAGATTCACTGCAAGTAATGAATAATTTCAATGAACCCGAAGGGTCCGGCGTAGCCGGCGTTTTCCCATAACATAGAATAGAATAATTTACATATTATCTGGCTTTCTTCGCAAGGTTTCTGTTAAATCTGAAGTATAAATGCAATAATATTTAGGTAAATATTCAGTATAGCAGCATCGGAACGCGCCGCCTTCGGCGGATGGCTGCCTGGTTTTTAGCTTACAGGTTGTTTTTTTGTAATTAGAACTGAGCAAAGGCGGTATCAATCACAAAAACAGGATTTCCACAGAACCTATATCTTTAATTTTTTAATGTTGTGTGGAATTGCTTTTAAGGTTGTGCGAATCAAATAACAATATTTAAATAGTGTTTGTTCAATGTGTCCTATGTAGAAGTATATATTCTACATATTTAATGTAAGGCTAAAAACGGATAATCAAGCAGATATTAAATTGTACATTCAGATGCTGGATTGAAAATAAAAGGTGCTACTTTACAAACATCATCAATTTAGTCTGTTGATTATTATTGTGCTAGTTTTACTGCAGAGTAAGAATAATTAAGTTCAACTCTGTATCGGTTGCTTATAAATCCATGGGGGTGGATATTATACAAAGAATTGATTTTATTGGGCCATCGGCAGCAGGTAAAACTACTTTACTCAAGCAGATGTTGTTAGAAAAAAAAGATTCCAGGAAATGGGTCACACCACAAGAGGCAAGAATTGAAATTGCAAAGCAGCAAAAATATACATTAATTAAAGACAGTTTTCCCTCTTTTATTTTTTCAAATATCTATTTTCTAGGTAAAAAAAATCCACATTTTTTAGAAGCTGCGCTGGAGAAATTATTGACGGACAAATATGCAAAGGAATTTGCAAATCACGCTTCTGATTATAATTGCCTCTTTGAGATGCTGCTTGATTCCTGGTATGTACAAAAAAAATATCGCAGACCTTATGATAAAATACGTTTTATTCGTTTTTATGAGTCTATTCTTTTTAAGGATGTAGCGCTTTTAGACAATTTCGAGTATAAAGGTGTTGTTATATGCGACGATGGGATTGTCCATAACAATACGGGCATGGATTCTTCTGATGCACATCAAAAACTATTATGTTTAAGTCCTGAAGAACGAAAGAAAATAATTCCAGATGGGGTTATTTATTGTAAAGTTCCTTTAGAAGAAAACATAGTGCGAAGAAAAAGAAGAATTGCAAGTGGGAATATGACCATGCATGAACAAAACATTAGTGATGATGAACTGATGCAGTTATCTAAAAAAGCATTGGAAAATGTAGCCTGCAAAGTCAAACTTTTACAGGATCTGGATGTTCCCTTGTTAGAAATTGATATGACAAAAAGTTATGATGAGAACATACCACTAATAAATTCATTCATAGATAGAACAAGTGATAGAATTTCTGTAGAGCCAGTTTATAGAAGCTCTAAAACAAAAGAAAGGTATAATCTGATCAATGAGCTTAGATCTTATTTATTTTATTTAATGGAAGGACTCATAGGGCTTATAGTAATCTATGCTTTTAGTCTGCAAGCTCTATTTTAATATCCTTTTATATATTGGGGCTTAAGGTACTTTATGCTTTTTTTGTGTGAGACTGGCCACTCCGCTAAAAATAAACGTTGTATGAATTTCATCGGGCAAAAATGTTGCATTTTATATATTTGTATACACATTTTACAGAGTACTTTGATCACAAATAGAGAGAAGAGATTGTGGTGAATTAGAATATGTCACTTGCCAAAAAAACAACTGTTGGAGTTATCTGGAACTTTGCTGAAATGATGAGTAAAAGAGGTATCAGTGTATTAATCACTATACTTCTTGCACGTTTTCTGACTCCTGATGACTACGGTCTGATAGCCATGATGGCTGTTTTCACAACTGTGGCAACAGAACTGATGGAATCCGGTTTCAGGCAGGCAGTTATACGCAAGGAAAATGCAACGCAGGTAGATTTTAACACTGCTTTTTACAGCAATATTGCCATGGGAATTCTGGCCTATACAGCCCTGTTCCTTTCGGCTCCCCTCATATCTTCTTTCTATGAGGAGCCACGACTAACGCTTCTAATCCGGGTTGTAGGTGTCACAATTCTTATAAGTTCATTGCAGGTAGTCCAGAGTTCAATACTTAACAGGGAGCTCAGGTTTAAATCTCAGCTTCAGGTTACAATTCCTGCTACTGTTGTCTCCGGAACCATTGCAGTAATTATGGCATACAGCGGCTTTGGCGTATGGGCATTGATCTCACAGATGATTGTTTTTTCAATACTTGTCACGATTTTTCTCTGGACACTCAAATTATGGAGGCCAACAAGGGAAGTCAGCCGTGAGTCATTCAATGAGATGTATACTTTTGGCTCAAGGATATTCATTTCTAATTTGTTGAGTATAATTTTCAACAATATTTACGTAATAGTTATAGCAAAAATATTTGCTGCAGCCGTTGCAGGGCAGTATTTCTTCGCCAGGAAAATAAGAGATTTAGCTTTAACCCAATTTATCAACACCATACAGGTAGTTACTTACCCCGCACTGTCAAAATTGCAGGACGACGAAGTAGCTTTAAAGTCGGGATACAGGAAAATCGTAAAGATTACCACCTATCTTACTTCTCCTGGCATGCTCTTTTTAGCAGTTCTGGCAGAACCGTTCTTTGTTTTAGCACTAAATGAAAAATGGCTTCCTGCTGTTCCTTACCTTCAGCTTTTATGTCTTGGCGGGCTAATGGGTCCATTACATTCGATTAATTTGAATATACTTCAGGTCAAAGGACGTTCAGACCTTTTACTTTATATTGGAATTTTCAAAAAAATCATCACTTTAGTTATTCTTTATGCTACCATAAAGTATGGTGTCATAGGTATTCTTATTGGACAGGTAATAAATAGTGTTATTTCTTATGTTCCGAATAGCTACTATTCTGATAAATTGATAAGTTATTCTACCAGCGAACAGATGGCAGATTTTATCCCAAGCCTGCTACTATCCGGAGCAATTGCAGCTGTAATTTATTTTGTTTTAGATATGGTAGTATTGCCGGCGTACATAGAACTTTTCGTACTTGGAACTCTTGGAATAATTGCATACATAGGAGGAAGTTATATTTTCAAACTGGAAGCAATTAAATTGGTACAAAAAATAGTAACTGACTTATTTGCAAAAGGAAAAAAATCAAAGACTTAAGAGAAAAAGAAGTGATTCCAATATGGCTAAAACACGAGAACCCAGCATGAAGTCACCCCTGGTAACTGAACGTATAAATGCCACAGCATTTGAATTACTTGAGAAGCATCCGGAAGGTCTGCGCTGGTCGGAACTCCTTTCAATGATCAGGGAATCAGATCCTGCTTTTCATCCAAAAACCGTTAACGGATGTGTCTGGAAACTTGTCGAAAAGTTTCCTGACCGTGTTTACAAACCATCTAAAGGGCTTTTCCGTTTACTGAAATATAAGTAATGTCGCATCCATTATGCAGGAAACCCAGCTTCAGTAATTATAATGCGAATTCTATCCATTTGCTCAGGCTGTATTCTCTGCAATCTCATTCACCATTGCACATTCATGATCCTTATTATCCACTGAACTATAGATCTCCATAATTCCTTTGAAAACCGAATGGCCCTTTGAAGTGATAATGTAGTCTCCTCTCTCACTTCTCTGGAGAATCATTCCCTTATCAGCAAGTTTCTGCAGATGGAACAGGAGATTTCCTCCCCGCAAACCTGTGAGCTTTGAGAGCTCGGTAAAACTTTTAGAATCAAGTATAAGTGCCTTGAGTATTGTGAGGCGCTGCTTGTTTGCAAGGGGCTCACATATATCGTCCACAACAGTTTCCATGCTGACATCAGGCATGTTTTCAGCAAAACTGCCTTCTTTATCGTATATCCTGAGGGATGAGAGGACATCTACCTGTTTCTGGTAGATCCGTGAAACCTCTTTAAAACACAGGTCACAATCATCAAAATGTACCAGCTTGCGTATATCATCGAGTTTATTCCAGTATTCATCAACTGTTTCCTGCTCAACCCTTTCCCTTCCAACAAGCTGCACGGTCTCGTTCAGGAACTCGGTGAAAGCACCCTTGCAAAAATCACGCATTTCACAACAGGGGATAATATTGCTTTCAAGGTCCTGATCGATGCGTTCCCGGATATTTCCAATCATAGCGCGGGAAAAGTTATTCCTGATTTCAGAAGAGAGTAATTCATAACAACGCTGGTTGCTCTGTTCCTGGAACAACTGCATGTCAGCCTGCAATTTTCGTATGCTTTCCTCGATCTTATCAAGTTTTTTCGGGTTGATCTTACATGTTTGCTGTGGATGCATCATGTTTCTTCATTCCTTCCATGTCACTTTGTAATAATGTACTTAATAGTTATTCAGATGTACAAAACAATACCTTTGTGTATTCCAATGACGCTAAAGTATATATCAATACCTGACCAATTCAAAATTAGTAAGAAAATAGACATCAGTTTCAGACTACACATAAAAATGCCTGACAAATGGTCCTCACGGATGACGGGTCAGGAAGCCTGAAATGGGGGATACCAATGAACACCAAAGGCAAAACTATCTGGTATATGAGTGTGGACCCAGCAGGGGACAAGAGTAGAACGTGCATCGATGAAAATTATGTCACTTTTGACATCGGTATTCATCTGATGGAAGAGCTTGGTGGGGAATTACAGGAATTCAGCGAGTCCTTCAGGGAGCGTAAAAAAGAGGAAGCTCTCAAAGAGATATACCAGGAATTTGACAGGGACTTCCGTGATGAAATGGGAAAAGAGTTCAGGAAGCTCGGAAAAGGTATTGACTCAAAGGAAGGTTTCCAGAAAATTGTACGTCTGAACAAAAAGGTTGTTGACTTTACAACCAGGATGAAGAACCTGGATGAACTCATGAAAGACTTTGATGAGTTTGAAAAGCAGGAACATTTCAAGAAAGTAATCGTAGACCGCCTGATGACAATCGAAGGTTCCAGGCTAATGAACTGGTATGATGATGTCATGCGTTTTATGAACGAAGTCCAGGTAGGGGACATGGTAATCATTCCTCTGAAGGAGGAAGGTTCTTTTGCAGTGGGCAAGGTCAAGGGAGAATATGAATTCAGGCAAATTACCCCTGATATCCGCCATGTAAGAAAGGCCAGATGGAAAAAGAGAATGATTTTTTCCAGGGAATTGTACTCCCGGCTTCCCAGAATGCAGAATGTATTCAGGCTGGAGAGTGACGCAGAGTTGCTGGTAATGAAACTCATACGGAACCAGTGGTTTGTGGACAGGGTGGAATAAGGAGGTTATGATATGCATTACGGACTTGGAATTGATGCCGGTGGAACCTACACCGATGCTGTAATACTAAGAGGAAGCGACGGGGAAATAGTTGATTCATATAAATCCTTTACAACCTATCCGGAACTGGAATTCGGTATAAAGGATGCCCTTGACCACCTGGATCCTGAACTTTTAATGCAGGTTAACCTTGTTTCGGTATCAACCACCCTCTCAACAAATTCCCTGCTGGAAAACACAGGTATGCCTGTGGGTCTTGTAATGGTAGGCGAGCATCCTGATGATGAACCCTATCCGGCAGAGCATATTATACGCATTGAAGGCGGGCATGACCCCAGGGGTACTGAAGAATACAAACTGGACCTTTCCCGGCTGAAGAGTTTTGCGCTCAGTACAATGGATAATGTTGCTGCTTATGCCGTTTCAGCAATTTTCAGTACACGAAACCCTGATCATGAACTCAGAGTAAAGGAACTTCTTAAAGAAGAAACCGGTCTGCCTGTTGTATGCGGGCATGAACTTACACAGGCACTGGGTGCATATGAAAGGAGTATCACTGCGGTACTCAATGCACAGCTTATTCCTATTACTTATAAATTCGTTAATTCTGTAGCCTCTGATCTCCAGAGACGTGGTATCCATGCCAGGATACTCATGCTCAAAGGGGACGGCTCAGTCTATAATATAGAAGATGCCCTGGAAAAACCCGTGGAAACAATTTTTTCAGGTCCTGCAGCAAGCTTGCTTGGTGCCTCCTATCTTGCAAAAAGGGATACCTGCGCTGTAATTGATGTGGGTGGAACCAGTACCGATGTTGCAATGCTGACAGAAGGACTTCCTGAAATAAGTGAATCTGGTTCTGTTGTCGGCGGCTGGAAGACACGGGTTCGTGCCATGAAGATGGAAACCTTTGCCAATGGTGGTGACAGCCATGTATGGGTAAAAGACAAGAAAGTCAATATTGGTCCCATAAGGGTTATTCCTCTTTGTATTGCTGCTGAGAAATATCCTGATTTTATCAGGAGCCTGAAAAGAAACAGGATTCTTTCACGCCAGATGATGGACAGGCACTACCAGCCAACTACATTCTATGTCAGAACAGACTATCCTGCCCGGGGTCTGGATGAAAAGGAAGCTGAACTTCTCAGCTATATTAATTATGACCCGGTTTCAATCAATTACCTGTCGGATATTTCTAATGTTCCTCCATCCAATAAGCTTCTTGATTCCCTCATACAGAAAAGGCTTGTACAGGTCATTGGTTTTACTCCAACCGATGCCCTGCATGTTCTAAAGGTTTACAACCAGTGGAATTCACATGCATCAGACATCGGTGCATTTTATCTTTCCAAATTCAGCCAGATGGGTAAATTTGAGTTCTGTTCCCTTGTCCGGGAAAAGGTTGCCAGGAAAATGGCATTTGGCCTCATATCATATGTGTATCCGCATCATCCTGAAGAGATTATCTGGGATGGCATAAATGGCGAATACCCTGCCGGCTACCAGGTAACTGTTCCAACGGTGCTTCTTGGAGGTCCCGTGAAAAGTTATACTGAAGATTTTACTTCCACAGTCGGAGGAAACATAATTGTTCCTGAATATGCAGAAGTGGGCAATGCTATTGGAGCTCTGGTAGGAAAAGGAGTCAAGAAAGTTGAAATGCTTATCAGGGCACAGTCTCCTGAAGAGCTTGACAGGCATTTCTATGTCTTCTCTCCGCTTGGCAGGCATGATGCTGTTACGTATTCTGATGCTGTAGAGCATGCTATAGATATTGGTAAGAATATAGTTCTTGATTATGTTGAGAGATGTGGTGTAAGTCGCCAGGAAACTGAAATAAGTGTTTCCAGTAAGACTGCCTCACCTCCGGACTGGACACATGCACCCCTGCAGACTACCATCACTGTTATGGGTGTGGGAAATCCGCTGATGGTACTTAAGGAGTAAGGTGAAAGAATGAGAAAAAATGATGAGTTCTCCGATGAATACAAGGAGCAGCTCCGGCTTCTCTATGAGGAGAATAAGGAAACCATACATTACATGGCTAAATCCGGTACTCTTCGCAGGAAAACTGAAGCTCTTGAATTGCTTAACATACTGGGAATCGAACCTTGATAAAAATTTATGCTACAATCAAAATATTTAATACTACCTAGTGTAATAGTATAAAACACACTCTCTTGTCTGGTAGAAAAGGTTCACAACAGATGGAAAGGGTAATTAATACAGATAATGAAAATATTCCTGATAACCGTGGCAGTATAAATGCTTACAGCTCAGGGTGTTTATCGTTATCTGGTACCTTTTCTGATATACATTTCTAAGAAATTCTGTCTCTATCAAAATCCTGTTAATCAGAATGACAGCAAATTGCTCTTTTTCATATCCGCAAAAGCTATCTGCAATCTAAAATTAAAGTCTCCATCCGCCGCAGGCGGCACATCCCGATGCTGCTGTATCGAAGTTAATTGCAAAGACCATTGTATTTCTGCAGGGAATTCTATAGAATACCTGAAGAAGAAAGTATAAGGTATTTGCAGATTACTTTTGTTTTTTATTGTTGGAAAACGCCGGCTTTGCCGAACCCTTCGGGATCAAACAAGTTATTCATAATTTACGATTAATTAATTTACAAACTTCCTTTAAGTTTTAATGACACGATTTCTATAGATAAAAAAAGAGCATATTGGCTAAATGAAAAAAACTACAAGAGGAATAGATAAGTGTGGTGGGCCCGATGAGATTCACAACCCAGATGATGTTTGTGGATACAGTCTTCAGAAATGGAGACGTCATGTTAAGATAAGGAAATCCAATGTCTTTGAAGTCTATGTTACAGATAAGGAGATTCGAGAGGCTTATGAAAGCTATCCTGATGATTTGAAACCTATCTAAAAACTATTGATGTATTCAGGAAATCGACTGTTTCATATTCATAAAATGCTGAAGACCTTTGATTAACGTAATATTGTAGTAGATGGAGAGGTAGCACGTTATCCATCAGCCGCGTTCTCATCGGGGACAAAGAAGACTTTCCAGATATATTTCCCATCCTCTTTCATTACTACACTGAAAAGTATTGGCAAGGTTTATGGATACTATTACTATGCTAAGAGAATAAGGCATAATCGTGTATATGCAAAGACCATCCGCAAGTGGCATCTGAACTTAATGCTCAACGTGGGAGTTACTGAAAGTTTAGCAGACTTCATACAGGGTAGAACACCTGCTACTGTAGGAAGTGCTCATTATCTTAACAAGGTTCAACAATCGAAGGAAGCGTATAGAAAAATAGTTGGGAATTTTGGGGTTTGAAAAAGTAAAATTATGAATCGAAGTGCTATTTTCTATTTAGAACAGGATGCTGAAGCTAATTAAAGATTTATTATGAATACTCATGTTGTAGAAAGGTTGGAAAGCCTTTAAATGAATCATGCATTAATTTTGAATGATAAAAATGAAAGAAGATATTCATATCAGGGAAGCAAAAGAGTCTGATTTTGATGATGTGATGCGCGTAGAAAAAGAAGCATTTGGTTATGAGAAGGAAGCGATCTTAGTATCTGAACTTCTTGAAGATAAAAGCGCAGCACCAGTTTTATCCTTGTTGGCTTTCAAGAACAATGAGGCAGTTGGACATATTTTATTTACAAAAGCAACTTTAAATGGAAAAGCATCTCCATTATCAACAGGATACCCATGAACAACGCAAGACATTCAAAGGCAGATTTCTGCTTATGATACTGGCAACCGGAGAGTTTATCCCGGCATATCAGAGAATATATTTGTTTTCTGGAAAAGGACAACATCTATAAAACAGTTTATTTAAAATCAAAACCAAGGTAAATGACTATCAGAAACTGACCTCTGGATTACGAACCTGCACTTCCTTGGTAAGTAAGCAGACAAAGGCACTGGTAATTGCTGATATACATCTGGGTATAGAGTGGGATCCGTGCCAGAGTGGTTTTTCCATTCCAAGCCGAATGAAATACGGCCTGAACGCATTATGGAATATAGAGGAAGTATTCCCGACCGGATAATCCTTCCTGGGGTGATGGAAACACACGTTCCACAGATATCCTGCAGCAGGAGAGGGCTGAAATCTACATTATTCAGCAATTTCTTCTGATCATGGGTTACGTGGAGATATTCCCAAACTGATGATGGGGGCATTGAATACCTTCTTCCTGAAGATAAAGGTATCAATGTGCATCCAGTGCGCGGCTCTGTTATAGATGATGTGGGTTATTTCCGAGGGCATACGTGATACGGATCCGAAACTGCTTAAGGCTGAATATATCATTACTGCACATAATCACCCTACTATCCGTCTCACAGATTCACTGGGTTATGCCACGGTTGAGCAGAGCTGGATAAGAACTCGTCTTAACCTTCCGGTGCTTCAGGAACATTTCACCAGCCTTGAACTTGAAAAAGATAATGGGAACTGGAATGACCCTTATCCGGTTATAGTCCCTTCATTCAATGAACTTCTGCGGTGGGGTGGCATTCAATGAATCCATGTACGACGATCTGCTTGGTCCTCTGTTTTCCTCTAGGGGTGTTGATATCGATAATGCAGAGGCTTATCTTCTGGACGGGACACAGCTTGGTAAGCTTAAAAAACATAAGGAAACTTGAAGAGAAAGAAAGTCCGTCCGTCAAAAAAGAAAACGTAAGGGGGTCCAGTGAAATGAGTTTCGGGGTTTATTGATACATTTGATCCGAGAATCCAGCTGGCCTTGAAAACAGGTTTCTAAAAAGCTCCCACGGAACCTCAGAAAAAGTCTTCCCCTATATTATGAAAGGAGATCACATTCCTGATAGCTCCAACAGGTTCCGGAAAGACGGAATCTGCAGTTCTCCTGATATTCCATGCAATACTGGCTAAAAACCAGGAACAAAGAACAGGTATATCAGCTCTTACACAGCCCTGCGTGCCCTGAACCGTGATATGCTTTCCCGTATCCAGTGGTGGGGTATGGAGCCGGGATAGATGTGCAGGTCAGCATCGGGATACTTCCCAGTATGAAAGGCAAAACAGTCTCGTAAGCCCTGATTTCCTTTTTTATTACAACTCCTGAAACCCTGAGCAGTGTTTACAGGTTCACGTTTGCGGAAGAATCTGTCCATAAATCATGTAGTTGTGGATGAGATCCAAGGAATGGCAGCATCCAAAAGGGGGAACCCAGCTTTCAGTGGGTCTTGAAGATCAGGAACTCTCAGGTGAGTTCCAGAGAATAGGACTTTCAGCGACTGCTGGTAACCCGGAAGAAGTGGCAAAATTTCTTGCAGGTTCAGAAAGGGAAGTTTCTATCATCTCTGTAACCCTGTTAAAACTTCTGGATTTCAGGGTTGTAAACCCACAGGTTACAGATGAGGATGTTGAAATATCAAAGAAACTGGCATGTGATGTGAACTTTGCTGCACATGTCCGTTGTGTAAGGGATATAGTAATGGACAATGTTTCAACTCTGTCTTTGTCAATACAAGACAGAGTGCTGAAGCACTTGCAGCTGATTTAATATGCTTGAGCTCCTGTTATGTTCATCAGTGGTTCCCTGTCAGTGGATTCACGTATTGAGGCTGAGGAATCTTTTAAAAACGGTGACTTACGGGGTCTTATATGCACTTTATCAATGGAGCTTGGAATTGACATTGGTAATGTGGACCATGTTGTCCAGTATGGTTCTCCAAGGCAGGTTTCACGACTACTGCAGCGTGTTGGTCGTGCAGGCCACAAGATCCATGAAGTTTCCAGGGGAACTATAATCGCAATGGATACGGATGACGTTGCAGAAAGCATGGCAATATGCAAACTGGCAATGGATGGCAAAGTTGAATCTATTTCCCCCCATATGAATTCCCTTGATGTGATTGCCAACCAGCTTGCGGGAATTGTGCTGGATTTTGGAGATATTGGAATTGAAAAGATCTATTCTATCCTGATACGTGCTTATCCTTTCAGGGATCTTCGGATAGAAGTTCTCAGGAAAGTCATCGCTCAGATTAAGGATTACCGGATGGTATGGCAGGAGGAAGGTTCTGATAATATAAGTCGCAGGCGCAAAAGCTGGCAGTACTATTATGATAACCTCTCCATGATACCGGATGAGAAAAAATACGAGATATTTGATATTGTCACAGGAAGGCCGGTTGGTGTTCTGGATGAGGCTTTTGTAATCAATTTTGCAACACCCGGTGCAGTGTTCATAACCAAGGGTGATATGTGGCGTGTTATTGAAATGGTCAGTGATCGCAACAGGATAAAAGTGGAACCTGTGCGGGGTATGGGAGAAATCCCAAGCTGGGTCGGGGAAGAGATTCCTGTTCCTTTTGAGGTGGCTCAGGAGGTTGCAGAGCTCAGGACTCTTATTGCAGGGATGATCCATGAAGAAAAAGATGATTATTACATTGCTGAACATGTCTCATCAATTTATCCGATAGATGGTGAAAGCCTGAGTGAATTGCTTACTCTTATCAGGGAGCATGTTGAGGGAGGATATCCTCTGCCTGATAGGCAGATGTTTGTCATAGAAAACTCAGGGGATGCAGTCCTGTTGAATACTTGTATAGGTCATAATGCAAATGAAACCCTGGGAAAAGTCCTGACTTCCCTGCTTGCTGCAAGGTATGGAAGCAGTGTTGCACAGGAAATTGATCCATACAGGATTCGTATGACCCTGCCACGCAGGATTAAAGCAAAGGAAATTGAAACCCTTCTGCAGGATATCCAGCCTGAGCATATTGAACCAATTATTGAGATGACATTGAAAAATACTTCCCTGATGAAGTGGAAAATGGTTCATGTTGCCAGGAAGTTCGGGGCTTTAAGTAAAGATCTGGATTATGATCGCATAAGCATGAAAAAGCTGCTTGAAATTTATCGTGATACAGCAATGTATGATGAAGTGATAAGGGAAATATTCCATGATATGCTGGATGTTGAAAGGGTTATCAATATTCTTACAGATCTTTCATCAGGAGAAATTCATCTTGTTGTCAGCAGGTCAACTCCAATCGGAAGTTCCGGTTTTTCCATGAAACGTGACCTGATTGCACCGGAAAAGGCTGACAGGTCCATTGTCATGGCTCTTAAGGAACGCATAATGAATGACAGGGTAATTCTTTTTTGTGTACATTGCAGGAAGTGGACCTCAAGGAGAATGGTGAAAAATGTTCCTGATGAGATAATCTGTCCGGTTTGTGATTCCGGACTTGTGGCAGCTCTGAAACCCTGGGAGGAAGAAGAGATCAAGCTTGTAAGAAAGCAGGACAAGGTCACTTCAAAGGAAGATATTAAGCGTATTCGCAGGGTTTACAGGAATGCGAATATTGTCATGACTCATGGGAAGAAAGCTGTAATTGCCCTTGCAAGTAGGGGTGTGGGACCTGAAATGGCAACAAGGGTTATACAGAAAATGCGTCATGACGAGGAAGCTTTCTATCGGGATATTCTGGTTGCTGAAAGAAACTATGCAAAAAACAAGAGATTCTGGAGTTGATTTGCTTTTATTTGTAAGGTATTCTGGATAGGTTATCTTAATATAAATACAGGACAATTTTAATATGTTGAATTGATACATTTAATATCAGAAAACAGGAGACAAAAGGATGTCAAATATGCAGTCTTTCATTGTGGAACATTACCTCCAGAAGAAGATCGACATTTACTGTGGCGGGCCTGACAGGTTCTATGGTATTGTTGAAGCATGTGCCGATGGTGTTCTTACCATCAAGGATAATGATATGTACACTCATATTGCCATTGATAAGATAATTGCAATATGGAGTGACGGAAAATAATTATTATCAGGATTAGCCGGGATTTTTACAAATTTTATCTTTTTACTCAGTTCCAATATTTTAACGTATATATAATATTTTTCTACTTTTCTGTTTTTGTCTACATATGTATATGAATTTGTTCATGTTTATTAATTCGGTTTTTTGTTATTTTCTGCTCGCCTCTTCTTTAATCCAATAGTTTTATATCTGATGCAACGCAAATCAAGGTGACTAAAATCTACTCAACAGAGAAGGATTCATTATGAACATGAAAGAAAGAATTACTCAAAGCATTAAAAGGTGAAGAAGTAGACAAAGTACCTGTGTGCACAGTAACACAGTCCGCTATTGTTGAGCTATGGACCCAGACAGGTGCAGCAGCATGGCCAGAGGCACACAGCGACGCACAGATGATGGCAGACCTCGCAGTTGCATCATACGAAGTATGTGGTCTTGAGGGTGTAAGAGCTCCATACTGTCTTACAGTACTTGCAGAAGCAATGGGCTGTGAGATCAACATGGGTACAAAGAACAGGCAGCCTTCAGTCACAGGTCACCCATATCCAAAGGGTGTTGACAACCTTGTAATGCCAGATGATCTCCTTAGCGTAGGAAGGATTCCAGCAGTACTTGAAGCAATGAAGATCATGAGAGAGAAGGTAGGAGACGAAGTACCTATCATTGCAGGTATGGAAGGTCCAGTAACCCTTGCATCCGACCTTGCAAGTGTAAAGAAGTTCATGAAATGGTCTATCAAGGCACCAGAAGACTTCAACACAATTCTTGACTTCGCATGTGAAGCATGTATCGCATACGCAAACGCACTCTTCGACGCAGGAGTAGACGTAATCAGTGTGCCAGATCCAGTAGCATCCCCTGACCTCATGGCTCCTGACACATTCGACAAGTTACTCAAGCCAGTTCTCCAGAAGTTCGCTGATGGTGTAAAGGGACCAATGATTCTCCACGTTTGTGGTGACGTATCCCCAATCATTGAAATGATGGCAGACTGCCACTTCGTATCTATCAGTATCGAAGAGAAAGTCAAGGACCTTAAGGGCGCAAAGGCAAAGGTAGGAGACAAGGTCACTATCTGCGGTAACGTATCCAGTCCTTTCGTACTTCTTGCAGGCGACGAAGCTGCTGTCAAGGATGCTGCAACAACTGCTCTTGAAAGCGGAATTGATGTCCTCGCACCAGGCTGTGGAATTGCACCTGACACTCCAGTTGCAAACCTCAAGGCAATGGTACAGGCAAGAGACGACTACTACGCATAAATTTATTGCACTGACATACCATAGTTTAACTATGGTCATGTCACTATTCTTTTTTTGTTCGATTTAAATTAATTTCGTCCTATCGCTTTCGTTTTTGTATTCGCTGTTAACAGAACTCTTTAATATAACCTGAGCACATCTTTTAATGATCAAAGGTTATTTGCATTATCTTTCGTCTTTTCAAATTTACTTTGATTCTTTTGCTTGCAAAAAAGGAGGTATATTATGCACTATAGTCTGGGAATTGATGCCGGTGGAACGTATACAGATGCAATTCTTGTTAGGGATTCAGATGCTTCTGTTGTTGATTCAGCTAAAGCACTTACGATTTATCCTGATCTTATTGAAGGGATAAAATGTGATTGATATCTTGACCCTGAATACGTAAAAAAGGTAAATCTTGTGTCAGTTTCAACAACTCTTGCAACCAATACAGTGCTTGAGGGGACAGGAAGCCCTGTTGCTCTTATTCTTGTAGGTGAACATCCAGTAAAGGAGAGTTCCCTGCAAAACATGCTTTCAATCTCCGGAGGGCATAGTTATAATGGTGAAGAGATTGAAAAACCTGACATTGTTGCAGTAAAGAATTTGCTGAAAAGTATAAGACGGATCTCAGCTTTTGCCGTATCTTCTTTTTCAGTGTAAGGAAACCGGAACATGAGATTGAAATTACGAAGTTCTCCATGAAGCTACAGGATTGCCAGTTGTTTGTGGTCTTGAACTCTCACGGGATCTTGGGGCGTATGAACGTGCGGTCACTGCATCCCTCAATGCGCAGTTGCTTCCAATATCCCTAAATTTATCCTGTCTGTTATCGATGAAATCAAAGAGACGAAATATCGATGCACGTCTTCTAATGTTGAAAATGTGATGGTACAGTTGTTGGTTTAAAAGATGCACTGGAAAAACCAGTGGAAACAATATTCTCAGGCCCGGCTGCAAGTCTTGTGGGAGCTTCATTCCTTACAGGACTTGATACATGTGCAGTTGTAGATGTTGGTGGAACCAGTACTGATGTATCTGCAATTATAGGTGGAATTCCTGAACTTTCTGATACCGGGGCAATTGTAGGGGGATGGAAAACCCGTGTGCGTGCAACAAGGATGGAAACGTCTGCAATGGGCGGTGACAGTCATGTATGGACACGCAACAAAGTGATTCATATTGGACCGCGAAGAGTGATGCCTCTCTGCCTTGCATCATCAAAATATCCGGGATTTCTGGATAAGCTTAAAAGAAATTTAATCCCCAAAAGAAGTGTTCTCGATAGGAACATCCAGCCTACAAAGTTCTTCATGAGATCAGGTTTTGAGCCAAAAGGACTTGAAGATTCAGAAGCTGAAGTTCTAAAGGTCATTGGCTATGAACCAATGAGCCTGGATGAAATCTCTGCAATTTCTACTCGCTATCCTTCAACTGTTATACTGGATTCTCTTATACAGAAAAGACTCATTCAGGCAATAGGCTTTACTCCTACTGATGCTCTCCATGTACTGGGTGAGTATGATTCATGGGATTCAAAAGCATCAGTTATTGGTGCTGAAAAACTTGGAAAACTAAATAAAATGACAGATTTTGAATTTAGTACCATGGTTAAAGAAATAGTTGCAAAGAATATGGCATTTAATCTTATGACATACATACTTCCTGAGATTGAAAGAAATGGTATTCAGAAGATTGTAGATGGAAAATTCAATGCAAGATTTAAAGTTGATATTCCTGTTGTTCTTCTCGGTGGTCCGGTAGTGGCATACAGGGAAATAATGGAAAAAATAATAGATGCAGATATTACCGTTCCTGACCATGCTGAGGTTGGCAATGCTGCAGGAGCTCTCTTTGGAAAAGGTATCCGTAGAATGGAACTTATTGTAAGGCCGATATCAATAAAGGATCTTGATGCAGGATTTTATGTATTCTCTCCGGAAGGAAGAAGTACTTTTTCAGAGTATCGTGAAGCTGTGGAATATGCAGAAGTGCATGGAAAACAAATGGTTGTGGATTATATGGGTGAATGTGGTGTCAGCAGGGATAATCTTGACATAAATATGACTAAAAAGACATTTTCCCCCGAAGACTGGAAACATGCTCCGGTTGAAACTTTGATACAGATCACAGGCATAGGTTATCCCAAGATATTTACAAAATAACCTATACTTTTTATTTCAATTTTTTGAGAAACTAATTTCAGAATGGATTTGTTCGATAGTCCTGTGTTTTTTAAATAAAACAGACTTAACAGTAAGTGGAAGTAATAATAGAAAAAAAGAAAAAAAGGGAACCGTTCTATAAGAACTTGTTTCCTTCTACATTTAGAACTTGTAATTGTCGTCTGGTCTGAAGACAGCGACTTCATATATGGCACATAGAGACTGTCGCTCATGAAGGTGTGGCAATCGGTCATTGCATCAAAGTGCATCCTTTGCAGCGTTGAGTGCGTTGATCTCGAACTTGGACATGACAAGCTTCTTCTTGTCTGCTGCGTTCAGGATGTCACAGCATGAGATTGCTGCATTCTTTGCACGGAGGTAAAGGTCTTCTCCGTCCTTTGCGATTGACTCTGCGACCTTGTGTGCGTTGTCGTATGCGAGGACATATCCCTGTGGGTCTCTGTACTTGTCAGAGAGTACGAGGATGTCACGAAGCATCTTTGCGTTCCGCCTGTCTCGGTTGCTACGTTAAGCATTGCTGCATCGTAGTTAAGGGACTCGGACCAGCACTGTACTGAGGTACCACCGAATTCTGCGTGGTATTCTACAGATTCGTTTGACCAGAGGTCACAGCACTGCATGACAAGGTTACCCATTACATCTGCGTGTGTGCACATGTTGAGGTCTTTCCTTCTGAGCGATTGGGCATCCGGTGATTGCTTTTACGATTGTGTTCTCGTATCCACAGTCCTTTCCTGGACCTGTGCTCCTGCTTCATATCCTGCAAGTGTTCTTGGTGCGGAAATTGCTCTTGCAATGATTGCAATGGTGTGTGCAGGTTCTTGTCAAGGAGACCACCTGCAATAAACATTACAGTGTTTGCCTGTCGACCAGTCTGTGTCACCAGCTGCAATTCTTCCCTTCTTGTCTGCGATCTTCCTGATGTCTTCCCAGATCATGGTCATGTCAATTGAACCGAGGCAGCCAATTGCGTAGACGAGACCAGGAATGTCGTTCCTGAGGATTGCGTAGTCAAGAATTTCCTTACCGCCCATTGTTTCGATGGACAGGAAGTCAGCTCCTGCATCTGCGACAGCTTCGAATGACTCCATAAGGGTGTCATACTTTGCGCCGATAAGTGCAAGAAGGTCACGGTTCTCACGGATGTCACCAGGGGTGTGCCTGAGACCTGCTTTGATTCCGTATTCTTCGTGGTATTCTTCAGGATTGTCTTCTGTACGTGAGCGACTTCTCCTCCCCAGTCTGGGTTGTTGGTCATCTGCTCGACGTGTTCTGTCTCGAGTGATACTGCAGGGAAACCGATCTGG
Source organism: Methanolobus sp. (assembly GCA_041395005.1). Lineage (GTDB taxonomy): Archaea > Halobacteriota > Methanosarcinia > Methanosarcinales > Methanosarcinaceae > Methanolobus. The sequence continues at coordinate 33,436 of JAWKHE010000013.1, read as the reverse complement.
ACAGCTCTTGCCATGATGTCGGTTGTAAGTCTGCGGTATTCTGAAACGAGTTTCTCCTTGGAGACACCAGCTTCTGGTCTTGGTGCGTAGTTAACTTCTGCTGTAACGTATCCTGCACCGACCTCTAATCCGAGTTCTGCCTTTACTGGGTATACTGACTTTCCGAAGATCATGTCGTCAGCATTCTTGTATGCAAGTGATGTGTATCTTTTTACCATTTCTGTCACCTCTTAGTGTTTGTGGAACTGCTCCTTAAGCTGTGCAAGACCCTTTCCTGAAACGATTGCGTCTGCCATCTTTGGTGCGTCTGCTGCTTCTTCACCATATACACCGGCTCGTACTGTACAACGAAGTCCTGGTTTACTGCTCCGCCACCGCACTGAGATAGTATTTTTGATTTGGACTCGAGGTCTGTCGTTGACTTCCTTGAATGCATACCATTGTTGTTGTCATCAGTGCTGTTCGTCAGCATCATTGGGCTTTCTTCTTTACAGCTGCGATAACTTCATCTACTGGTACATCACGGCCAAGGTCGACTACTTCGTAACCAGCTGCTCTGAGGAGTGCTGCTACAATTGTCTTACCGATCATCAGTGTGCGTCTGTCTTTACATATTACTACCTTGCCCTTTGGCTTTGGTGCGCTGCCACCCTGTTCCTTACAGAACTCGATACCCTCGAGCATTGCATCTGCTGACATCATTACGTTTGGAAGGAAGATTACGCCCTGGTCATATAAGTCTGTGGTGATCTTCATTCCGACCATAAGCACATCGTCGATGAGTGCTATTGGGTCTGCTCCGCCCTCGATTGCCTTCTCAAGGCCTTCGATTACGTCGTCTTCTTCTCCATCAAAGATTGCTGCACAAATTGACTTTGCTGGTTCTGCACTTGGGTACATCTCAGCTGCCATCTCTTCAGGTGTCTGTGCTTTTTCTTTTTGTAACATTATACCTAACTAATATTTTAGCGGGTCTACATCCATCTAATTCTACACTCCTTAGATCTAGATTGACTTCCTACTGTAACGCTGACATACATTCAAGCGAAGTATGCTAATGTAACAGCAGATGGACATCCGTTGGCACATGACATCTGATATTGCAGCAAAAGTCTCTCCACAACCATTTGCTAACAACTTTAGTCATTTGCTAACTTCATCTTTCCACATAAACACCTATTCTAGGCAGATATATAAACCTAGCGGTTTCTATATTTTATATAAGTTTCAGAATATTATTGGGTTATATATTTTTATACAGTCTCTGCTGTTTTCATTTTTCTGTGTACTTTGTGTCTTCTTAGTCTGATTATATTTAGAAAGTATGGCGTACACTTCTTTCAATTTATTGTCATTGTGTATATATTTATTTCAGAGTAACGGTTAACTTTAAATATAACCGGCAAATTTTGAAGCTTTTTGTACCGATAACTAAAGTTTGCTTGTTGTTATTGTTTTTATTGTCTTTTAATTTATTATTTTGAAAAAAAATAAATTTCTTTTTAAAAACAATATTAAATTTTATATGTTCCTGTTTTTTTACTTATAAGCTTAGTTATCTTGGTTTAATAAGTTAAAATTCTTCCTGAATTATTAACCGTTCGATTTAAGTAACGTCATATGTCGAAGTCTACAATACAAAGTTGGATCTTTTTTAGGGAGTGTAAGAGATTTTCTTGTTTGTGCGTTATACTTAAATATCAGTTAATATTCACAAACATTTCCTACAGATAAACGTCAATTTGATCTCGACTGATATAATAATTTTTAATGAATTTTCGCATAAGTGTTTAGAATAAAATAAAAAAAGAACCAACAGGCATTATTCAACAATGCCTGTATTGTAATCAATTGTTATTGATCAGGTTTATTGGTTTAGGATGAGCATGGTCATGATCGTGCTCATGTGAATGGTTGTGTTCGAAATCCACATTGTGCCCTTCAAGTTTTTCTGAAATAGTATTGTTAACTATGTGCACAAGCTTATCTCTGTCAATGCTTGAAACAGCAGAGAGAACCTTAAGTCGGGGCATACCTTCGGTCACAGTATCAATCACTTCTGAAGTAATGTCCTGATCATAAGCCGTAAGGTTTGTCTTTACGGTATTGGAGTCCGATTCAATAAATAGCTTAATATGTCCTACAAACTCCGGACTGAGTTCTGTTACGCTGATTTCAGTTTTTCATGATATCTGAGGCAAGAGACTGAGCCAGCTCTAAGTTTATATTATTTTTGAGCAGGTATTCGGTGGCATAACTGGAAATTCCGGAAGCTTCAATGGAATCCATTGTCTGTTCAACAGGCTTTCCTGTAGTTTCATCGATTTCCTGAGTCTCAGGGCTTGTAGTCTTTAACTCCTGATGTCCATGCTGACTGGGTACATCTCCCATTGCAAGCTCAACAAATTCATACCAGTGTTCATCTTCTCTGGATGTGGAAAGCAGTAATACCTTTGCTTTTGGATTTAACTGCTGAACAGAAGTCTCAGGATGGGTATGCGTATCTCCTCAACAAGGTCTATCTTATTAATACATAAGATTTCAGCATCGATGATCTGGCGCATGGCAAAATTCTTTGCTTCCTTCATTAATTGTTTGAATCTACTGCCATCTATAAGAGTAACAAGAGGCTGAATAGTAGTATCCTTTAGTTCCATCAGATCGATCTCATTCTTAATAATCTGAGGGAATGCTATCCCAGTAGGTTCTATAAGTACGATATCCGGATTGTAATCCTTCTTGAGGATCGTCAATGTGGATTCATATTGACCTTAAGAAATTGTAAGATGCATCCGCTTGTAAGCTCGGTCATATCAAGACCGTATTTGGATATGACATCTCCATCAAGACCGACCTCGCCGATCTCATTCACAATAATTGCAACTTTCTGGTCTGCTTCACTGAATTCTTTTCCTAATCTAATAATGGTGGACGTCTTTCCACTACCTAAAAAACCACCAACTACTAATATTTTCATAGATCATTCCTTCTAAAAATTAAGAGGCTGATTAAGCCTGCTCCATTACAACAGATTTTCCCATGAATGTATCCTTTGGACATGCATTTATGCATCTCTTGCAGTTGCACCATCACCCAAGATCGAACTGATCATGACTACACCTTCATCATCTATGGTGATTGCATCATTAGGACAGACCTTGATACACTTTGGACATTCTGGGCAGTCAACCTTCATTGTAAGGTATGTACCGACCTGTTCGATAACCTGAAGTCCTTCGGGGCCAATGCTGAGACCATCTTCTCAACAACCTTTGTAACAGTTGTCTCCTTCTCAGGAAGGTCGATCTTTAAAGTCCCTTCTTCTTGAGGAATTTCTTGAGCATCTTGAAAGGCATTCCTTCGGTCCAGTATGAGATCTCCTGGATATATGCTTCCTTAAATGCAGGGTCAGTTGCAAACATTACGTGGTTGCTGACAATCTTTACTGCAATGTCCTGGAGTTCCCAGAGCCTGTCCTCTGAAAGGAGGATCTCCCTTGCAACAATAAGTGAAGTGTTACCGATCTGGATTACTTCATCTACATCAGATAGGACTACATACCCACCTGGTGTGCCTTGACCGCATCCATGTAGTACCTGCAGCACCGGACATGTATGGCTTTCTTGACATCGGATACTTCTACTCCTGCTGCATTACAGAGCGCAAGGTGACCTGCACGGATAGCACCAATCAAGACCTGCTGCTTCAACATCACTTTCGAAGAACTTGATCTTGTCCTGAAGGTAAAATGTGGTCCGGTGTGTTTATCTTTGGAAGTGTGATTACTCCATCCTTCATTCCTGCTTCAAGGATAGCGATAACACCTGTGCCGGTTATTCCTTTTGCCTTGATGGTTCCCTCACAGTTGGTCATTTCATCCTGGCCGTTGCCTAGCTTTGTTGGAGCTGCACATCTCCACATCTGGACTCATACCGCTGACATCACCGTTCTTTGGATTGGTGAGTGCACCTGGACAGTGTTCATTTCACCATCAAGTACGCATAGTTCCTGAGACCAGCACCTTCGAATTCAACATCTGATATTACAAATGGTGATGCAAAGGTTACCGTATTTAATCTGCTGACCCTCAAGGGCAGGACCTGCTGCAGCGGAACCGGTGTAAATTGTACCTTCGTGGATAAGTGCCATTTCAGCATTTGTTCCGTAGTCAGTTGCAATGGCTGTTTCTGTTGTTTCAAGGAAACCTGATTTGATGATAAGCGCAAGAGCATCGGCACCGACTTCATGCCTGATTGCAGGTGGGACGACAAGCTTTGCGTTAGGATATACTTCAAGTCCCTTGATCTCTGAACAATCAATGATTCTGGCACTCCTGTCAGATTCCTTAATGTTAGGGATTTTCTTTCTTCCTTTTTCTCCTGCATACGCAAGGTCATCGATTGGGATTCCTGGAAAATTGAAAGCTGGATTGGGTTTCCACAAATGGACATTCTTTCCAGTTCTTCGGGCTTAACTCCCAAAGCTTCGATAACATGCTTTACAGCATTAACATGCAGACCCTGAAACGGAATCAAGACCATAAGTTATGGCAAAGTCCAGGTGATCCATAACATTTGCTCCGAGGGGCAGGTTACGGAGAGTGATTACTGTTTTCTGGATATCACCAGAGTCAAGGTCAATTTTCTGTGCTCTGATACCACTGGTACCTATGTCTATTACAACTCCAAGTTTCATTTGAATCCCTTTTAAATCCTTTTAAATTTAATAACGTAGTATCTGTGTCCGAACTTAAAAATATATGTTGCGGTAATTTTTTGTCTCTTTTGTCATTATTTAAACTGATTGAAGTACATCTCAAAACCGTGGAAAAATGACAGTACCGGTTACTGTTCTTTTTTATGCTCTGGCACAGATTAAAATATTGATACTTAACTTTAATAAAGTGCTGCGGTCATTTTGGCCATAACGGTTCAAAAGGCGCTATCCGGTAAAAGTAGTATATTCAGTTGCGGCAGATCCGTTCACCCTTTGCTGTTAGCTGGAATGCCTTACCTGTGTTGCCACCACCAGCCGATGGGCAGGAATCTCCAGAGCTACAAGAGCAACATGCAGATGATTTCGGTGCAGAGTTATTGCATACTTCCTCTATGTAGCCCATGTGTTCCAGCATAAGAAGCCTGTCTTTTAAGCCACTCTGGTCAATTCCCAGCTTTTCTGCAGCTTCCAGCAGGGTGCAATTTTCAATGAACAGTATGTTTAAGGTTTCCCTTATCATTTCAATAACTCCTCTTCAGGCATGGGTTCAAGCATATCCTTCCATTTAAGGAATGCAAATAAAGGTAATACTGCAAGGTAAATTCCAGGTCGAAGATCACTTAAAGGTGTCCAGTCTATGAAGTCCTCGTTTTGCAGCAGGTATGCTTCAAGCATATTTCCGGTACTGACAAGCATGTAGATTGCCGCAAAGATGAGTGCAATGAGTATACCTACAAAGGTATAGGACACGCCTTCATAAATGCCTGAACGCATTTCCATGACACCGTAGATGAAAACAGTACCTATTAATAATAGTACAAAAGCCCCGATGATGTCTGCCGGGATGAATAATAATGTAGTCAGTGGGATATGCAGATCCGGTTCAACAAGTACTTTGCCAAGTCCGGCTGATAATTGCAGCAGTCCCAGTATAATATATAGGAAACCTGTAATTACGGAAAATACCATTGGCGTTCTTGTACCAGGTCTGTTGCCTGCACTTTCTCCTTTAATATCCAAGTAAACGTCCCCCCTGGTAAATTACGAATGCAGTTATCCAGGCAACAGCAACTCCGTAAACAATGGCAAATAAAGTCCATTTCCATGATCCTGTTTCCTTTTTGATAACTCCTACAGTTGCCACGCACGGCATGTATAGGAGACTGAAAGCCATAAGGCTAAGTGAGCCCAAAGCAGTGATTCCCGGGTCAGCCATAATTCTTTCACTGAGGGCTTCTGAGCTGTCGCCTGCTCCGTAGAGGACTCCCATGGATGCCACGACAATTTCCTTTGCCACAAGTCCGAATATCAGTGCAACTGAGATCTTCCAGTCAAAACCAAGGGGCTTGAGAATAGGTTCAACTGCATGTCCCAGTGATCCTACATAACTGGCTTCGCTTCCGTATTCAACACCCCATGGGAATGATGCCATGAACCAGATCACCACAACCCCTACTAATATAATAGAACCGGCTTTTTTGATATACATAAAACCGTTGTCCCACATGTGGATAAAACTGGTCTTTAGCGTGGGTATCCGATAGGGTGGCAATTCCATAATAAACGGTGCAGGTTTTCCTTTAACAACGGTTTCCCTGAGCAGTTTTGCAGACAGGATGGCAATTACAATACCCAGTATGTACATTGCAAATATGACTGTGCCTGCCTGTCTTCCAAAGAAAGTACCTGCAAACAGTACATATATAGGCAGCCTTGCTCCGCAGGACACAAAAGGAACTACTAATATAGTAATGAGTCTGTCTTTCTCATCCTCAATGCTTCTGGCAGCCATGATGGCCGGGACATTACACCCGAATCCCATGAGCATGGGTATGAATGACTTGCCGTGCATTCCGATTTTGTACATGAGTTTGTCCATGATAAAAGCTGCTCGTGCAAGGTAACCGCTGCCTTCCAGTAATGACAGCAGGAAGAACAGGATGAATATATTGGGTACGAATACGAGTACAGCTCCCACGCCTCCGATTATTCCGTCACCTACAAGGGATGCAAGCCATGCAGGCTGAAGACTTGATGAGACGTATTCTGCAAACCATGAGGCTGCAAGGTCTATCATATCCATGAAGGGTGTTGCAAAGGCAAACGTAAGTTCAAATGCTCCCCACATGAGTGCCAGGAAAATCGGGATTCCAAGGTACTTATTTGTAAGCACCCTGTCAATCATATCTGATTTTGTAAGTGTGTCATTGGCTCTTGTGCACATCTGGGGAAAAACCGTATTAATTGCAAGGTAGCGCTTGTCAGCTATTTCAGCTTCGTATTCTTCCTGGTCAATGGAATCTATGATTTCCATGACCCCATCATAAACAGGACTTTCAGATATCTTTCCTTTGACATTTTCATCCCCTTCAAGCAGGCGTATAGCCATCCACCTTAAAGGATATCTTGCAGTCGCGGTTTTCATCCCCGTTCAGTACCTTTTCAATCTCAAGGATTTTGTCTTCACTTCCGTTACCGTATCCTATTTCATGCCCATGATGCTGCTGGATTTTCTTTTGTTCGATAACTTTATCCAGGAGCTCGCATATGCCTTTTTTCTGGGCGGCCACCGTTCTTATTACAGGGGTTGCAAGGAGTTCCTCCATCTTATCTATGTATATGTGGTCTCCTCTTCCTCTGCAATATCGCACATGTTAAGGACAATGAGTATTTCAGAACCAAGCTCCAGAGCTGGGTTGTAGGTAAAGGTTTCTTTCAAGGTTGGAGGCATCTACAACCTGTATTACAAGATCCGGCTTTTTCCTCTATTATAAAGTCCCTGGCAACAATTTCATCCATGGAATAAGCGGTGAGGCTGTATGTGCCTGGAAGGTCTATGACCTCAATATCATACTCCTTATATGATATCCGTCCGCTTTTCTTCTCAACGGTGACTCCCGGCCAGTTACCTACATGCTGCCTGGAACCGGTGAGCGCATTGAAAAGCGTGGTCTTACCCACATTTGGGTTTCCTGTAAGTGCTATCTTTATCTCCCTTTTTTCCATGGGGTGATCCTCTGAGAATAGTTATGATAGTAATATATGTACCGTAATACTAAAAGATTCGGAAGAGGTACGGTTTAAAGCTTATTAATGAATATCTGGCTTGCTTCCTCTTTCCTGATGGACAGGTGGTATCCTTTTATGTTATAGTCCATGGGGTCTCCCAGTGGTGCATTCCTGACAAGTTCTATTTCAGTGCCTGCAACCATTCCCATGTCCATGAGTTTTCTTCTTGCTGCACCCTTCACCCTTACTTTTGTGATCGTGGCCTTCTCACCGGGTTTAAGCGTATCAAGTGTTGTTTCAATGTTAGTGTCCTGCAAGTCTTTCCCTGTCCTGTGTGATGATACCACTAATCCGTTTTTTTGTATATAGTAATTTCGCATTACCTAATTTATTTTTGTATGCAAAACTAAAACCCGTCTGAACTTACAGTTACATGTGTTGCACTCAAAGAAAATATGTTTTCCAGAAAAAGGTACAGGAAAAAGTTTCCTGATTTTGATAATTATTTCTTCTTCCCGTGAACAGGACAGCTTTCCTTTGCAGATGGTTTGCAATCAATGTACTTGCCTGTTTTACAGTAATAATTGAAGTGATCAAGCCAGTAAGGCCATTCATCCTTCATGTTCATAAATTCCACGAATTTGGTGAGAAGCTCAAAGGTTTCAGGTGTAAGTACGTGCTCTATTTTGCAGGCGTCATGGTCTGCAATTTCCTCGTCAAGTCCCAGTATCTCCAGAAAATCCCTTATTACGCTGTGCTTTTCCATTGTGCATTTTGCAATCTTTTCACCTTCAGGTGTAAGGGTGACGCCGCCGTACTTTTCATAGTTGATAAATCCCATCTTGGTAAGTTTCTTGAACATTCCTGTAACACTGGGTGAACTGAGTTCAAGCTCCCTTGATACGTCTTTAACCTGTGCATAGCCTTTCCTTTCAATTATCTTTTCTATGACTTTCAGATAATCTTCAGTTCTCTCAGTTGTCATGTAAAAAACTACCTTTTTTTGGGTTACCTATTCTTGTTAGAAGAATGTGAGGCAGGTAGTATATAAATATGCCTATGTTTCACAGGTACACCCTGTTTTTTCATACCTGAGGCTTTTGAAGCTGCATTAAATTATCCGTTAAGATACTTCTCCAGCCTGTTCATTCCTTCCTTTATGTTTTCAAGGCTGTTTGCATAGGAAAAACGCAGGTGTCCTTCAGCTCCCTGTCCAAAATCAATGCCAGGGGTGATTGCAACTCCAATATCTTCAAGAATCTGCCTGCTAAGTTTCAGTGAATCCTCACCGAACCTGCGGGCATCGGCGAGTACGTAGTATGCTCCCTTTGGCTCGGTTTTGATCTCAAAGCCGATCTCCTTTAGCCTTTTGATAAGATAGAGCCGTCTCCGGTTATATGTAGCAACCATTTCTGCAGTCTGTTCCTGCGGACCTTCCAGGGCAGCAATTCCTGCATACCGCACAAAGGCGTTGGTTGAGATAAACAGGTTTTGTTGTACCTTTTGCAGTGTGCGTATGTATTGGTTTGGAGCTATGAGGTATCCAAGTCTCCATCCGGTCATTGCATAGAGCTTTGAAAGCCGTTGAGTACAAAGGCATTGTCAGTGTACTCTAATATAGTATGGTCCTCGCCTTCGTAGACAAGTCCCTGGTATATCTCATCGGAGATTATAGGTATGTTTCCTGCGACTTCAGTTATTGCTTTCATGGTTTCACCGGGCAGTACCTGGCCTGTGGGGTTGGATGGTGAATTGATAAGGATTGCCTTTGTTTTTAGGTTGATGTGTGCGGCAATTTCATCGGGTTGGAGCATAAAGCCGTTATTTTCGTTTGTGTAGATGAAATCAGGTACTCCGCCTACTGTTCTTACAAAATTCGGATAGCATGCGTAGTGCGGGTTGGACATGATTATTTCATCTTCAGGGTCAACAAGTGCAAGGAAAAGCAAAAGCATTGCAGGGCTTGTACCTGAAGTAACTATTATCTGTTCAGGACTGATGTCCACGTTAAACTTTTCTTTATAGTTTTTAGCAATGGCCTGCCTGAGTTCAAAAAGTCCCTGGCTGTGGGTGTACTTTGTGTTGCCTGCACACATGGCATCTTTTGCCGCATCGCATATGTGTGGAGCAGTGGAAAAGTCAGGTTCTCCAATTTCAAGGTGGATAATATTTCTGCCCTGCTCTTCAAGCTGCTGTGCTCTCTCAAGTACTTCCATAACGTAAAAAGGTGGGATGTTTGCAACTTTTTCAGATAACATATTACTCATCGTCACTAAAAATTATAAGTTTAAGGACGGAGTCAAAACAATAAAAGATTTTTGTTCAGGATAAGCTAAAGTCGATTAAAAAAGATAAAAGATGCCGGGAAAGAAACCGGCATTAGTGTTTGTTTATTGTTTATACTTACTTTCTGGCCTTTGCGTACTCAACAAGTGCTTCCTTGATACCCCACTTAAAGGCAACAACTACTGCAAAGCCCCATGCAAGAGGTCCAACAAACAGGTAGAAGATGCTTGTGTCAATGAGCATTGCGTCAAGTGCAAGCATGATGACTATGAAAGCAAGGAACCCACGAAGTGCTGGTATCCATATGTTGCTTCCTTCAACTTCCATTGTTTCAAGCAGGCTTCCCATGTAATCTGCAAAGAGATCAATTGCAAGCAGTCCGATTAGCAGTATTATAACTCCTGCGAAAAGGTTTGGCAGGTAGTTAATTATGGATTCAATTACTGCTGCTATCATGTACAGCTCAAGGATGTTGAGTGCTGCTGTGATGAATATAAGATAACCGAATGCTTTTACGATTCCAGCAATAATGCCTGAGCTTGTCATATTGCTTGTTGTCATTGCGCTTCCAATACTTGTGCTTGCAACACGTTCATCCAGGCCCGAAGCAATAAGTACATTCTTTACAAGATCTGAAATGAAATCAACAATTAGCAGGCCGATTAAAAGTACTACTATTGCAGAGAGTATCAGTGGTATATAAAGAATAATTGTTGTAATAAAGTCTGCAACTATCTGGATGTTGAGAAGATCAATAATAATTACTGCGAATATTAAGTAGACAAACCACCTTATTGCGGCATCAAAGAAGGCAACTGTCGTAACCTGGGTCCTTGCTATCATATCTCCTATGGTAGTCTTGTCTATCAGGTCGTCAAGTCCTATCTTGTCAGTATCTTTGATCCTATTTTTCCCAATGCTTTTCCTGCAATTGTTCCTACTATCAGCAGGAGTATAATAGCAACAAGCGTCGGAAGAAAAGCTATTGTCTGGTCTAACATAGTGTATATACTATCTAGTATTGGTGATGCGGCCATATTCTAACCTCGTTTATTTTTCAACACCGATTTTAAGATCGGTTCTAACCCCGTTTTTCTAAAAAATCTCTGATTTACTTCTATATATATTTACTTTCTAAACAAAAGTATAATGAGCCGATTGATGACGAATTAAATAGATATATTTAATTTATATAAAAATAGACATTACTATTACTAAAATAAGAAAACGTCATCTACAGCCTATACTATTTAATGGTGTCTAAATGCAAAAGACTTTTCTAGTATTGAAAATATTGCCCAATGGGCTGTTGCCCGCTGTTTACAGGCTGACAAGCCCTGCGATTGCAATTACGGCAACGGCCATGAGTATATACAAAAATACCATGATACCTACTTTTTTTGCGCTGATTATGGCCATATTGTCCATTTTTTCCTTCTCCATTTTTGTATATGCACTAAAAGAATATAATGATTTTTAATCATTGAACATGTATATTTCATTGTATAAATTTTCTGCAGTCCTTTGTAGTTCCGTGTCTTTCAATACGTTTTCAATAGGTTTATATGCTGATAAGACAACAGAAAATTATCAGACGTGGGGGTGGTCTCACCCGGTCGACAGGATTATGGTGCTTTTTGCCTCATAATCCTGCCTGACCATCCATTAAGCAAAAGGAAAGTGAGACACTGGAAATGAATAACAAAAACCCCCACTAATGATTCTTTTTATTCAGGTGTTAATTGGTTCTGAATTGATATTGTCTTTTCCAAAAACCAGAATAAAATAAAGAAATGCACCTGCTATATTAAGAAATATTAATGTAATTGACCATATGAGTTTTTCATGTGTTCCCTGCAGTGGAAAATCTTTTTCTTCTTTTTGAAGGCAATCAGCAAGCATGAGGAACCAGAAGATTAACGGCAGTATCAGAAATAAGCTGATTGAATCAATGGCAAAAATAGCGGAAAACAGTACTATAAATAGTCCAAGAATTATCAATCCTGATAGATAAGCAGATTTCTTTCTGTTCAATCAATATCCCCATTTAGGGATAGATCTTTCACTATTTATAATATGATATGTAAAATAAAATTTTATAGTAAAGGTGTACGGCAATGTCCAAAAATCGGATCCGTAGAACTTCTGTTAATCTGGGTGACACAAACATAGTTCTCTTTTATATACTCAAAAGCACTCTGCACTCAAAGAACAAAGTAGCCATCCGCCGCAGGCGGCACATTCCAATGCGGCTGCACAGAAAATAATTACAAAGATGATTATATTTATTCAGAAAATTCTACAGAAGCCTAGCAAAGAAGCATTCCAGTGTACTACATGGTTCATTCTCTTTTTAATTGTGGGAAAACGCCGGCTTCGCCGTACCCTTCGGGTTCAAGCAAGTTATTCATGACTTATAATCAATCAATTGACAAACTTCTTGTAGACTTTAATTCAGGAGTTCTGCAGAGGACAAAAATCAGTTATTAGCATTCCTTTTGCCGGGAATGCAGAAAGAAAATTTGCTTCCTTTTTCAGGTTCGCTTTCAACATTTATATGTCCACCGTGAAGCTCGACAAAGCTTTTTACAAGAGCCAGGCCAAGTCCTGTTCCCTCGCTGGATTGATTTGAACCTGAAAAACTGACCTGCTCAAATGGCTCAAATATTTTATTGTGACAATTCTCAGGAATTCCAATTCCTGTATCTGCAACAGTTATTTTAACATTGTTTCCTGAATCTCTGGCACTGACGCTTACAGAGCCGTTTTCAGGGGTAAATTTCACAGCGTTGCTCAGGAGGTTAAGCAATATCTGTCTGAGTTTGCTGCTGTCAGCTTCAAGTACTATACCAGTAGGTTCTATTTCAAAAGTAAGTTCTATACTTTTAAATGAGGCCATGGGATATACTATATTTTTGACTTCTTCGAAAACATCATCAAGCTCAATATACTCCGGGTGTAGTTCCATTTTTCCTGACTCTATCTTGGATATGTCGAGAAGTTCGTTGATAAGTTTGAGTAAGTGATGCCCACTCTTTTCTATGTATTTCAGGAAATGTTTCTGCTCAGGATTTACTTTACCTGCTTCGCCTCTTTCCATTGCCTCCGAAAATCCGATAATTGATGTAAGTGGAGTACGTAATTCATGGCTCATATTAGCCAGGAACCTGCTTTTCATACTGCTTGCTTCCTCTGCTGCAACCATAGCCTTGACAACAGTCTGCTCTGCTTTTTTACGTTCAGTGACGTCGTTAAAAGTTATAAGGATCATAGAAGCATCACTATCAATTCCACTGAAGCCGAAATACTCCTTTGTTTCTTTTCTCCCCCTCATTTCCATATGGAGTAGTTCTCCTTTTTTGCTCATTATGCCTATTTCCAGTAGTTTACCTTCAGGCTTCTTGAAAAAAGCTTTAAAGCGGGATGCAAAAACGGTTCTATCTTCTTCAATAATGTGATTTAAAAGGGGTTCATTCATTTCTTCGCATTGGGAAAAACTCATCATCTGGCATAGCATCTGGTTTGATTTTCTAATAATGCCGTTTTCATCAAGAAGTGCGTAACCAACCGGTGCCATATGAAAAAGGTGGTAATAGCTCTCTCTCTGGAGAACAAGCTCCTCCTGGGATCTTTTCAGTTCTTCATTCTGAAGCTCAAGTTCTATCTGATGTACCTGAAGTTCATGCAGGACTGAACGCATTTCCATATCAAGAGCTTCTCTTATTTTCGGATCTGTTTCAAACTCATGGAGTCTTTTGTATGCTTTCCTTCGAAAAGTTTCCAGGTAATCTCCACTGAATGCATCCGGAGGTTCAAATTTTTTTTCTTTCATACTTATATCTCTATTTTTTAATTATCTTCATTTATTTTTGAAAAAAGACTTACAATTTCTCCACATGGGAGCATATAAACATTTATTTCATATATACCATTAAAAAAATCATTTGCAGAACCATATGTTACCATATGTCCTGGTTGTCCTGTCTTTTTTACATTTATATATAAGTCTTTAAATGATCCATCACCTTCAGGCAGAAAATCCAAAATGTCTTTTCCTTTCAATTCATCACGCTTCATGGAAAATATGCTTTCTCCTGCACAATTTACTTCTTTGATTATAAATTTCCCATTTGATTCAGAACTACAGACAACAATGGGGCTTGTAATTGTTTCATAAAGCTCGTCATATTTACTTCTTGTATTTTTGAGCTCCTGATTTCTATGTGTTTCGTCTGTAATATCCTGAAACGCACCGTAAACCCTGACTATTTCATTTTTGTGTCTTTCCGCCTTTCCAATTGCTCTTACATATTTCAAATTTCCTTTGCAGTTATAAGACGTAACTTATGGTCGAAGGATTCACCTTTTTCTATTGCATTTTTCACAGCGTTTTCAATTATAGGTCTGTCATCAGGATGGTAGAACCCGATCCCGCTATCTACAGCATGTTCAAAACCAACTTCCACTTCATGTATTTTGTAAACTTCTTCAGTCCAGATCGTTTTCATTGTCTCCAGATCTATTTCCCAACCACCGATTTTAGCAATATCTGCAGCTTCTTTTATCCACATATCTCTTTTCAAGGGAACGCTCTGCTCTTTTAAGCGTAGTTATATCTACAACAGTAACTACTATTCCTGAATATTTGTTGTGGGATATAAAATATGGGAGAATTTTAAGTAGATACCATTTATCATTTAGGGTATGAACTTCATTTTCATATGTATTGTTGTTTTCATGCACTTTTTTAATAATATCCAGAATATTAAGCTCAATGGCATTGTTTGCTATTCCTTCCAAAGGTCTTCCTATATCGTTATCTAGTAAATGAAATATCTCTTTCATCATGGGTGTGTATTTACGAATTTCCAGATTTTCATCAAGGAATAGAGTTCCTATCTGGGTGTTAGCCATGAGATTTTCAATATCCTGGTTTAGTTCGGTTAGCTGAATGATTTTTGCCTGAAACTCGGCATTAACTGTATGTAACTCCTCATTTACAGACTGTAATTCTTCATTTGTAGCCTGTAGTTCCTCATTACTTGCAAACAGCTCCTCGTTTGTGGCCTGCAGTTCTTCATTTGAAGTTTCAAGCTCTTCAATGGTTGCCTGGAGATTTTCACGGGTAAACTGCAATTCCTGTTCCAGATCTGATATGCGCTGCTCAACAATTTCATCCATATCATATTCATTCTGGTCAGTTTCTGTTACTTGTTCAGAAGATGCGCTCTCTGATAGGAATATTGCTGCAAGAGGTATCTGATTTTGCATTGAAGGAAGTAGTTTAATATTAACATTGACTCTCTTTTTTTCTCCGTTTATTTTTGTCTTCACATTTTTGTATTTGACATTTTCTTTTGTGTTGAAAACTTTCTGGAGACCTGTTGTTATGGGTATTGAGAGATCCTTGGAAATCATTTTCGAAATATTGAAAACCATTTTTCCTGTTGGAACTTTAAAATATCCTTCAGAATTGCCAAGAGTATAAACAATTTCCATATTCTCGTTGGTTATTATGGTAAGTGGCAAGTATTCTTCCTGCATGGAGTCTATAACTCTTTGAAGTAATTTTTCTTCCTGGGTTTGTTTCCATGTTCTTGGTGCAGAGCTGGGTTCATGCCTATCCTTTGTAGCATCCAGTGTTATGCTACGGATTTTCTGCATGTCTATTGCTTTGATTTTTCCTCTTGACCTGTATATTTTCCACTTATGGTTCAGAGGTTCAAAACGCTCAGACATATCCCCTGTTGTCTCACTAGGTCCTAGGAAGAGTATTCCGTCATTTTTCAGTGAATAGTTAAAAAGTTCCAGGACTCTGGATTGAAGTGTAGGTTGCAGGTATATGAGAAGGTTTCTGCAGCTAATCAGGTCTATATTAGGAAAAGGTGGATCGGTAAGGACATTATGCTTTGCAAATACTACCATTTCCCTTATATCTTTCCTGATATGAAATTCAGTTTCTGTAGCATTGAAGTATTTTTGAAGTCTTTCATGGCCTACATCTGCAACAATGCCTTCAGAATAACGACCACTGGCTGCTTTAATAATAGCTCCTTCATCAACATCAGTTGCAAAAATCTTGACGTTAAAATATTTGCCCATTGATTCCATAGTTTCTTTCAGGATGATGGCCATACTGTATGCTTCTTCTCCGGTTGAGCACCCTGCAACCCATATGCGTACTTCCTTTCCATCAGAGTTTTTGATTAGGTCCAGAATGCATTTTTTGGATATGTATTCAAAAGCCTCTTCATCCCTGAAAAAATGTGTAACCCCTATGAGTAATTCCCTGTAGAGATTCGTTATTTCCTGTGAGTTATTTTCCAGATATCTTACATAATCCCGGAATTCGTCAATATGGTTTACAACCATTCTGCGCTCTACTCGCCTGACAACCGTGCTCTTTTTATAATATGTAAAATCCACACTGTGCTTTTTTCTCAGAAGGGCAAAGAGCCTGTGCATATTTTCCTGATCGGTAAGAAGAATGTTTGCGTCAACCTGTTTACTTTCATATGGATGTTCTATGAATGATATCAGCTGTTCAGGCATTTCGCGGCTTGTCAATATATAGTCTACTATCCCTGTGGATATGGCACTTTTTGGCATTCCATCGAATTTGGCACTGTCTTCATTCTGGACCATCACCATGCCACCCTTCTCCTTGATGGCTTTTATTCCTCGCATACCATCACTGCCAGTTCCGGAAAGAATTATGCCAATAGCTTTACTTCCCTGATCTTCAGCCAGCGATTCTAAAAAGATGTCAATTGGAAAATTTGGAATTCTGGAGTGTTCATGTTCACTCAAAATTAATTTGCTATGGAAAATAGTCAGATTATTCCTTGGAGGTATCAAATATATTTTGTTTGGTTCAACAAGCATGCCGTCTTCTGCACGCAATACATCCATCTTTGTTTTCTTGGATAGCAACTCCACCATGAGACTCTTGTAATCCGGTGAAAGATGCTGGATTACTACAAATGACATCCCTGTGTCAGAGGGCATGCTCTCAAATAGTTCTTCTATGGCTTCCAGGCCGCCTGCCGATGCTCCTACACCCACTATGTAGTGAGCAGGTTCTGTTTTATTCTCAGAATTTCCCACTGTATTCATGTTTTACTCCTGCTTATTATTGCCAGAAGTATGAACCCACCAACGTAATATATTTTTATGGTTGTTGTTGCATGAATTACCACAAAATATCTGTTATTTGCAGATTAGAATAAATGCCAACCAGTTACACAAATTCTATCTACATGTTTATGGGTATTTTATTTAACACTTTCTATAATATAACTTTTTTTTTAAAAAATGGTAGATGTATTATGTATATTTTCTATTTTTATTTATATCATCATTTGTCTATTTTTTAAATTGTTTGTTGAATGAAATGATTTTTCAGAAAAAATATTATTTCAATTTTTCAAATTACGTCAGGGTATCGGGGAGTTGCGGCATAATAACAACCTGCAGACACTTATTTTCAGATATTCCCATCTTGTATTTTCCATGTATGTTTACTTTCATATGCCCGGATTATATAGGTTATTTCGTAACCTTTTGTTGTTTTTAAAGTCAGTAACAGCGTTAAACTGATATATGCAGCAACCCTAAGCATGGCTGAAAAACAGTTAAAGGAGATAATATGAGTTCAAAAGACAACCTGAAAGCAGCATTTACCGGTGAGTCAATGGCAAACAGGACTTACCTTGCTTTTGCAAAGAAGGCAGATTCTGAAGGCTACCCACAGATTGCAAAACTGTTCAGGGCAGCAGCTGCTGCTGAGACAGTACATGCCTTAAACCACCTTCAGCGCATGGGTGGAATTGGCACTACAATGGAAAACCTGAAAGAAGCCATCAACGGTGAGACCTATGAATTCGAGCAGATGTATCCCGGATTCATAAAGGAAGCAGAAGAAGAAGGTGACAACCGTGCTCTCTGGAGCTTTGATGTTGCAAACAAGGTTGAGAAAGTCCATGCAAATCTTTTTGAAAAGGCACTGGAGCAGATTGGCAAGAACGAAGAAGTTGATTACTATGTTTGCAGTGTCTGCGGACACACCCACGAAGGCAAACCAGAAGACAACTGTCCTGTATGCGGAGCACCTGCTTCAAAATTCGACAAGATTGACTGACTTCTATACAACTTAAAACCTGCTTTTTAGGCGGTGGCACAGATCCAGTCCACCGTCAATAAATTCAATAGCATAAATGCAATAGTAATCGGGATAGCAAGATCAGAATGTGCCGCTTTCAGTGGATTCTTACTGTTTTTAGTTTGCCGATTGTTTTTGTGTTTCCCTGTTTTTAACTCAAAGTTTTTCTAATTCAGCGGCAAGCAGAGTATACTGTTTTTCAAGTTCAGGTATCAGCTTAAGAACATCTTTTGTTTTTTCGAATTTTGCCAGCATTTCAATTCCTGATGCAGTGCTGGCAAGTCTCTCGCCACCGATATTTACGGCAATTCCTTTTATTGAATGAGCATGTTTGGCAACATCTGTCGTGTTTTCCATACCAGCAGCGTTGACCAGTTTATCAAGAAGCTCCGGCATCTCTTCAATGAAAAGTTCTCTTATTTCCCTGGATAACTCCTCCTCTCCCATTGTTCTTTCCAGGAACTTTTCCTTTGCAAACACCCGATATTTGATTTCAGGATTAGCAGAAGTATCGGGAATTCTTATTGGAGGGACATTTCTCTTAACCTGGCATGTCCAGTTTTGCATTAGTTCCGAGAGATGCTTTAAGGATATTGGTTTTGAAATATAGTCATTCATTCCTGCATCCAGGCACTGCTCCATGTCGCCTTTCATTGCATGGGCTGTCATTGCAATAACCGGAATCCCGTGGTTAAGAACCCGGGAATCAGGACTGCGTATTTGCCGGGTGGCTGCCAGTCCGTCCATTATCGGCATCTGCACATCCATGAATACAAGATCGTAGTCCACGCTAGCAAGTTTTTCCAGTGCTTCTTCACCGTTGGCAGCCATTTCGGATTCATAACCTGTCTGTTTTAACATGGCCTCCATCAATTTCTGGTTTATCAGATTGTCTTCAACAACCAGGATTTTCATGTCATCAGTTTTATCTGGAACCTTCAGGGAACTGGAATCAGTTTCATTTTTATTTTTACAGGTTGTTGTGGCATGTACTCCTGTATTTTCAATATAAGGTTTCTGTGATTTCTCAAGACAGACATTAAACCAGAATTCAGAACCTTCTCCTTCTTTGGATGCTACTCCTATTTCCCCGTTCATCATTTCCACAAGATGTTTTGAGATTGCCAGGCCAAGTCCTGTTCCTCCGTAATTACGTGTTGTAGACGTATCAGCCTGTGTAAATTTGTCAAACAATAACTTCTTTTTATCATCGGAAATTCCAATTCCACTGTCTTTAACAGAGAATTTCAGGCAGGTAGTTGAGTAAGTTTGTGATTTGAACATTGCAGAAATTATTACTTCTCCCTGATCAGTAAACTTGACTGCATTGCTTGTAAGATTGCTGAGAATCTGCTTTAGCCTTACAGGATCCCCTTTAACATAAACAGGAACATTCTTTTCTATTTCACATCTGATTTCAATTTCTTTTTCCAATCCTTTTACAGCTATCATGCATGTAATTTCATTAAGAAGGTCATACAGGTTAAAATCAATATTTTCCAGTTCTATTTTACCTGCCTCTATTTTGGATATATCGAGTATGTCATTGATAATCTCAAGCAGATTCTCACTGCTTTTTTGTATCATCTCAAGGTAATTTTCCTGGGTATCACTAAGTTCAGTATTAAGAAGCAGATCTGTCATACCCATAATACCATTCATGGGTGTGCGTATTTCGTGTGACATGTTTGCCAGGAATTCAGATTTAGTCAGGTTTGCAGCTTCAGCTTCCATTTTTGCATTCCTGAAATCTGTAATATCGGCTCCA
The DNA here is from genome assembly GCA_041395005.1 of Methanolobus sp. Classification (GTDB taxonomy): domain Archaea; phylum Halobacteriota; class Methanosarcinia; order Methanosarcinales; family Methanosarcinaceae; genus Methanolobus. The sequence goes on along the minus strand of JAWKHE010000013.1, from coordinate 13,496 downwards.
TATTCTACGATGCTTTTTATATCTCCTGACTCATTCTTTATGGGACACACAGTATAGCTAAAAGCCCTTCCCATTTTCTCTTCACGAACATCCCCGGGAGAGGTTTCATCATATGCCACTTCTCCGGTATCAAGGACTTTTGTATCTTACACCAGGGGCATGGTGAATCCAGTTCCTGAAACACCCGGTAGCATTTTTTCCAGCAAGTTCACTTGCAGAAGTACAGCCAACTCTTTCCAATCTTCTGTCTGATTCATTAACTGTGATAATATTGTATTCCGGATCTACTACTGTAAGGACCCCTGGAAGTATGTTTATTATGGACTGGAGAAGTGCCCTGTTTTCCTGTAATTTCTTTTCTGCCTGTTTGCGCTCTGTTATGTCCCTTGCAGCTGCATAAATCCGCTTTCCTGCATGTCTGGCATTCCATTCTATCCAGCGATAAGAGCCATCCTTGCATCGATATCGGTTTGCAAAGCTGTGAATCTGTTTTTGTTCAAGTAAAATGGCTGTTTCTTTCCTGGTGATTTCTAAATCATCCGGGTACACAAAATTCAAAAAAGGCTTTCCTTCTAATTCATGGGCAGGATAACCAAGTATTTTTTCCCATTCCGGGTTTACACGTATAAAATTACCTTTTGTGTCGATTATAGAAAGCAGATCAAGGCTGGATGCAAATAGGTTTCAAGTTCTTCTGTCTTCTCACGCAGCTTCATCTCTGCAAGCTTGCTTTCAGTAATATCGTTGAAAACAGTCGCAAAAATTCTTTTTCTACCTGGTAAGCACTAATATTATAGTATCTCTGCAGTGGTTTGGTGTACTGTTCAAAAATTACTGGTGTGCCGGTGAGTGCCACTTCTCCATATCTGTCTATGAAAGGTGTTTCTTTAATTCCGGGAATAACTTCAGTTACCCGTTTTCCAATTATATCCTTTACTTTGAGCCCAGTATGTTTTTCAAATGAATCGTTTGCTTCCAGGAAAACATAATCGCATGGTTTTACCTTCACTATCAAGTATTATTTTATGGATGGCTATACCACTAATATTGTTTTCAAAAAGTTTCCGGTATTTCTTTTCATTTTCCTGTACTTTTTTTTGTGTAATTTTTGCTTCAGTAATGTCATGAATTATTGACCAGAGCAGTTTTTGACCTTTAGTTGTAACCGGGGCGCTGAAAACTTCAACATCGCGGATATCGCCGCTGGCAGTTCTGTGTTTAAAGAAAAAGTGGTTCCATGTTTCATTTTTTGCCTTTGTCATTTCGGAAACGACTTCATGTTTCGGCAAAGTATTCAACTGGCAGATTTTTTTCGAAACCATATCTTTGTGGGACCATCCATAATAATTACAGGCTGTGTCGTTTGCATCAACAATATCCCCGTTTTCAGGATCTATCAGGAGCATGATAGCTTCGTTGTTATTAAACATCGACTTAAAAAAACCAGGTTTTTCCACATCAATTTGTTCAGGAAATCCATTTTTAGCCTGTTTCACCATTCTTTCACCTGTACATGGAAGTAACTAAGCTCTGCTTCACATGATGAGAAGTATCACAAGTGCATAAATGATACACTGTTCTCTTCACTGCTGCAATAACAAAACCTGACATCTTTTTTTCACACAAACCAACCAACATTTGAGCTTTTGTTAATATACCATTGTGAGTCTTTTTATCAATGATATTTGTATCCTTTTTAACATTTGAAAGCGGGTAGTATATAACTTTTGCCAATCAACACCTGCACACAGTAAATTTTTCACAATAGCTACTTATATTTTTAAGTAATTTTCTTGAATTTTACTAAAGTACCAAAAAATCATGTTATTCGATTGTATCTGGTTCTGGTATTACTGTATATACAATAATCGTTGAATTTCTCAAACCATCATATATTAAATAAAATAATATTATTGATGTAATTCTACTTTCCTGATTCATTTTGCATTTATATGTGTTGTTAGTTTGTATTTATTTCTCAACAATTGCATAGTTCTGTATATTCTTGTTTGGTTTTCTATTCATACGTTGATTCTGAAACCCCTATCAGTAAGTAGCTATCTAATAAATACCGGGAAATTTATATATAATTGCATGGATATTATTTTTATCTGTTTAACTGTTACGATATTGCAGTAATTTAGATGATCACAAAATATGATTAAAAATTTGATAAACAGCAAAAAATCCAAAATGAGTTGGTATTAGGTGAGGTATGTACATGTTTGAAAATATGAAAATAAAAAACATCCTGATAGGAAGTTTTGCAGTATTGCTTTTATTAACTGCTATAGTGGGATATAGTGGTTATAACGGAATGATGAATGTAGATGACCGTGTGGTGAAGGCGGACGACATGAACCGTCTGGTCAAATACATGAAAGACGCCCGCATAGCAGAAGAAAATTACCAGTTAACCCAGGATGCTGCATATGCTGCGGAAGTAGATGCGCATGTTGAGGAAATTGTAGCCCAGACTGAAGCATCTAAAGTTATTTTCAGTGATCCTGTAAATGACCAGCAAAATGGATGATGTACAAACTGCTGCCCTTAATTATGATGCGGCATTCAACAATTATGTACAGCTGGAAACCTGTGAAAGAAGAAGCTGAAACTGCACTGGTGGCTCAGGTCTTGTTCTTGACGAACTGGCAATTACCTTGATGGAAGTACAGGATGAAGATTTTGTCCAGGCTTTAGGGCAAAATGAAGGCAATGCGGTTATTGAAGAAGAATTTGTAAATATAGAATATATCAATGAAATCATTCAATTAAACCTTCAGTCCCGTGGTGAAAGATTACGCTATATGGTTCACCTTGAAGATCAATATGCTACGAATGTCAATGACATCATGGATGAAGTAATTGTCATGGCAAATACACTTGATTCACGTTTCCAGAACCCGGAGTGATAAAGAAGCTGCACAGGCTATCGCTGCTGCTGCCACCGAATATAAAGCTGATTTTAATGCCTATGTTTCTTACGCAGAAGAACAGGAAATTGCAGAACAAGTATGGTACAGAGTGCTGCGGCTGTGGAAACAATAACCAATGAAGCCCGTGCTGACCAGAAAGAGAAAATGGAACAGGAAATGGCCACTGCACTTACTACACTTGCAGTTATGGTTGTTATTTCCATAGTACTGGGCATTTTAATGGCATTAATTATTTGCAGGCTGATTCTAACTCCATCAACGATATTGTAGGTGATTTAAGCAGCTGACAAAAGATACTCTTGACGGAAAGCTTGACAGAGAGCCAGCACTTCAGTTGGCATTGACTTTATAGACATTCCAAAAGGCTTCAACCAGGTTCTTGATGCTGTCATCGGCTCGCTTAACGTTGTTGCCGAATATATTGACAGGATATCCAAGGGTGATATTCCAGCTCCGATTACGGATGAGTATAAAGGCGATTTCAACGAGATCGAGATAAATCTTAACCAGTGTATTGGATTCGGTAAGGAGCACTTGTTGCCGATGCTAATATGCTCTCTGCTGCTGCTGTTGAAGGTAGTTGACACGCGTGCCGAGGCTTCAAAGCACCAGGGAGAGTTCAGGGCCATTATTGAAGGTGTCAACGATACCCTTTGATGCTGTCATCGGTCCTCTTAATGTTTCAGAATATATTGACAGGATTTCCGGCGAGATATTCCCGAGAAGATAACTGACGAATATTACGGAGACTTCAATGAGATCAAGAACAACCTCAACCAGTGTGATGATGCTATTAATGCACTGACGTTGATGCCAATATGCTTTCACGTGCAGCTGTTGATGTTTGACACCCGCGCTGGATGTGTCAAACCACTTTGGTGATTATCGTTCTATAGTTGAAGGTGTCAACGATACCCTTGATGCTGTCATTGGTCCTCTTAATGTTGCAGCCGAGTATATTGACAGGATTTACGTGTGAAATGTGCTGCCGGATAAAATCACCGATGAACATAATGGTGATTTCAATGAGATCAAGGATAACCTGAACCAGTGTATCGATGCGATACAGGCACTGATTGCCGATGCCAACATGCTTGCAGAGGCAGCAGTTGAAGGAAAACTTGATGTCCGTGCCGATGCCTCTCAGCACTTTGGGGATTACAAGCGTATAGTTGATGGTGTGAACAACACCCTTGACTCGGTTATAGGTCCTCTTAATGTTGCCGTTGAATATGTAGACCGTATTTGGTGAAATTCCTGAGCATATTACCGATGAATACAATGGTGATTTCAATGAAATTAAGAACAACCTGAACCAGTGTATTGATGCCATCAATGCACTTGTTTCAGACGCCAACATGCTTTCAAAGGCAGCAGTTGAAGGAAAGCTTGATACCCGTGCCGATGCTCAGGCCACTCCGGTGACTATCGTGCAATAGTTGAAGGTGTCAATGATACTCTTGATTCTGTTATAGGTCCTCTTAATGTTTCTGCTGAATATATTGACAGGATCCCAAAGGTGATATTCCTGACAGATCACTGATGAGTATTCCGGTGATTTCAATGACATCAAGGACAATCTTAACAAACTGATAAATGAACTTAATATGTTCAAGTTGATGAAATGTCCCCATATGAGCAAGGAACATGATGCAGGAGATATTGATGTTGAAATGCCTGCAGATCGTTCCAGGGAGTCTATGCAACCATGGCTCAGGGAGTCAATGATATGGTTGCAGGCCACATCAGTGTTAAGAAAAGGCAATGGCATGTGTCAAGGAGTTTGGAGAAGGAAACTTTGAAGCTCCCTTGAACAATTCCCGGCAAGGTTTTCATAATACTATTGAAGAAGTAAGAGAGAATCTCAAGGCTCTTATTGATAATATGTTGTCCGCTGCACATAGAAGGAAAACTTGATGTCCGTGCCGATGCTACCAGGCATCATGGTGACTTTAGAAGGATTATTGAAGGTGTCAACGATACTCTTGATGCTGTCATTGGCCCTCTTAATGTTGCTGCGGATTATGTTGACTCTATTTCAAGCGGTGCCATTCCTGAAAGATCACCGATGAATATAACGGTGACTTCAACACACTCAAGAACAACTTAAACCAGTGTATTGATGCCATTAATGCACTTATTTCTGATGCCAATATGCTGGCAGAAGCAGCTGTTGAAGGCAGACTTGATACCCGTGCCGATGCTTTAAGACACCAGGGTGACTATCGCAGGATAATTGAGGGTGTGAACAATACCCTCGATGCAGTGATTGATCCACTCAATGTAGCTGCGGATTATGTTGACCGTATCTCCAGTGGTGATATCCCCTCAAAGATCACCGATGAATACAATGGTGATTTCAACACAATAAAGAACAACCTAAACCAGGTGTATTGATGCTATTAATTTACTTGTTTCAGACGCCAATATGCTGGCGAAGGCTGGAATTAATGGGGAACTGGCCACTCGTGCCAATGCATCGGCGCATCATGGAGATTATCGTGTCATCGTTGAGGGTGTCAACAACTGCCTTGATGCAGTTGTTGGTCCTCTTAATGAGGCTGCAAGGTTATTACTTCCTATGCAAATGGTAATCTTGGTGAAAGGGTTACAATTGATGCAAAGCGGTGATTTCAGGCAGCTAAGTAATACCATTGACGGCTTTGGAGATACATTACAGGGTGTAATCAATGATTCCTGTGATGTCCTGAACTCCATGGCAGACAATGACCTTACCAGAAGAGTAAAGGTCCGTGGAATCGGGGACTTTGTACAGCTAACCGATGGTGTGGAAAACTGCAGGATAGCCCTGAATGAGATGGTTGATCTTATGATCAGGAATGCAGAATGTATTTCTTCAACTGCACAGGGAAATGTCATCTTCAAGTGAGGAATTATCAGATACTGCAGAACAACTAACCACAACGGTGACTGAAATATCCAAAGGTACATTGTGATTCAGTCCGGAAAGGCTGAAGAAGTATCAAGAGCCATGACTGATATGAGTCTTACTGTGCAGGAAGTAGCTTCCAACTCCAGCAGGGCTGCAGAGAATGCTGTGCAGTCCAATGAGCTTATACAGAATCTTGGTGAAATGTCAAGGGACCTTAAGTCTAAAATGGGAGGTATCAAAGCTGCTGTCGGTGAATCATCTGATGTTATTAATGAGCTCGATGAAAAGTCCAAACAGATTGGTGAAATTGTCAACCTTATTACAAACATTGCGGATCAGACCAACCTTCTTGCCCTGAATGCTGCTATTGAAGCTGCAAGGGCAGGGGAGCACGGTCGTGGATTTGCGGTTGTGGCTGATGAAGTCAGAAAACTGGCCGAAGACTCTGGAAATGCAGCCAATGAGATTTCGGAACTCATCGGCCAGATGCAGAGTGGTACTATGAATGCAGTTTCAGCAATGAAGAAGGGTACTGAGGAAGTAGATACCGGTGCAGCTTCCCTTGATGAATCTGTATCTGCTATTGAAAGTGTCGTTGAGGCAGGAAACACTATTGTAAGGATGGTTCAGGAAATTGCTGCTGCTGCTGAGGAGCAGTCTGCTTCTATAGAGGAAGTTACAACCTCAGTAGAGGAAGTGTCTGCAATCTCAGAACAGTCTGCTGCAGGTGCACAGGAGGCTTCCGCTTCTGTTCAGGAACAGACAGCCTCAATGCATGAACTTGCAAGGGCTGCTGAAGGTCTTACTGAAGTAGCAACAGATATGCAGGCAGTTGTTTCTAAATTCCGTGTTGACACTTCAGCTGGTAGCAAAGTAAATAACTCAACAGGCGACGATGACGATTTGGATGATTCGGCTATGACTGCGGATATGTTTGCAAGTTTCGAAAACAATGCTCTGGTATGATCCTCTCCAGAAAAAGGTTTGAACAAAAGGCAGCTCTTTTTACGGGCTGCTTTATATTTTAACACCTGGCTGTGCTGATTGTGTGGGAAAGCAAGACTCATCAGATTCATAGATAATTATAACTTGTTCAATTCCTGTTAGTGGGGCATATAATATTTTTTAAAAGCCATCACAATTTTGACTGGTACTTTTATATATATTTACTCGTATATAAGTGAGTAACAATTGAACAATTTGCAGTAATCTTTGAATTACTACCGAATGATAATTCTATTGTGTGGGTGTGTTTATGAATCTAAAAAATAAAATCATTATTTCCTTCCTTGCACTGTCAATTGTGATGGTAGCTATTTTTGCAGTGCAGGGTTCAAAAAATCAGGACTTTATTATAGAAAACCAAAAGCAAGAGCTTGCTTTACAGGTGGATAAAAGTGTCAACACAAGGCTTGAAATGCAACTGGATACTGTTGCTACTTCTTTAATACCTGTTTCTGAAAACCAGGAGGTTCTGAGGCTTTTCGCTGAAAGGGATAGAGATAGTCTTACAACTTTACTTCTCCCTATATTTGATGATCTTTCGGAAAAAGGTGTTGAGCAATTCCAGTTCCATCTGCCTGATTCTACTTCTTTTCTCAGGTTACATAATCCTGAAAAGTATGGGGATGATCTTTCTTCTTTCAGGAATACTGTAAATGAAGCTAACTCTCAGATGGAAACTATCAGCGGACTTGAAGAAGGAAAAGCAGGCTACGGTTTCAGGGTTGTCACTCCTCTTGTATATGAGGGTGAACATATAGGTTCTGTTGAGTATGGAATGGGTTTTGACGAGTCTTTCCTCTCCCAGCTGCAGGAAGACTATCCCGGTGATTATTTCATATACAGTTTTCCGGATGAGGAGAGTGTTTCATGGGAATCCGACAGTGAAGGATTACTTGCCTCTACTATTGAAATTGATCCTGTAACAGTGACCCCGGAACAACTGGATTTGCTCAGGCAGGGAGAAACAATATCCTACACATCAGAAGACGGTAATCATCTTGTGGTACTGATACCTTTTAAAGATTATACAGGTGAAACAAAAGGTTACATAAAATCACTGGTTTCCCTTGCAGGTGTCATGGCAGTTGCTAACGAAGCTAATAGCAATATTCTGGTGATATCTATAGTAGGCCTGATATTCTCTGTACTAATCAGTCTGGTAATTGGACTGTTCATATCAAACCACGTCCAGTCTATTGTTAAATCAATAGTTGATGAGGTCCATCACCTGTCAGATGCTGCGGTTGCCGGTAAGCTGGATACCCGTGCTGATGAAGAAAAGATCAATGAAGAGTTCAGGGACATTGTCGTGGGAGTCAACCAGATATTAGACTCCATTGTCAGTCCCCTGAATAAAGCTGCTGACTACATTTATAGAATATCGGAAGGTAATATTCCTCCCAGAATTACTGCCCAGTATAATGGTGACTTCAATAATATCAAGAATAGTCTCAATCATTGTATTGATTCTATGAATTTACTTGTTGATGATGCCAATATGCTTTCTGCTGCTGCTGTTGAAGGTCAGCTTGATACCCGTGCTGATGCTACCAGGCATCAGGGTGATTTCAAAGCTGTCATTGATGGCGTTAATGATACCCTCGATGCTGTCATCGGTCCTCTCAATGTTTCTGCTGAATATATTGATCGCATTTCAAAAGGTGATATTCCTGAAAAGATTACAGACGAATATCATGGTGATTTCAATGCCATCAAGGTCAATCTTAACCAGTGCATTGATGCTATTAATGAATTAATTTCTGATTCAAACATGCTTTCCAATGCTGCTGTTGAAGGGAAACTGGGTGTACGTGCTGATGCAATGAAGCACTCTGGTGATTACAGGCGTATAATTGATGGTGTTAATGATACCCTTGATGCTGTTATTGTCCCACTCAATGTAGCAGCAGAATATGTAGATCTCATTTCAAAGGGTGAAGTACCTGATCATATAACTGATGAATATCATGGCGACTTCAATGCCATCAAGGTTAATCTTAACCAATGTATTGATGCAATCAATGCACTTGTAATAGATTCCAATATGTTAGTTGATGCAGCTGTTGAAGGAAAGCTTGACATCCGTGCTGATGCGTCAAAACACCAGGGTGATTATCGCGCTGTCATTGATGGCGTTAATAGTACTCTTGATGCTGTTATTGGTCCACTCTATGTAGCTGCTGAGTATGTTGACAGTATAGCACATGGAAATATTCCGCCACACATAACCGATGACTACCATGGTGATTTCAATGAGATTAAGGTTAACCTTAACCAATGTATAGATGCAGTAAATGCGCTGGTTGCCGATGCCAACATGCTTTCTGCAGCGGCAGTAGAAGGAGAACTTAGTGCCCGCGCTGATGCTTCCAGGCATCACGGTGACTATCGTGCTATTATTAATGGTGTCAACAGTACTCTTGATGCTGTCATAGGACCATTGAATATGGCTGCAGATTATGTTGACAGTATAGCACATGGAAACATCCCGCCACATATTAGAGGATGATTACAAAGGTGACTTTAGCGCAGTCAAAGACAATCTAAACCAGTGTATTGATGCTATCAATGCAATGGTCAGTGATGCCAACATGCTGGCAGAAGCAGCTGTAGAAGGAAGACTCGACACCCGTGCCGATGAAACCATGCATCAGGGAGATTTCCGTGCAATCATTGAAGGTGTTAACAATACCCTTGATGCTGTTATTGATCCTCTTAATGTTGCTGCGGAGTATGTTGACCGTATTTCCAGGGGAGATATTCCTGATCATATCACCGAAGAATATCGTGGTGATTTCAATGTGATCAAGGATGACCTTAACAAGTGCATAGATGCTATTAATTCACTCATAGAGGATGCTAATATGCTGGCAGATTCTGCCGTGGAAGGAAAACTTGACACCCGTGCCGATGCTTCCAGGCACAACGGTGATTATCGCAGGATAATTGAAGGCGTAAACAATACTCTTGATGCTGTTATTGATCCTCTGAATATGGCGGCAGATTACTTTGAATCCATTGCCCACGGTGACATTCCTGAAAAGATTACTGATGATTACAACGGTGATTTCAACAATATCAAGAATAACCTGAACCAGTGTGTCGTTGCCATCAATGCCATGGTCTCTGATGCTAATATGCTTGCAGAATGCGCAATTAATGGTAAGCTCAGTACCCGTGCTGATGCTTCAAAACACCAGGGAGATTACCGCAGGATAATTGAAGGTGTCAACAATACCCTCGATGCTGTTATTGGTCCTCTGAACGTTGCTGCTGATTATGTTGACCGTATTTCCAAAGGTAATATTCCTGCTCATATCACCGACGAATATCGTGGTGATTTCAATGAGATAAAGGATGACCTGAATCAGTGCATCGATGCTATCAATGCTCTGGTAAAGGATGCCAATATGCTTGCAGGGGCAGGAATAAACGGAGAACTAAGTACCCGTGCCGATGCTTCCATGCATCGCGGTGATTACCGCAGGATTATCGATGGAGTTAATAATTGCCTGGATGCTGTGGTTGATCCTATCAGTGAAACAGCCAGGGTGATAAATGCTTATGCAGCTGGTGATCTCAGTACCAGGGAAAACATCGAGGTAAAAGGTGATTTCAAGCAGTTAAGTGATACACTTGATGGATTTGGGGATACGTTACAGGCCATAATTAATGATTCATGCGAAGTCCTGGATGCAATGGCCTCCAATGATCTTACCAGAAAAGTACAGGTTAATGGAGTAGGGGACTTTATGCAGTTAACTGATGGTGTGGAGAACTGCAGAGTATCCCTGAATGAAGTTGTTGCTCTTGTTGCCACAAATTCTGAATGTATTTCAGCTACTGCAGAACAATTGTCTTCATCCAGTGAACAGTTGTCGGCTACCGCTGAACAACTATCAAGAACAGTAACTGAAATTTCCAAAGGAACACAGGTTCAGTCCAAAAAGGCTGAAGAGGTATCCCGGGCAATGGGTGACATGAGTCATATTGTCCAGGAGGTTGCTTCCAATTCCAGCGGTGCTGCAGAAAATGCCGTACAGTCCAACGCTTTGATACAGAACCTTGGTAACATGTCTGAGGAACTCAAAACAAAGATGACAGGCATTAAGTCTGCTGTTGGGGAGTCTTCTAATGTGATTAATGGTCTTAATGACAAATCCAACCAGATAGGTGAAATTGTTAACCTGATCACAAATATTGCGGATCAGACCAACTTACTTGCTCTTAATGCTGCTATTGAGGCTGCAAGAGCAGGAGAACATGGTCGTGGATTTGCTGTTGTTGCAGATGAGGTCAGAAAGCTTGCCGAGGATTCAGGTAATGCTGCCAAGCAGATAGCAGAATTAATTTCCCAGATGCAGAATGGAACACATGAAGCAGTTTCATCCATGAAGAAAGGTGCTGAAGAGGTAGACACAGGAGCTGAATCCCTTGAACAGTCGGTTTTCGCCATAGGTGAAGTTGTGGAAGCAGGAAACAGTATAGTGAAAATGGTTCAGGAGATTGCTGCAGCTGCAGAGGAACAGTCTGCTTCAATCGAGCAGGTTACAAGTTCTGTTGAAGAAGTGTCTGCAATCTCAGAGGAATCTGCAGCCGGAGCAGAGCAGGCTTCTGCTTCTATCCAGGAACAGACAGCTTCTATGTACGAACTTGCTAAAGCTGCAGAAGAATTGGCAGAAGTTGCTTCCGATATGCGAACAGTTGTTTCCAGGTTCCGTCTGGACTCTTTTATCGGTTCCTGTGATGAGCAGGGAAATGATGATGATGGCTTTGATGATTCTTCAATGACTGAAGATATGTCTTCAAGTTTTGAAAAACAATGCTCAGGTATGATCCTCTCCAGAAAAAGGTTTGAGTAAAAGGCAGTTCTTTTTACAGGGCTGCTTTATATTTTAACACCTGGCTGTGCTGATTGTGTGGGAAAGCAAGACTCATCAGATTCATAGATAATTTATAACTTGTTCAATTCCTTTAACAAAGTTCGTATTGTTTTTCAAGTTCAGGAAGAATTTCCATAACAGGTTTTAGTTTCCTCTCGCTGGCTTGTATTTCTATTTCAGCAGAAATATCACTAAGTGCCAGTCCTCCTACACTTGACGATGATCCTTTCAGGGAATGGGAACTACTTACAATGCTATCCATATTTTCTGCACTTATGGCATCTTTAAGTTCCCTGAGCTGGCGAGGTGCATTTTTCTGGAAGATTTCGATTATTTGTCTTGCCATGCTAATATCGTTCATTATATTATCCAGGAAAGACTGTCTGTCAAACACCGGTGCTCCTTTCTTTTCTGTTAACTCCGTATCATCATGTTTTTCTCCGGTAACAGGTTCAAGCCACTTATCCAGTTTCGCAGACAATATCTTCAGATTCACAGGTTTTGAAATATAATCATTCATGCCTGCAGCAAGGCATGATTCTTTATCTCCTTTCATCGCATGTGCTGTCATTGCAATTATTGGAACATCATGATTAAGGACTGATGAATGTGGGTTACGTATATGCCTGCAAGCTTCCATCCCGTCCATCTCAGGCATCTGGATATCCATGAATACCAGATCATAGTCAATCATTTCAAGAGCATCTATTGCTTCAAGACCGTTGTTGGCAACATCTGCGGTAATGCCTACCTTTTGCAGCATGCTCTGTGCAACATGCTGGTTTACAACATTGTCCTCCACCAGAAGTATCCTTGCATTAAGATCATGCAGTTCATCCGGGGCTTTTTCCTCATCAGCTGTGCATGTTTCACATACTTTTTGTTCATCAATGAAGATGGTAGACAGCTTTGATGACAGTTCGGTTGCTTTAATTGGTTTTGTAAGGCATTCTTCAAAATGATCTTTATTTTGCTTCCAGTGCTCAGGCATTTCCCCGGCAGAACTCAAAATAATGAGCGATATATTGTTCAAATCCTGATCTGATTTTATAATACGACCCAGAAATATTCCATCCATCCCGGGCATTTGCATGTCCAGCAGCCCCATCTGGAATGGATTGCCTTCTTCATGTGCCTTGAAAAGTTTCTGGAGGGCAGAAGGTGCATCAACTGCTTCCTCAACATCCATTTTCCAGGAACTGAGCAGTTTTACAAGAATTTCACGGTTTGTGGCATTATCATCCACAACAAGTGCATGGACTCCTTCTAAATTCGCTTTTTGTTTTTCAGTGTCTTTAGTTCCGGAGTGTTTCGCAAAGTTCACTGTAAACCAGAATTCAGATCCTCTGTTTTCTTCACTTTCAACATCTATCTCACCATTCATCAGCTCTACAAGCTGCTTGGAAATGGCCAGCCCAAGTCCTGTTCCTCCATAATTGCGCGTAGTTGACGTATCAATCTGGCTGAATTTCTCAAAGAGCAAACTCTTTTTCTCTTCCGGAATTCCGATTCCTGTATCTTTAACTGAAAAGCGTACACTGACATTGCTTGTATTTTCAGAAACAAGGGTTGCCCTGATTACAACTTCACCTTTATGCGTGAATTTTATTGCGTTGCCACCAAGGTTTATCAATATCTGTTTAAGCCTTACAGGGTCAGCTTTGATATTTGGTGAAACATCAGGGTCAGCTATACAGATAAGTTCCAGTCCTCTGTCTTTTGCTCTTATGGACAGAAGGGAAGCTACTTCTTCCATTATTTCGTGCAGGTCGATATCAA
>JAWKHE010000012.1:0-105585 GCA_041395005.1 Methanolobus sp. | reverse complement strand
TCCACTGCCTTTTCCGAAAAAACATATGTAACACAAAGCAAATCAAAAATAGAAGATACTGAAAGATAATCCACATGCCACCGGGGTTTTTTGTCTTTTTCCATGGAAAGTAACACATGCCTCTTCAACCTTTTAAGCCCGCCCGGACCCAGTGCAGAACCAACATAAACATGATATCCTTTTCTGAATTCAATATTTTTAAGCCTGCCTGCATCAAAAATACAGCCCTTATTTTTGAATATGAGACAATAAACCCCTTTATCAGGAATATAAGGGAAATCACTCTTCTTCATACACTACAATTTTCAAAGAAAGCATTAAATCATTTCCTGTCAGATTCATATTGATAATTATGCCAGAAGAAATGAAGGATGCAAAAGATGTGAAAGGCTTCAAGCCAAGGGCTGTGACTTATTCAAAGAAACTGGATGAGAACTTCTCAGAAGCACTTGCAGGGTTTTACAGTTCAGTGTGGGATGACAGGGAAGGCGGTCTTTCAAAAAAGCAGAAGCATTTGATGGTTTTCGCCATGGCCTGTGCAAACCAGAAAACAAACAGTGCCGTAAAAATACTCCAGAGACTGAAGAAATACGGTGCAAGTTCCCAGGAGATATACGATATTATGATGCTGGCTGCATGGACAAGCGGAGTACAGAATTTCACTAATTTCACTCCAAAAATACTTGAAGAAATGGAAAGGCTGGAGTTCTGAACTCCTCCTTAAGTCAGTACATAAATCGGAGCAAGGAACCTGAAGCAAATATAGATCTGGACCATCAATATCAAAGGCATCCCTATCTGGAAACTGGGATGTCTTGTTTTATGGCGGAAAAAATACATTCCGATTATTGAGCCAACACTTCCGCCTGCAATAGCCCACATAAAGAGAGTTTTTTCAGGAAGTCGGTACTCATTTCTTTTAGCTTTCCTTTTATCGATCCCCATAAGAGCAAAAGCTACTATATTTACCAGCAGCAGATACGCAAAAAATATAAGGGTTGGGTCCATAGCTTTTATTTCACCAGATATACTATAAATTTTCCTGACAGATATTAAGTGGAGATGGAGTAAAATCGATATTTCAGGAAAACGGTTTGGTACTTGTTACAAACAATAGAATGAAATGGGTGGTTATTGACATGACAAAAAAATGGCTGATATTAATCACAGTATTAATGCTTGCCGGCGTCCTTGTTAGTGGATGTGCCGACAACACAGAAGAGGAGACTGTTGTTGAAGAAGAAACGGTTTCAGAAGATTTGGTCGAAGAAGCTCCTGCAGGTGATGGAATAGAACAGGCCATCAGGATGGAACACTATGGAATGATGAAGCCTTCTGAAGTTGAAATCAACAGGGGAGACACTTTAGTCTGGAGAAACTACAAACCACAAAATACCTATGTGCTTGTAAGTGACGATGGGCTTTTTGAAAACCAGGAAATGTATGTGCACGACACATATACTTACACATTCATGAGCAGCGGAACTTACACATTCAGCGTGGAAGATTACCCTGACATGACACTTACAGTAACAGTGAGATAAATTCAGATTTGGGGCTTGATTGCCTCAAACCATTTATTAAATTCATTCTTCTTTTTTAAAATCAAGCGAAACGGAGTTAATACAATACCTTTTGCCGGTTGGTGCCGGCCCGTCATCAAAAACATGACCCATGTGACTGCCACAACGACTGCAGACGACTTCAGTTCTTTCCATGAAATGACTGTGATCCTCTTTTAACCCTACACTTTCATCAGAAACCGGTTTGAAAAAACTTGGCCATCCGGTACCTGAATCAAATTTTGAGTCCGAACTGAACAACTCCTGTCCGCATGCAGCACAGAGATATACACCTTTTTCCTTGTTTGCATAGTACTTTCCGGTAAAAGGGGCTTCTGTTCCCTTCTGCCGCAATACGATAAACTGGTCTTTGCTAAGGGTTTCTTTCCACTCTTTATCAGACTTCTTAACTTGTTCTTCCATTTTTAACTCCCATTAAAAAGGTGCTTCTGTTCTGATAAATAGCTAACGTAGCCGGAACACTCCACAAATATAAAAGAGAAAATTAAAATTATAGATAATTATAAATATTATTTTTGAGAAATTTAATATTGCATTACTAACAAATTCCTGTATGGGATTAGTTAGACTGCGGGTTAATATAGGGGAATTTGAATGTCTGACTGGATAGCATACTATGAAGACAACAGGCAGAATGCGCTGGCACGAATAAAGAACATGACTCTTTCTGCAAGATACAGGAAGGAACTGAACTGCTGGGTTAACAAATACCTTGATCCTTTTTCAGTTGCAAGAACCATATCATTTGAAAGAAGTGAAACTCCGGATCCTTATGCAAGGATACGCATTGAAGCTGAAAAGGACCTTGAATTTACTTTGCTGACTGCAACAAAGAAAGACAGGAACAACAGTGATATCATCTTTTTTGAAAGCAACCTGTTACTGCTTTTTAATCTGATGCTCAAACATATCAGGACAGCTTAAACAAAAGAATCACTCACGGACAAACAAAGAAAAAGTGTACCGGGATATTGGAAGAAAAGGATAAATACAAACATCCATTCTATTAGTTTTATCTCTATTAAAAGGGAAGAAGGCCCGGTCATTGAACAAACGAAATAAACTTTTAGCTGACGAAAGCATAGGCAAGCTCCTTTTCAAACTATCCGCTCCCGCCACAATAGGAATGTAGTCCAGGCCCTGTACAACCAGATACTGTTTTTGTAGGCCATGTCTTTGGAGAGAACAGTGTTCAGGGTATTGCAGGAATTGCAGTCGCGTTTCCAATAATGATGATCGTGATGGCAATTGCACTTGCAATAGGCATTGGCGGTGCATCCATGATCTCACGAAGTCTTGGCGAAAGAAATCAGGAAAGGGCTGAACACGTAATGGGAAATGTGCTGTCGCTTGTGCTTATAATAAGTGTGGTCATCTGCACTCTTGGAAACATATTCGTAACGCCTATACTGAGTTTATTCGGTGCTACCGATACAATCCTCCCATATGCTACAGATTGCCTGAGCGTCATTCTCTACGGGGCAATTTTCTTCATGTTTGCCCTGGCAATGAACAACGTTGTCCGCTCAGAAGGAAATGCAAAGGTAGCAATGTATACAATGCTGATACCGGCACTTGTAAATATCATACTTGACCCCTTCTTTATTTTCAATTCAGGATACATTGAATTCAGTTTCCTGGCAGATAAACTGAGAATCGTAATCCAGCCCCTTTACATTCATGGATTTAGACTGGAGTTAGGAGCAGCCATTGCAACAGTTCTTGCCCAGATAACTGGAGCATTGTTCCTTGTATGGTATTTTGCTTCAGGAAATTCCAGCCTCAGGTTCCACACAAAATATCTCATACCCAGATGGGATATAGCAAAAGAGAGTATTTTCATTGGAATGGGACCCTTGCAAGGAACGCATCAAGCAGTCTTGTAGTAATTGTTCTTAACAACATACTTCTTGCATACGGCGGAGGCGATGTTGCCATTGCAATTTATGGAGTGGCAAACCGCCTGTTTATGTTCACTTTTATGCCAATGTACGGTATTGTGCAGGGATTACAGCCAATTGTAGGATTCAATTATGGAGCGAAAAACTTTAGCCGTGTAATAGAATCAGTAAAGCTTTCTATGTTTGTCACAACAAGCATGGCAATACTCGGATTTATTTTTCTCATTGTATTCCCTGAACAATTATTAGGCATCTTTACCACAGACCAGCAACTTGTTTCATCAGGCAAGTATGCAATACGCATAATGGTAATGGCACTGCCTCTTGTAGGTTTCCAGGTGGTTGGAGCATCGTTGTACCAGACACTTGGAAAAGCGCAGCCTTCCTTCTTACTTGCAATGAGCCGGCAACTCCTGTTCCTGATACCACTTGTAATTACACTCCCTCACTTTTTCCAGCTAACAGGAGTATGGATGGCATTCCCGTTATCAGACAGCCTGTCATTTATCCTTACACTAATAATGAAAATCAGGGAATTCAAAATACTGGCATCCATGAGTGAAAGCATCCCATCCTGAGGAAATCCAACCATTTAAAAACCATCAGGACAATTCTAGAATCCATGTCATACGAGAATGGACCACTTATACTGATGATACTTGACGGTTGGGGATATACAACCGAAGAAAAAGGAAATGCAGTGCTTGCTGCAAACACACCTGTACTTGATTCACTTGTTGAAAAATACCCTTCATGCCTACTGCAGCTCAGGAGAAGGTGTGGGACTTCCACCGGGACAGATGGGAAATTCCGAAGTAGGGCACCTTAACATTGGTGCCGGCAGGGTAATTTACCAGGATCTCACACGTATCAATAAAGATATAAGAGAAGGCTCATTTTTCAAAAACCAGGTCCTTCTTGATGCAATGCAAAACGTAAAGGAAAACAATTCATCTTACACCTCATGGGACTCTTCTCCTACGGAGGAGTCCACAGCCACATGGACCACATGAGATCACTTGTGGAAATGGCAGGGAAGAATGGTGTTGAAAAAGTTTACATCCATGCTTTCCTTGACGGAAGGGATGTACCCCCGCAGACTGCCCTTGATGATATGAAAGAGCACGAAGAGTTCTGCAAAAGCACCGGAATAGCAAAACAGCCACATTTTCCGGCAGGTACTACGCAATGGACCGTGACAAACGATGGGACCGTACTGAACTGGCATATGATGCCCTTACACTTGGAGAAGGCATAAAGGCAAAAGATGCAGTTTCGGCTGTCAGCCAGGCATACGAAAGGGGAGAAAACGACGAGTTTGTTAAACCAACAGTTATAACCGACGATGAAGGAAATCCTGTTGCTACGGTAAAAGATGGCGATTCAATAATTTTCTTTAATTTCCGTCCAGACAGGGCAAGACAGATGACATATGCATTTGTCGAAAGTGATTTTGATGGCTTTGAAAGAAAAGCAAACCTCCAGGTTCATTATGTCTGCATGGCAGAATATGACGAAAAACTTGATGTACCAATTGCATTCCCACCTGAGACCATAAAGGACACTCTCGGGAAGTTCTCAGCAAGAACAAGAAAAAACAGCTAAGGATAGCTGAAACTGAGAAATATGCCCATGTAACATTTTTCTTTAACGGTGGTGTGGAAAAGGAAAATGAAGGCGAGGACAGGTGCCTCATACGATCACCGGATGTTGCAACCTATGACCTTAAACCTGAAATGAGCGCGTACGAGGTTACTGAACAACTTGTAGACAGGATTAAATCCGGCAAGTACGATGCCATTATACTCAATTTTGCCAACATGGACATGGTAGGACACACCGGAATCATTGAAGCAGCAATAAAAGCCATTGAAGCCGTGGATGGGTGTGTTGGAAAGATTATTGATGCCATAATTGAAATGAATGGAGCAGCACTGATTACAGCAGACCACGGAAATGCTGAAAAGATGATAGACTACAAAACAGGAAAACCACATACTGCACATACATCCAATCCAGTAAGATGTGTACTTGTAAACGGAAGTGAAGAAGCACAACTGCAGAATGGAAAACTTTCAGACCTGGCTCCAACCATGCTGGAAATAATGGGAATAGATAAACCAGCTGCAATGACAGGCATGTCACTGCTCAAAAAGTAGTTTAAAACCACTTATCAAGGGTACTCTGGCCGCTTCCTGAAGAAGTCTCGAGGCGCTCCAGAGCCTTTATTACCCGGTCCTCTGAGAAATCATGCTCAGTGCATAAGAAAGAAACAACCGCATCAAAATCCGGCTTTCCCCACTTAAGGGAATAATCATCAGTTACCGGAGGATTTTTGAAGAACTCCTTGATTTCCTCCAGATTTGGAATTTCAAGCCCTTTAACCCCTAACACCTTTTCTATTGTTTCGTGTTCCCTGATTAGTTTAAGAGCTGTTTTCGGGCCAACTCCGCCAAGTCCTTCGTTGTAGTCAGTACCCACACAAAGTGCGACATCAATGAGCTGGGAATGAGTGATCCCGAGCTTCTCAAGGTTGTCCCTGAGATTAATGGTTTCAGGTTTTACATCCACATATATGTTCTTTTTAGGAAGCTTTCTCTTACCTGATACTGTAAGGTTCCTGACAACCACAGGAGAACCAAAAAGAAGGGAATCATAATCCTGTGATGCAATCTTGTCAGCATCACCCTTTTTCACCATGTATGACGCCTGGGCCTCGCCTTCGGAAGGTGCATCCACATAAGGAATACCCATTGCAGCTAAAAGCTTCTTTGAACCATCAACAATTGTGGCATCAACCCTGGAAGAGGCCTGAGCATACTTATATGCCTCTTCAGCAAGCCCTTTTTCTTTTGCTTCAGCCCATTTTGCCTTTGCATTTTCACGGGTTTCGCTACGTTTCTGGATTGTAGCTGACTTCCACTCAGGTGGCCTGCCGTCAAAAACAAAGACAGGTTTGACTCCTGCCTCTACAATATTTGCCATCCTGTACAGGATACCGGACAGGTGTGAAGTTACATTCCCCTTTGAATCCTTAAGGGGAGTACCGTCTCTCTGTCGTATTATACTTAAAAACTGGTAAAGTGTGTTGTAGGCATCTATTGCCACTATATCTAAAGAAATGTCAGATACCTGAATTGTACTCCTGTCAAGGAGCTCTCCTATATCAACACCCATGTGGAATCGAAAGAAAGGTTAACCTTTTTAAAGCTCACGTGTAATAAGTCCGTTGCATTCAAGTCTTACGTCAATTACAGAATCGTCGTTTGCGTCTATTTTGGCTACTTTGAGGATGTTTCCTACCCTTTCAATAAACTGAGTTTTAGTAATCTCCACCTGATGAAGATCGTTTGAATTTTTATTTTTGTGAATTACCACAAGACTATGCTGATCATCGTTGTTTTTACCTAACTTTGACATCACATTTTTAACGAGCTGCTCAAAGTCAGAGTAGATGAGAATCTCAGAACATTTCCCTGCTTTCTTTATTATGCCTATCGGTTCTAAATTAATGCGCATGTACGCACCTCTTCTAGATAGAAATATTTCCTAACATCCTACAGCAACTTAGTTAATATGGCTTTCGGGTTTTGAATGAGTGTATAAATATTATTATCCTATTATCTATATCGTCTTCTGTCCATGGTATCCATCATTTCATCCATTTTAAGAAGAACCTCATGCATTCTGTTCTCCACATTATCTTCAACGCTCTGGACATTAATCCTCAAAGAGCGTTCCTTTGCCTCAAGAATATTATCTATCCTGCGAAGACGCATATCTACAGACAAAATCATGGCAGCCAGCGCACCTACCATAACCATGGCAGATAATATGATCAAAGCGTTTGCCGGACTGTATTTGAATCTCCCAAGCCATTCATAGGTTAAAACAAATGATGATACTACCATTACAACTGAAAATATTATATCCCTTGTTTCCATTCAAATCCCTTTCTTTCTATTATTGGCTTTTTTGCTATTTATATTATTTAACTTTATTTTTTTAAGAGAGAATCACTTAAATAGTGAACACTACATTTACTACATTTATATAAGAAGTTGGATTTATTTGAACGGAGTTGCATCATTGAGTTCAGAATCAGGTATTAAAAGAATACGTGCCCATGATTGTAATGGCAGGCATTATTATAGTAGTACAGCTAACGGCATTGCTCCTGGCAACACCTATGGATGCAAACGACATGCAGGCATTTGAAAATCCAGAATCAACTTCAAACGCCATTTATTACATAGGAGTTATCCTTGTTTTCACTCTTTTCCTGCTCATAGCAATTAAGAAAAACATGGAATGGATAATACAAATCGTAATACTGCTTGCAGTTGGAGCAACCATGTACTATGTGTTCTATGCCCTGTTATCAATGACAGGAATGGAAGTTGCAACAAACAACATAGTTTCAATGCTAACAGCAGCTGCGCTCACAATATTGCTCTATAAATTCCCTGAATGGTACGTAATAGATACTGTAGGGCTGATAATCGGAGCCGGAGCAAGTTCCATATTCGGAATATCCCTTTCAATACTTCCTGTAATCGTACTTCTCCTGCTGCTTGCCATCTATGATGCTATTTCAGTGTACAAGACAAAACACATGATAGACCTTGCAGAAGGAGTCATGGATTTACGTCTGCCAATATTGTTTGTCATCCCAAAGCACCTTAAGTATTCCTTTATCAATGATACATTTGACAAGGAAGAAGGCGAGGAAAGAGAAGCTTTCTTCATGGGACTTGGAGATGCTATTATGCCAACAATACTTGTGGTTTCTGCCAATGTATTCCTTGTGCAGAAAGCAACAGTAGGTTACATCGGATTCATATCCTACCCTGCACTGGGAGCAATGGCCGGAACAATAATAGGATTCATGGCCCTGACAATACTGGTCATGAAAGGAAAACCACAAGCAGGACTACCATTCCTTAACAGCGGAGTAATACTGGGATATATATTAGGGGTTCTGGCATCTGGGACGGGAACACCCTTTTATTAATTTTTACTTTTTTATTCCTCTTCAGGCAATTTAGAATTGATAGTACAGATTGCACAGCTGGAATTTAATTCAGGCTCAGTTTCATTGAACTCTGAATCAAGAGACCTGGTACCCTCTGCAAGAACAGCTGCTGTTGAGATGGTACTTGCAATCAGGACAGAATCGAATATCTCTTCCTTTGAAACACCAAGCCTTTTGGCAACCCTTACATGTGCCCTGAGACAATGCTCGCAGCGCAGTGCTGAAGCCACAGCTATACAGATAAGTTCCACTGTTTTAGGGTCCATGCTTTTGAACTCACGCAGGACAGTGTTCTCATATATCATACGAGAAACGAAAAGTTCCGGCATATCCTTCATGAAGTTAATTATGTAAGGAACCTCACCATATCGCTTTTCAACATCAGAGAGAATCTCATCAACTGCCTCTTCAGGCTCCTTGTCGAGAATCTCTTTTATTTTTTCAAGTTTCATAATAACCCCTATGATAGAAAATGCCAGAATATCAAGCGGTAAATCCTACCTCAGATTCACGTTTGATCTTGACCAATATATAATTTTTCATCCTGGATCTGGTAACATTCGCAAAATCTGAAAGTCTTACTCCTTCATCAAATTCCAGGTTCTCAACTCTCTCATGGAACTCATCATAAGGAAGTTTTACTCTCAAGCCGTCAAGCTGGAGAGTCACAGGTGCAGGTGAAAAAACATCAAATATTTCGGGGATCTGCTCATTAATTTCTTTCATGACCCGGGGAGGCAAAACTGCAAGTGGGTCCTTTGCAAGATCTTCACGCATCTTCTCCACAACTTCAACGACCTTTTCAAGCAGTATGTCGAGAGAACTTAACTCACCTGGTTTTCTCATACGATGAGCAACCCTTCCAATGCCACCTACATAGAGGTCAGCATTTGCCACGTCTTCCGTCTTAAGATCACGTGGGCCGCCAGCTACAATTTTAGGTACTGTTACACCTTCGAGAAGCTTTGGCTTCTTATTTTTGATACAATCACTGAAAGTACCAAAAGAAAAGAGAGCTATGTCATGTTCATTGATTAGTTTCCTTTCATAGTTATCTGAAAGTGAAACCCTTCTGCCCATGCCTCTTGCCAGTCCTATCATGTTTGTGTTGGCACCGCCCCTGCGCATAAATTCAGCCACATCACAGGCGGAGTGTGGCAGGTGATGGGATGCTAGTGTAGGGGAAACTACAGCAATCTCAGTTCCTGTAAGAGGTGCACGGGTTAGCTTTCCAAGAAGTTTTGTTCCCAGTTCCTCGATTAGATGGACATCTTCCCTGGGGATAAGCATTACAGGTATGACTTCTGTAGCAGCCGGGACTTTCTGGATAAGATAGCCTCCAAGGACCTCAAGTTCAGTAATGAGCGTATGCTTGTGTATACCACCCTCCTTAGATATATGGTTCCAGTACTGCTGCCATTATTCATCCTCGAGTTTTTCTGCAATATCACGTGCTTCCTGAATCCACTCAGGTTTTAAAATATCCTCACTGGCTGCAAAAACAAACCTGTGTCCGTCCATTGAATGATAACGTACCCTGAAGCCCTCCGGAGTAGCCCGGATAGCCATTTCAACAAGTCTTGACTGGAGGGTTTTCTGTGGGTCTGCAACAACCAGGTTGCTCAGCAATTCCACATCTTCGTCCAGGTTCTTTTCTGGCCATGATAAGTGTCTTTCTTTCCGGCTGGCGAACGCCTGCACGTCCATACCTTGCCCACAGTTGCTCAAGTAACTCGGGAAGATACTTTTCCTTTTCAATAAGTTGTAATTTCTTTTTTAAGATGATTGGTAACATCAACACTTGCCATGTCAGATACTTTTATTGCAGGCTGGCTTCCCCTGAGAACCACAGCCATGAGATACAGGGAATCCTCGGGCCTTACAATAACCTTTATTCTTCCAATGGCTCCTCCAAGAACCAGTTCCGTAATAATGTCAGCAACTATGCTCTTGTATGCATCACCTTCTTCCGGAACCGTGGACTCTACTACGAAAGTCTCAAGGCTTCCATAGAATTACTCCTCCACATATCCTGAAGCCAGCAAAGCACTTCCAACAGCACCAATCAGGTGTGAATTAGGTGGTACAAGGACATTAATCTTAAGCAACTCGCCAAGAGCCTTTGGTACACCTTCAATCAAGGGATGAACCTCCTACAAGAGATCAATGGCTCCTTTACATCAACTTCCTGGAGTTGCTGTTCAAATATCTGCTCTACAACACTGTGACATGCAGCAGCTGCAACATCCTCTGGTGTTGAACCTTTGGCAAGTGAGTTAACAAGTGAGCTGGATACCGAAAACGATACAATAACTGTTCATAGCAACATTCTGCTCCATACCCTTTACGGCAAGGGCACCGAGTTCGGTGATGTCCACACCAAGCCTTTTTGATCATGTCAAGGAAACGACCGGAAGCACCTGCACAGATACCTCCCATGGTGAACATTCCTGGGATACCGTCGTCAACTGAAATAGCCTTGTTGTCCATTCCACCAATATCAATTACAGTTGCATGTCCTTTCTGGGTATGCAAGATAGACAGCACCCTTGGAGATGACAGTAATCTCTTCCTGTATAAACGGCACCGAAGTGCTCACCAATCGAAACGACCATAGCCTGTTGTACCAATCATACCTGGATATCTTCCTGCTTAACACCTGCCTCTTCCAGCGCCTTGTTAAATGCTTCTGTTGCACTGTCAATAACCTTTATTGTTGGTACCCATCCGAGTACCGATTATCTCGTTGTCTTTCATGACAACTGCCTTTGTGGTTGTTGAACCGGAATCAATACCTGCAGTAAGACCGCTCTGCTTCTCCCTTGCAAGAAGATGTCTTCGTCTTGCAATTGTAGTAGAGCTTCCATACGTGTCAGCAGTGTAGCAGCAGTTGTACGCTCAGTAAATGAATAACTGATAACCGGAGAGTTGAATGCTTGTTTATGTACCGGCGTACTTCGTTTCTGACAATAGCTGCCTCAGCACACCTGAAACATGAAGTGATGAACACACCATCCACATCAGAGATTCCTTCTACAACAGCCTTTGCCCTTGCCATCATAAGACGGAGATCAGGGCTTGCTGCCTCGATACCAAAGTCCTTTCCAATGTCATCAAGGACCATCAATTTCAATTTCAGGATAGACAAGCTTGGCGTTGACACTTTCTGCCACTGAGGTCAACTCACCGTGAACACCGGCATATTCGGAACCACATGAAACAAGTGCTACTTTTACGACTTCCTCATCGTTCATTCTGTTGCCTCCTCATTTCCTTCAGACAGGGTTTGAGAAACTCTGCAATCTTATACACAAATTCCTGTCCTTCATCATCATTTCCGGAAAATCAAGCTCAAGAATTGGCATTTCCTTTGTCCTGATAAGGTATTTTGTAAGCTCATTGGTACGGGCACATCCCATACAACCAAAAGCCATTGGAGATTCTCCAACAATTATACCGGCTTCTGCCTCATCGATCATCGGGCCTACAATAGCCATTCTTCCCCTTACACCGGCAGGAACTTCCACAGCTGCGTATTTCAGACCGTGTTTTGGTTCTTCTGCGGTAATATTCATAGGCGGAGAATCAACTCCAACAGTAGTGACCTTTTCCTTTATCTTTTCCATCATTGCTATAGGTGTGTGGCCGAACCTCTGCACCAGGTCAGAAAGGATCAGACTGTTTGTAGGGTATATGATAACTTTAGCCATTGTATTGCCTCATAAGGTGGATTCAATTATGTCCTGAAGATCTTTTACTTCAAGCTTTTTCTTGTGTTCTGTTTCCTTGACAGGGATGTTCTGGTCATATTTGTCAAGCGCTTTTCCAATCATAGGAGCATCATTGCTTCTTCCTTGAGAAATAGAAACCCGGTCTGGAACCTCCTCCATAGGATGCACGACATCTTCTGTCATCTCAGCGGGAAGCCTCGCTCCTTTACAAAAATGTGATTTTTATCAAGGTCAACTATTTCGTTTACAACTTTGTTCACAGATTCCCTGGGACCTGTGACCATAGTCCCAAAACATGTTTCCTTTATTACGATATCAGTACTGGACTCGTATATCTTCATGGCAGCATCTATGGGTAATACACTATCCGAACTTGTGACTACAAGTTTTGTTATGACGTCCTCATTTGCTTCAGCCATACTTATTCCTCCCTGCTGCGTTCCAGAATATACATTAAGTCCCCATCCTTGAAATGCTTGAGTTTTATCAATCTCAACTATTCTTCCGATGATATTGGTATTCGCAAATTTCTCACCTGCAGGCCCGAAAAGATCATCATCAATAGCCTTGACACCTACCATACCGGCTCTCTTGGCAGCCTGATTGGTAACTCCTATCTCACCGGCAATGGTCATTTTTGGAATGTTCTCCGGGAAAATCTCCTTGTATGATTCTGCAGGCTTTTCAGCCTTGAAAATATAAGTATTCTCATATGTCATCATCACAGGAAGTTTACTAACCGGATGATACTGCAAACCGACTGCGTGCCTGAAGAAATCAAGGGTTTTTGGCGCAAGATCATCATAAAGTTCAACTGTCACAAGCATCTCAGGGTCAACTCCCTGAACAGTGACTTGCCTTCCTGCCATAATCTCAAGCGTTGTTGCAGGCTCCTGTTTGACAATGAAACCATTGTCATCAGTATACCCGTCCCTGACAATTTCAATTCCCATTGAACGTAGTTTCTCTTCCGCATCCGCATTGGTCATTCCAAGAAGCCTGATAGGTGAGGGAGTGGATTCAACCATTATCTTCTGACCGTTTTCCACAATCCTGGTAAGTTCAATTCCCTTTACCACATGACCTACCACAGAGTGCATTATAGAAGAAGTTCGATCATCTGTAGAGATATACAGTTTACCTGCACCGTATCCTACCGTTCTAACGAAAACAGAACCTGTTGAACGTGGTTCAAAATTCTCATAGGTGACAAGTTCACCATGGAAACGATGATCTGATATAAAAAGTTGAGCGGAAATCAATATTGAATATACCATTTTTGGTTACAGTAAAGAAGAATTCAGCACCTTCGGGTGCAAGCTTGTCCATTTCGATTTCAACATATGTGAAAATTCTTGAACCATTTCAGGTTTACTGACAGGTCGCTTGTAGAAACATGTTCACCTGCTTTTCCCATTCAATGACCGGTTCCACAGAAAATCCTGTCGCCTTTCACAAGTTCAGGAAGGACGTGTTTTACCGCTTATTAGTCTTGCAAATACACCATCCTCAGGAGCACCATATTCAGAAGAATGTTTGGTCTTACTTATGATGATATGCGTGTTTGCAGCATCACCGCCACCTGCTCCGAAAAGCATGGTGAAACGCTCCATATCACTGCTGCCTCTCACAGGATCCATATCAGTGCTAAAAGGACCGAACGCCAGTGCGTCCTTACTGGTCAACGAACGGGAACCTCTGCAAGGTCTTTAAAAAGATATCCACCTTTTTGGAAGACGGGGACGACTCGTCAAGCAGTTCTATTTTGAATTCACCTTTCGATGTTTTCACAATATACTCTACTGAAGCCTGGGATTTGAGATCCTCTTTTTCAATGAGAATCCCTATTGATGTCCCCTTCTTATAAGGTGCGTTTGACACCTTGATGGCGTCCTCAAGGGTTGAACCTTCTGGTATTTTAAGTTCCTGTCCGTTGATCTCTACCGTTATTTCGCCACTCGTGCCAAACTCCTCCGTAACTTTTGAATATCATGGTTCTGCTGCCACTTCCATACGTTCCTCATCGGTAAGCTGTGACAGAACGGCAGCTGGTTCTCCGACACTGACGATCTTACCGTTTCTCATGAGTGCGACACGGTCACATATCTCTTCAAGGAAGTCCATGTCATGTGATACTATAACAAGTATCCGCCCATTACTCTCCACAGCCTTCAAAATTGACTTTGTAACCTCTTTCTTGGTGAAGGATCCATGGTTCCCGTGGGTTCGTCCATAATAATGATATTAGGCTCCTTCATCAGAATCTGAGCCAGTGCAACCCTGTGTCTTTCACCTTCACTAATCTCATCTGACATCTTTGATAATATAGATTTTGCCTTCTCCTCTGTGAATCCGGTTGCAACCGTGTGTTAATGGCTTTCCTGACAGCAAGCTCATAAGGAAGATCAATACCTATTGATTCAGTTAGATTGTCAATTATTGTCCTGTGTGTGTAAAGACCGTATTCCTGGTGAAGAATACCCATGTACTTCACAGCACGGCCCCTGCATTCAGGACCAGGCTTCTTCATGTCGATCCATTCATCTCCGACACGTACCTGGATTTCACCGCTGGTAGGTTGTACAATACCCATTAGAACCTCGGACGTGGTTGTCTTGCCTGCACCACTGGTTCCTGCAAGACCGAATATTTCTCCTTCTTTAACATCGAAAGAGACATCATTAACTGCATAAACAACACCCCTGCTCACAAGAGATGTATTTCTTGACAAGGTTGTCCACCTTGATCAGCGGTCTCCTACGCACATCGCAGTTTTTCTCCACGGAGCAAATAAGCTGCATGAATTCCTGTGAAACCTCAGATGTGAACCTTCCCTTACAATTGCACCGTCTTCAAGAATAATAGCCTTGTCTGCAAGGTCTTCAACTACCTCGGACCAGTGTGAGGTAATAACCATTGTCATGTTATAATCCTTGACTGCCTTTGCAATAACATCGTGAACAACATCAGCAGTTCTTGGATCAAGGGTACCGGTTGGTTCGTCGGCAATAAGAAGCATTGGGTCCCTTACAAGCTGACGGGCAAGCACTACCCTCTGTTTCTCTCCACCACTAAGATCACGGGCAACGTGCATCATGCGGTGTGAAAGCTGGACTTTTTCGAGAAGTTCAACTGCTCTAGAGAGGGCTTTTTCGCTACTTACACCGATTTCAGTAAGTGAATTTACAACATTTGTAATAACCCTGTCATCACCGTAAAGGGCAAAAGTACGCTGGAGCATGATAGCAATCCTTTTGGTGATTTCACGCCTTTCAGCAGCATGAAGTGAAAGTTTGATGAAATCAGCTTCAAAGGGCTTGAGGGTATCCTGGCCACATGCAGGGCACTCCTGTCCTGCCTTGTAATTGGCTCCATGTGTCCACATTTGTCACATCTGGCGAGGTGATAGATTACTTCCCCACTGATACCTTCATACTCTTCAACTACCACGCAGGACGTGCATCAATACTGTTTTCCCGGAACCGCTTCTTCCAAGGATACCAAGAACTTCTCCTTCATTAATGGTCAGGTTTATGTCTTTAAGAACTTTGACACCATCAAATTCAAGTGTCAGGTTTTTGACTTCGATAAATAATGCCATTTGTTTCCTCCGCCAAAGGGTGCATAGGAGTCCTTTTACACTAATAATGATATGCATATCTACTCAAATTACTTAACGGTTTTGTAGACTACATACAAAACTAGCCTTTTGGAGCCCATGCAGACCTGACGGTAAGTTTTTAGCTATCTTTTTAAAAAATTACTGTTGGATTATTGAACTCAATACATAAACATAACGCATCTGCTTCGCGGTGTTAACTTCTAAAAAGAGGCAAAGCATATCATTTTTCAAAGTGACGCTATCGTTTATATTTTTTTTATAATGTCTACCACATCGATGATATTGTCAATGACAATGTCTGCTGCATCCATCAGGATCTCAGGTCTCAGGTCTCCCTGCTGTGCAGTCAGAATGCCCATATCTGCGGCCTCAGGGCCAGTATATCATTCATACCGTCTCCCACCATGAGGACATAGGTCTGCTTAAGGGTTCTGACTATTCTTTCCTTATCGTGAGTTGTTGCCACCGGATAAACATCCCGAGAATATCCAGAGACAGGCGAGGGACTCAAAAGATTTTTTGCATCATCTCCCGAAGCAATATAAATATCCAGTACCAAGTTCCCTGAGAAGCCTGATTGTATCATAAGTTTTTGAATACATCTGCCCGCCTGTACTGAGAACATATGGGACGTAATTATCCCGGGAGTCCACAATAAGACCTGCTGCAACGTAAAATACATTTGGGCAGCGTCCCTGGCATCGAGCTGACCACATCATTAAGATCACTTACCTTCGTATTATTCTGTCTTATTATTCCGTAAACCTCTTCAGTTCAAAGGGACTGCTTGAACAGCTTATTCCCAGGTTGATACCAAACTGCTCAATAAAATCATGAAGCTTCATTTCAGGGTCACACTTCCCCAGTTCATCAAACCGGGTTCTTAAAACAACAAGTGCCCTGTCAGGCTGCTGGGCTACCAGCAGAGTTGTCTGTATATCCTCAAGAATAGAACCATTGTCCATTTGTTTTGCCACACGGTACATATGCAGCAGCGTCCCGGCACTATCAAATACAACAGCAACTCGTTTTTCCATAAATCCAGATTGTATTTATCAAATATACGTTTAGTTGTCCGGGTTCAAATCAAAGAAACTGAGGCAAATGACTAATATACGAAACAAATACAAGTTCCTGAAAGAGCGCCTATGAATGTAAGCAACCGCGTGATAATAGCAGTAATACTTATTATTGCACTTGCTTTTGTATCCGAAAAGCTTCAGGCATGCAGATAACGATGAAGTTATCATAAATCCGGAACCCTGGGATCACAGTCCAATTACTGTTTACATAGATAATGAAACCGTGCCTGAGCATTACAGCCCAACATACCGGGAAGACGTTGAAAATGCACTTACTGGGAAAGTGGCGGCAACGGGCAACTTACATATGAAGTTGATTTTTGAATCGTTCACGGTGGCAGTGCTGATATAGTGATTATATGGACTGATAATCTTGAAGAGGACGTAGGCGTCAAGAACGGTGTCGCAGGATATACAAAACTCATCTGTTGTTAACCCGGGAAATTCGAGTATGCATACATCGTTCTGGAGACGAAATTACAAAGGTTCTCGTGGTCCCAGTTTGGAGATTCCACCATGGAATGTATAACCATTTATGAAGTGGGACGCCGCCGCTTGGACTGGGACACACAAATGACAAAAACGACACTAATGTATCCTACTTATGACAGGAAGAGAATCTCAATCCACTGCTTTTCCAGTCAACATGGTAATACTCCTGATACTTGTTATTCTGGCTGCTATTATTGTATCCTATCATGGCAGCGGATGGATTCACTTCAGGAAAAAGCGAAAAGAACTTGAAGATGATATTTTCAGTGAGGATAAAGGTGAATGACAGGACAATCTTCCAGGCAATATTGAGGTACTTCGGGAGAGATGGTTGATTTCTCAGACTACGAAGCAGACCTTTCCGGACTGACAGATTTCCAGTGCCTTGTGCTTGAGGAAGTCAGGAAAATTCCTTACGGAAACTTCTGACTTACAGGGAGCTTGCAAGAGACATTGGAAAGAGGGGTGCTTCACGGGCAGTAGGTGGGGCAGTTGCAAAGAACCCATATCCCATAGTATTCCCTGCCACAGGGTTGTTGCCTCATCAGGTATCGGAGGCTTTTGCGGGAAGCCTGTGGTGAGAAGGTAGAGCTGAAAAGAAGAATGCTTGAGATGGAAGCAGACAATAGAGAAAAAGATGAATAGTATTAACTATAGAGATTCTTACAGGGAGTATAACATGTTTGGATGGACAGGAAGAACGGTTATTGTAGATCTTGGAAAGAAATCAGTTACAGAAACCAGAACGAAAAAATCATTTGCTGAAGACTTTATTGGCGGTCGGGGACTTGGCTGCAGGCTTATGAAGGAATTTGCAGAACCTGAAGTCGAACCTTTAAGCCAATCGCAATACCACAGGACCGCTTACGGGAACTGCAGCGCCCTTATCCAGGTCATTTTTCTGTCACCTGTAAAGTCTCCCTCCCATCCACAATTTTCAGTTCCAATGCCGAAATTACTTCGGGCGAACTCAAATTTGCAGGTATTGATGCGCATGATCAAAGGAAAGGCAGAAAGCTGTTTATCTTCACATATATGATGAAGAAGTGGAAATGCTGTCTGCTGAGCACCCTTTGGGGGAAAAAGCACTTTAGAATGCACTGCCCTGCTTGAAGAAAAGAAGGGATTTACTTGCATAGGAAAAGCAGGCGAGAACCTTGTGAGCATGGCAAACCTTGTAAATGACAGCATATATTCCAGCGGTCGCGGAGGACATGGTGCAGTGGTAGGTTCAAAGAACCTGAAAGCCATTGTTGTAAAAGGAACAAACAAAGTCCCTGTGGCAGAACCAGAAGCCTTTGAAAAGGACATTGAAAAAGTTAAACTGCTTGGCAAACCGCCCGCATCCAAAGGACTTAGAAAATATGGAAGTTCTGTTATTGGCGACCTTCTTGATTACATGGGGACCATGCCTGCAAGAAACTTCAGTGAAAGTTCACAGCGGCCGGTAAACTTTCAGGTGAAGTCCACATCAGCAAGAAATACAAGGAAATGCGGCAGCAACCTGCTATGCCTGTCCAGTGGGATGCAGAAGAACTGCTGAAGACGGAAAAACAATACCTGATTTTGATTCCATATGGGCTTTCGGACCAAACATTGGAAATGATGACCTTGAACTGATAAGGGAAATGGACAGGCTATGTTTTGATTACGGACTTGACCCCCTATCCTGCGGTGCATCAATTGCAGCATACATGGAAGTAAACCCATGGATGAAAATAGATGAAGTCAAAGGGTATTCGAGATTGGGGATGGCATGCATGATGTTTGCAGGGGTTCAAATGAATATCTCTGTTCCGTGGATAAGGTGGAATACAGCACATCTGTCAAAGGACTGGAACTTCGGTTACGACCCAAGGGAAATGCCGAGGGCATGGCTATTGCCTATGCTACATCCAATACAGGAGGGTCACACCTGAGTGCATTCATGACTGCCCCTGAAATAATGGGAAAGCCTATACTTCTTGACAGGAAATCATTTGATGGGAAGGCTGCCCTAGTACGACATTTCCAGAACCTTACAGCTTCAATTGATTCGCTTGTAATGTGCCCGTACTCAATGCTTGCAATAGGAGAAGTTGAACTGGCTGCAATGTTAAGCCATGTAACCGGAGAAGAATATTCTGCAGAAAAGTTGCTTCTGGCAGGAGAGAAAATCTACAACCTTGAAAGGTTGTTCAACATGAAAGCAGGATTCTCATGGAAAGACGATATGCTTCCTGAAAGGTTCTTTGGGGATGACGGAATTGACAGGGATGAATTTGAAAAGGCAATCTCGGATTACTACCATTTCAGGGGATGGGATCAGAATGGAGTTCCCACTGAAAACAAATTGAATGAACTGGGTATTGGGAATTTTAAATAAAATTTTTTATTTTGAGGATTTATGAAAATATAAACACATATATATGTGATTCTTCTATTATTACCCCCTATTAATGCGGAATCAAAGGTTAAGTTCATATAGAGCATTAAGAATTATAATCTTAGACCTTTTAAGCTCATAAATAATTATTGCGATTATGGAGGATTTTAAGTGAAAATACAAGTTGAAATTAAAGAACTCAAAGAGGGAAAATACGTCATTGTAGATGACGAGCCCTGTGTCATTAAAAGTATATCCAAATCAAAGCCAGGAAAGCACGGTTCAGCAAAGGCAAGAATCGATGTCATCGGACTTTTTGACGGACAGAAGAGATCAATCATCGGTCCTGTATCTGATAAAACCTACGTTCCAGTTGTCGAGAGAAAGAACGCACAGGTACTTTCCATCGCCGGAGACATTGCACAGCTCATGGACATGGGCGATTTCTCAACATTTGAGATGACTATTCCTGATGAATACAAGGAAAGAATCATTGAGGGTGAAGAGGTTTCATACCTTACCGCAATGGGCAAGATGAAGTTCGATCTCAGATGATCGAACCCTAATTTTTCTTTTCTTATTTTTAATTACTAAAGGTATGTTTTACAAACCTGATATGATGGATGCGTTTGCAGACTATGAAACTGCAAAGTATGTTATATTCGGTGTTCCCTTTGATGCAACATCCTCATTCAGGCCGGGAAGCCGCTGGGCTCCTGATGCAATGAGAAAAGCGTCAGTAAACTTTGAAACTTACAACCAGTATTTTGACATTGATTTTGAAGACCTTCTAATACACGATATAGGGAATCTTGAACCCTATTCATCGGTTGATGAAACCCTTGAGGAACTTTACCTTGCAGTCAAACCGATTGTAAAGGATGGCAAAATTCCAATAATGATGGGAGGAGAACACTCACTGACATATCCCTGTGTCAAAGCATGTGTAGAGGAAGCCGGAGAAGATATCGGGTTTGTTGTTCTGGATGCGCATTTTGATCTCCGCGAAGAATACGGAGGTATCAAAAACAATCACGCATGTGTTTCAAGGCACATAAGGGATGATTTAACTGACACCTACGTGACCATAGGTGTTCGCAGCGGACCTAAGGAAGAATGGGTTTACGCCAGGGAAAATAATCTTAAATATTACACCTCAGACAATGTACGTGAAATAGGAATCAAGCAGGTAATTACCGAGGTAAAGGAGTATCTTGGAGACAGAAAAATCTACCTGTCCCTTGATATGGATGCCCTTGACCCTGCATATGCACCCGGCCTTGGTACACCTGAACCTTTCGGACTTACAGATATTGACGTGCGCGAAGTTATACGTGCACTGGCGCCAATTTCCATTGGATTTGACGTCGTTGAAATATCACCCGAATATGATAATGGCATAAGCGCACTTCTCGGGACAAAACTCCTGAGGGAATTTATTGCTGCTCATGCTGCAGGTGAGAGATAGGATTTACTTCTCATTTTTAGATTCAAGTTCCCACATTTCAATAAAGTTATCAAGAAGCCTGTCAAAGAAGCCGGCTTTATAACTTATCATTAATTCTGCAATCCTCTCCGGGTCAATCACCTCAAAATTGCTTTCACGACCATTGACATGCTTTTTCATAACGCCTGATGACACCATTTTTTTAAGATGCCAGGAAACCGTAGAAGGAGCAAGATCAACGGCTGATGAAATATCCTTATTGTTCCGGCCGGGATACTCCATAAGAGCCATGAGAATATGCCTGCAGGCTTTTTTCCGCAGGAATGACATGATTATGCGGTCACTTTCATTCAGTTCTTTATTTTTGACAAAATAACGGATGAATTGCTCATCTTTCTGCGCTGAAATTAGATTTTTCTTTTGCATATAGTGAAGATGATATTGCAGACTTCCAACTGCTATACCAAGACTTCTTTCCAGTTCACGCAAATGGATTCCCGGTGAACTGCGGATGGTTTCAAATATTCTTTTGCGAGTATCAAGTTCAAATTCCATTTCAAACCTTCTCTTTTGTCATCATGGCAAAGAAGAACAACAGTAATACAACAAAATTCAGGATGCTGCCCCATATCTCAAGGCTTTCTATCATCGGGAAAAGAGATTCCGTTGAATCCAGAAACCCCATCAGGAAATAAGTAAAGAATGCAGCCGTAATCATGAGTAATTTCCTTCTGCGCTCCCTCATATATGCAGCAAGGGAGATTGAAAAAAGAACCAATGCCAGAATACTTGATACTAAAACAATTACATTGTCTATTTCCATTTCCATATTATCCTGTCACCTCTGTAATAAATCAGAAAGAAAGACAAATGTCTTCCTTTCATTCGGTGCTAATCTCCACAAGTTCAAGTACTTCATCGCCTCCGACAACAGCTTCCTCCTTAAGGATACCAATACCACTTGCATAATACTTGTGTTCCTCAACTCCAGGCTCAAGCGGAGTCCACTCCTTTGTCTGGAGACAGTTATCAAATGAACCATATTCAACACTTACAGATGCTTCAAGGCTCATAACCTCGGCCATATCTTCAGCTTCTCCTTCATAGTACTCCTGCTGGTAAACATCGCCAACCTGCGGATCGGCTTTCATGAGAATACCCGGTTCTGCACCATCAAACCCTGCTTCCCAGGAACCTGCTGTGCTCTCAAGTTTGCCATCGTCGTATTCCTTTGAATCCTCACCGAAATACCACACATTCCCTTCATTATCATTGGCGTACCAGTCGAATGTATCTTCCACAAGTTCACCGTCTTCCCATTCCCTCTCCCTGATAACCATGGTCGTTACACCCAGTATTTCTTTGGTCTGGTCAGTGACATACATTTCAACCCTGATGTCCTCTCCATCAGACTCACCTTCAAGAATGAAGGTTGTACCAATTTCAAGAGGGAAATAAGGATTATCGACAGGATTACTAAAATCTGCAGGATCTATTACAGAATGAGAAATGTTGTCCTTTTCCACTATGTCATCAGGTATAGCTGAAGGTTCTTCATCTTCAGTATCTTCTACGTCGACAATTTCTTCCTGCAAATCTTCGGCAGGAGTATCTTCTGTATACGATATATCCGTACAACCGGATACCATAATCAGTGCAAACCCCATGAGAAGCACCAGAATATTTACAAACATTTTATTTATCATATTAAGCCTCCCTTTTTCTCCTCCGGATAGAAAAAGCTCTTAAATAAAAATTAGGCTGGCTTATATTAACGATTCTGGTACATGTATCGAATATTAGTACAAAATTCGAATTGTTAACTGCAAAAAGATTCAAAAGAAAAAATACAATTATTTAGTCTGGGGAATAGTAAAAGTAATATTCGTACCTTCTCCAACTCTGCTCTTGAGACTAATGTTTCCACCATGCATTTCAATTAGCTCTTTAACAAGGAAAAGTCCGATTCCAACGCCTGAATATTTGCGAGCATGGGACCAGTCAAGCTGCACGAAAGGATCAAAAAGCCTTTCTTTTTCTTCTTCCGGAATACCGATACCGGTATCAATAACTGAAACTTCTACATTTTTTCCAGATCTCTTAATTACAACTTTTACGGAACCGCCTTCAGAAGTGAATTTTATTGAGTTGCCTATCAAATGGTGAAGAATGATCTTGATTTTCATTTTGTCTGCATAAATTTCATCAATATCTGTTCCTACTTCAAATTCAAGGGACACACTTTTCTTGCGGGCAAGAACACGTGTTACTTTTTCCATTTCCACTATAACAGAAGCAACGTCAAAAATGGATTTATGGATTTCCCAGTCACCTGACTCTATTTCAGCAATATATATTAGCGAATTTACAATTTCCAGAAGATTAGAACCTGCGTTCTTTACACTATGGGCAAACTTTCTCTGCTTTTCATTTAAAGTTCCTGAAATATCGCTTAAGAGAAGATCTGAATAACCAATAACAATATTCAGCGGGGTTCTCAATTCATGGCTTACATTTGCCACAAATTCAGTCTTTGACTTAGAAGCATCTTCTGCAAGCATCTTGGCTTCAATCAATAGTTTTTCAGTCATCTTACGTTCAGTAGTATCAACACAAATTCCAAGTACAGTGTCTTTGATAAGAACTGCTGAAACCAACATGTAAAAACGTGTACCGTCCTTTTTAATGAACAGGTACTCTTCACTGACTTTCTCACCTTTTAGAATCTTCTTGTAAGATTCAGCTGCTAATTCATGATATTCCGCTGCACACAGTTCAGCTATTTTCATTTTCGTAAGCTCTTCCCATGAGTAACCGGTAATGGCACATGCTGCCGGATTTGCGTCAACATACTCTCCGTTAGGATTTGCTGCAAAAATCGGATAAGGAGAATTGTTCACATATGTTCGGTATTTTTCCTCACTTTCTCTGAGAAGACGTTGTGAATTCTTGATCTCCGTAATATCCAGAACATTACCTATAAAATACAGAGGAAGACCCTGCACATCGAAAATAAGGTTTGCATTTAGCAGACCCCATACGTGATGGCCATCCTTGTGGAGGTACCTTTTTTCCATCTGAATAGAGCTAATTTCCCCGTTGATGAGCATATTATGTTTTTCAACATTTTCTGCGAGGTCTTCAGTATAGCTTATTTCCCTCAGGAGTTTACCAATTAGTTCTTTTTCGGTATAACCAAGCATATTGCAAAACGCCGCATTTGCCTGTTTTATTCTCTTATCATGGACAGACATTTTGACAATGCCAATTCCACTGGATTCATACATTGTCCTGAAGAAACCTTCACTTTCATGAAGTAAAGACTCTGCTCTTTTCTGTGATGAAATATCTTCAATTATGCAAACAATATACTTGATGGAACCTGATTCATCCCTTATTACGTTGGAGAATAGTTTCACCCACACAGGAGAACCATTTTTGTGAATGTATCTTTTTTCAACTTCATAGGAGTCTATTTCTCCTGCACGCATCCACGATATCATCTCTTTTTCAAAACCACTTTTGTCAGGATACGTAATATCCATGTAATTCATTGACAGGAGTTCTTCCCCGGTATAACCCACAATATCACAAAAACGTTTATTGACTTTCTGGAAATCACCTTCCGGACTGGTCCGGACAATTCCTACAGCAGATTGCTGGAAAGTTGCTTTGAAAAGTTCCTCCTCTTCAGTGTCCAGGCATTTTTTCACATTTATATTCCTGTCAGAAACGTCTTTTTTGAGCTTCTCGTATTTATCAGCAAGACACCTGAAATTCTCCCTCTTACCTACAAGGGCATTTAAATAATCAACTGTACAGTAAGAATCAAAAGGCTCCTCATAATAGTCATCAGCACCTGATTTTACATATTGTACTTTTTCCCCGGAAGAAATAGGTGGTCCTTTAAAGATTACAGGTATGAAATGATACTTATCAGATAATTTTATCTGCTGACATAGTTCATAAGCAGCAGGATCATGAATATCTTCGTCTATTACTACAAGATCCGGTATTGATGTTTCCAGCAAGGAAAAGACAGAATCACATGGAAATACTTCAGTTACATTAAAATCATTTTCAATAATTCTCCTGAATGAACTTTCTTCATGAGGGCCATTTTTCACTAAGAAAATTTTTGGTTTCAAGTATTACCATTCCCACCTTAATTAGACAAATAAATAACAACAGTTTATTTTATATCAGCTTCCTATATAAAAATCCATCTTCACCAGATTTTATCATATCAATTATAATAAAAAGTTGAACTTAATAAATATTAATCTTTTTGTATACTGCAGAAAACAGGGACTGATTTGTCGCTCTGTAGTTAATTATTTACCTGCTCCAGACAATGACTCAATTGAGAATATGTACGATGAAATAGAAGTAGTATGTCCTTCATGCTCACCAAAAATAAGTGTGCTGCATGATGTATTAAAATCCGGACAGAACACTGTAGTCCAGTGTCAGGAATGTGGAGATGTCCACCCTGCAAAAATAGAGAAAGTGAAATCATTTTACGTCAAGGTGGTCATCAGCAAAGGTGAGGAATCCTTTACAAAAACAACATTGATAACATCTGAAGACGAACTTGCAATTGAAGACGAGATAATTGTGGATGACGGTGAGTCTGATGAAGTATTTCCTATAATAATCACTGCAATTGAATCCGGTGAACAGAGAGTAAAAAGTGCAAATGCTTCAGAAATAAGTACTATCTGGGGAAGGGCAATAGATGAAGTTGTTGTGAAAATTGCTGTTCACAAAGGAAGAAGTACTGAAGCACTTGAAAAGAGAGTACCCGGCGGATATGAATTTATTATTGGCAGGGAAGAACATGTCGGAAAAATAAATGTGAGAATTAAGAAAATAAAAATAAGGGACAGTACCCTTGAGTCACGTACCGGGACTGCAGTTGAAGCTAAATTAATAAAAAGAGTATTTGCAGAAGAAGTAGTCAGGAAAGGCTGGGGAGATGGAAGAACGCAATGGAGTATGAAAGGGAGAGGTCGAGCCTGATCAAATCCCTGGGTGAACAGGGAGTCAGCGAAAAGACACTCAAAGCAATGAAGAAGGTACCAAGGCATCTTTTCGTACCTTCTATACACACTTCACATGCCTATGTGGACAGTCCTTTGCCCATAGGTCATGCACAGACAATCTCAGCGCCTCATATGGTTGCCATGATGTGCGACCTTCTTGAACTTGAAGAAGGACTTAAGATACTTGAAATAGGTTCAGGATCAGGTTATAATGCAGCAGTCATGGCTGAGATTATAGGAAGTAAAGGACATATTTATTCTATTGAACGAATTGATAAACTGGCAGCTTTTGCCCGGGAGAATCTTGAAAAAGCCGGGTACCCAAACGTTGAAGTTATACTGGCTGATGGATCCCTCGGACTGCCGGGACACGCACCATATGACAGGATATCAGTAACAGCTTCAGCACCGGACACCCCCTTACCCCTTATAGAACAACTAAAACCCGGTGGAATTATGGTCCTGCCTGAAGGGGAAGGATACCAGTGCCTCTACATCATCAGGAAGTCACTTGACGGTGAAGTTTCAAAAAAGAACTGTGGAGGAGTAGTTTTTGTTCCTTTGATAGGACATCATGGATTTAATTTCTACGACAGTCACAGGGGAAAGAGATAGAACCACCCATTGCGAAAATTCTTTTTACAAGATCCACATTGAGCATAGCATATTTATAAAAATTCATTTTGATGTGAAATAACGATGTCCCCAAAAAATGAGAAATGGCAATTCTGGATAGACAGGGGAGGCACATTCACTGACGTTGTTGCCCGAAAACCTGATGGACAGCTTATTGCCCATAAACTCCTGTCTGTTGATCCGGAACACTACGATGATGCTGCAATGCATGGAATGAGGACGATACTTGGACTTGGAACAGGGGACACACTCCCTACTGAGATAATATCATCAATCAAAATGGGGACAACAGTCGGAACAAATGCACTGCTTGAGCGCAATGGAGAGAAAACGGCACTTGTAATAACTGAAGGCTTTCGGGACGCCCTGAGAATTGGATACCAGAACCGTCCTGATATTTTTGCATTGGACATCCAGCTTCCGGACTTGCTTTATGATGGGGTAACAGAAGTAAAAGAACGTTACAGTGCAGATGGAGAAGAACTCGTAGCACTTGATACAAAACATGCACGTATAGAGCTTGAAAAAGTATTCTCATCCGGAATCCGTTCAATAGCTGTTGTACTGATGCACGCTTACAGATATCCGGAACATGAATTGCAGCTCTGTAAAATGGCAGAAGATATCGGTTTTACCCAGATATCGCTTTCTCATGAAGTCAGCCCCCTCATGAAGCTAATCAGCAGTGGCGAAACAACTGTTGTGGATGCCTATCTTTCCCCGGTGCTCAAACGCTACATCAATATGATTTCATCCACACTTGAAGCCGGTGGAAACAACACGAAACTAATGTTTATGCAATCAAATGGAGGACTGGTGGAAGCCAGCCGGTTCAGGGGTAAGGACTGCATTCTTTCAGGGCCTGCCGGAGGAATTGTCGGGGCTGTAGAAACCTCAGAGATGGCAGGTTTTGAGAAGCTTGTGACCTTTGATATGGGAGGGACATCAACAGATGTTGCCCATTACAGCGGGGAATATGAAAGGAGCTTTGAGACAGAGATAGCTGGTGTTCACCTGCGATCACCAATGCTTCATATTCACACCGTGGCAGCAGGCGGGAGTTCCATACTTCATTTTGAAGCAGGAAGATTCACAGTCGGACCTGATTCTGCCGGTTCTGAACCCGGGCCTGCATGTTATCGTAAAGGCGGACCACTGACAATAACCGACTGCAACCTCATGCTTGGTAAAATTAATCCAAAGTACTTCCCACATGTGTTTGGTCACAGTGCAGACATGCCACTGGATTCTGATGTGGTCAGGGAAAAATTCACAAAACTGGCAGCAGAAGTCAGTGATTTTACCGGCGAGGCACACTGTGCTGAACAGGTTGCAGAGGGCTTTTTGAAAATTGCCATTGAAAACATGGCAAATGCTATCAAAAAAATATCCATTCAGCGTGGGTACGACACAAAGGATTACTTACTTTGCTGTTTTGGAGGAGCAGGAGCACAACATGCCTGCGGGGTTGCTGATTCCCTGAATATCAGGAAGATACTGATACACCCTCTTGCAGGCGTACTTTCTGCATACGGAATGGGACTTGCAGACCAGCGAATAATGAAAGAACATTCTGTAGAGAGAAAACTTGAAAGTGAGCTTATTACAGAACTCAGGGAAATCTCCGCTGAGCTGGAGAAAAGCGGCAGGGAAGAAATGCATAAGCAGGGTGTTCCTGAAGAAGTTATCAGGACTCTGCACAAGGTTCATGTAAAATACAGGGATGCTGGAACCTCCCTTATCATTGATATGGGCAACGAGCAGGATATCAGAAACTCCTTTGAAAAAGAGCATAAGAGCCGTTTTGGTTTTATCATGGAAAACAAAAAACTTGTTATTGAAGCAATTTCCACTGAGATTATTGGTGCAGGAGAAAAAACGCACCGCTTTATTGCAAATGAATGTGCTGTCTGCGAGGACGAACAGCTTCCTGAAACTACAATTTATACCTGCAGGGAATTCCACAAAACACCCGTTTATAAAAGGGAAGAACTGATCCGGAAAAAAGTTAAAGGACCTGCCATTATTGTTGAAACAAACACGACTGTTGTAATCGAACCTGGTTGGGAAGCGGAACTCACAGAAAATCAGGAACTTGTGCTTGAGAGAGTGATATCTCTGCCAAAGAGGGAATCCATCGGTACAGAAGCTGACCCTGTTATGCTTGAGATTTTTAATAACAGGTTCATGTCCATTGCACAACAGATGGGATACACATTACAGAATACTGCTTACTCAGTAAACATCAAGGAAAGACTTGACTTTTCCTGTGCACTTTTTGACCGTGAAGGCAACCTCATAGCCAACGCACCCCATATTCCAGTCCACCTTGGTTCCATGGGAGAAAGTGTCAGGTCTGTTATCAGGAAGTTTCCTGATATGGAAGCGGGTGATGTATTCATGCTCAATTCGCCATTTGAAGGCGGGACTCACCTGCCGGATATTACAGTTATTACTCCGGTATTCAATAAGGAAAAAGTTGCATTTTATGTTGCATCAAGAGGACACCATGCAGACATCGGAGGTGTGACCCCGGGATCCATTCCCCCCGAAAGCCGACACATTGAGGAAGAAGGCGCTATCACAGGAGGACAGAAGATCGTCTCAGGCGGAAAGTTCCTTGAAGAAGATGTAAGAAACTGGCTCCTTTCAGGCAAATATCCTGCACGCAACCCGTTCCAGAATATTGCAGACCTTAAGGCACAGGTAGCAGCAAACGAAAAAGGAGTGCAGGAACTCACGAAACTTGTTGAGCATTTCTCAATGGAAACTGTGCAGGCCTACATGAAACATGTAATGGACAATGCTGAGGAATCTGTAAGAAGGGTAATCGAAGTTTTGAAGGACGGTGAATATTCACTTAGTTTTGATGACGGAACTGTTGTTTGTG
This sequence comes from Methanolobus sp., assembly GCA_041395005.1. Lineage (GTDB taxonomy): Archaea > Halobacteriota > Methanosarcinia > Methanosarcinales > Methanosarcinaceae > Methanolobus. Next base: position 75,756 of record JAWKHE010000012.1, on the reverse strand, counting down.
TCAAAATAAGCATTGACCGTGACAGAAGAACAGCACACATAGACTTTACAGGAAGTTCAGGACAACATCCAGGTAATCTTAATGCACCTGTAGCTGTGTGTAAGGCAGCAGTTTTGTACGTGTTCAGGTCACTTATTGAAAGAGATATACCGCTTAACGAAGGATGCCTGAAACCGCTTGAAATAGTTATTCCTGAAAAGAGTATTCTGAATCCTGAATATCCGGCAGCCGTGGTTGCCGGAAATGTAGAGACTTCACAGTACATTGTTGATGCACTTTACGGGGCACTGGGAGTACTGGCAGGCTCACAGGGCACCATGAATAACTTCACTTTCGGGGACGAGGAGTTCCAGTATTACGAAACAATATGCGGAGGTTCCGGTGCAGGTAATGGATTTAATGGGACTGATGCTGTCCAGACACATATGACAAATTCAAGGATAACCGACCCTGAAGTACTGGAATGGAGATTCCCTGTGAGACTTGAGGAATTTTCAATCAGGAAAAACAGCGGTGGTTCCGGGGAATATACAGGAGGCAATGGCGTTGTCCGAAAGATCAGGTTCCTCAAACCAATGAGAGCAGCGATTATTTCAAGCCACAGGAAATTCCCACCTAAGGGATTATGCGGAGGAGAGGATGGAAAACCCGGACATAATTACGTTATCAGGAAACATGGGGAAATAGAGGAGCTTGACGGGAAAGCCCTTGTTGAGATGGAAACCGGTGGGTTGTTCGTGATAGAAACACCCGGTGCAGGTGGGTTTGGTAAATCCTTTCAAAAGAAAAGTGTTAAGTAATGCTACCGATAAAGCATCTGTGCATTATAGAGATTGAAAAAAAGGGATTCTGTAGACGGGAATATGAACTCTGCAAGCAAGATAAAGGAAGTTACTGTAAAGGGTGTGTTCATGATTAACATCTTCGGGCGGGCTGTACCGGCTGTGATGCTTGAGGATGAAGAAGGAATGCTTATGCCGATACACATTGGCCAGTCGGAAGCTTTGTCCATTAATTCAGTACTGAAGAATGAGACAATGCCAAGACCTATGACACATGATCTTATCGTAACCATGCTTTCACGCCTTGAAGCTGAGGTGGAAAGGGTACTGATAGATGAGAAAATCGACAATATTTATTATGCGAGGATGACTCTGAAAAAAGATGGTACCAGCATGGAGTTTGATGCCCGGCCCAGTGATTGCATTGCCATTGCCCTGAGGAACAATGCTTCAATTATGATCAACGAGGACGTTTTCAATGATGATGCCATCAGTAAGGAAAACTTCCAGGGTTCTAAGGCAATATCAGGTTTTGTTTGATATTTATAAAAACATGACCTATAGCAGCATCGAAAAAAGTATATATTGTTAATTCGGACAGTAAGCTATGAGGCATCGGATATTTTACAATCCTTTTACAATTGTTTTTACGCTGATACTCACTTTTGTGCTGGCGTTTAGCATATCGGTCCTCTTTTTTGGCGTTGTGAGTACTGCCTTTGCAAAGATAGGTTTCTCATGGAACGATGCACTTATACTGCTTCTTGCCTCCCTTATCGGAAGCAATATCAACATCCCATTAAAGACTATTGAATCTGAAACACCCATTGAGGACCACAAATACGTAAAGGTCTTCGGAGTTTCATACAGGGTGCCTTTCAAGAAGACTCACGTCACACGGACAACAATAGCCATAAACGTAGGTGGAGCACTCATCCCGACAATTGTCTCCATTTACCTGCTGACCCGCTTTCCGGATACTATCATCTATGTGCTCTATGCAACACTCATGGTGGCACTTATAACAAAAGCTGTTGCAAGACCTGTCACTGGTGTGGGAATTGTGTCCCCGGCCCTGCTTCCCCCGATAGCTGCCGCCCTGAGCTCTATGATAGTTGTCTACACAAGCCAGATCCAGTCCGAGATGATTTTTGCTGTCGCCTATATCAGCGGCACTCTTGGAACCCTGATCGGTGCAGACCTTCTGAACATGAAAGTTATTACAAAATTAGGTGCCCCGGTTGTTAGTATTGGTGGTGCAGGGACTTTTGATGGTGTGTTTCTGGCAGGGGTTATTGCGGTGTTGTTGGTTTGAAGAAAAAATTACGTTTGTACAAAAAACTATTGAATTATGACTTTATTCAAAAAGCTCTCCATAAACTTTTAGAATTCTAATTGTCTGAAGGAATTCAGAATCACCGTAGTTTTTATTTTTGTGAACTTGCGAGACCATGAAGTCAACTATGGTTTTAAACTCAATTACATGATCTATTTTATTTTCTTTCAAGATGCTTGTCGTTTCCTCATAGGATTTTCTTTGCGTAGGCAAACGGGATAATACTAAAATAGTCTTAAAATCATTATTTTTCCAAAATTTCCTGCTTGCTTCCATACCAGTATCAGAAACGAAATTGAATATCCTACTAAATTCTCTGAGTACTGAAGGAGTAAAATTCATCCCATGCCAGCCTTTTACTTCTACCGATGCACATTTTATTTTTTCAATTCTTCAATGTCTTTAATTACAAATTTCACATCCTGACTTTCTGAGCCTTTGGGATGCAAATTGAAAACCATCAAATCAATATCGCTATCAACATTATTCAATGAATATCGCACATTTGTTTTAACCAAAAAGCCATTATATTCAAAAAACAACCTTGTAATTTCTTCGTTTATATCTGTCATTACATACCCCCTATTATAGAATTACAAAAAATGAAATCACTGAGCATTTATTGCTTTTTCCCATTCATCAGCCTTTTCTTCAAATTTCATAAGCTCTTGCAGGACTTGAAGATGAAACTCCCACAATTACAATGTAGTCTGGGACATTACAATGTTTGAGATATTTCTCAGCTTTCTTCCCATTACAAATAATTTTCTTGACATTGCTTAAATTGGAAAAATCATTATATTCTTCATTGCAAATACTTCTGTCTGAACTTCCTTTTATATCACAGGATTTCAGAGTATCCCAAAGTCCAATCTTATGCTGCAATAAAGTCTCAATTTTGATAGCATATTCCAAACTCTCTAGATTAACATTTAGTACACTGCTCATCAATTTCCAAAACTGATTTCTGGGATTTGCATAATACTGATTTTTTCTCGAGATATCTGACCGGGAAATGTCCCCACAATCAATACCTCAGTTTCATCATTCATTTCTGGATTCATTTTTATTCTCCTTTACCAACTAACTAAAAATAATCAGTATTAACAGAAATGTCTTCCTAAATGTATCGCGAATAAATAGCAACTCACAAAATATATTCACCATTTCCATAAAGGCAGGGAACCAATTCGAATGTTCAATTGGTTCGAATTTAACTATCTGCTCATAATGAAACAAACACGAGAATTAAGAAATCAGATTGAAGACTACATACTTCCTGATCTCCATACAGGAGATTATGTGATCAATTCACTCACTTTTTTGAATAAGCTGTGTTGCACAATAAGTATTAAATAAAAACTCGGTATTTTCCTTATTAAATATACCATCTGCCAGCCACATGACAGATACAAATAATCAAATGCAGTAGAAAGGAAAAAATCACACATGCTCATAAAAAGGATCATACCATGTCTTGATGTTACGCTTGATGAAGAAGGCGGAACAGTTGTCAAAGGAATAGAATTTGTAGACCTGAGAAAAGCCGGCGACCCTGTGGAACTTGCTAAAAGATACAATGAACAGGGAGCAGACGAGCTTGTATTTCTTGACATTACCGCTTCCCATGAAGGCAGGGGAACAATGGTCAAAGTCATCGAAAGAACAGCTGACGAAGTATTCATTCCACTAACCGTAGGAGGTGGAATTAATTCCATCGAGGATATCCGCCAGATACTCAGGGCAGGTGCAGACAAGGTATCCATAAACACTGCTGCTGTGAAAAATCCTGAACTTATAAGGAAGCATCAGAGATATTCGGTGCCCAGTGTATAGTTACCGCCATTGACTGTAAAAGGAACCTGGATGTTGAAACAAATCCGGACATAACAATAATTGAACTTGAAGATGGCACCCCTGCATGGTATGAAGTTGTCATCTACGGTGGCAGGAAGCCTACCGGAATAGACGCGGTAATGTGGGCTAAGAAAGTAGAGGAACTGGGTTCCGGTGAGATATTACTAACCAGTATGGACAGGGATGGAACCTATGACGGGTTTGACATTCCCATTACAAGAAAACTTTCAGAGGAACTTGAAATCCCAATAATAGCATCAGGTGGCGTGGGCAATCCGGAACACATGTATGAAGGCTTCACAAAAGGAAAAGCTGATGCAGCGCTTGCAGCAAGCATATTCCACTTTGGTGAGTACACCGTTAACGACACCAAGGAATATCTTAAGAAAAAGGATATTCCTGTAAGACTCTGAAAAGGGAGCTTAAACATGGAAATCTCCGAATTCCAGAAACGCATGTATGACCTCTATGCACATAACGACAGGAGAAGAGGGGCTGCAGCTACAACTCTCTGGCTTGTGGAAGAAATCGGGGAACTTGCCGAGGCCATCCGCAGGGAAGACATGGATAATATCAGGGAAGAGCTGGCAGACTGTTTTGCATGGATAGGAGCACTGGCAAATCTTTGTGATATTGACCTTGAAGACGCATTCATGAGAAATATCCCGATAAATGTCCTACATGTGGAAAGAATCCGTGCATATGCACGGATTGATCCTTTTGTATATACACATTGTATTTAATTTAGAGTTTGTAGAATAATTTCATAATATTTATATAGTTACCTACCCTTCTCTACTAGAAGGGGATAGAATGAAACAGACTCGCCTGAGAACAAAATCATTTTTACTATTTCTGATAGTCATACTTGTAAGCTCATCCTGTGGTTGTCTGCGTGATTTTACTGAAGAGCCTAATATGGCAATCACAGACATTGAAATGTCCGCAGAAAGTGTGAAGACCAACTATGCATGGTTCAATATCACATCCTATATTGAAAATATGGGAGGAGACAGCAGCGCTAATCAAACACTTATGATTAAGGTTTTCAATAAGCAAACCGACTTGCTTGAACTCAAGCAGGAAGCTTACATAGGTGTTGTTAAGGAAGATGAAACAAAGGTCATAACCCAGACCATACGCCTGCCAAAAAAAGGAACTTATCGAATAGAACTTGAAATTCTCCGGGATGGAGAAGCAATCTATGATCGCAGGATCACCCTGTCAGGAATTGACAGCCTTCCAACAGACCTTCAGGAAACAGGAATCCAGATAGATGGAATCGATTTTATTGTAAAGGGAGTAAATGAAGGAAGTGTAACTCTTGGAAATGACATCTACCTGAAGAATGACGGTGCGCAAACAACCGACGATTACAGAATACTGGTTAAAGCCAGGGAAATGGATGCAAGACTTATCGCTGACAAAGAATGGATTAACTCAGGGGAAATAGACCCTGAAGAGACCATAATCCGAAGTGTTGAGCTCACAGTTCCTGATAACTACAATTATGTTGTTGAGGTCAGTGTCTGGAAAGACAACGTCGTTGTCAGGACAGGGGAAGACTATGTGCAACTGAATCCGGAGGTAGTCATTGATCGCGATGAACAGGTGCAGAATAAGAATATAGACACCAATGACTTTGTGGTGGAGAACGATGAATGGGCATATGACGAAGTGACTGAAGAAACTGTATATGCAGAAGAAGAAGCTCCCGGATTTACAGCAATACTTGTGGCAATATCACTCATCACAGCACTACTTGTAGTAAGGAGGAGATTCCAATGAACGAGGGGAAAGAAGACATACAAACTAAGGATGAAAAGATAACTGTTCCTGCAGTAAATAAAGGAAAAGACCCGAAGGAAAAGACAACAGAGTACTATTTCAAAAATGGCCTCTTAGTGGTAGTGGGTGTCATAGTAGGACTTTCCATCTTCCAGCTTTACTTTGCCGTGAACGAAATTATATACACATGGTTTGAATACCAGTACAGGCCCATATTCAGGTCACTATACTACCTGTTTGTCATAGTAATCGGCCTGTTTATCCTCAACAGGTACCTGACGGCAAAGGAAAAGAAATAGCATCTTTTCCACTTCTTTTTTATTCCCATTTTCCCTTCAGTATCTGTTTTTGAAGCGTACAATAATTACTTATTAGTTTGAAATATACCTCATTGTCCGGAAAGAGGGAATGCATATGAAAGAATTGCCTGAATGGTATTACGATGAACTGATCCAGGTTGGAACAGATTATGGAAGCGAAGATGAAGTCCTGAACTATGACAGGAAAATGGGCAGCATCCGTAATATTGTCGGAGAAGTTGAAACTATGTGTAAACTCATCGATATCAAGCCTGAAAATGAGATTCTGGAAATAGGATGCGGTACAGGAGAGTTTTCCATTGAACTTTCAAAGCGTTGCAGACAGGTAACTGCACTGGATATATCACAGAAGATGCTTGACTTCGCAGGGAAGAAAGCAAAGTCAAGGCAGAGAGATAATATCAGATTTATCAAGGCAGGATTTCTTACATTTGATTCCGCCGGGATAGAATATGATGCTGTGGTCAGCCAGCTTGTACTGCATCACCTGCCTGACTTCTGGAAACTCATCGCCCTGAAGAATATCAACTCAATGCTTAAAAATGGTGGAAAATTATTCCTGAAAGATGTAGTATTTTCATCAGAAATCCAGGACTTCGATGAGTATTTCTCTCAGTTATTCCGGAATATGCCACCTGAAGCAGATGATAAAGTTGTGGAGGAAATGAAACTTCACATCAAGGAAGAATACTCAACCTTTGACTGGACTATGAAAGGACTTATCGAACAGGCAGGTTTCAAAATTGTGGAATATGTACACAAAAAGTGTTTCATGGCAACCTACCTCTGCGTCAAGGAATGATTCTCAGTTCTGGCCGGAACTGAATGAGTAACTTATCACGTCTTTCGGGCAGGTATCCACACATTCACCACAAAGGATGCATTCGGAATTCTCCATTTTTTTGTTGCGTACCATGGCGTTGACATCAAGGCTCATGGGACAGATCTTACTGCATTTCCTGCAGTCTATACAATCATCTTCATTCGCTCTGAGCCTCAGGGAAGGATAATTCAAGGTGTTCCTTATCTTCCTCCCAATGACCATGAATGGTGCCATCCAGCAAATGTAGTGGCATCCTGCCCTTTTGCCATATACCAGCGAAAGAACCAACAGCACAGCTATCACCACGTAATAGATAATGAACTTCAGCGGGCGGTCAATAGATACCACGTTCTCTGTATGATAGAAGAAATTGACAGTATGCAGACCTCCGGCAGAAGCAGCCAGAAATACGATAATTGAGATCCAGACTGCCCATATCACATACTTTACCAGGTTGAACCTGCCTCCTTTAACACCCTTTCCATTGACCTGTATCAACAGGGATTGACATGCTCCTGAGGCACAGAGCCATCCGCACCACAGCCTGCCAACTACAAGCGATGAAAGGAAAAGTAATGCAAAGACCACCATGCTTCCGGAGGCAATTCCCTTCGATGCTGCCTCAACGATAATATAAGGAGAGAAATAAAAAATAGTGAGCGGGAACATAAAGAACGAAATTATTAGAAGCAATTTCCTGAATTCCTGCCTGTTCAAGTATATTCACCTACTGTAACGAACTCAATAATCTATTTTCAAGATAAATGGCATGGAATTTAAAACTGATAGATTAAAGGAGTCTTTTTATATACTCTCACCTCATCTGAGCGATTATCATGCTTAAAACTCCCGAACTTTTAGCTCCTGCCGGAAATATGGAATCCCTGATTGCTGCCGTTGAAAACGGAGCAGATGCGGTATATCTCGGAGTAAAGGATTTCAGTGCCCGGGCATATGCAGGTAATTTCACAATAGAGGAATACAGTGAAGCACTGGACTTTGCTCATTTAAGGGGTGTGAAGATCTATGTTACCATTAACACTCTCATCAAAGATAGTGAAATGGAAAAGGCGCTTGAGCTCATTTACACTCTTGATGAACTTGGAACCGATGCTATTATTGTGCAGGATATAGGACTTCTGGAGCTTGCAAAAGAAAAAGTACCTTCACTTCCGATTCATGCAAGCACACAGATGACAATACACAATACAGAAGCCGTACTGGCCCTGAAAGAGATGGGAGTTAAGAGAATTGTGCTTGCCAGGGAACTCTCACTTGAGGAAATCACTGAGATTAAAAAACAAACCGGTATGGAAATTGAAGCTTTTGTACATGGTGCTCTCTGCATCTGTTATTCAGGCCAGTGCCTTATGAGCAGCATGATAGGTGGCAGGAGTGGTAATCGTGGATATTGCGCCCAGCCTTGCCGTAAGCAATACAGGTTAAGAAGGGATGGAAAGGAAATCAAAACAGAAGGCAGCTATCTTCTGAGTCCTAAAGACCTGAATACATCTGAGATTATACCTGAACTCATTAAAGCAGGAATAGATTCATTCAAGATAGAGGGCAGGATGAAGCGTCCTGAATATGTCGCAGGTGTTGTGAGAATATACCGCAACCTGATAGACAGGTTTTACAGAAGACCCGGACAACTATTTTGTCACTGATGAAGAAAGGAGAATCTGGAACAACTATTCAACCGCGAGTTCACTACAGGATACTTCGGGGGTGATCCTGCCGGAACCTGATGAGCCGGGAAAGACCCCATAACCAGGGAATTGTAGTTGGAAAAGTGAGCGGATACAATAATAAGTTTAAAAGAATGGAAATCACGCTTACCAGTGAGCTTGAAGTTGGAGATGGCATCGGCTTTGAAGGCAGCAGGGATTCCGGTACCATCGTCAGAGGGATTTATATTGGAAACCGGCTTGAAAAAGAAAGCAGGCAATGGGGATATTATTACTATTAATTTTGACCAGCCACCCAAGAATGGAACCACGGTTTACAGGACACTTGACGATTCCCTTATGAAAGAATTGCAGGCATCTTACAATTCACCTGCACCAATAAAAAAAATCCCTGTTTCTATCAAATTCAAAGCACATGTCGGTGAAAATCTCGAACTCTCGCTTTCTGATAATGAAAATAATACATCAACTATTGTTTCCGACTACATCGTAGAGAAATCACAGAAAAGACCAACAACAGAAGATGATGTCAAAAAGCAGCTTGTAAAAACCGGAAACACTGTTTTTGAAGCTCTGCAAATTGAAGTTGATATGCCGGATGATGCATTCATCCCTATAAAAGAACTGAACAATACAAGAACCGAAGCTACTGCAGAACTGGAAAAAATCAGAATAGAAAAGTTCAGAAGACCGGCACATGACAGAAGTTCTGAAATATTGGGAGAAGAAACAGAAAACGAAGCATGTGCTGGAAGCGAGGAGAAAAAAATACTGCTTTCAGTTAGTGTCAATAATGCTGAAAATCTCAATTCTGCATTGAAAAGCGGAGCAGACTTTGTTTATGTTGATGCATCATTAAAAGAGCTTCAAAACCTGGAATGGAAAGTAATGACAGAGCAGCTTCATGAAAAACAGATTCCCCTATATTCATACCCACGGTTATTTTAAAGGATAAAAGTATACAGGCTATCAGGGATAAAATAGCCCTTGCAAAGGAACTTGGATTTGAGGGAATAATTGCAGCAAATCTTGCTGTTCTTGAAATTGCACGCAATGCAGGTCTGAAAATACTGACTGACAGTTCCCTTAATGCTTTCAACAAACACAGCCTTCACGCACTTAAAGAGAAGGGGGCTGACACTGTTACACTCTCAACTGAAATGAACCTTGGACAGATTACTGAGATTGCAAAATATGGAAATTGTGAATATATTGCACATGGCCAGATCCAGATAATGGAATCCGAACACTGCCTTATAGGTGGCGTGCTCGGACAGAAAGATGATTCGGGTTTTAATTGTGGTTCCCAGTGCAAGAGTGGCAATTTTGAGATTATTGATGAGAAGGGATTTGAATTCCCTGTCAAAACGGATTCTGAGTGTAGAACTCATATATTAAATTCAAGGGAACTCTGCCTGCTGGATGATATTCCCCAGCTTATCAAAGCGGGTGTTTCAAGGCTGAGAATTGATGCCAGAAACATGGATGACTATAATGTCAGTATCGTCACAAGAGCATACCGGGCTAATATTGACGCGTATTACACAGGTGACACAAAACACATCTGGCAGGGGAGCGACATCAGCGAATTCCTCACCAGAGGACATTACCACAGAGGTGTCCAATGAAAGTATTCCTTTCAGCGTCCATCAGGGGTGGAAGGCAGATGCTATCCACTTACATAGAGATGTGCAACTATCTCCAGCAAAGTGGCTATGAAGTACTTAGCTGGCATGTTGCGGACCCTGAGCTTGAAAAGACAGAATCCCTGCTTAGTGAAGAGGAAATATACCTGCGTGACATGGAATTTCTTGAAAAAAGTGACCGCATGATAGCTGAAGTGAGCACACCTTCAATTGGAGTTGGTTATGAAGTCTGCAGCGCATTACAAAGGGAAATACCGGTACTTTGCCTGCACACACCTGAGGCGAATGTATCTGCAATGATACTTGGTGATAAGAGAATAATCACAAGAGAATATCATAACTTTGAGATGATGAAAAAAGAAATAGATGACTTCGTTAAAGTTGCCAGTAAACATTAATTTTTTAGCAATCATTAAATACTTATCACAGCAATATAAAACTGGTGACTATGGTAACTGAAATAGTAATCCTTATCGTGGCAATCATAGCTGCATTTCTTCTCTGGAAAGTGCTGAAGACCGTAAAGAATATGGTGATTAACACAATCGCAGGGCTTATTGTGCTTGTAATCGCAAACCTCGCGTTAGGTCTGGATATCGCTTATTCATGGGTGACCATACTAATCAGCAATTGCAGGAGTAGTAGGCGCACTACTTGTAATAGTGCTTCGAACTATCTTGGAATCGCTTTCTAAGATCTGGCTATTATCCTTATCTGGTGGCGCCTGTGTGGGTTGCCACGGAACACTTTTCTGAAATAATATCTTTAATTTCCACAATCTCAAAATCCAAAAGCAGTTTTTGAGTTCTTCCTGTGTGAAGTAATGATAGATTATTCCGCTCTTCCTGCTGAAAGTATTCTTTTCTATCTCTTCGCCACCATACCTCATATCCTCTGTTCCGAATACCTCCATAACCAGAACAGCACCTTTTTTCATCACCCTCTTAATCTCACTTACTGCCTCCTGTCTTTCATCTTCCAGCAGGTGCTGCATTACACCAAGGCAGAGAACAGCATCAAACGAGTTATCAGAAAAGGGATTGGAAGTTATACTTGAAACAAGAAACTCAGCCCGGGAATTATTCATAAAGATATGAACGAGCCCTGTGAACTGCAGTTGATGATACATCAGTGCCTATGGACTCATATTTTCTGGAAGAGGGAGAAGAGAATCTTCCATTACCACATCCCAGGTCAAGAATCCTGGAATCCGGATGGATAAAGTCCTCCAGCATTGAAATCGATCTGGGCCCTCCCCAGGTTACATGTTTGTATTCTTCTTCCAGGCAAGAAAATGAGATTTATCCTGCGAACTTCTGCCCGGGAAAGAATCACTATTCATGTTCAGGGTTTATAGCTGGATGCTTCCCTGAAACGCTGTACAAGGAAATCCTTCTCAAGTGAGGAAAGGAACCATCCTGCCTTTGGACCGGAAGGTTGTCCCAGTACTGAAACATATATTGCCTTGAAAAGTTCCTTTGGATTTACCTCAAGTGAAGCGCCATCTGCATTGAGTTTGGCAGCTATCATTGTATTCAATTCGGAACCTGCTTCCTTTGATGAGTACACAAGATTATGGTAATCCTCACCGTTTAGTTCACTGCTCTTGTCCAGTATGGCTGAGAATGAACTGAGGAAAGCCCTCTGGAGATCATTGAGCTGTGACGTGCTTACAGGAAGTTCTTCCTGAACGCTGAACTTTGCATTATCAGGAGCGTACATTTCCAGCCAGTTACCTACATTGTCAGCAAGCTCGCGTATGCACTTCTCGTTAGAGGTATCATAACCTGCCCTTCCAACAATATTCATTATCTTATCAAAGTCTCCTGCTGCTACCTGATAGATAGTTGTCATATGCTTGAATGGGATATCCGTATGACAGAGGCCTGCTGCATGTGAAAGTCTATCACTTCTTTTATCGTAGGATGTTGCCTTGTCACTGGAATGCAGGCGTTCGAATTCATCCACAAGATTCAGAAGTGGTAGAGCCGGATCAAATCTGATATGCTTTTCAGGCTTGGTTCTGATGATAAGGTAACGCAGACCCTCAGGTGGTACTACCTTTAGCATGTCTGAAATGGAAACAACAACACCTGTTGATGAAGACATTGCACCCTTCTGGCCAAGCATGATCCACTCATAAACTATTGGATGAGGGGCCTCGTATCCAAATATTTCCCTGGAGATTGCCACACCTGTATCATAGGAACCGCCTCTTGAAGCGTGGTCTTTTCCGAATGGCTCTACAGTAACACCAAGTGCCTTCCACCTTGCAGGCCAGTCAACACGCCATGTAAGTTTTCCGCCACCCTTCATGGGTACTGTGCCACTGCTGCCGCATGAGCATTCATAATCCACAGTTTCCTCATCAACGTCAAATCCAGTGACTGTAGTAGTGTTTACCTTTCCACAATCATTGCATATAGGATTAAATGGGTTCCATGTGTCTGCAGGTGTTTTGCCTGACTTCTTCTGGAGGATTTCAGCAATCTCATCTTTTTTCTGAAGGGCCTGCTTTATAGCCTCTACATAAACACCCTCTTTGTAAAGCTCGTCTGCCCTGTATACCTTTGGGTGTATTCCAAGATGCTCAAGAGCTGCAAGGAACGGCTCAAGGAAGTGTTCGGAATAATTCCTGTGCTCACCGCATGGGCATGGGATCTCAGAAAGGGGTTTACCTACATGTTCTTCATAACTGTCATCAAGGAAAGGATAAACCTTTCTTAAAGGATCATAGGTGTCTGCAATGTAGATGAACTCCGCCTCTGTATCTTTATCTTCAAGGGCCCTGTATGCTACATCTGCAGTTACAACCTCACGCATGTTACCAATATGAATGTGACCTGAAGGCGTGATGCCCGTTGCAACGAGGTGCTTCTTACCCTTTGCAAGTACCTCGTCTGCTATTACATCAGCCCAATGTGTAATCTCTGCCATAATTTCACCGATATATGATAGGAATATTGTAATGTCTGGATGCTCCAGAGTCAGTAACCTTAGATAATTGTTCCTATTATAATCTTTGCTTGCAGGTAAATGACAATCCGGATTTTTGATATTTATTTTGTCCTCAATGGGATAAATTAACACCTCATATAATGGTAATACGAAAGATATTAATAAATATCAAATAATCAGGAAACTATGACTCGAATTACCGAGAGGATGCACGGGGTCTCAATAAGTGCTTCCGAAGATATATTTTTCATGAAAAACCAGCGTGACCCAAATAAAAACGAGCTGTGGCCTTTTCTCATAGTTCATGCAAACCATGCAACTGTCAATGAGGAAACCGTAATATATGACGAAGAAGGCGTGTACCAGGTCTACACGAAAAAAGTTATGTCACAAATAAAAAAGGAAGATTAAACTTAAAATCACCAGTATGTCTTGAAGTTCAGCAATTCATCCATATCTGGTGTGCCTTCAAAAAACCTGTAGTCCTTGATAATGTTCCCATTGTAACTGAGGGTATCGATATATCCGTACCAGTAAACTATCATGCCGATACCATACAACTCCTCATATTCCCTGAACTGCTTTTTGATGTAGTATTCGTGCTCCTTTTCATCACCAAAAAGTGCCTTGCTCTCTATCCAGGAGACACTGACACCATCAACTTCAAGTTCCCTGTCAAGCAGGAAATCAGGTGTTTTAGTGGAACCCTCTTCCCTTAGATCATCTTCTGACCTGTAACCCAGTCCCTTTTCATCAAGCCATGTAGCAAGTATGTATTCACCAAGATCTCCTTTTTCAGCATGTAATTCATGAGCCCTGGGAGAAAAGAAATAATCAGATTCCATTGCTGCTATTACTTCCCTTTTCAGGCGACCATCCGGCTGATCTTCCAGGTTTCTTATAAAACCTTTTTTGGGAATACCCATTTCCTTAAGCAGCATGGAAACCATGAGTGTGGGAGGGATATTATTTTTCCTGGCAATCTCTATAATACTCTTCCCTTTTTTCCATTGTCTTAAATGCCTTGGGCCCTTGCTTTTAACCTTTGAGAAATTCCTCTTGACATTTGTAACTACTTTCTGATTGAGTATGGAATGAATTGCACCAATAGGTTGCGAAAATTCCTTTGCAACATTTTTTACGTCATCGACACTTTCAAGGCGAGCATTTATAAGGTTAAAAGTTTCAATATCCATTCTCATTCAAATCCTTAATAATACATTCATCACAGCGCTTCTTTCCACAATAGGCTTTTGAATATTCAACTATGAGAGCATGGTATTCCTTATAAATTTCCACGTCAGCGGGAAGCTCTGATTCAAACTTAATCTGCAATTGCGTATAATTGCCCTCAATACCCGCACATTTCATCAGACGAGTAGTATAGGCATCTATTACGAACTTTGGTTTTCCGGCAGCATATAATACAATACCGTCAGCCGTTTCATTGCCTACTCCCTTAAGGGAGAGCATTGTCCTGCGAAGCTCATCCACAGGCATGGAAAAATATGTTCCATACCATTCTCTGCAAAAAAAGCCGCCATTCCTTTTATTCGGGAAGCTTTCTGCCGGTAGAAACTGCAGCATTTTACAATATCTTCAAGCAGTTTAATGTCAGCTTCAGCAAGGAACGGACTTCAAGCAAATCATGCATTTTCAAGCCATTAATAGCCTTTTCAACGTTTGTCCATTTTGTTTGCTGGGTAAGCATGGCCCGACAACAACCTCAAAAGCTGTTTCTGCGAGGCCACCAGTATTGAGGACCAAGTTCTCCAAGAAGCAGATCATATATCCTGCTGATTTTGCCACATTTAGTACTTACAAAACAGGACTAATCCCAGAATTTTTTCCTCGTAGTTATCAGGAAGATCCATATCCATCACTTCATCAAGTGACTTTCTTTTCCTGGTTTCTTTATCCTTAACTTCGTTGCCGGACTTTGATTCAATAACTGTGGTATCCTTATCATTGATAACAACTTCTTCGACCCTCTCTGGAGTGGATGCTTTTTCCTGAAATCCAGGTTCAACAGCTGCAGGCCGGGCTTCAATATAAGACTCCTCGGGCTCTTGTTCAGGAACTATTCGTTTCAGGTGTTCGCGCTTAGTCCCTTCAGCTTCAGGATCGAGGCCAGGGACTTCTCTGGCGTTCCGGTTCCTGCTCAAACCTGCTGCGGACTTTTGCAGCATAAGTGTCCTCCATTGGAGTTGATCTGGAAAGTTGTTTGTGAGTAGAACTGTACCCTATTACACATTGTTCGTCTCCCGTACGCCATTCAACAACGTAAAGATGGCAGGCTTTCTTCTTACAATGGAAACTCTGTCCTTTGGGCAAACATCGGGTAAAGTCATGATAAGTCCTCATTTCACAATATATTAATAATTATATACTTCTTAAAGCATTTGAAATCAACGGTGCCACACTGACACAACTCTGCACCTTTTCTATTGTATCTGTGGCAATGATATCTTTTACCCCTGCGTTATACAGGCGAAGTACTGCATTTCTTGCGAGAACCGGGTGAACGCATGCAAGATAAACATCTTTTGCACCCTGGGATTTCAGAAGCTTAATGGATTCTGCCATGGTTCCACCGGTTGCTATCATATCGTCGATAATGATTATATCCCGGTCCATAACATCAACATTTTTCGCCTTGATAGTAACAGTATCACCGGAATGACGGGTCTTTTCAAGGTAGTCAAATTCCAGCCCGACATCAGATGCTGTATTTTCCGCAAGGGCAATTGCACCTTTGTCAGGGGAAACTATCAGGGGGTTACTCAGGTTCAGTGACCTGATATGATAACCAATCAGGCGTGAAGCATCAAGGTCAAAGGCATCGGCATTGAAATAGTTCAGTACACTTGCTTCATGGATATTCACAGTAAATATCCTGTCAGCATTAATGGTCCTTGCAATTGCCCTTGCACTGATGGGTTCACCTGTTTTGAATTTCTTGTCCTGTCTTGCATACCCCATGTATGGGATAACCACATTTATAACAGGGGAATCCTCGCATGCATCAATCAGTTGCAACAATGCAACAAGGTCAGAGTCAGTTATTGTACTCTGTATAATAGTAACTTCATCCACGTCCTCGTCAAGAATGCGTGAGTACAGTTCCCCGTCCGGGAATCTTGTAAAGTCACACACGGTAGGCTCTATACCGAGCTCTCTGGCAACCCTTGACGCAAGAGCCTGGGATGTTGGTCCTCCTATAATTTTCAAATAAGTACCTCTTTTAAAGCTTAATTAATGGATAATCTGGATGCACCCTAATGCACACTTCTAATACATTAGTTTTGGTTCTCCTTAACTTTCTCAAGAACCTTGATATTCTGTATTCCTGTGGCAGGATAATTGCCAGTGTCATCTTTTTCTGCGGACTTTACCATGTCCCATACAGTAAGTAATGCCACGGATACACCGGTAAGTGCTTCCATCTCAACACCGGTCTTTCCTACGGAACGCACGGATACCGTGGCGCAGACAACATTATTGTTAATTGAAAAGTCCACATCTACAGAAGTAATGGGTATCTGGTGACACATGGGAATGAGTTCAGAGTCTTTTTTACGGCAAGATTGAAGCTACGCGTGCAGTTGAGAACACATTGCCCTTCTCAACCGTTCCTGTGCGTATCTTCTCGATGGTTGCGTCACTTAGAACTATTTCCCCGGAAGCTATCGCTTTTCTTACAATAATGTCTTTTTTGCTGATATCCACCATGACCGCGCGGTCATTTTCAATATGTGTAAACGTGGTTTCCAATTAATCACCGTTTTTAGTCAATTCTGATGTTCTGTCTTTGCAGGTAATCCTCAATAGTACTATTTAGTTGTTCTTTCAGATCCCTAGCCTCATTGAGACTTAGTTTGAGAATTTCCTCATCCTTACCATGATTTATAGTTATGCGGATCCACTTCCTCTCAATATCCACGTTTATTCTTCTGTCTTCATGCTCCACTTTCAAACCACCTTCATAATAACATCTGTAATCCGATCAATTATATCTGTCGCAAGAAGGCCAAATCCCCTGTATTCAAATGCGAGATCTCCTGCAGCCCCACTGATAAAAGCTGCACATGATGCTGCTTCCATTGAACCGTTTAATGCAAACAAAGCTCCGGTAATACCGGAAAGAACATCACCTGTACCACCTACAGTCATTCCTGCATTTCCTGTCCGGTTAAGCAGAGTGAATTTCCCGTCTGAAATTATGTCTGTGTTACCTTTCAATAGAAGAGTCACATTTTTGTCACCGGCAAACATGGATGCAGCATTTTTCTTTCTTCTAAATCCTGAGGAACTGTCGTCCCTGAAAGCCTTGAAAACTCTCCTGAATGTGGCGTCAGGATAAACGAACCCTCACTTTTTACGGGAAGTTTAAGACTGTAAAGTGCATCTGCATCAAGTACTGCCTTTTTGCATAAAGCAAGAAGCTGTCCCACCGTATCAAGCGTTGTCTGCTCCTGCCGATTCCCGGACCAATAACAGCAACATCATGGGACAGAAGCAGTTCTTTTAATACGGGGATGTTGTTGCTATTTATCCGCTCTCCTGGAAAGGGGTACAACTATCAAATCAGGGGAAAATGAAGCTACTGTGTCTGCAACATTTTCAGGAACTGCAACCGTTACAATGTCTGCACCTGTACGAAGCGCTGCCATGGCTGCAAGTGCAGGAGCACCATAGTAAGCCCCACCACCTATGACAAGAACACGGCCAGAGTTGCCTTTGTGAGAATCCTGTTTTCTCTGAACAAGGTTATTGAGATCTCCCGGACCTACATATTCCTCTGCCTCCTGCAAACTCCTATAGGAACTACTTTTACAGCGCCTGTATATTTTTCGCAGCCCGGAACTTCCAGGCCGGTTTTCATCCTGTGGAATGTGATTGTCATGCTGGCAAAACACTTTTCTGGACTTCACCACCGTCCATATCATAGCCTGAAGGGGAATCTATTGAGATAATGTATGAGCCAGATGAATTAATAAGGTCAATTGCTGTTGATTCAGGTTCCCGGGGAGTAACTTTATCCCTGAGCCAAGTATTCCGTCAACAATAATATCAGCATCATGCCATTTTGTATAGCTTTTAAGTTCTGTAGAATCTCTTATTTCCTTAACTTCCTTAATTCTACTGTATTTAAGCAGGGAATAATTTCTCTTTGACTCTTCGGTTCTGATCAGGGATGAATGTCCCAGAAGAAGTACATCCACATCGTAAGAACCATATAATGCAAGGTGTCTTGCAGCAACAAATGCATCTCCTCCATTGTTTCCCCTGCCTGCAACAAAAAGTACTTTTCCTGAACCGGTCCTGCTCATAATTTCCCTGGCAATTGCAGCCCCTGCATTTTCCATTAGCTGGAGAGGACTCATACCAAGATATGCACAATTAGTATCAACCGAGCGCATTTTCGAAGAAGTTATGGAAGACATAGTTATCTATTTATTCCTTAGTTTGCATTCTATTTATCAGTTAATACATTATTTCTGGAATTTTATTCAAAATCATTTTATGCTAATATAACTCTTATACAAAATGGAGGTCGTTTTTATTAACACCGTTGCAAAGGAGATTACAGCAACTGACAAATCAAAAATAAAACCCACTTACCTTATTTTAGGTAGTGGAAGTTTTGGTTTTGCCCTTGCCAAAGAACTCAGGGAGCTAGATAAAGAACTTATTATAGTAGACAAGGACTCCCAGAAGGTAGAAACCCTTCGTGAAGAAGCATATGAGGCTATGGAAGGAGATGTCAGTGATCCTAAACTTTTTGATACCATAAACACAAAAAACCTAGCAGGAATACTTATTCTCAGTTCGGATCCAAAGGCTAACAAAGCTGCACTTAAAAACATAAGAGAAAAAGTTTCCCAGGACATCTATTGTGTTGTGAGGGCTCCCGATGTAATTAACATGCAGGAAATGGAAAGCATGGGAGCAGACCTCGTAATAATGCCACCAAGAATGGTGGCTAAGTCGCTATCAAGATCCCTTGAACGTGCAGAAGCAATGCGCAGGGGAAACAAGCTTACCCAGTGGTTTGAAACTAACAGGGAAAAGAAACTTGCCATAGTTGTACATGACAACCCGGATCCTGATGCAATATCCAGTGCCCTGGCACTTAAAACAATTGCTACACATTTTAATGTAATTTCAGACATCATCTATCACGGGGAAATAGGACACCAGGAAAACAAGGCTTTGTTAACCTGTTTGGAATAGATCTCATAGATCTGAAGATGTGGGTTTTATCGGCTATGAGAACTCGCACTTATTGGACTGTTCAGTCCCTGGTGCAAATAATTCCCTTCCAACAGAAACCCGTGTAAACATAATTGGTTGACCATCATCCACTACCTGATGCTGACATAGATGAGATTTCATAGATATTCGTCCACATGTAGGTGCTTCGCAACTATTACATTAAAGTACCTTCAGAACTGAATATTGATAGACAGTGAGCTGGCTACAGCACTGCTCTATGGTATCAGGACAGACACCCTGGGACTTTAAGAGAAACACTGATTCTTCAGACCTTTCTTGCAGCTTCTGTATCTTTATCCCCCTTTCGACCATGACATTTGAACAACTGGAACGCCCTTCAATGTCAATTGAAACACTGGATGTTCTTGGTGAAGCAATTAACAGCCGCCTGTAACAGTTATCTCACGTCCAACGTGGGAAGTATACGAAACAGGGATACATTACCATTATGGTAGCAGACACCTGCTGAACCTCGAAGGTATATCCACATCAATTGTTTTGGTGTCACAGAGGAAAATCTGCATTTCAGGACGCAGCAATCACATAAGGGTAAACCTGGGAGACATAATGAAACGTGCCTTTATGAAGAAGCAGGAGGAGGACATGCAACGGCGGCTGCGGCACAGATACCACTTGGCGTGTTCAGTGCTTCAAAGGACAGGCAGACCCTTTTAAGACTTGTAATGAAGCTGTGGTAAAAAGGTTCCTTTCTGCTGTCGGCGTTGAAGAGACTGATGAATAGTCTCTATAGCCCTCTTTTAGGTATTTGACGAACGTATGGAAAGTGATTTAACATATACAATATAAACATGTTATCTATTGAATATATTGCAACATGCATATTTTACTGTGATTCTGAGCTGACGCTTATTTTGAGAATTTGCAGCATGGAAGCACAAATGATTCACAGAACAGTGAACCTGCTTAAAATATGTATAAAATAGGATTCTAGGAACATTACATATTATACTGAACGGCGATGTATAATACTAAAACCTCAGAATAAAAAATAGTAAGCGCCATGATTCATAAAAGGCTTAAAAGTGTACATACACCATAAAAGGTCATACATGGCATATATTAGAATTATAATGCCGATCACACCATTTATTACCACTATAATACAGAATAAATTGCATAAATCAACATATTGTAGGGAGAGCATCTGGCTCAGGTAATGTAATTACTTTCTGTGCAAAAGACAATGCCTTCGGCGGATGGCTACTTTGGTTATGGATTACAAATTGTTTTTGTGGAACTAAAATAGGTAAAAAAGGCTGTATCAATCACATACACAGGATTTTACAGAGCCCTTATTCAGACTTTATGAACTTTTTAAACGTCACCTGTTATCTTTAGTAAAACAATGGGATTTATGGGACAAGCAAGATATTTCCAGCTCCCAGTACAGTTAAAAACAAGATTCGTAGGAGTAATTGCAAATAAATGCATATGATTATACAAAATAAAATATATAACTTAAAGTGATATATTGTTTTTTGATTTTGGCAGGACTAAATAGACTGAATTCTTATATGGAATAGCAACAGACTGGGTGCATACCTGGAATTAGAAAAAATGAACCAAAAATTCAGAAATATCCTTATTCAGCAACTTGAAGATGAACTTGAAGCTGCAAAAAGGATTGAACCTGCAACAGTTGCAAAACAAATACATGCTATAGGATTTAACTGCCTTATGTGTGGGAAATGCTGTCGCAGGGAGCATGGAGATAACAGGGTTGCAGTTACCCCAGAACAAATCCGGATAATAGAACATAATAACCACCTTTGCAAGGAAGATATAGCAGAGCCTTTTAACATTGAAGCGGAATCCCCGGAAGATGAATGCTACCTTCAGGGAGAATCCGGCATGATTGACGAAGAAGGTAATATCCACACATTCGGATGGATGCTCCGGAGAAAAAATAATTGTGATTGCAGATTTATTCCCGATGAAAAGGACAACAACAAATGTACTATTTATCCGGACAGACCTTTGTTATGTAGCACGTATCCTTTTTACATGGAAAATCTTGAGCTCATGGTGTCTGAATGTGAAGGCACAGGACAAAGTATTGCAGAACAAAAAAGCATGGAACTGGCAGACTTGATCCTTAAAAGATACCTGCACGAACTAAAAGACACAATTCTCACCTACAGGAAATATGAAGACTTTGAACCTGCAAAAATAGGAAATGTTATAGCCAAATCCAAGCTGAAGCAAGGCTACTTAAATTACATCGTCCATACTAGTGAGGGAACTTGCAGGATAACAAGAAAAATCTAATAATTTCGTTTATCGATTGATTTATAATGAATAAACATTATGCAGGAATAAACATGTCCACTAACAATGAACCTATGACGATCTCTGAGAAGATCTTTTCAAAGGCTGCCGGAAAGACGGTTAAAGCCGGAGAATTCGTACTGGCCAATATAGACAGGGCAATGACCCACGACATCACAGGACCTCTTGCTGTAGAAGGATTCTACGAAATCATGAGGGACAAGGAAGAAAAGAAGGTATGGGACCCAAGCAAGATTGTAATTCTTTTCGACCACCAGGTTCCTGCAGACTCACTGAACGCTGCAGCAAACCACACCATGCTCAGGAAATTTTGCCAAAACGGGGAATTATCAACTATGACGTTTACGAAGGTGTATGCCATCAGGCAATGCCTGAGAAAGGACACATGGCTCAGGAGACCTCGTGGTGGGCTCTGACTCGCACCTGTGCATACGGTTCACTCGGTGCATTTTCAACAGGGTGGTTCAACTGACATGGCGGCAGTCTTTGCATCAAGGAGAAACTCTGGTTCAAAGTACCTGACACAATCAGGTTCGAGGTTGAAGGAAAGCTTCCAAAGCACGTCTACTCAAAAGACATCATTCTCACCTCATAGGAGATGTAGGTGCGGAAGGTGGTGCAAGATACAAGGCAGCAGAATATGCAGGATCAGCTATCAGCTCACTTCCAATGTCAGAGCGTATGACTATCTCAAACATGGCAATCGAGATGGGCGGTAAGGCAGGTATCATAGAGGCTGACGCAGTTACAGAAAGCATACCTCAAGGAAAGAATACCAGACTATGAATTTGACCCATACTGGAAATCTGATGAAGGTGCAGAGTGTGAGCTTCACAAGTATGATATAAGTAACCTTGAGCCACAGGTTGCATGCCCACACAACGTAGACAATGTTAAGCCTGTAACAGAAGTTGAAGGCACAAAGGTTGACCAGATCTTTGTAGGTTCCTGTACAAACGGAAGGTTTGAGGATATCGAAGTTGTCGCAAAGATGATGGGTGACGAACCTGTTGCAAAGGGCGTAAGGCTCCTTATAATCCCTGCATCAAGGACAGAGTACATGAAGGTACTCAGAGCAGGATACGTTGAACAGTTCATGGAAGCAGGAGCAATTGTGGAATCACCATGTTGCGGACCATGTATGGGAGGTTCTTTCGGACTTCTTGGTGACGGTGAAGTAGGACTTGCTACGTCCAACCGTAACTTCAAGGGACGTGAAGGAAGCCCGGATTCCTTTGTATACCTGAGTTCACCTGCAACAGCTGCAGCATCAGCACTTACCGGCGAGATAACAGATCCAAGAAAGATCTGATATCTTTCTTTTTTTTTATATGAAGACCACAACAGATATATTGAACTAATCAATATGATAGTTTCAGACGTTGGTATAACCAACACGATCCCGTCATATTGTGTGTGGATTACAACCAACGTCACTAAAGACTTCTCTTTTTCCTCTGTTTAGAATTACCATTAACTTCAGTTATTTTTGTAAATGGTGTGCATAAAAGAGTAAATAATATTACCATATATGTGGGAAGGATTAATCATGCCTGATACTGACCTTTCAATATTTGACGAATTGTACGCAATAATAGAAGACAGGAAAGAAAATCCTGTTGAGAATTCATATGTATGCTCCCTGCTTAATCACAGAAAAGGTATTGACAAAATTCTGGAAAAAGTAGGCGAAGAATCAATTGAGACAATTCTGGCTGTAAAAAGTGAGAAAAAAGAAGATATCATCTATGAATCATCAGACCTGCTTTTCCATCTCATGGTAATGTTTGTGGCAAAGGGAATTACCCTTGAGGAAATTGCCACTGAACTTGAGAAAAGAAGAAAATAGTTTTAATAAACTATCAGCTCGTGGAATACATCCTTTTTGGACAGGATTCCCTTTGGAACACCGTCAAAAGATACTAGCAGGAATCCGATGTTGTATTCATCGAAGACCTTTACAGCATCATAAAGGGATGATTCGGAATCCACTGTTATAAGCTCACGGGTCATTATATCCTTGACCCTGGCGGTCATTTTTCCACTGGCAACAGCGTCTCCTATGTCAGTGAAAGTTACAATACCAATTATTTCTCCATTGTCTACCACAGGTGCACCATGGATACTGTTTTCAACCAGTAAACGTGCTGTTTCCTGGATTGTTGCGTTGGAGTTGATAGAAATCATAGACATGTGAGCATAGTTCTTTACAGGCTTCTTTGGTAGTGAAATCATTTCATTGATTGAGAACACAAGAGTATTCTGCGTATCATCCCTGCCTACAACTTCACCACGGACAATTAACTTGTTTACAGGTGTTGGACCCATTTGAAGCAGATCACCCTGCTCAAATCCCTTGATATTTCAAGAACCCTGATCATACCATGGCAGAGATCGGATGCCTTACAGTAGTAAAACTAATTTCAGCTACAGTAGCTCCATCCACTATTTGTTCATTCCTGTAAATAGGAACAGTGGCTTCATGGTCCATTGCAGTGATACTTAAAGCCTCATAAGCCTCGCCTGTGGCTTTATACCCTCCTTTAGGACCGGGAACGCCTTCAACCGGCCAAGGACTTTCAAAGATTGCATTTGGTTTCGGACAGTACCAGGGTTACGGCTGATAAGTCTCTGCAATTTCTTCTCCTTTGACTGCACGATCCTTTTCCTCTGGAGATTGATCAACGCTATAAGAATATCTTTCTGTATTGGTGTCAGTTCCACTAAATCACCGATCCGTAAACTCGAATATAGTTTATACATACTCAAAGGAGATATATATAAATAGTATTTCTTCTCATTAATATTAATGAACAATAGCTAATTATTCCTTTTTTCTGCAGAAATTTCGGGAAAAGATGGTGAAATGACAGATAAAAGGTGCATAAAAATAATATTTATAGGAATAGGGCTTTATACCTTAAAGTGATTTGAAGGCCGACAGGAAGGAACATGATCTGGAAAAAATAAATACAGTCCCTACATCAGAAGAATTGCTTGATAAAGCATTCAGAAGAGCAAGCAGGGCAATGTCAGGAAAGAAAATTACCGGGAGGAAAACTGCCCTTGAAGCAAAACGAATCCATGGTTCTGACATCTGCTAATATACTTACGGATAATCTCAAAAACATAGTCAGAAGATTCCCTACCTTTTGAAAACCTGCCACCTTTCTATTATGAGCTGGCAGATGTAATGGTAGGTGTGGACGACATGAGAAAATCCCTGAGCAGGCTGGACTGGGCCAGTGCAAAGATACATGAAGTCGCAAGGGAACATGTTGGCAAGATGAGAAAAAGCAGAGATCCGCTACCTGTCAGAAAACAGTGTTTCGGACGTCTTTCATCCATCATGCGCTCAATTGACAAAGACCTCCTTTTTCTGAATGAATCCCGTAACAAGCTCAGGAAGCTTCCTTCAGTCCACGATGAACCTACAATTGTAGTTGCAGGATACCCTAACATTGGAAAGTCCAGTTTTGTTACAAAAATTACAGGTGCAACACCTGAAATTGCACCATATCCGTTCACCACAAAGGGAGTTTCAATAGGACATTTCTTTGTTGGGAATGACAGGTATCAGGTAATGGATACTCCGGGACTTCTTGACAGGCCAATGTCTGAACGCAATGAAATTGAGTTACAGGCTATTACTGCCCTGAAAAACCTGGACGCGGTAGTTCTTTTCATTATTGATGCAAGTGAAACCTGTGGATATGAGATAGAAGATCAGAAACGTATGCTTGAAGAAGTTCGCAGTGAGTTCAAGCTTCCGGTACTGGTTGTTGCAAACAAGTCAGACTTACCGCAGTTTAAGGAACTTGATTTTGTGGATATGAAAATGTCCACTGCAACCGGCGAAGGGATAGAGGAAGTAAGCTCAACTCTTATAGGAATGGTACAGAAAGCCATTCAGGAAAAAGAGAAAAATAAAGAAGAAAGTATGATGGAAGACGACTTTTAAGTCACCATCAGAGAACTTTTTCCATTATATCCAGTGCTTTTTTCAGGTTATCCATTGAGGACGCATAGGAAAGGCGTATATGGCCTTCACCCCTGTCTCCAAAAGCAGTGCCTGGAACCACAATTACACCATTGGAAATCATTTTTGATGCAATTTCAGCTGAAGTCGTACCTTCAGGCACTTCAGGAAATGCATAAAACGCACCTTTTGGAGATTCACATTTCAAGCCAATTGAATTCAAACCTTCCACAAGCATATCCCTGCGGGCCTTAAATTCATCACGCATGGCAAACACAGTGTCCAAAGGACCTGAAATTGCCGCATATGCAGCCTTCTGGGCAATAGAGTTGGCACATGCCTGAACATACTGGTGTACCTTAATCATCTGCTCAGTGTACTCTTTTCTTGCAGCTACGTACCCAATTCTCCATCCGGTCATTGAAAATGATTTAGATACTGCATTTATTGTAATAACGTTATCAGAAAACTGTGCAGGACTTACATGTTCACCTTCATAGATGAAATGTTCATACACTTCATCGGAGATTATTGTGATGCCATGATCATCTGCTATCTCTGCAAACGCTTTCATATCAGCCCTGCTCTGCACGGCCCCGGTGGGATTTGCAGGAGAATTAATAATTATAGCTTTTGTTTTTGGAGAAGTTCTCCATAACTGTTTCAGGACTGATAGTCAGGTCATCTGCCAGTGGGAGTGGAGTCACACGTCCACCCATTATGCGTACAAGTGAATTGTAGGAAACAAAACCCGGATTTGCAATCAGGACTTCATCTCCCTGATCTACCAGGGACGCAATTGTAAGTTCAAGTGCCTCAGAGGCACCTGATGTAACAATAATCTCCTCCGGGGAAACTTCAAAGTTGTTTTCATTTTTGAATTTAGAACTTAAAGCCTGGAGAAGTTCAGGAATGCCCGGTCCCTGCGTATAGCCGGTGAAACCATCATTTATGGCTATCGATTGCTGCCTGTTTTATGTGCTGTGGTGTGTCAAAATCAGGTCAGCCAAGACCAAGATTTATTGAATTGGACCTGCACCTTCAAACATCTTTCTGATTCCGGAAATATCAATATCCAGAACCCTTTGGGCAAACTTTGAGCCAGGCATTTTATCACTTTATTCAATATTTGTGTGTCTTGACTTAAGGTCTTCTTCTGAAGCACCTGTAATGAAGATAAGTTCTGCAATTACAGCATCAAGGAAAACACTTGATGATGTTTCAAATGAAGTTCCAAGGGGAGTAAGGTAAGTATATTCACCACGCATGTGGCGCTCTACATAGCCACCTGAATCATCCTTTGTCCTTCCCGGCAGAACAATAACAGTGTCAGAGAGCTCACCAAGTGTGGAATTTGCATTTGATGTAATTGTTACAAGTTTTGCACCAATTTCCTTGGTTACACGACCGAGGTTTGAAACAGAACGAGTTTGTCCTGAGCTGGAAATTGCAATAACAACATCATCCTTGCTTACAGCAGGTGCGGTTGTTTCCCACTACATGGGACGAAAGTCCAAGGTGCATAAGTCTCATGGCAAAGGCACGTCCAACAAGACCTGAACGTCTGGCGCCCATTACAAAATTTTTTTTGCACTCATTATGTCTTCAAGCATCTGCCTTACAGAATCCTTGTCAAGTTTACCAGCCAGGTTCTCAAGATGCTCAGCCATTAATAAAATAGAAGAAGTAAGGTATTTACATTCAGTTAAATGAATTTCTTTCATCGGATTTCCTCAATAGGGTCAATCGAAAATTACGGTATCATTTGATTTGTCTTTTGCATCTTCCTTATAGTTGATGCCTTTAAGTTTCCAGCCTTCGATACTGCTTAATTCCTCATACAAACGCATGATATCAGAGTCATCGCCGGTCCAGTAGCAATCTAACACTGTGTCCTTCTCTTTAAGTTCTTCGGTTATAGAGCCTGCAAGATAGAAAAGAGCTTTTTTGCTGGAAAAAGGAATATTAAATGTTGTCCTGTAGCCCTTTTTTGACTTTGCATAGGACACAAGAACATATCCATGGCTTTCGTATTCCATTATGTCATCAAAGTCACAGATGAGTTCAAGTTCATGAAGTGCTGACTTGTCAATATTTGAAACACCTAAAAGTATCTGGCCAACCACGAGATCCGGTACCTGCCTTCCAAACCATATGGAAATCTTACCGTAGGTACAAACTACATTCACATCATCCCTCCCCATCTCAAAAGAGGAAAGGGAGAGAAGAGGTGATATCAAATTTTCCCTGTTTTCTTTCTGACCCATTCGCTTCACACAAATTACTTGTTTGTGGAAATAAGAGCACTTATCATATTGCGGTCTTTTCTGAGAGTTTTCAGCTGATCCGCAGGCCCGATGACAGTGAGCCTTGATTTAAGAGCATTCTTTTTAAGAATTTTACCAAAGAATGATGTATCCACCTCTGATGGATAACTTTCCATTTCTATACCTGAGAAACCATCCGGTTCAATTAGAGTCATTGTCATCTCTATGAGGCTTGCTTCTTCTTCCGGACTAAGGCCTTTTTCAAGGACCAGTATCTTTCCACTCTTTACCTCATCAATAATAAACCTGACCTTCTCCACAGGAGTCATTTCAGACAACCTGTTCTCTGATACAAGATCCATCTGGAAGCCCTGCATAGATATCACCCGAACCTCTTTGCAAGTTCTTCATAGAAAGTCTCTATGTTCTTTCCTTCCAGGGCCGATATGGAAACCATTGGATGTTGTGGGAAAGCATCCCTTATAGTTGAAGGAGAAGCTTCCGGCAGGTCTACCTTGTTTGCAACAATAAGAAGAGGAAGACTTCTGGCTTCCATGTTACCAATAACGGTTACATTGACCTGTGTGAAAGGATCCTCTGTGGCGTCCATTACCAGAATGACACCATCAAGGTTCTCAAGCCATTTAACAGCTTCAATTACACCTTCTGTGGCTTCTTTTGCACGCCTCTTGGACTCGGCTTCATCCATTCCCTGTTCCATAAATTCGTGGAAATCGATTTTTGTCGCAAGACCGGGAGTATCAATGATATCAAGTGTTATTGAACTACCATTGGTTTTGATAGTTACACCTTCCCTTCTTCTTGCGCGCCTTGTTTCGTGGGCAACATGGGATACAGAACCCATTGCATCCCCGGTCCAGTCCCTTAATATCCGGTTAGCAAGTGTTGTCTTTCCAGCATTTGGCGGACCGTATATTCCTATTCGGGCATTCTGTTTTTTAAACAGTTTTTTAAAAAGATCTGAAAAATTCCTTTTGAATGATGTTATTACGCCCATTCATTCCCTCCGTAGTACCATTATAATATATTATGGATAATTTTAGTAGTATAAACACTCATTAGCATATATTTTTTATTATTCGTCAGTACCTGAAAAATTAATATTCCCGGATCAAACAACCTTTGACATTGAAGAATTAATTGCTATTTCCGCAATATTTGAACCATAATCAGCAGTTCGGTCAATACTGTCAACTACAGTGCCAAGAGCCACGATTGAGCCATATGAATCTGCCTTTAGTATGAAACCATTCAGTTTATCGATCATAGGAGACAACTTTGAAACCCTGTCAATTACCTGGTTGGCAAGCACAACATCAGAATTGTAAAGGGCATCTATCGAGTCCTCCACTATTTTTCTTGAGATTTCGGATGTCTTCTCAATCATTTCCATGATTTTATCAGGTATTGGTTCTTCAAGGGTAGTTGTCACTTTTGCAATTTTACGTGCATGGTCTGCTATGCGCTCAATGGGACTTGCAGCCATCCTAAGGTCGTGATATTCATCAATAGAAGTTTCTGCGGCATCAGGCAAACGTGCCCCGCGAAGAATGGATCGGAACTGCTTTGCAATCAACAGAAAGAGCCTGTCAACATCATCATCCCTCTGATCAACATCAAGAGCCAGATCTGCGTCCATTGTCTTGATGGCTTTTATCGCATCAATATGCATTGAATTTGAAATAAGATACATGCGCCGTACACTTTTTTTGATAGAGATCTCGTCAGGGTTCAAAAGGTCCTGAATAACTACTTTCTTTGCGGTTTCCTCTATAATTTCAGGGCCAATAAGTTTGTAGCACATTTCACGAATGATATTTTTCTGCTCGGCAAGTATCCTGTCAGATTTAACTTCAATAATATCAGAACCAACAAGATAGGCTGCAATCATATCCCTTGTAAGGTCATCGCCCATACGACCCGTAACGTCTATCTGTATTTTTCTTACCGGTGGGGCATCGTGTATAGGATCAATAACAAGTTTCCCGTCTGGCTGGGGTTGTAATGTGACCCTTGTGCCGGTTTTAATACCTACTTTATCTGCCCATGTTTTTGGAAGCGAGATAATATAGGTAGAACCTCCGGTTTGTTGTACTTTCCTGGTTTCTATTGAAATCCCTCGTTTATCTTAATTTACTATGCAGATATATAGAATATCAGATGATATATAGAGACTTCCCCTATGAATAAGATTATATATTCAAGAAGATATATAAAAATGCTATGCGAGATATTACACTGGACCCGGATGATCTAAATCTCTTAGAAAAATAATGCCAATCATTTGTCTGGTGATTCCATGGGAGATCTATTTTTATTCAAGTTATTCAAGTGGATGGGGAATCAAATTCTCAGTATTCTATGCCAACTTTGATGAAATGTACGGAACCATTTTTGTCGACCTTTTAAAGCAGATGTCCCTGCTTTCAACTGGTGGTTTCCTCCCTTCAGTAAGAACACTTACATGGATATTTGCTTCAATCCTGTGTATTTCACTGGCAATATATGAATTGTCAAAAGAAATGTTGATTTAAAACTCGATCGAAAATCAACTGCATATACACTTATGGTATGTGGAATACTCACACTGACAAGTTCACTTGCAGTCTGGAACAGTGGTTTTAAGACCATACCAATTGCTCCTTTTTTCTTTTTCGCTTTTGGATACATCCTGTTGAAAAAGGAAAGAGAACTGTCTTAGGATTAGAAGTGAAATCATAAATTATATATGCATTAATAATAATACCATGTTATAATAAATATGTAGTATGGAATAGTATTATTCCAGCCTGAGAAAAGAAGAATCAGTACAGGCAAAACGCGCTCATTTTATACCGGGCCTGTGCAACGCATCTAGATGCATCTTTGATTAGTTTAATGATATAAGATTATACCAAGAAAATAATATTAGATAGTGAGCGACCATTTTAGAGTATGAGCTCGAATTGTACTATCGGATACACTGATTTATTAAGACAGAAATACGAATGCAATCTTAATGATGTCGGTAGCACACTGATACCAACACTTAATCTTCTAAAAAGTTCCATACTTGTATCTTTTTCAGGAGCCCTCAGAATACATATAGCATTTATTTTGATGCATATAAATTCTATGTTTTTTAACTGCCTTGCCGGAGGCCTCATCATCTATGCTGTTTACACCCTTGACAGGGCAATGGATGCAGAAGAAGATATAGAAAACAGGCCGGAACTAAAAGGAGCCTCGAACAAGGCGGCTTTATTAGTATCACTGTTTTGTTTTGTAGCAGGTGCAGCAATTCTCACTGCTAACGGACTGCTTCTTATTGCTTTTCTTCCACTTGTAACAGGTTACCTCTATAGTAAGGGGCTCCGGATAGGAAAATTCAACCTGAGACTCAAAGGAAGTCTGGGAATGAAAAACCTTGTAGTGGGAATAACCTGGGGAGCGTTTATTGCAGGCATTGCAGGAATTTATGCTGCAGGAATAATTGCCCCGATAATAGTCTTTACATATTTTGGTATGAAACTATTTATTAATTCAACAATCTATGATTTTAAAGACATAAAGGGAGACACGCTTGCAGGAATTAAAACCCTCCCTGTAGTTCTGGGGGAAAGAAAAGCAAAGATTATGCTTTTCAGCATGCACATACTATCCCACCTGGTATTGTTGCTGTCAATAATTACAGGACCCATAGCATTTGAACCTGTAATAATAGCCTATAGTTTCCTCATAGGAATTATTTACATCAAAAACTTCGCTGAACAGGTAGAAGTGGAAACAAAAAAGAGACTTACAAAGAGGCTGTTTATGATAGATGGAGAATCAACCTCTATTGTAGGACTCAGAACCATTATTAATGGAATAATAGCCTGAATTTTCAAATGGAAGTGATTTGACGGGAGTGAGACTTATAGTAGTCAAAAAGATCACTTCCCCACTTTAATGCCTCTTCATCGTAGCCCACAAGATCATCCCTTGGATCATATGCATCCATATTGAAAAACAATGACATGGAGAAAAATAGGTCAGTTACTACAAAGGCAATCTTCACGTCATCTATGACATGCAATTCAGTGTTAGGAGCATCCAGGAAATACCTGAGTTTGTCAGTATGCTCATCCCTTACTTTTGCAAAGACTTTGTCTGTCAGTATAAGGGATGTGGGTACATTCTTTTCAGCCATTCCCACAACAAAATCCGGATAAGTAGGAATGAAAATTGAAGAAACCCCTTTAAGGTACGAGGACTTGGAGATGTTTTCAGTAAACGTCTTGTGGGATTCATAGATATTTTCAATGCTGTCCGAAACTACATTACAGTTTTTCAGAGCCCTTAGATCGTTTAGAAGCTCCTGGGGAATATCACCAAGATAGTGTTCTTCCCAGAAAGATTCGTTTTTCTATGGTTTCAAGAATTTCCAGAAATGGATTAAAATGTGCAATTATAGCACGTCCGATAGGAGTAATCCTGTAATCCTTGTCTGTTTTTTCTATAAGATTGTACGAGAGCATTTCCTTAATCCGCGGAGATATTTCAGGGATGAAACATTGAAATAATCTTTTATGTCAGATAGTGTACAAGGCTTTTCCTCAAGTAAAAAAAGAATTTCTTTCCTTTTTTCTGAAAAGGTCAATATACTTAAGAGCCCTTTTGATTTCACAACGACCACCTCAATTTTATTGAGTTTTGCACTATCCAACCAACAATAGCACCAGATTAATAATATAAAAGTTGAGTAATAGCTTATAAGTGTTTTCTCAACAAGTACAGTGGAATACAAAAATTGTACATGGCTCTCAAAATTTAAGAATAAGTAAGCATTCTAATATATAAGTATCCAAAAATAAAATAAGAAGTTAGCAAAAAATGTGACACTTCAGTGTAAGAAGTGCCGCATACCAGTAAATATCATGGATACGCCCAGTCTGTTAGCCGTATCAATTACTTCCTGATCCCTTATAGATCCGCCCGGAGACAGAATATACATAATACCACTTTCAGATGCATGTACCACACTGTCATCGAACGGGAAGAATGCATCAGATGCCATTACACACTTTGAGAAGACATCATTGACATAATCTTCAAAGGATATTTCAGGATTTTCACGTTCATACATTACCTGAAGGTTCTCACGTGCCTTTGTAACTGCGAGTTTCCTTATGGAATCAACCCTGTTTGGCTGTCCTGCTCCCATTGAAAGCATCATGTAGCAACCATCTGCATACTCATATGCGAGGGTCACAGCATTTGATTTTACGCACTTGCATGCATGCAGGGAAAATTCAGATACTGCACGAAGGTCTTCAGGATAATCCTTATCCGTCACACATTCCCATTTGTCATAAATTCCGATATTTCTTGACTGCTTCAGGATTCCGCCAATCACATACTTGTAAGTACAATCCACTTCAAAAGGCTCATTCAGTTCAGGAAGCTCAAGCAATCGAAGGTTTGCACTCTTATTTTTAAGGAATTCAAGTGCATCAGGCGCAAAACCCGGTGCAAGAATAATCTCTACGAACTTACCATTGAGGAACTCTGCAGACTGAAGATCAAAAACAGTGTTTGAACAAATGATGCTTCCATAAGCAGATATAGGATCCCCGTCCCATGCTGCCTGAAGTGCCTGGAGAAGCGTATTACCTGTGGCAAGACCACATGGATTATTGTGTTTTACGATATTCACAGCAGGCTTGGAAGAAGAAAGTTCCTTGACGGTCTGGAGTGCATTGTCCGCATCAATATAATTGTTATATGAGAGTTCTTTTCCATGAAGCTGTTTTGCATTTGCAAGGGAAGGTCCGGTAATTCCGTCCTCCTTATAGAATTTTGCTTCCTGATGCCAGTTTTCACCATACCTGAGAGTTACTCCGTCCTTAAAACTCATGCGGAGAACATCTTCACCAAGAAGTTCCTTGCTAAGATAAGTATCAATTGTTGCATCATAATCGGCAGTGTGCCTGAAAGCCTTCACTGCCAGTATCTCCCTTGTTTCCTGGGATACAACACCTGTTGAACGAATTTCCTTTAAGATGTGACCATAATCATCCGGATCACATACAACGCTTACATAGCGATAGTTCTTTTGCTGCTGAACGAAGCATGGCCGGTCCGCCAATATCAATGTTCTCTATGGCTTCGTCAAGCAGGACGCCTTCGTTTGAAACTGTGATCTCAAATGGATAAAGGTTGACCACTACAAGGTCTATCATTTCTACTTCTGCTTTCTGGGCTTCTCCCATATGGTCATGATCATCCCTTATACTAAGGATTCCACCATGTATTCGGGGATGGAGAGTTTTAACCCTGCCGCCCATCATTTCAGGGAACCCTGTTACATCCGATACATCCATGACCTCAATGCCTGAGTCACGGAGTATACGGGCGGTTCCTCCGGTAGAAATAATTTGAATATCCAGTTTTTCGAGTCCACGAGCAAAATCTACAATTCCGGTTTTATCAGAAACGCTGAGCAGTGCTCTTTTACCAAAAAATCACCGTATGAAATTGGAGGATATACTCTAAAAGGTTTCTGGTCAGAATCAGGAGTTGAATTTTACAACCGGACATACACCAATGCATTCAGCACAATGTGTGCATTTATCGTTGATAATAGCCAGACCTTTTTTGATTTTTATAGCCCTGCTCTGACACTTGCCTACACAGACACCACAACCACTGCAAAGAACAGCTCTTCTGACGGAAAGTTCCACTTTCTTCATGAGTCTGCGGGCATCCTTATCTGAATCACCCTGGCAGTCACATTACCTGAAGCAAATACCTGGGCACGGTTCTCGCCATCAGTAATCATTGCAACACCTTCCATGTATGAGGTACTTCCAACAGCTTCCAGCATTCCGGTGAGTTCCAGTCTGTTAATATCAATAGGACCATCAAAACCACCCTCAGCAGATATTCCACCCTGCTTGCATGGACGATAACCAGTAGTCACTGTAAAATGGAGATTGTGTTCATTCCTGCACTGTGGAACAAGGTTGATCCCTTCTTCTTTGCAATCTCTTTTAAAGGAGCAGGCAGGTCCTTCCACCTCCAGAAACCGTGTTTTACCCATTCTTCCGAAAGACCCATTCTTTCTGCATAGGAAAGCAGGTAATCGTTAAGCTTCTTCTCCATTTCAGGATGGGTTTCCTTGAGTCTGTAAAGGTCTGCAACAGAACATGATGGACATAGCCAGCAACCTATCCTGTCAAAGCCTTCGGCATAAAGAGGGTTGTAAAGCAGGTCATTCCTGAAAATGTAAAGCCAGACATGCATTGCAGTCCAGTTCTGAATAGGAGCGGCTGCTACCTGGTTACCTACCCAGGGATTCTTCCAGACACGTTCACTCTTTGCCCTTGTGTCAGATTCATATTTCCTCTGACCAATGAAAGTGAGACATCCATTATCGTAATTATCATTGATTATCTGGGTTATTGGCCCAAGCTTACAGACCTTGCAGCACCAGCGAACCTCAACACTTGGAGGGCCAAAACTGTCGACTGAATCCCAGAAAGCATTTCCTGAGTCAAGCATATTCAAGGGTTTGCCATAAGCTTCTGCAACATCTTCCACATTTTTTACAGTTTCAGGGAATTCTATGCCTGTGTCTGCAAACAGGAGGTCATAGTCATCAAGGCACTCACTTACAAGATGCAGAACTGCAAGGCTGTCCTTTCCTCCTGAATAGGATACTGTGACTGGACGGTCTACTGATGAAGATACATTTTTTATGAATTTGTGGGAACGCTCAATGAAATCATTCATGTAGCTCTGGTTAGCTTTTACTACATCATCCCAGGTCTGTCCGCCTTCAGGAACTGTGATGTCCTTTGGTTCTTCCTTGAACCTCACTTTTACGCCAACACCCTTTCCTCTTTCGAGCATTTTTTCCCCGGTCATACGGGTGCGTCCTACTCCAAGGACTTTTCCTTCATGTGTAAGGACAACTGCCTCTTCAGCTTCCAATATAGAAGGATCAGCATCTTTTATACCAGGGGCCAGCACACTGGCACCGCCCAGAATGAATTTTTCGGCACCTGCATCTATAACAACCCAGTTTTTCAGGGTCTTGTAATCCACATTATCAAAAATACGTCTTGCACCATTGATCCTCAGAAGAAGCGTCCATTTGAGCTGTTCAAGCTCAAAGCGTATGCTGCCTATGACCTCACCATCTACAATAACCTCTTCCATGCGGTCGTCATAGGGAGATTTGTTCAATACTACTGTTCGCTCGTCTGTGATAAGCGGTGCATTGAACTGTTCAGTAGATATCTTATTGATAAGCTCAATTTCATACGGAAAAGCAGGCCTGATATCTCCCGGGGGAGTAATAGTTACCTGTTTGGTCTTTGCCCCGCAGGAACATTCTTTTCCAAGGACAGGAACATTACATGAGGGGCACCAGTAAAGGAGCAGTTCACCGAGATAGAGAGGTTTGGACATTCTGTCATCCTAGATATTGAAGTATTAAATGCTTTTTGGCAAATTATATTTAAAAGAGTTTTGACATCAGAGATGGTTTCACATTGCATATTTCAATGTAGTCACATGTATCGCAAAGAGGACTCTCTTTTTTATCTGGCATGGAACCTTCTTTTATTTTCCTCACCCTGCCAATAGCCTGCAAAACCTGTCTTCTGTCCGTAGAACGTATATTCAGGTTCCTGAAATTGCCTGACTTTGCATATATTACGTAACCTGATTTTACAGGATTATTATGCATTTCCTCAGCAAGCATTGCATAGGATGTCAGATGAAGCCTGTCATTTAACCAGACACCGTTTTCGGGAGCTTTACCTGTTTTAATAATTACAGGTTCAAGTGAGTTTTCATTGTTAATCAGCCTGTAGGGAATACCACTTATTTTGAGTTTTTCAGAGTGAAGAAATGGTTCTTCATTTAACTCTGATATTTTACCGGCTATGAAAACGGATTCATCTTTACCGGATTCACCTTTAAGGCCCCTGACTATTTCAGGAAAATAAGATCTCAGCTTATCGCATGTTTCTTCCAGTTGTTCTGCCGCAACTTCACTCATTTCTGAAGGATAGATTAATTCTATGTTTTCCATGACCTGTGAAAGCAATGATTCCATATCATCACTAACTATATCGTCTTTTGCCGAAGTGGGCTTCAACATATAGGAATATGACATTGCCATTTCCTTTAATAGAAGATGTTCTATATAGTAAAGTGAAGAGGAAGATACCGGCCCGGGGCCGCGGCATGAGTAATATAGTTTCCTGGGACAGGAAAAATAAAGAGATAAATCGGATACGGTGAGTTGTGGTTTTTCTTTGCTGCGAAACATATTTTAAGAGTAGATATATATCATAATATAAATAAGCTAACATTTTAAGCCGGAGTGAATCGACAATAAACGAACTTGTATTCGTTAAATATATATGTGAATCTACCCTTAGGAATATAAAGCATGAGTGAAGACGAATCGCATGAAATGGTTCGCCAGCGTCTTGCAGAAAAGATGGCAGGCGAGATTACGCTGTCTGACAAGCCTGGTGAGGCCCTTAAAAAATGGCGATTGAACTTCGAGATCGCACAGACTGACCTTTCAGGTTACCTGAGCGTGTCTCCATCGGTCATCAGCGACTATGAAAGCGGCAGGAGGAAATCTCCAGGAACGCTTATCGTGAGCAGAATAGTCGAAGCACTCCTCGATATAGACGCACAGAGAGGAGGACAAAAGATTCATGCTTATGAGGGGATACTTTTCGCAGATAAGAAATCTAAGGCCATTTATGCCACCTACGAATACACATTTCCCATGCAGGTTGCAAAGCTTGCCAATATCATACAGGCAGATATTGTCAACAAAGGTGTTGAGAAACCACTTTATGGTTTCACCGTGGTTGACAGCAGGAAAGCAATCCTTGAGCTTTCATCCCATGAGTTCCAGAAACTCTACGGATGGAGCACAGAACGTGCAATGATATTCACCAAGGTCACAACAGGAAAATCACCAATGGTTGCCATCAGGGTTACAAACCTTAAACCCGGGGCTGTTGTCATGCACGGACTGCGTGGAAGTGAAGTTCACATGATGGCAAAAAAAATGGCTGAGATTGACAGGATCCCCCTACTTGCTACGACAATGGACATTGATGAAATGGTAGAAGCGCTGAAAAAATACAGCGAGTACCATGTCATGGAGTAGACATAACATTAAAATACACATTTAAACGGTGTTAAAATGAGTGTAGGGATAGTCTCATATGGTGCCTATGTGCCAAAATACAGAATAAAAATAGAAGACATCGCCCGCGTATGGGGAGACGATGCAGAAATTTTAAAATCAGGACTGATGGTTAATGAGAAAGCAGTTCCTGATGTTGATGAGGATGCGGCTACCATTGCAGTAGAGGCTGCAAGGGCTGCAGTTACAAGGTCAGACATAGATGCACAGAGAATAGGTGCTGTATACACAGGTTCTGAAAGTCATCCTTATGCTGTCAAACCGACAAGTACCATAGTTGCAGAGGCTACCGGTGCAACTCCGGTGCTGACAGCCGCTGATTTTGAATTTGCATGTAAAGCAGGGACAGCTGCTGTACAGGCATGCATGGGCCTGGTTAGCTCCGGAATGATCGACCTGGGAATGGCCATTGGTTCTGATGTTGCCCAGGGAGCTCCTGGAGATGCACTGGAATATACTGCCGCAGCAGGTGGTGTGGCTTTTGTCATCGGTAACAAGGAATCAGAACTTGTAGCCATAATAGAAGACACGTACTCTTTTACAACTGACACTCCTGACTTCTGGAGACGTGAGGGAATGCCATATCCTGAGCATGGCGGAAGGTTCACAGGGGAACCAGGTTACTTCAAGCACGTAACAAATGCTGCAAAAGGACTCATGGCTAAAATTGACACGAAGCCAGAAGATTATGATTACGCAGTATTCCACCAGCCAAACGGAAAGTTCCCAAGCCGCGCAGCAAAGATGCTGGGATTCAGCAAGGAACAGATAAAGCCGGGACTTGTTGTACCAAGACTTGGAAACACATACTCAGGTTCATGCATGATGGGAATTGCAGCAACACTTGACCAGGCAAAACCCGGAGACCGCATATTTGCAACAGCATTTGGTTCCGGTGCGGGTGGAGATGCTTTCAGCATAACTGTAACCGACAAAATAGAAGAGATCCGTGACAATGCACCAAAGGTGGAAGAGCTTCTTGCAGACCCGATTTATGTTGACTACGCAACATACGCCAGGCATAAGGGCAAGATAAAGATTGCATGAGGTGTCAAAAATGAGAGATGTAGCAATTATAGGTGTCAAGAACACAAAATTTGGAGAATTGTGGGACCGCTCTTTCAGAGATGTGGTGGTTGAAGCTGGTGTAGGTGCTGTCAGTGATGCAGGCGTTGTAGGAGAGAAGATAGATGCAATGTTTGTCGGTAACATGAGCGGCGGACAGTTCGTCGAGCAGGAGCATATTGGTGCACTTATCGCTGATTATTCCGGCCTTGCAAAGGACATACATGTACCTTCAACTCGTGTTGAAGCTGCCTGTGCTTCAGGCGGACTTGCACTCAGGCAGGGAATATATTCAGTGGCTTCAGGAATGGATGACATTGTCATTGCAGCCGGAGCTGAGAAGATGACAGATGTACCTTCACCAAAGGCATCATCAGCCCTTGCAGCAGCAGCTGACAGGGAATGGGAAGGTATCATGGGTGCAACATTCCCGGGACTTTATTCAATGATAGCCAGGCTTCACATGCACAAATACGGAACCACAAGCGAACAGCTTGCACAGGTTGCTGTGAAGAACCACCAGAATGGCCAGCATAACCCAATAGCACAGTACAAAACCCCGATTACAGTTGATTCAGTACTCAAATCCATAATGGTGGCAGACCCACTTCACATATTCGACTGTTCACCAATTACAGACGGTGCATCTGCTGTGGTGCTTGCACCTGCAGATGTTGCACACGAGTACACCGACACACCAATCTATGTGAAAGCAACTGCACAGGCATCAGATACCATTGCACTGCACGACCGCAGGGATATAACAACCCTTGATGCAAGTGTTGCAGCTGGAAAGAGGGCATATGAAATGGCAAAGATGCAGCCAAAAGACATTAACCTTGTAGAAGTGCATGATTGTTTCACAATTGCTGAAATATGTGCTATCGAAGACCTCGGATTTGCTAAGAAAGGTGAAGGTGGAATTGTCACCCAGAACGGTGAAACCGCAATTGGTGGAAGGATACCTGTTAACACATCAGGAGGACTCAAGTCATGCGGACACCCTGTTGGTGCCACCGGTGTGAAGCAGGCAGTTGAGATAGTTGAACAGCTTCGTGGAGAAGCAGGTAAACGCCAGGTTGACGGAGCAGAAGTTGGAATGACCCACAATGTGGGAGGTTCCGGTGCCACTGCTGTTGTACACATATTCTCGAGGAACAGGTGATCATCATGTCAGTACCACGATTTTGGAGAAAACAGATAGCAAGATACAACCTTGTGGGAACACACTGCAAGAAATGTGATGAGTACTTCTATCCTCCACGTAACATGTGCCCTGCATGCAGGCGTGAAGGAGAGATAGAGGATTACAAATTCTCCGGCAAAGGCGAAGTGGTTACATTCACTGTGATTCATACTGCTGCTGAAGGATTTGAGAACCAGACACCTTATGTCCTCGCAATAATAAAACTGGACGAGGGACCAAGCCTTACAAGCCAGATTATTTGTGAACCTGAAGAGGTAAAAATTGGCATGAAGGTAAAACCTGTTTTCAGAAAGCTTGGACAGGGTGGAGAACGCGGTATGATTTATTATGGTACAAAATTCGTTCCGGAGAAATGTTAGAAATTGAAGTAAAAGCCCGCGCTGAGCATGAGAAGGTCAAAGAACTTCTCTCAGGCATGGGTGCAAAGCTTGTAGGTGTCCAGAAACACTGTGACACCTATTTTAATGCCCCTCACAGGGATTTTGCCAGCACAGACGAAGCACTGAGGATACGTTCTGTAGACGGCAGGTCTGTCATGACCTATAAAGGCAAAAAACTGGATTCAGTATCCAAGACCCGTGAGGAGTTTGAAACTGAAGTGGATGGCAGTAATGCCAGAAGTATCCTTCTTGCACTTGGGTTTAAGGAATCCGGGATTGTCAGGAAAAAGAGAGAGGTTTTCAAATACGAAAACATGACAATCTGTCTTGACAAAGTCGGAACTTTCGGGGAATTCATTGAAGTGGAAATAACTGCTGAATCAGATGTGGAAACCCACAGGAAAACCATTTTTACTTTCCTTGAAAAGCTTGGAATCACTGAAAATGATTCAATCAGGACATCGTATCTTGAGATAGTACTTGAGAATCCTGAAGAAAAGCAGCCTAAATGCCATTAGACTTTTTTATTTTTCTTTTAGTGGGATTTC
The DNA here is from genome assembly GCA_041395005.1 of Methanolobus sp. GTDB lineage: Archaea > Halobacteriota > Methanosarcinia > Methanosarcinales > Methanosarcinaceae > Methanolobus. The sequence goes on along the minus strand of JAWKHE010000012.1, from coordinate 34,295 downwards.
AAAGCAGAATGAAGAACCTTTGCCCGGTTCGCTCTCAACCCAGACCTTTCCACCGTGCATTTCCACAAATTTCTTCACAAGAGCAAGTCCAAGACCTGTTCCTTCATATTTACGATTGTGAGCGGAATCTACCTGGGTGAACTCATGGAAAAGGTGTTCTCTATCATGCTCTGATATACCTATACCTGAGTCCTTTACCATAAACATGGCTTTTGTATCGTGTTTTTCAACATCAACGATAACGCTTCCATTTTCAGGAGTGAACTTAACTGCATTGCTCAGGAGATTCAGAAGTGTCTGTCTTATCTTGGTCCTGTCAATCCTGACGCTGCTCAGTTGCTCATCAACTCTGTATTCCAGGGAAATATTCTTCTTAATTGCAAGTGGGGAAATCGTTCCCTCTAACTCACCCAGTAATTCAGGAAGAAGAACATCCTCGGTATTTAAGTTCATCATACCTGCCTCAATCTTGGAAAGGTCAAGTATATCATTGATAAGATTCAGGAGGTGTTTTCCACTGTTGGAAATATTATTAAGGTAACGTTCCTGCTTTTCATTAATTCCGCCAAATGTCTTTAAAAGCAACATATCTGAAAAGCCGATTATGGAATTTAACGGAGTACGCAGTTCATGACTCATGTTGGCAAGGAACTGGCTTTTTGCACGGTTGGCTGCATCAGCTTCTATCTTTGCATGCACTAAAGCTTCCTCATAAAGCCTGGTTTCTGTAATATCACGGATAATTACCTGAACCGTAGCTTTTTCCCTGTCAATTACTGAAGAACTGATATCAGCATAAATTTCCCTGCCGCTGGAAAGTTTCAATTTTATTTCAGACCTTACAGAAATATCCCTTATTGTTTGCTCATAAATATCAATCATATCAGGAGAATATCCTTCAGGAGAAAGAGAAGTAACATCCATCATAAAAAGCTCAGGTTTCTCATAGCCCAGTAATTCTGATGTCCTGGAATTAGTATCAACCAATGAAGTGCCTGATCCAAGTATGATAATAGCATCATTTGACTGTTCAAAAAGGGAATGATATTTTCCTTCCTTTTCTTCAAGTGAATCCAGCATTTCATTCACATTATTTGCCACCCAGTTGACCTCATCATCACCTTCAATTTCTATTCTTGATGAGATGTCCCCGCTCTCTTTAATATTCTCAAGCTCGCGGACCAGGAGATTGAACTCTATAAAGCTCATGTTCTTTGCTAAGTATATATGGAAGAAAAGTTCAATAGAACTGACTATGAAAAGTGCAAGACCAAGATATAATGCCATTTTCAATCCGATTGATGATGTCTGACTCGTTGTCCCGACTTTTAATAATTTCGCGGGATTGCCCATTAGGTCGTACAATAAAGCTGCACCTGCAGGATCCCCGTTTTCAAAAGTGGTAAGTGAAATATCACCAGTTAAATGGCCAGGTGCTTTACCAGCTACCTCAGAAAGAGGTCCGACATCCTCTAAAACAACAGAGATATCCCTTTCCTGAATAATATCCAGTTCATCCAGGATAATTGTACGGGAAACAACAATTACCAAAGCATCTCCACCCGTTCCTTCTTCAGGAGTGAAATACCCCATTGAAACTATAAGATTTCTTTCCGGAAGGAATACAAGACCTGAAAGGGAATAATTGTTCATACATTCTGAAAACACATCAGGATTGGATGCTAAATAGTCCTCAAGATCAGCAGGTGAAATAACACCACTTATCGTGTGTTCAAAAATGAGAGATTCATTAAATGAATTATAGATCAGTAAAGACTCTACATCCCGGCTTATAAGAAATTCATCATCAGATATTTTTTCCCCGAAAGCACCAAGATCATTACCTCTGACATCATGATGCGCGCACAATACCAGATTCGAAGCACTGGAACTGAGAGATTTCATCTCATCCTTTTCTATACCATGGATAAACATCTGGGTGTTATGAATCGCATACTGCTCTTCTAAATCTGAGAAATTAGCTGAGAAAAGGAAATAGCTGAAAATGACTACTATCATTATTCCGATTATAAACAGAAGGGAATGAAGATAAATGTCTTTTTTTCTATTTGCATTTTGACAGCCTCAGTTAATTAATATAGAACTCAAAAAGAAGCAAAAAAAGCAACTTTGTATTTGCCCTATAATAACTAATGTAATATATAAAATAGTCATAAATAAAAATATCATAATAAGAAATAATATAGAGTAATCAAAGCAGAAAAAAGAAAAACAAAAAAGGATGCAATATGCATCCATCTAATGAAAAATTATCTTATGCAGGAACCTGCATCCATGTCCTTATCAGTTGTGAGCAGTGAAACCTTTTCACCTGCATCTGCTGCCAGGAGCATTCCCTGTGATTCAACACCACAGAGCTTTACAGGCTTGAGATTCACAAGCACATTCACAGTCTTGCCTACCATTTCTTCAGGTTCGTAGTACTCTGCAAGACCTGCAACAACCTGTCTTGGTTCCTTGTCCCCAATGTCAACTTCAAGACGCAGGAGTTTCTTTGATTTCTTTATCTTCTCAGCGTTAACGATCTTACCCACCCTGATATCCAGCTTTGCAAAATCATCATATTCTATTTCGTCTTTAAATTCCATAATTTCTTCCTCTTCAATACCTGCTTCTTTTGCTATTGCAGCCTTTACACGTTTTGAGGATATTTCTTCCATCTCACTTATCTTATCATCCTCAAGCTTGGTGAAAAGGATACCAGGCTTTGCGAGTTTTGTTCCGCTTACTACAGGAACGCTTGCTTCTTCGTAAGTGGTCTCATGGACATCTGAATCCATTCCAATCTGCTTCCATGCAGTTTCCATACTGCCCGGCGTCACCGGTTCAAACAGCAAAATAAGCGCCTTTGCAAGCTGGATACAGTTCTTGATTACCTTTCCGCAGGCATCCTTATCTTCCTTAATGAGTTTCCAGGGTTCATTTGACTGGAAGTATGAATTTCCGTATGATGCAAGAGCCATTGCAGTGTCAACAGCCTTCTTGAACTCATATTCGGAATTTGCTCTTGTGACCTCTTCAATTGTTGAATTGATCTTCTCCATTACCTCTGTGTCAATTTCACCTTCAGGTATTTCTCCAAAGTTCTTGAAGGCAAAGAGAAGGTTCCTGTAGAGGAAATTACCAAGCACACCTACAAGTTCGGTGTTAATCTTGTCCTGGAAAACCTTCCATGAGAAGTTGACTTCCTTTGTATGGGAAGTGTAACTTACAAGATAGTACCTGAGTAAATCCGGATGGAAACCATGGTCAAGGTAATCTTCCTCAACCCAGACAACATATCCGCGGCTCTTGGAGAATGTCTTATCCTCAATTTTGAGCATACCTGATGCAACTACTGCCGATGCCTGGCTGTAGTCTGCCCCCTTAAGCATTGCCGGCCAGAAAATACAGTGATGGTAAATGATGTCTCCACCAATAAAGTGGACTATAGGACAATCGCCTTTCCAGAACTTCTCCCAGTCTCCACCGGTTGCTTCTGCCCATTCTTCTGTGAAAGCCATGTAGCCGATAGGTGCATCAACCCATACGTAGACCACGAGTTCATCGTGTCCGGGGAATCTTACACCCCATTCAAGGTTCCTGGTTATACACCAGTCAGTAAGCTCCTGTTTGATCCAGCCCATTGCATAGTTACGTGCATTCAGTGTGCCTCCCAGGTTCTCAAGGTGGTCCATGAGGAAGTCCTTGAACTCGGAAAGCTTGAAGAAAAAGTGTTCCTGTTCCTTGTATTCTGCAGGTCCTTTACAAATTGTACATACAGGTTCCTTAAGTTCCCCGGGTTCCAGATGCTTTCCACAGCCCTGGTCACACTCATCTCCACGTGCTTGCTCACCACAGTGAGGACATGTTCCTGCCACATACCTGTCAGGAAGGAAACGGTCACATTGAGGACAGTAAGCTATCTCGATGACCTTTGGGTAGACGTAATCTTTCTCGATGAGCTTGTCAACGATCTCGATGGTACGGTTGTGATTTGTTTCATCATCTGTTGTTCCGAATGCATCAAACCTTACATCCATTTTCTTGAATACTTCATCAAAATGGACATGGTACTGCTGTACGAGTTCTTTAGGTGTAAGACCAAGTTCCTCGGCATTAACCACAATAGGAGTACCATGGGTATCGGAACCGCAGACAAAAGTTGTTTCCTGTGAGTTCTTATTAAGTGACCTCACAAATATATCTGCGGGGATGTATGTTCTAAGGTGCCCAACATGAGCCTTCCCGTTTGCATAGGGAAGACCACATGTTACAAGCACTGCTTTATCAGAAGGAATATTTGACATTTATAATCTCCATTGGAAATTTGATTAATAGCTCTGGTGTTGCATTGCGTGCAATTATAAAATATATTTCGCTCGCCTGACACAAGGTAAGCTTTTTGAATATTCAAATACATTTTATATTCGGGATGGACAATTTGATGAACGGAGAGAATTCTGATAATAAACCAGAGGATGGTAGCGATTATCATCTTTACCCGTACAGTTATGATGAAAACGATAGTGATAAAATCAGTACCTATCCTGAATCTGACAACACGGTAGTTGAGAACAGGGAAACTGTTTCAAATGAAACGGAAACCTGGAAAAAAGAAGAAAAAACTGATCCCGGAACAACTATGAAAAACGAAGATACGGAGACAGGCAGGGAAAATGAAGTAAATCATACTGGACCCCGCAAAGAACCAGTGTCAGTGCCTGAAAAGAAAAGTCGCAAATGGCAATATATTGCTATTGTGACAGCATTAATCCTGATAATAGGCGGGACTTTCGCGATCATCTATGGAAGTATTAATGGAGAACTCTATTCTTCCAATGATAAAGTTGCTGTAATCTATGTACAGGGCACTCTTATCACAAGCAGTATTCCTGGTGGACTCGGTTATGTAAGCTCAGAAGAGGTCTCAGATAATATCAGGAAAGCCCTGAAAGATGAAGATGTAAAAGCTATTGTACTGAGAGTAAACAGTGGCGGAGGATCATCAACTGCGGGAGAAGAGATCTATACTGAAGTTAAAAAGGCAAGTGACAGCGGTGTCCCGGTAATTGTCTCAATGGGAGATGTCGGAGCCAGTGCAGCCTATCACCTGTCCGCACCTGCAGACCTGATAGTTGCCAATCCTTCAACCATGACCGGAAGTATAGGAACAATCTGGACCTTCCAGAACCTTTCAGGTTTCTATGAAGGCGAGGGAGTTGAGTACTACATCGTCAAATCCGGAGAATTCAAGGACATGGGTGGCTCCTGGAGAGGACTTTCCGATGACGAGAAAGAATATGCCAACAAGGTAGTGGCAGAAGTCTACGGGAACTTTGTCAGGGACGTTGCTGAAGGCAGGGACATGAGCGTCAGTGAAGTCAAGAGCCTTGCAGATGGGAGAATCTACACCGGACGTGAAGCTAAGGAACTTGGTCTTGTTGATGAATTCGGCAACCTGTATGATGCAATCGATATGGCTGCAGAAATAGGAGAAATTGATGGTGACCCAACCATTGTATACATGAACAAGCCATCCATTTCAAGCCTGCTCTTTGGTTCAAGTTCCGAAGCATCAGGTACTGCAACAGAAGAATACCTTCGCTATTACGAAGAAAGTCCTTACGGACAGATAGAATGATGTGAATATTTCCACATCATTTCATTTTTTATTATAAACAAAAAGTATAAGTTAACAGTGACTTAACTTAGTTTAGGAATAAATTTTCAATTGTAACGGAGGAGTCCTGATAACAATAAAGGGGATTTGCAGGTGGAGTATAGCTATAATTTTAATAGTAATTTTGTGTTCCAATCCGGTTCTTGCCCTGGAACCTGTGAGAACAAACAAACTCGATATACTTGCAGCAGAAGTTTCGCCACAGCCGGTAAGACCCGGACAGGAATTGCTTGTCAGGGTCAGTGTGGCTAATTATGACGATGAAACAGCAAACAATGTAGTTCTTGGAGTTGAAAACCAGTTTCCACTTATATTGCGATTCTCCGAAAAGGAATACGGTGTTAAAAGCATATCCAACAGCAGTTTCAGGATTGAAAGGATAAGTTCAAACGGAAACGTGGAAATCAACTACAATTTCCTGATAGACCCGGAAGCCAGGACAGGAACCTACCATGTAACCTTTACACTTTCTGACAATGACGGCGTTGTTGTCACAAAGACACTATCCGTAGAAATTGAGGGTACACCTGCAATTGCCCTTATGAACTCCTCATTTTCCCGGGAAGGAATATCCCCCGGAGATACATTTTTCCTTAATACAACCGTTGCAAGTGTTGGCAGTGGTAACGCAAAGGACATACGCATAACACTGATACTTGATGATATTCCCGCTTTAGTGGCTGTTCAGGATAATGCGGAATTTATCCATACCCTTGATGCAGGGGAAGAGAAACAGGTCAGTTTTAAACTAAGCCTGAGTAAAGATGCAGACATTACTTCCTACAACATACCAATCTCCATAGAAGCGGTGGACGATACTGAAAGCCTTGATATAAGTTCTGTTGAGACCATAGGCTTTGAAGCAAAGGGACGTGCAAAACTTGACATTGCAAATGTAAAGAATGATCCTGTTATACCTGAAAAAGGAAATGAACTCACCCAGATAATAAGAATTGAAAATGTCGGAGAGGGTGAAGCAAGGTCAGTAAAGGTCACTCTTTCAGGACTTAAGATGTCAGGAACCAGTGAAGCTTTTATTGGAAAACTTGATGCCAATGATGATGCTCCTGCTACTTTTTCATTCATTCCTGAAAAGAGTGGAAATCAGGAATACACCGCACTGATCGAGTACGAAGATGATTTCGGAAACCACTCCATTGAACAGCAACTGACCATGAGTGTGAAAGGCAGTTCACCTTTCCAGATATTGCTGGTCGTCATAATAATTGCCCTGATAGCTTTTGGAGCATTCACCTTAAAGGAACGCTTGAAAAAGGAAGATGAAAAGTGAGAGAACATGTTTGAAAGAACAAAAGTCTCCTTTTTCCTAGGCTTCAAGATCAATATCAGAGGAAATAAGGGTATAACTATTTTCACAATCATAGTGCTGACACTCGTATATCTCCAGCTTGTTTTCTTTTCCAGTGTCATAGGTGGAGTGACGCTGAAATTCAACGATGTGCTTGTTGATTACCAGACAGGTGACATTGTTGTGGAACCAAACAGGACGAACTGTACATATCAGATGTTAATTCCCTGACAAAAAAATAGATCATCTTCCTGAAGTTGTGGGCATATCCCCTCGTTTGCGGCTTAAAAGTTCCATATTGTACAAAGAAAAAGAAGTAGGTGCAACCATTTATGGTGTTGATGCAGAAGAGGAAGAACTGGTCACCAATTACCCTTCTGCAATGGTTGAAGGTGAATTCATAAGTAAACTTGACAGGGGAGAGATAGTTCTTGGAAGGGAACTCTCCGGCGGATATGGTGCAGTAATGCAGACAAGATCCCTTGAAGATGTGTCCGTTGGAGACATCGTAACTGTTATGGTTGATGGCCAGGAAATGAATTTCAGGGTGAAAGGAATCTACAGCACATTATTCTTCATGTCGGATTCCTCAGCTTTTGTGAACAAGAAAGACCTTGAAGAAGCCCTGAATGCTGAGGATAAAGCCCATGAGATTGCGATAAAAATCAGGGATGATGCTGATGAGGAATACGTAAGGGAGGAAATTCTTTTCACTTGGAGTGCAGGAAGAAGTACGCACCTGGCAGGAATTTGCAGGGTATACATTGAAAATAATCGAAGCCACGCTTTCCATGGTCAGGAATATTTTCACTGCAGTTGGTCTTATTGTAGCGTTTATTATCATTTTTGTGGTTATTTTTTGTAAATATTGTGAGCCAGAAAAGACAGATAGGTGTGCAGAAAGCAATTGGAATAGAAGAGGAAGTGATTATTGCGTCATTTGTCTTTCAGGCTATGTTCTATGCCTTTGTTGCGATGATTATGGGCTACTGCCTTATGCAGTTTGTTTTCACTGGTTTCACGCAATCCCATCCGATAAGTGCACCAATAGGAGAAGTAAGCCTGAGCCTGAGTAATTCAGAAGCAGCACTCCGTGCAATGATGCTTTTCATGGCAGCAGTTATAGGATCTTTTATCCCGGCATACAGAATGGCAAAAAGAAATCTTCTTGACCTTATATGGGGTGCCAGCTGATGATAGAGGCAGAAAATATCACAAGAACGTTCCTTATGGGTAAAGTGAAGGTAGAGGCCCTCAAAGGAGTCAGCTTTAAAATAAAAAGCGGGGAATTTGTTGCAATAATAGGTTCAAGCGGCAGTGGAAAAACTACCCTGTTAAACCAGCTAGGGTTGCTGGACACTCCCAGCTCCGGTAATATTACCATAGACTCAACCAATGCATCAGAACTTAGTGATAAAGAAAAAATAAGGTTCCGCCTTAACAACCTTGGATATGTTTTTCAGGACTATGCGCTGATACCAACCCTGACAGGCCTTGAAAATGTATACCTGCCACTGATGATGCAGGGACACAAAAAGGAGAATGTCATCAAAAAAGCAACTGAAATACTTGAAGCTGTTGGACTTGCTGAAAGAATGCACCACCTGCCTTCAGAAATGAGTGGAGGACAGCAGCAGAGAGTTTCAATTTCAAGGGCGCTGGTACATGAACCCAAAATCCTTTTTGCAGATGAGCCCTGTGCTAATCTTGATAGCGAAGCATCAAGACAGGTGCTGGAACTGTTCAGTAGTTTCAATAAAAAAAACAAACAGACAATTATCATGGTAACCCATGAGGAATGGCATCTGGATTATGTGGACAGGGTTATTACTCTTAAAGACGGCCTGCTTGCTGAATGAACTTGAAATTACAGCTTTTTATTGCATTTTCCTGCATTCTTCATGTCTGAAACAATCAACTACATGATCATTTACCATTCCAACAGCCTGCATGAAAGCATAAACTATCGTAGGACCTACAAAATTAAACCCACGTTTCTTCATGTCCTTGCTTATTTTTTCTGACAGGTACGTTTTTGCAGGGATGTCAGACATTGATTTCCATGAATTCTGTATGGGTTTCCCATCCGGTAAGAATGTTCTGAGATAACTATCAAATGAGCCAAACTCATCCCTGACCTGAATGAAAGCCTTTGCATTATTGACAGCAGAGTTAACTTTTAGTTTGTTCCTGATAATTCCACTGTCCTGCAAAAGTTCAACTATTTTCGTATCATCATAGGCAGCAACCTTCTCATAATCAAAAAAATCAAAAGCTTTCCTGTAATTATTCCGCCTTTTCAGGATGGTATCCCAGCTAAGACCTGCCTGTGCTCCCTCCAGTACAAGAAATTCGAAAAGCTTCCTGTCATCATGTTCAGGCACTCCCCATTCAGTATCATGGTACTGTATTTCTTGTTCGTTGCTTTCAGCCCACTGACATCTGACATTCATATATTTCAGAGTGGTATCAAAGTTTTTATAGTTTCTTTCAGAGAATCCTTTATGGGATTGGTGGACAATGAAGAAAACTACTTACGACACCCATGCCAGAAACTACGATAACTGGTATGACAGAAATATGGCAGTCTACACTTCTGAGATGGAAGCCATCCGAAAACTGATGCCATCTGGTGTCGGAAAAAAGTGCATCGAAATAGGGGTGGGTACAGGCAGGTTTGCATCAAAGCTAGGCATATCCTGTGGACTTGATCCATCTGTCAGTATGCTGGAAATCTCAACAGAAAGAAAAATCAGATGTATAAAAGGAGTTTCCGAATCAATCCCTGTCAAAAGTTCATCCATGGAACTTGCCCTGATAGTTACAGGTTTCTGTTTGATGGATGCGGACCGGACACTGGAAGAAGTTCATCGTATTCTTGCTCCTGAAGGATTCTTTATCATTGCTTTTGTAGAAAAGAATAGTCTTCTGGGTAAAAAATATCGTAAGAAAGCCCCTAAAAGCAGGTTCTACAGAAATGTTGCTTTTCGAACTGCAGAGGAAATTATATCACTGTTGGAAGAGCACGAATTAGGTGATATAACTGTCATGCAGACGCTTTTCAAGCCCCTGAACCTCATCCGGCGTCCTGAAGAAGCAGAAAAAGGGTTTGGAAAAGGCTCCTTAATAGTTTTAAGGGCAAGATGCAAAAAGAAATGATAAGCATTTTTTGAGGAGAATGGGAGTAGAGGATTATGAAAAATACCGGAAAAGAGTTCATGGAAAAAACGCAGTACAGATATCTCGGAATGTCAGACCAGTCCAGTGGATACCCAGCTCCGCCACTGGAACCTGGAAAAAATGAGACAGGGAAAACAATAGACCTTCCAAAACCTGAAAACATCAAAGTCCAGGACATTGACCTGAGAAGAGCAATTGAAAAAAGAACAAGTGTCAGGAGCTATAGCCAGGAAGCACTTTCCCTTGAAGAACTCTCTTACCTGCTCTGGTGCACCCAGGGAGTAAAGGAGGTTGTCAGGGATCTTGCCACATTCAGGACTGTGCCTTCAGCCGGAGCCAGGCATGCACTGGAAACCTATATTCTTGTAAATAATGTCACAGGACTTGAGAAGGGGCTGTACAGGTTCCTTCCCATTGAGCATCAGCTCACTGAGATCAATATGAACAAAAACATTGCAGACGAGGTTAAACGTGGATGTCTTGATCAGTCATTTGTTAAAACAAGTTCTGCAACATTTATCTGGACTGCTGTTCCATACCGCATGGCATGGAGATACGGACAGAGAGCTTACAGGTATCTTCACCTGGATGCAGGGCATGTATGCCAGAACCTGTACCTGAGTGCTGAGTCTATAGGTTGCGGGGTTTGCGCTATTGCAGCTTTTCTTGATGAGGAAATAAATCCGGTAATCGGAGTTGACGGGGAAAATGAGTTTGTAATTTACGTTGCCACAGTGGGTAAAAAATGAAGGAAAGAACAACATCTGTAACACCTGCTAGTGAAAACTATAAAGCAGTTACAAAAGAACTCATGCTAATCCCGGGCATTGGAAAAAGATTGCCGATGACCTATGGAATCTTGGGTTTCGAAGTGTAAAGGAACTAAAAATAAAGACCCGGAGAAACTCCTACCGGCAATTGTGGATTTTCAGGGAATGCACGTAGACAGGTGTATGCTCTATGTTTTCAGGGAAGCGGTTTATTTTGCATCCAACGAAGAGCACGATACTGAACTTTTGAAATGGTGGAAATGGAAGGATTGAAATCCTCCACAAAACTTAAACTTCAAGCTCAAGTCCCAGATAATCCCTCGAGTATCGTGAAAGCCATGGCAGGCGGGAAGGCTCCTACTTCTGTAATTATGAGATCAATGTATTCTGCCGGAGTTACATCAAAGGCAGGGTTTTTAACCTTAACATTTGGAAGCTCCTTGAGGATTTCAGGATCTATTACTTCTTCACTTGCCCTGTCCTCTATTTCCACCATCTCACCAAGTAGTGTCCTTGGACTGAATTTGTATGTCTCGGCAGCAACTATTACATTCCTTCGGGCTTCCTGGGCAGCCATTGCAAGCTGGGATGTACCTATCTTGTTAATGAGAGCACCATTTACGGATATTGAATCTGCACCTACCACAACAAGGTCAACTTCTTTCATGGTGAGCCTCACAGCAGAATCCACAATAAGGGTTGTCGGGATTCCATAATCATTTAACTCCCTGATGGTGATAAATCCCTGTCTCCTTGGACGGGATTCTGTGGCGATAACTGAGATATCCTTGCCTTGATCAAAAGCGGTTTTTATGATAGAAATGGCTGCATGGGAATTACAGTGGGTCATTATGACATCACCGTCATGAATCCGCTCTGCACCTATCTTACCTATTTTTCCAAGTGCTTCCTCTGCATTCTTAATAAAATTTTCAGCATTTTGGGTAATTTCATCAATGGCATCATAAACGTTTGTAGAACTATGTTTTTTTGTGAGAGCAACTGCATTGGGCAGTGACACGGCAGTTGGTCTTGTATCAACGAGTGTTTTTGCTGCTTCTTCTAATTTAATATTGAACTCACTCATCGGCAGGGATTTCAATGATATTGCATAATCCCTGAGTGCAGCGGATGCTGCAACTGCAATTCTTCCTGCCCCTCTTATTTCCATCGTCCTTATCTTCTCTGCTGTAGTATCCAGATCGTCCATAAATATAAGTCGGGTTTAAAGAATTTATATTTAGCCAGTCAACATATAGTCAGTAACATCGGAAGAACAGATCTCAGAAAAACATTTACAGAACAGCAATACGGATAACTTACATGTACCAGCCGGATTTCCAGTATAACAACAGAATTGTACGCCTTCTTGCAAGAATACAGGCAGCAAGAGAAATCATTCTAAACACACACGTACCTCCTGCATGGGAAAGAAGACTTCAGATAAATAATCTTTTCCGACTGGCATATCATGCCACAAGCCTTGAAGAAAACGGACTTTCCATCAGGCAGGTTACTAAACTTGTAAACGGCCAGGATATTTTTGGGGATGAAACGGATAAAAAACAGGTCCTGAATTTCCTTGAAATAAATGAATACATGCTTAACTCAGAGGATGGGGAAATCTCTGAAGAAATGATACTTGAACTTCACAAAATAGCAATGAAAGGTATTCTTCCTGAGGAAGAGCTTGGGAAATACCGGACAAGCATTGCAGAAGGTTTTATGGAACCGGAAAGAGTGAGATATTGTGTCAGAGACCTGATTGACTGGATCTACAGTGAAGAGTCTGCAGATATGATACCTGTCCTGCAGGCAGGAATTGTACACTACGAACTATATCGCATGCATCCATTTGAGAAAGCAAGCGGAACCATTGCTATGTGCATATCATGCTACCTTCTTGACCAGAATTTCAGGGAAGCAAAGAAACTGTTTACCCTGAGGAGTTTTTCAACCAGAGTGAAAAAGGATTATTTTGAAAAAAACTGGAAGGAGGAATGGGAATGAGCCTGATATTAATGAATGGCTTGAATACTTCCTTTATGGACTTGCATTAAAGGTCTCAAGGGTTGAAAATGCAGTACTCAATATAAACCGTGATTATGGAAGAATGGGACAGTATATTCAGATGGGACTTAAAGACCGGCAGATAAAGGCAATTAAATTTGCACGTGGCATGGGTAAAATAACAAACAAGGAATACCAGAAACTATCCAGTCTGAGTGTTTCAACAGCAAAACGTGACCTTAAGGAACTGGTTCAGAAGAAGATATTCGTGCAGGTAGGAAAAACAGGCAGGGGGACATATTACAAGCTAAGGTATGATCACCTGGATGAGTTGATATAATCTCATTTTTTATTTTTCACTTAAGTCCTGAGTCCCTTAAAATATTTTCATATATGCGGTTCATTAAAACGTAGTATCCAGCCAGTTCCTTATATATTTCCTCTGCGATGTCCTCATGATAAGTATGGGTGGTCATGTTCCTGTCATCTGTCATGTATAAAGCCTGCATACTCTCAGCATCATTTATCAGACCCATTTTGAAAGCTTCACGAAAACATGATTTCGGGGAATTGCATATGACTCCTTCCATCTCAAAGAGGTACTCCTTTATTAGTTTCCATGTAGCCTCAAAAGTGTATTCAAACCTCTGGATTGCAGCATCCCTTATTATAACGGAATATGGCTCATCCATTATTTCCTGCAAGGTTTCAAGTGCTCTTTTTGCAACCTTTGCTTTCATTTTAAGTTTGTACTCTCTTTCCATATATCTCCCTCAGCAAGCACTTTCTGTCTGAAATCGTCCGAAACAGTAGCCAGATTAACTAGATCTACTGTGTAAGGTATGTTCATTTCCTCGAATTCTTCCTTTAAAGCAGCTACTTTTTTCCTGTCACATTTGCCTGAAGGAAGAATGCCTATATCAATATCCGATGTACTGTGAGCATTTCCCCTTGCTCTTGAACCGAACAATACTATAAGGACATCATCATGTTCAAAAGCTTTGATAACTGCTTTTTTGACTTTCCGGATGGAAACTTCTAAGACCTCTGATTTTTCATGCATTATCCGCTTACCTTACTGTTTTAAAAGATATCTTAGTTTACTTTATCAGATTAGAACTTTAAATTGTTTACCAGACCTGAAAACTTATATTGAACATGCTCAAAACCAATTTCAACTAAAAGTAACATAGGAAATATGAGAATATGTCCGGCAGATACCCTGATTCTGATGACTCAATCATCATGCGATGGATGAGACTGGAAATAGGAAAACTAAATGATGGCATTGTTTCTGAGCGCAAAAGCCTTGCACAGCTCCTTTCAGAAGAGAAGCCGGTTTCCAGAACAAAGTCTGGAAAAGAGCATTTCTTTGATGTAAATGTATTAAAAGAGCTCAGCGAAAAAGTGCCTGCTGGCCTGCATGACAGATTGAAGTTGCCTATTATTTTCTTTTCAGACACAAAGGTACCTGACAGTTGTTATCTTAACGACACTGTAGCACTTGAAGCACTGCAGATACTTGGAGAATTAAGTGATATGCGCAGGATGCAGCAGGGTAAATTATGGATTGGTAAATCCATAGCCTATGCAATCATGAAGAAGTACCCGGGTGTCATACAGATAGCTATGAGGTAGATAAAGAAAATAACTCTCATTTTCAGGAAAAAAATTAGAATCAACAAAAGCAAATATGGAGTATTGTTGTTATATAATCTTTATAGAGGAATTATCATGAGAAGCATCCGATCCATTAATCCTGCAACAGGCAAGGTTATCAGTGAAGTTGAAATGCATACCGATGAACAGGTCAGCCAGATGATCAAAAGATCTGCTGAAACATTCAGGGAATGGAAAAGAACAGATGTTTCAGAGAGAAATGAGCTCCTCAGGAATTTTGCAGATCTTCTCAGGAAGAACAAGGACGAGTACGGAAGACTCATCACCACCGAGATGGGAAAGGTCATGAAGCAGGCTGTCCCTGAGGTTGTCAAATGTGCTACAATGTTTGACTATTTTGCTGATCATGCAGAAAGCATGATTGAGCCCGAGCCTGCAGAAATAGGGTTATGTGACCAGATGATCCATTATGAACCTATGGGTACTGTGCTTGCCATAAAGCCCTGGAACTTCCCTTTCTGGCAGGTTCTCAGTGCAGCAGCACATGTGCTTGCAGGCGGGAATGTCATGCTTCTCAAGCATTCAAGCTATGTGCCACTGTGTGCACTTGAAATAGAGAACATATTCCTTGAAGCAGGATTTCCGGAGGGTGTGTTCCAGACAATGATTGTTGATGGAAAAACAGCATCATCTCTCATTTCAAAGGATGAAATCAAGGCTGTTTCCTTTACCGGAGGACATGATGCAGGGCAAAAGGTTGCAGAACTTGCCGCCCGCAAAATGAAAAAATTCGTGCTGGAACTTGGCGGCAGTGATCCATTCATTGTACTTGATGATGCAAATGTTGAGATGGCGGCAAGGTGGGTGTCCGAGTCGCTTCATCAATACCGGGCAGACATGCATTGCAGCCAAACGTTTTATTGTTATGGAAGATGTGGCTGAAGAGTTCACTGAAAAGTTTGTTGAAGGAACCCTTAACCTGAAAATTGGTGACCCCATGGACCCTGAAACAGACATCGGGCCGATGGTAAGAAAAGATCAGTTAAGGATACTGGAAAAACAGGTCAATGAGGCAACATCAAAGGGAGCAAAATCTCTCAAAAGGTGGCAGGATGGAATCTGAAGGGTATATGTATTCACCAACTGTCCTCAATGAAGTGACAAAAGAAATGAGAGTCATGAGAGAGGAAACCTTCGGACCTGTGGCACCAATTATTACTGTGAAAACTGAGGAAGATGCCATAGAACTGGCAAACGATTCCGAGTTCGGACTGGGGGCAAGTGTCTGGAGCCAGGACCGTGACAGGGCAATGAGGATTGCCTCTGAGCTTGAAACCGGAATGGTTGGTGTAAACTCATTCTGTACGCCGCAGGCTTGCCTGCCTTTCGGTGGAGTTAAGAAAAGCGGCATGGGCAGGGAGCTTTCAAGGCATGGATTCCTTGAGTTTATGAATATCAAATCTGTGAAATTGATGTGAAATTAACTTTCAGGATTTCATTTTTTATTCATGATATTCATAAATCTGGTATTGCTGATCGGATGATGACTGATGATCTCTCCATTGTAAATGATACAAAATGTCCCGAAAGAACAAGGTGAATTCTGGGCAGCAGCATAGTCCTCAAGATCAATCTGTACCGCATCAATATCGAATTCTTTTTTGCAGATTCAATAATCGCGTTCACATTCTTTTCAGTATAAGGACACTGGGGAGAACGTAAAATGAAAAGTCCTTCTTTGTAATTTCTCAAGTTGTTGTTCCATGTTTCTGAATTTAGGATCAGGTACATCCTCATTGAATTTCAGAACCAGTAACTCAAAATCTGGCTTTGCCTTGTCAACCTGGATGAATCCTTTCTTGATGAAAATACCCTTTTTAGCCATGAATGAGCCTTTCTTGTAACTACGACAACTCCTTTCATGCCTCATTTTTGCTTCTTTAATGCATTCATCCAGCATCAAGGAAGCATAACCTTTGCCTCCTTGAACTCTTTTTTTAAATCCAACAAAAATGCAATGGATAAACATGTAGCCTTCAGCATTGACCGGCCTGTGGGCATATTTCCCGAATATACTCACATTCCCTGGTAACCGTCTTTTTCCGAGATCGGAGCTGTAATTTCAGACCTTTTGGATAGTATTCTTTAAACCAGTCTATCTTTTTTCTCAGCTCAAGGTGTTTTTTAACATCCTTGTAGCCGCATACTCCATACTCAGCAATTGTTTCAGGAGTCAGATCTATAATTTTAATGTCATCCATAGCAAATAATCAGTTGTCGTATCTAATATTATTTTATTGCATGACTATGATTCCGGACATGCAGGACTGGAAACTTTCTCAGGTCTGATTTCCTTTATTTTTCTAAGAATATCAGTTATTGGGAAATCAATTGTATCTGAATAGTAGTACAAGTCACTTTTTGTTGAACTTCCGGCACTCCTGATTAGTGAAGGAAGAATGTACTCCGGAGAGGTTTCAAAATAAACAAACAGACAATCCAGTATTTGACTGTGCTTTCCACTCTTTCTCACTTTCTTTTCGCATTTAACAGAAACAATGGAATCCCATGGTACGAAAAAAAGATCATCGCCTTTTAGAAATATATTGAAGAACATGCCTTCATGGTTAACAATTATCTGCTTGTAAGGATTGAAGTAATTTCTGATGCTACTGTAAGCTCCACCCAGTGAAACAAGATAGAACAAAGCAATTAAACCGATTGTAATCAAAGATTCTGTGCTACCCCCTGGTAATTCATTATTTGAATATGCCCTTATCATAAAAGGAAGCACTACAGTCAGCACCAGTGAAAATAAAACAGTGACAAATATGGGAAACACCGTTTTAGGCCATTTTACTACTGTGACATCAGGAAAATTAAGCTCGGGAATTGATCTTTTCACACGAAACACTCCTATTTATCGTATGGTTCACCACAACTATCACAATACCCTTTATGCATGCAGATGGTTCCGCCACATTTAGAACATGACCATTTTACTTTTTCACTCTTCAGAAATTCTGAAATACCTGATTCCTGAATCATTCTCAGGTTTTCAATAAGACTGGTATAATATTTTTCCCGATATCTTTTGTCCAGACGCTTCAATCTGGCACATGGAAAACTATCACACTCAAAACAAAACTGAGATTTACCGTCCTTAAATGTTTCACACGTTTTCATCTTGCACTGGGTCCTGCTAATTGTTTTCTGATCGTCTGGACCCCGACATCCGGGACATCTGTTCTTTTCACGAAGGTAAGCCATGCAAACACTGCAGTTTATCCCGCATGGGGCAATAAGTAAGAGGTCTTCCTGAAAAACCATAGTTCCTTTATTAGTTCCATGTATCAAAAATTTTTTTATAATAAAATATTCAGGGATAGCATTTAAATCATTTATATATCATATGAGTTATTAAATAAAAAGGGGTTTGAAATCCTTTATTTCACATAATACAGATAGGAGAATTCCAATTGGGTAAAATTAAGTCGATTAATCCTGCAACGGGGGAATTAAATGAGGAATTCAGCTTCAATACTCAGGAAGAAATCAACAGAAAAATAAGTGATTCCAGAAAAGCATTTAATGAATGGAAAAAAGAGCCTGTTGTTGAAAGAACATTTTCCATTGAGTGTGTGGCTGAAGTTTTAAGGGACAGAAGAGACGAATTGGCTGAGATTATTACAAAAGAAATGGGAAAACCAATCAAAGAGTCAGCATCCGAAATTGACAAATGTGCCTGGACATGCGACTATTTTGCAAAGAATGCAGAAAACTTCCTTGCAGCTGAGTTTGTTGAAACAGACTCTGAAACATCGGGTTTTGTATATGAACCCATGGGAACTGTGATTGGCATTATGCCATGGGATTTTCCCTTCTGGCAGACACTTCGTTTTGCAATCGCAGCCATAGCCGGCGGAAACACGGTTCTTGTGAAAAACTCAAATAAGGTGCCCATGTGTGCCCTTGAAATAGAGACGATTTTCGAGAGGCTGGTGTTCTTGATGGCGTTTACCATACGCTGCTCGTTGAAGGAAATACTGCCTCCTCATTAATATCCAGAGATGAAATTTAACGCTGTTTCTTTCACAGGAAGCCGGACTGCAGGGGAAAAAGTTGCAGAACTTGCGGGAAAAAACGTCAAGAAATGTATTCTGGAGCTTGGTGGCAGTGATCCGTTAATAGTTCTGGATGATGCAGATATCAGGAAAACTGCCAGAATGGCAGTTATGGCTCGTTTTCAGAACTGTGGACAAAGCTGTATTGCAGCCAAACGTTTACTAATTGATGAAAAGATTTCGGAAGAATTCATAGAGTCATTCATAGATAATATTGTAAAATCAGAATCGGCGATCTAATGGACATTGATACCGATATGGGTCCACTTGCAGGTCAGGGAGCAAATGGAGACAATAAAACATCAGGTAAGTGAAACCCTTAAACTGGGGGCCAATGTGCGACTGGAAGGTGGACAGAGAACTAATGAAGGACTATTTTTTGAACCCATAGTGATGACCGATATCCACAAAGATGCACCAGTCCTTAAAAAAGAAACATTTGGACCTGTGGCGCCCATAATAACTTTCAAGAATGATGAAGAGGCTATAAAATTAGCAAATAACACTAATTCGGGCCTTTGGTGCCAGTATCTGGAGCAAAGAGACCGAAAGGGCAATGAAAATGACAAGGCATATCGAAGCCGGCAACATTGCCATCAACAACCTTGTAGCATCAGATCCACGATTACCGTTCGGGGGCATGAAAAAAAGTGGAATCGGAAGAGAGTTGTACCGCAATGGAATGCTTGAATTCATGACTGTAAAATCAATGAAGGTGTATTAAAAAATGAAGGCTAGCGACCTTTTTGTGAAATGTCTTGAAAATGAAGGTGTAGAATACATTTTTGGTGTCCCGGGTGAGGAAACAATAGATCTCACTGAATCTCTCAGGAAATCAAAGATAAAATTCATTCCGACAAGACATGAACAAAGTGCCGCTTTCATGGCAGACATGTATGGAAGGCTGACACATAAACCCGGGGTATGTCTTGCAACACTTGGACCGCAAGGGTACAAATCTCATAACAGGTATTGCAGATGCCCAGCTTGACAGGGCACCACTTGTTGCAATCATGAAAGTAAGTCAGCCCTTGAGAAAACACACAAGGAATCACACCAGTACATCGATATTGTCACAGCCTTCAAGCAGTTTACAACATGGAACTCAAAAGTGACAAGAGCAGATTTCATTCGGAAATTGTCCACAAAGCCTTTGAAATTGCAGCAGACAGACCCGGAGCACCATATTGAACTCCCGGAGGATGTTGCCAGGAAGAAACAGCAAAAGAAGCTATTTCAAAAGGTTTATCCTCACATTAGTGTCCACGATGAAAGTGAGCTAAAAGGGCTGCTGAAATGATAAAAGAAAGTTCAATGCCGGTAATCCTTGCAGGAAATGGTATTTTCAGAGAGGAGGCTGCCACTGAACTTAGAAAACTTGTGCAGTTTACAGGTCTTCCCGTAGCCACAACTTTCATGGGAAAAGGCGCAATAGCTGCGGATGATGAACACTACCTTGGTTCAATGGGAATAAAAGACCACGACCACATAATGTGTGGTTTTGAGATGGCTGACCTTATTATCTGTATAGGATACGACTATGTGGAATACAGCCCTAAATTCTGGAACCCTGAAAAATCCAAGAAAATAATACACATCCACACTGACCAGCCGGAAATCGACGAAAACTACATTCCCGATGTGTTGCTCATAGGAGGTATCAGGAAAGCACTTTTCAACCTCAGGCAGCAATGTGATTTCGTAAGGGAACTGCCTGACAGGTTCACTAAAGTCCGCTCAAGGATGAAGGCTGAAATTGAGGATTATGCAGAAGACATGGCATATCCGATAAAACCACAGAAAATACTTCCGATGTCGGGGAATGTATGGACAGAGATGACATACTCATAAGTGATGTGGGTGCCCATAAATTGTGGATAGGACGCCTGTTTCCTGCATATGAACCCAACACAGTATTTATTTCCAACGGACTTGCAAACATGGGTTTTGCAGCAGGTTTCAATTGCAGCCAGCATGAGAAAACCTGAAAAGAAGGTTGTTGCAATTGCAGGAGATGGCGGTTTTCTTATGAACCTGCAAGACCTGGAAACCGCTGTAAGACTTGCATGCAACCTTGTTATCATTATTTTCAACGACTCAAAATACGGTCTTATTGAATGGCATGAGAAAAAAGCCTTCAATGAAACCATAGGAATTGATTTTACAACCCTGACTTCGTTATGCTTGCACAGAGCTTCGGAGCAAAGGGAGTCAAAATTGAGAGTACAGAAGAATTGAAGCCAAAGATTAGTGAAGCCGCTTGAAGCCGGAGGGTCTGGCTGCTGGATGTTCCTGTGGATTATTCGAGAACATTAAACTCACAGAGAAACTGAAGAATAATTTCTGTGAAATTTAATATATTCACATTCATTTGTTTAACTCCCTGAAAAACAGATACATTTATAAAAAGTCCACTTCATCTATCTTATAGGGAAGTCGTTATCGCAATACAGTTGACTAAAAGCGATTTTCGGGGTGTTAAACAGTGAAAAAGACTATTCTAATACTTTTAGTTGTAATCATGGCTATTTTTACAGCCGGATGTACCGATGAAACAAAAGAAATACAGGAAGATGTAGCTGACTCACAGATGGAAAAAGGAACGGTTGTCATTGGTTCAAAGCTTTTCCAGGAATCTTACATTCTTGCTCATATGACTGCTCTTGTGCTTGAAGATGCAGGATATGAGACAGAAGTAAAACAGGGACTTGGTGGCACTTTTGTCAATTATGAAGCCCTTAAGGCAGGCCAGATACACACATATGCTGAATATACAGGTACTGCTTACAGCCAGATTCTCAGTCTTGAACAACTTGATAACTGGGACAGGCAGATCGTTTACAACATGACAGAAGAGGGACTCATGGAGCAGGACGGAGTAATGATAGTAAGCAACCTTGGTTTTGAGGATGCATATGCAATTGCCGTTCAGGAAGAATGGGCTGCTGAGAACAATGTAACAAAAATAAGCGACCTAGAACCATATGCCGCTGAAATGACCATCGGTACGGATCCTGAGTTTGCTACACGTGAAGACGGACTGCCACGTATAACTGAAGTATACGGCTTTGAATTCATGGACTATAAACAAGCTGTTGCTACTGTAATGTATGAAGCAATCAAGAACTATGAGGTTAATGCAATCTCTGCTTACACTACGGATACAAGAAACGAGGTGTTTGAACTTCGTGTACTTGAAGACGACAAGAACGCACTGCCACCTTATGATGCAATTCTTATCGTAACAGAGGAATTTGCGGAAGAGAATCCTGATGCAATTGCCGCAATGGAGAAACTTGATGGTGCTATTGACACTGACACTATGAGGCAGCTGAACTACAAGTTTGACATTGAGCAAAAGGAACCAAGGGACATTGCATACCAGTTCCTTGTAGATGAAGGAATTATTGAGGGAGAATAAATCCCTCACTTTTTTGATATCATTATCTAATCTCCGGTATTGACATGCAAACAGAAAGACTGTTTGACAGGATTGATTCTATCCAGTTCAAAGGAATCACCAAAAAATATGGTGAAGGATTCGCAGTGAAAGACCTAGATCTGGAAATAACAGGCGGAGAACTCCTGATACTAATTGGACCCAGTGGTTCCGGAAAAACCACAACCCTGCGTATGATAAATCGCATGATAGAACAGGATGAAGGTTCGGTTACTATCAACGGAATTGATACAAAAGATGTTGATCCTGTACGTCTTCGCCGCAATATTGGCTATGTTATACAGAATATCGGCCTGTTTCCCCATATGACAATCGGGAAAACATCGGACTTGTTCCAAAGCTTGAGAAACAAAGCAAGAAAGAAATTGAAGAGCGTGTAAGAACACTGCTTGACTTCGTATCTCTTCTCCTGAGATGTTCATGAACCGCTATCCTAAACAGCTTAGTGGCGGACAGCAGCAGAGAGTTGGTCTTGCAAGAGCCATGGCAATGGACCCACCTCTTTTTTAATGGATGAACCCTTTGGTGCACTGGATCCTATATTACGCAAACAGCTCCAGAAAGAGTTTCTGAAAATAAAGAATGAGATTAACCGTACAATCGTTTTCGTGACCCATGATATTGAGGAAGCACTGGTGCTCGGGGACAGAATAGCAATAATGGATCAGGGAGAACTTGTGCAGGTAGGTCCTCCTGAGGAACTCATATTCAATCCTGCAAACGACCTTGTTGCTGATATCGTTGACAACCAGCGCAAATTCAAGCACATGGATACTCTCAAAGTCAAGGATCTGATGTCACCCTTTGAGGAGAAATATATCCTTGAAGCAAAAACAGAAGCCTGTGATGCTCTCGATGAAATGACAAATCGGGATCTTGAAACTGCTTTTGTTTTTGATGGTGACAAACTTCTGGGACAGGTGGAAATTGTTGAACTGATGAAATGCAGGGACAGGGGAGAAAAACTGAGTGAACTTCCAAAACCTGTCAAGACCTTCCAGCCAACTGATTCTGTCGCTTTTGCACTGTCTGAGATGAAAAACAGTGGGGAATACTTTGCGATTGTTATGAATTCCAGACGCCCGGTTGGTATCCTTGTATCTGATGAGATTTTACTGAAATTGATTTGATGAAAATGAAATAAGGAACATGCTATGTTGTCAATACAGGTTATAGCAGATGTCTGGAACAGGCATCTTATGACTATGCGAACAATTGAGCATTTGCATATGTTCAGCATAGCCCTGCTCCTCTCAATAATAATTGGAGTTTCGGTTGGTGTTTTCATTTATATGAAACCTAAAACTGCAAATCCTGTACTTAATTTTCTGAACATTGTAGAAACAATTCCAGACCTTGCACTCATCGTACTCCTGCTGCCAATACTCAAACTTGGTGCAGGGCCCACGATTGCTGCATGTGTACTCTATTCCATACTTCCTATTGCGAGAAACACTTATACTGGACTGAAAAATGTGGATGAGCAATACACATATGTTGCTCAGGCAATCGGACTTTCTCCCAGGGAAGCATTGATCAAAGTTAGAATTCCCATGTCACTGCCACTTATTGCAGGTGGAGTCAGGATTGCACTGGTTTTCTGTATGGGTGTTGTAACACTGGGAGGACTTGTTGCTGCAGGTGGACTGGGTACTGTGCTGCAGAACGGTATCCAGCTTTACCAGAAAGACGCGATTCTTGTTGCCGGACTGTGGACTGGACTACTTGCAGTTTTACTGGACGGTTTTGCAGGAATTATTGAGAAAAAGCTTCATGAGAGGTACGGAACATGGTAGTCCTGGAAACCGTACTTGATGCAACATGGGAACATATAGTCCTTGTCTATACCACACTTTTTGTAAGCATAATTGTTTCCATACCCCTTGCTTTTGGAGCACTTTACAGCAGGAAACTGGAATTTGTCATAATGAAATTTGCAAACCTTGTGCAGGCTGTACCGAGTTTTGCTGTTGTTGCCATTATGGTCCCTTTCCTTGGAATCGGTTTTACTCCCGCGCTTGTTGCAATAATGCTGCGTGCCCTGCTTCCAATAATCAAAAATACATACATCGGACTGAGTAATGTTGACCCTGCATTGATAGACTATGCAGAAGGTGTGGGTCTGAGCCAGTGGCAGATACACAGGCACATAAGACTGCCGAATGCATATCCTGCTATGTTTGCAGGAATAAAGTTTGCAGGAATCCTTGCAAACAGTATTGCAGTGCTCACAGCTTTCATCGGCAGTGGAGGGCTTGGAGAGATCATATTCCAGGGACTAATAGGATACAATACGAGCACTCTTCTGGCAGGTGCAATACCTGCCATCATGCTTGCAATTCTGATAGATGTATCCTTTACAATGCTTGAGAAAAAAGTGACTCCCGGATATTCTAACGAATAGAATAAACGGACACCAATACTTTTAATCCTTCATTGCGTTAGAGCAAAAAGACAGAAAAATGAGTCTTAAGGATGATTTGAAAGGGAGTATTCCTGAAAAATAGTTTGAAAGATTACCCAACCGTTTTGATATAATAGGAGACATTGCTGTTGTATCCATCCCTGATGAATTGGTAAATTACAAAGAGGACATAGCCAGTACCATTATGGGAAAAATGCAGAATATCAAGCATGTGCTGAACAAGGTATCAAAACTTGAAGGCAACAAAAGAGTTGCAGATTTTGAGATCATTGCTGGAAACAGCACAGAAACCATCCACAAAGAGTTCGGCTTCTCTTACAAAATCGACCTCAGACAATCTTTTTTCAACGGAAGGCTCTCATATGAACGAAAAAGAGTGGCATCCCTGATAAAATCAGAAGAGAGCGTGCTTGTACCTTTCAGCGGAGTCGGACCCTTTGCTATACCTGCTGCAGCGTCTGCAACCTGTCTTGTTGCAGTGGAAATGAACGGGGCTGCATGTAATTCTTTTACAAAGAACTGCAAAATCAATAAACTTGAAGATAAAATCCATATTATCAATGCTGATGCCAACAGCATACCAAATCTACTAAAAACTGAGTTTGACAGGGCAATAATTCCTACACCCTATGGCATGGACCATTTTCTTGGAACAATTTCTCCGCTAGTAAAAAATGGAGGATTTATTCATTTCTACACCTTCAAACCAAAAGAAGATATTCCGGAACTCATTGAGAAATATGAGGATATGGGATTTGAGGTTCTTTTCTACCGAAGATGTGGAAATGTAGCACCTGGAATAAGCAGGTGGGTATTTGATCTGAAGAAATGAGATTTAAAGACTTCATTTTTAGACTAGTAGAAATTGTAAAATTATGAGTTAGCGTAGGTCATGAGTAACTTATCAATCCCGAAGGGTACGTGAAGCCGGCGCTTTTCCGAATGACAAAAAATAATCTGTTAATGCCATGAAATGTTTTTTGCAGGAGTTTTATAGCACTCTCAACGTAAATCAACCAATCATTAGAAGAATGTTCAGCATAGCAGCATTGAAACGTGCCGCCTGCGGTGGTTAGTTGCATTGTTTTTAACTTACAGGTTCTTTTTTTGGAAATGAAAAAGAACAAAGTTTCTGTCACTTATATCAACAGGGTTTCCACAGAACCGTTTTTCAGAAAAAAGAAATGATATGAGAAAGACTCACTTTCTCACATTGATTCAGGTGCACCGATACCAAGGGTATCAAGAGCGTTTGCAAGGACTATCCTTGCACAGTTTACAAGAGCCAGCCTGCTTGCCCTGATATCATCCTCTTCAGCACTTACAACAGGCACGAACCTGTAGAACTGGTTGAATGTATCTGCAAGTTCCCTGGCATAGATTGCTATAGTATGTGGTTTCAAATCCCTTGCACAGACATCGATTATGCTGTCAAAGGCTGCCATCTTCTTGATAAGGTCAACTTCTGTATCCTCAGTGAGAAGTGATGGGTCAATTTCCTCTGAAGGGTTCCACTTGCCTTCTTCTTCTGCCTTTTTAAGGATGTTACATGCCCTTGCATGGGAATACTGAATAAAAGGTGCTCCCTGTTTCTCGAAATCAAGTGCTTCTTCCCAGTTGAATACTGTGGACTTCTCAGGTGATACTTTCACAATATCGTACCTTACAGCACCGATTCCAACCATGCTTGCAACTTCTTTCTTGAACTCATCTTCCATTTCAGGCCTGCGTTTCTCAACTTCTGCATATGCCTGCTCTTCCACCTGTTCAAGCAGGTCATCGGCTGAAATGAACTTTCCACGGCGTGTACTCATGGAACCTTCAGGAAGTGAGACAAACTCGAAAATTACAATTTCAGGTTCCTTCTTGCCTATTGAATTAAGAGTTGCTTTAAGCTGGCCGGAAATTAGTTTATGGTCTGCACCCAGAACATCGATCATCCTGTCTGCACGCTCACCTTTCCACTCATGGTAGGCAAGGTCACGCGTTGTGTAAAGGGAAGTTCCGTCACTACGCTGGATAACCAGTGTCTTTTCAAAACCATAATCTTCAAGGTCAACTACAAGAGCACCGTTATCATCTGCGGTCCTGCCTGTTTCCTTGATCTCCTCAACAATCCTTGAAACTGCACCGCTGCGGATGAAACCAGATTCGTGGGGGAAACTATCATGGCTGACATTCATTTTAAGAAGGGTCTGTTTGATGCCTGTTACTGCAAATTCCACAGCTTCATCAAAGCTCTTGATGGTTTCCTCATCACCGCTTTCCACAAGCTGCATGCGTTTGTCAATTTCTGCAACCCTGTCAGGCTCTTCATTGAGCAACGCATTTGCCTTGATGTAAATATCTGCTATTGCATGGTCAGGTTTTCTGGAAGTATCGAAATCAAAAAGTGTGAATGCCCATGAAACAATGGCTATCTGACGACCCATGTCATTGACATAGTACTGGGTTTCAACCTCATAGCCTGCTTTCTTGAGAATACGCACAAGCGTGTCACCGATAATGGAATTGCGTATATGGCCTACGTGGAGAGGACCGTTGGGGTTGGCAGACGTGTGTTCAAGCAGTATTTTGCCTTCACAGAAATTGCCACCGAAAGCTTCCTTTTCTTCAAGGATGGCTTTCATAGTATTGTCCACGTAATTACGTCCTGCATTTATGTTGATATAAGGACCAACGGTTTTTATATCGCCTATCAGGGAAGCTTCAGGCAACTCAATTGCATCAACTATTTTATCAGCAAGTTCTTTTGGATTGCACTTTGCCTGTGCAGCCAGCCTGAACGCCACCTTTGAGGCAATATCTGCATGTTGTGATGGCTCAAGCACGAGGTCATCTGCCTTGTATCCAAGAGATGTAAGGGCATTGTTAAGAGCCTCTGTAACCTGTCTTTCAAATTCTAGGAACAAAAATAACACCTACACTAATAATCAATAGATCAGACACCTGTACTGAATCTCAGAATTGCAACTATCCCACCGAATGCATTCAGGAGCTGGGAACCTTCGTCGAAGTCTGTTGATATGAACTCAACCTGTGTTGCCATCTGGTCGGCAAGTTCTGAGAGTTCATCCACAATATCGATCTTTTCGAGTACCTCTACATTGGTTCCACATACAGGACATGGAATGCTGGAAGTATTCTCTTCTCCCGGTTTGAAATTACGGGTAATCGCATTTTCATAGTCTCCATTGGGACATTTCAGAGTAAGTCTCTCAGCTCTCAGAGCCTCTGATATCATAAGAACCTCTACTGCACCAATATTCAGGTTCTCACGGACCTGTGCTTCTCCGTATGCAGCCTTACCTGAATCGGAAACCAGTTCTGTAAAGAAACGCTGCATGAGCTTTTTCTCTACCATTAAATCGAGGTCTGAAAGTCTTTCACTGGCAGCATTAACCAATTCAGAGAGACCGGATTCATCAGTATATGCAACATCAAAGAGACCAAGCACCTTTTTCTGTATCTCGTGGTGCAGGAATTCTCCTGACTCAAACTCTTCCTTTGTAGGGGAAGGACCACCTATAAGGACACCTTCGAAGTCCTTGTGATCTACTGCAAGGAAGACATCGCTTGCAGCATCACCTATACGCTTATAGAACTCATGGATGGCAATAAGCCTGAGCTGCTGGAACCTATGAGCACTCTGACCTCCTTTTCTCTGTTTTCCCGGAACAGTGGATGTCAGGTTCCTGTGAGTTTCTATGCGTTTTCCTACAAGGAGACCTACTGTTGCCTCTCTTCTGTCAAGTACCAGAAGACCGTACGTCTTAGCGTCCTTTAGCATTTCCTCAAGTGGTTCAAGGAAGAATGAGGAATCACAGTGATACCTGTATGTGACAATTGGCTGTGGAGGTTCAACTATACGTGTTTCCATGTTGGTCTTGTTAGCACCTATGTCCACAGCACCTGTGAAAAAGACAATACCGTTCTCAGGAACTTCCACATACCTGAGCCTTGAAAGCAGGGATTCCAGTGCACCCTGCACATTATCACGGGTTACCTTTGATTTGATGTTTGCAGCCTGACCGTGCTCGGTCCTGAGCTGTGATGTCACATCAGATACTTGCTTGGTGGGGGGAATATACAAAGAAACAAGCTCGGTACCTCGCCCTTTTTTGGTACGTAGCTCCTCTAATGATTTTTTGAATTCATATTTTGAATGAGCAGATTGTTCTGACATTTTGTGAATACTCCATTTGGATAAAGAGAGAATCTATATCTTCGATTATTTTGGTGCTTATCTATGCAGTTGCTATAAATATAGGTTGTGACAGGGATTGTGACAGGTTGTAGCAGTAATCATGCCGGATATTTTGAAATATCGGCATCATAGAAGCTACCGATTAAAAGATATTAGCAGGATCCTAATCAAGATGAGTTACAGTACCATCTTTTGAAAGCAGCACGACCCTGCTGACCTCAACGTTTCCTGCAACCCTGTATCCAAGGTGATGTGCAAGCTCTTCTGAGAATTCCAGAACTTCTTCAGGAGAAGGCATGGCTTCACGTGGAAGTCTTTTCCTGGAAAAACCAAGGTGCATGTAGGCTTTAACCTCAATGTAATCCGGCTCTGCAATTTTTATGAGCTCTGCATAAGCTTCAGGATTGAACATGTTCACATCCTTAATGAGAGTAATACGAATAACAGTCCTTGTTTCCTTGTCCCTGAGAAACTCAAGTGACTTCAGGATATTATCCCATAGTTTAGGAGAATTGGGATTGCAGACCTTCTCGTAGGTTTCCCTGTCAGGAGCATCAAGGCTCATGTATAACTGGGCAGGGTTTATCTTTGCCATCATTTCAGGTACAGTACCATTACTTACAACAAAAGTTGTGAAATCCTGTTTTTTGAATTCCTCAATTAGTTCAGGAAGGTGAGGGAAAAGTGTTGGTTCACCTGAGAGTGATATTGCCATGCTTCGGGTTATTACCCTCCTTCCAGATGATGCGGAGCTGAATGCCCGAATCCTGTGAGTAATTTTCTCTGGGATTCTATTGAAAATTTAACTATGTCCTCCGGGGAATCATAACCCACAGGCATTTCAACCTCAATATCAGTAGGTCTCCAGCAGTGGAGGCATTTCTGATTGCAGATAAGAGTTGGTGTCATCTGGAGACAGCGATGAGAAGTTATTCCATAGAAGATGGATTTATAGCACTCGCCCTCGCCCTTAATGGAACGGCTAAGCCAGAGACATGTCTTAACAGCACTGTGTTTTCCTGCAAGACTATAGCTCTGTTTTTTAAGCAGGCTTTTAAAATCCGTAATCTCAATATTTTTCTTTCTTCTGCGGGCCATCTCACGGTCTAGTAGATTTTCAGTATATATAAATGTGTGGAAAAATGAGAGTTGATTAGAAAAGGAGCAGACACCGGCTCCAAAGTACAGAAAAAGAGCCGGTGCTACGGAGGGTGGAACTAAGGTTGCAAATCAATATTTGTGGCTTTTAGCCATTTCGACCATTGCCTGGAGGTTTTCTGTAGGAGTTTTACTGACAATTCCACAGCCCGGTGCAAGCAGACCCACGCCTGCATCGAGAACCTTCTGAGATTGTTCCTTGATTGCTTCCGGGGTCTGGTTCCAGAGCATATTCACAGGATCAAGATTTCCGACAATGACGGCTTTGTCAACACTGCCAACAGCAGTTGCAACATCAACATTCTGGTCTACACTGATACCATCCACACCAGATGATTCCATAAGCGCAAGACCCTGGGTGGTGTCACCACAGATGTGCAATACTACAGGTACATTGAGTTCATGCATTGCATCACAGATCTTTTTGTGGAAAGGAACTACGAACTTCTCATAGAATTCAGCCCCAATGAGCTGTGCACTTGCTGTAGGGTCAATGATGACCATTGTGTCAGCGCCGTTCTCAACCATTTTCTCCGCATATGCAACACAGAACTCGGTTGTAAATTCCATTAGTGCAAGACCGAAGGCTTCGTCTGTGAAGATTGCCATAAACCAGTCGTCACCATTGATGTGCTGTGCAAGGGAGAAAGGACCGATCATACTTCCCATAACAGGAAGTTCATCACCATACTTGTCTGCCAGTATTTTAATAGCTTCACAGACAACACCGATTCTGCCGTGATCAAGACTGTAACCTTTAAGCTTTTCAATGTCCTCAACACTGCTTACAACATGACCAACAACGGATGGCTGCTGTTCTTTTGTGCCATCTTTTATTTCACAGCCGAAGAATTCAGCTTCAGCTGTAATGTCGAAAGGCACACGTACAGCTTCAAAACCAACAACTGTATGACCTGCTTCTGCAAGTGTTGCCATTTTTTCTGCATCGTTGTTTGCCTCAGGCCAGAAGGCTCCGCAGGCTTCCATCTGTTCAACTGTTCCTGTCTGGGTAACAGAGACTGCAGGCATCCTGTCAACAGGCTGACCTGTTAATGCCCGGGATAATCTTTCTTTAGGGGTATATTCTGCCATAAATGTGATCTCCTTAATGCGATATTTATCAAGTTTGATTCACACATATATGTATTTTTCTATCGAGGACTAGTTAAACATAAATAGAGGATGTAAAAAAAACGGATAGAAAGTTATAAATAGCAGATTTTAGCAAAAAGTCATGTTTAAAATTAAAACTAGAGGTAAATGAAGATTACTGGCTATTGCAGTTGATTATAAAACTAACTGGTAGATAATTTAAAATAAGTAAGGTTCTAACGGTACACATTAATTTATTTTAAACATAAATATAATATATGATGCAATGTAATTGCATGTTCCACAAAATATAAGTATTAGAACTTTGAAGTGCGCACCCCTATATAAAGAAAAGAGATATAAAAAGTTAAAGACTGCATAAAGCTCACATATAAAATATAATTCGGCACCTAATACATAGAATCCTGATAAAATAAATTTACATATAATAGTTGCTGGCAGCAGAGAGTCGAATATACATATAATTATATCAAAAACACAATCAATAACTACATTACATGATGATTACAGTTGAATATAGCAAGGACAAATAGCAAAATATAAATATTAGATAAATACCATTACTTCAACAGGAAAGAAACCTACCCATCTGCCAACACATGACAGAAGTATTCTTTTCAAAAACAGGAGTAATTGTCATGCAAAATATCTATAAGTACCTCAAAAGTGCAATTGGAGGAGAAAAGAGAACAGAAAAACAGCATGACATAAAGATTTTCAAGAAATCAGAAGAGCTTGCTTTTAAATATGGTATAGAATATGACCCTGCAGTTTTTGTACCGGATGATCTTGAACTTGCAGATGCGGTCTTTGAAGCAGGTATCGAACTTCTTCATTCAGTCGGAATATTTTGCAGAAGTGCCCAGAGAGTCATCAATATAGATGAAGAGAATATCTTAAAAGCCCTTAACACAACCAATCCCCTTGAAATAGGACGACTTAAGGAGAAAGTGGTTGTTCCTCACAGATATCCCACGGTTTCATTCCCTCCTGTAATTATTGGAGGTCCAACCGGAGGGAGCGTATCAGAAAAAAACTTCCTCTATGTCAACCTGAGTGCCGTTCAGGAGAACGTGGTACAGGGAATCTACAGTGGAGCAATGAACCAGTTTGGCGGAGAGTACATACAACCCAAGAGTCCACTTGAAATGCTTGCTGTTCTGAAAGCATCAAGGCATAGAAAGGCTTGCCACAAAAATAGCAGGCAGGGAAGGACTTGCGATTCTTGGTCCGAGCACATCCACACTTACAACATCAGCTTTACTTGTTTCATCCGATGAACTTTACTCAAGTGCTGACCCGCAGGAAGTCTATATGGACGATCTAAAGGTAGACTATGAGACCCTTTCAAAGTGTATCTATCACCAGGAACACGGTAATCACTATATATCAGGGCAGGTCCCTGTTTCCGGAGGGCCATGCATTGGCTCACCCGAAGGACTTGCTATCATCGATGTGGCAGAAACATTACAATCAAAAGTCCTTGCCCATTCAAGTATACACGCATCCGGTGCAGTGCATGCTGACACAGGATCAGCTTCTGCAAAGGAGAGTAATGGGCATCCAATCTCTCTGCACTTGCTATTTCCAGAAATATGAACTACTATACTGCACGCTACTACTGGAACACTGCAGGTATCTGCACGGATATGATGTTCTACGAAACAGCTGCACAGGCAATTGGTGATACAGTATGTGGCAGGAATATGCTTCTCGGCCCAATAGGACGACGTGGAAGTTCCCCTGATCATTCATCAGGACTGGAATCCAGGTTTATGGGAGAAATGGCACAGCTTGCAACCCAGTTAACACTTTCAGAGGCCAACAAGCTTGTAGCCAAGATCTATTCCAGATATGCCAACCGCCTTAAGTCACCCCCTGAAGGCAAACCATTCGATAAATGCTACAACATACGCTCAGAATACGATGTGGAACCTACAGAGGAATACCTGTCACTTTACAGGAAGATCTCGTATGAGATTATGGGGGACATGCCCGGAGAGCCTGTATAAACTGACATTAGAGTTATTTTCCGAAAATCTCCTCTCATTTTTCACATTAGGATTTACAATGTACCAGCAAAATAAATGAACGTGTTGTAAAAATTGGATTTTTATCTGATTTTTAAATGGTACAGAGCTTTACAATAAAATAACTACTATTAGTGTTATAGACCATCATAGTGGGGGACAAAATGGTCGAAAACAATGATTTTTCAACTACTGTTCAAGAACCTACATTACAGGAACAGGTCCATGAACATAAAATAACCAGAGGAAAACTTTTCGGTACCTTTGACGGTGTTTTCACTCCAACGATGCTCACAATCCTGGGAGTGATAATGTATCTGAGAGAAGGATGGATTGTGGGAAATGCAGGGCTTCTGGGTGCCTGGCTTATTATTTTGCTTTCATGTAGTATAACTTTCTTAACGGGATTGTCGCTCTCATCGATCACAACCAATATCCGCATCGGTGCAGGTGGTGCCTTCTCCATCATATCCCAATCATTGGGGCTTGAAGTCGGAGGAAGTATCGGCATTCCACTTTACCTGGCTCAGGCACTTGCTGTTGCCATGTATATATTCGGTTTCCGTACTGGCTGGCAATGGGTATTTCCAGATCATCCTGCAATTCTTATAGATCTTGGCACTTTTGCAGCCCTTTTCATCATTGCATACATAAGTGCCACCCTGGCATTCAGGATCCAATACATAATAATGGCTATAATTGCCGGTTCCCTTATCTCTGTATTCTGGACATTATATTCTGTTCCACTACAGCAACCCATTACATGGTGGGGCTCTTTTCCTGGATCTCCTGAGAATATGTTCTCAGGAATTGGATTCTGGGCACTTTTTGCAGTGTTCTTCCCGGCAGCTACAGGCATAATGGCCGGGGCAAACATGTCAGGAGAACTGAAAAACCCACGCAAAAGCATACCTTTAGGCACAATGTCAGCAATTGTACTAAGCACAATAATTTATCTTTTGCTTGCTTATTGGCTAATCCGCTCTGCAACTCCTGATGAACTGGTCAGCAATTACACCATAATGATAGACAGGGCAGCATGGGGACCTATAGTAGTAGCAGGCCTCCTTGGAGCAACATTTTCCTCTGCGCTATCTTCCATTGTTGGTGCACCAAGGATATTACAAGCTCTCGGAGATAGCCGCATACTTCCAAAAAGCGAATGGTTCTCTATAAGAACACAGTCAGGAGAACCCAGAAACTCTA
>JAWKHE010000011.1:0-120343 GCA_041395005.1 Methanolobus sp. | reverse complement strand
GTAATTACTGGGCAACACCTGAAGGCACCGGTTTCAGCCAGCTGAATTACGACATAAGTGGCGATGGTATTTGTGACTCTTCATATTCGCTGGATTCTGATAATATCGATATCCTTCCACTGACAGCCAATACAATCTCAAGTCCTGATTATCCAAGGACACTGACAGTAGACGATAGTGGTGGAGCAGATTATACTTCAATACAGGCTGCTGTTGACGCCGCTTTCCCCGGAGAATCAATTCTTGTATCTCCCGGTTCATATAATGAGAATATTGATGTAGGTAAGCAACTGACAATTACTTCTGCAGATGGTGCATCTGCAACAAATGTAATTGCTGTATCAGCAGATGACAATGTTTTTGAAGTCACTGCCAACAGTGTAACGATCAGTGGTTTCAGTATAAATGGTGCCGGTTCTGAAACAGAAGACAATGCAGCCATTTTCCTTAATTCTGACAACAATATCATAACAGATAATATTGTTTCAGACACGGAGTTCGGAATCTGTGCTTATTACTCAGATGATAACGAGATAAATGAGAATTCAATGCAGAACTCAAACATCCTGTTGTATTCTGCCAGCAGTAACGTCCTGTCCGATAATACTGTTTCTAAAGGCATGATTATACTTTCTGCTGGTGGTAACAATGTATTATCTGGAAATGTTGTAGATGGAGGAAATTATGGAATTAACCTGCATTCTTCAACTGAGAATACGATAAATGACAATGTGTTGACAGGAAATAGTGCAGTCGCTGTGGTTCTGGATGGTGCAGATAGCAATACGCTTTCAGGCAATACACTATCAGGCGGTGAATACGGTATTGAGATGATGGCAAGCAGCTGTGTCCTGACAGGTAACACGATATCTGACAACGATTATGGCATTTCAATGCGATATTCCGATAACAATGTTATTTACAACAACATTTTCGATAATGATGCTAACATCGTTATTGAAACCACTAATAGAGGAAATTTGTGGAACACTGAACAAACTGCAGGCTTGAATATTATTGGTGGTGCTTACCTTGGTGGAAATTACTGGGCAACACCTGAAGGCACCGGTTTCAGTCAGATCAATTATGACAGTGATGGTGATGGAATATGCGAATCCACATACGTTATGGATTCAGATAATGTGGATTACCTTCCGCTGACCCCAAATGAAGCCTCCAAATCAGGAACCAACAGCAATCATAGGTTCAGTAACTCCTAACCCTTCATTAGAAGGTTCTTCCGTCTCCTTTTCCGGAAGCGGTACTGATTTCGATGGTTCCATTGTGGATTACGCCTGGGAATCCAGTATTGACGGTCAGTTGAGCACAGAAGCAAGTTTCAGTAGTCCCGGTCTTTCCGTAGGTACACACGCTATCTCTTTCAGAGTTCAGGATGACGACAATGCCTGGTCAGATGAGGTATTTATGACTTTAGTTGTGAATGAGCTTCCAAACCAGGAACCAACTGCAAACATAGGTTCAATAACTCCTAACCCTGTAATGGAAGGCTCATCTGTTTCTTTCTCCGGAAGGAACAGATTCCGACGGTTCCATTGTGGGTTACGTCTGGGAATCCAGTATTGATGGTCAGTTGAGCACAGATGCAAGTTTCAGCAGTTCCGGTCTTTCCGCAGGTACTCATACTGTCTCTTTCAGTGTCCAGGATGATGACAATGCCTGGTCAGATGAAGTATTCCTGACTTTAGTCGTGAATGAAGCTCCCAATCAGGTACCAACTGCAAACATAATTTCCATCTCTCCAAACCCTGTTACAGAAGGAAACGATGTCTATTTTGCAGGTTCCGGTAGTGATACAGATGGTGAGGTCACTGTTTACAGTTGGAAATCCAGTCTGGACGGAAATATAAGTAGCTCTCCAGGTTTCAGCATTTCAACTCTTTCTGTTGGAACACACACTATTTACCTGTACGTTCGTGATGATGATGGAGAATGGTCTTCTAATTCGTCATCAAGCCTGACAATTAATGCTGTCCCGGTTAAGGACAGTACGGATGAAAATGCAGACTCTGTTTCACCAGTACTTGAAAATGTTACTCCTTCCAGTGGAACTACATTCGATGAGTACACGAGTTCAGTTGCAGTTCGCTTTAATTACAGTGACCAGCAGAGTGGCATCAATACAAGTCATATTGTATTCATCTTTGACTATGTAGACGTCACAAATGATGCAAATACAACTGTAACGGAATCATATACATCTTACAGCATCCGGTCTTGGTGCTGGAACTCATAATGCATCGTTGTACGTAGTAGACAATGAAGGTAATTCTGAAAGTTTCAGTACCACTTTCATTATCAATGAAGCAAGTATTTCTGATTCGTCCTTAAATACTTCTTCTGCAACCTCTTCCACATCATCATCCGGTGGAGGAGGCGGTAGTGGTACCACAGGTGAAGAATACGATAATATTCTAATCAAGGAAGCACAGACTATCTTTGTAATCAACGATGCCCATGTAACTTATGAGTTTACTGATGAGGACAATGCTATTTCTTCAGTTGAATTTGATTCCCTGAAGAATTCCGGTTCAATCCAGGCAGTAGTAGAAGTGCTCAATGACAGGTCGTCATTTGCAGACTCCGATGCTCCTGGAATTGTTTATCAGGATATTAATATCTGGGTGGGTAAATCTGGTTTTGTAAGTGAGGAAAATGTCGAAAACCTTCTAATTACTTTCAGAGTTGAAAAAAGCTGGCTTACAGATAACAGTTTAGGTTCGGAAGGCATAGCACTTTACAGGTACGATGATGATAGGTGGAACAAACTTGAAACGACAGTTACCGGTGAAGATGATACCTATGTGTACTTCAAAAGTGAAACACCCGGATTTTCTCCATTTGCAATTGCATCAGAATTCGAACCCGATATTTCTGGAGACATCGCCGGCGAGGTCCTCCTGATGTCTATAAACGAGCCCGCTTCTGCACCACTGGAAAAGAGTGAGTTGCATCAGGTTGAGGTCACTTCATCCGGAGTCAGTTCTGTTGGCGTAATTGTGTTGCTTGGAGTAATTTCAGTGTTCGTTGCCGGTGGATATATTTTGTACAGGAAACAGGAATAAACCTGTTTTCCTATTCTATTTTTCTTTATTTTCGATTTATTATTGTGCTGCATGTCTTTTTGATGTAAATTGATATATTTAAAACAAGTAAAATAATTTCAAAAGATATAAATATAATCTTCACATTCGTTTCCATTATCCAATTTGCCTTTCTTGTAAATCATCAGAATAGCAGGTGGTGGGAATATAAAAGTGTCAAAAAAAGGTTTTAATACAGCCAGAATTTCTGGGATAAACATTTATTTTGAATATTGTACAACTCTTTGTTTAGCATTTATTGTCTTTTTATTTGCTTTTGGTTCAATTGCAGCTGCAGCAACCCTAACAGTTGGTGCGGGTGATGAAGATTTCAGTTCAATCAGGGATGCAGTTAATAATGCCAGTCAGGGAGACACGATCCTTGTCTCTTCAGGAACTTACAGCGAAAATATCAATGTTGATAAACAACTTGAAATCACTCTTCGTTGATGTTGCTTCATCAACCAGCGTTGCTTGTAACAGCTTTAAGTTCTGAACACGTATTCTATCTCTGCTGATGAACGTAATTATTAGCGGCCTTAGTGTAAGTGGGGCGCACGACGATACAGCAGCTTTTTCCTGGGTTCAAAGGAATACTCTCAGGGATAATATAATAATGGGCAACTGAGCAATAACCATCTACCTTTCTTCCTGTGAAGAAATATGATAACCGATAATGAAGCAGGGAACAACCGTTACGATATTTTCTTTTATCTTCCGGCAGCAACGTTATCAACAACGATATTGGAAAAAATGATTATTGCATACGGTATTTATCTTGATGGCTCTGATTATAACACTGTCATTGATAACACAGTAAATATGGTTCGTAATACGATAATCCGTCTATTTAATTCCAACTACAACACAATAAGCAATGTCATAATGATGCTCAGGTTCAGATTCCGGTAATGGAATTTCACTTTCCTCTTCAAACAGAGATACTGACGGTAATATAGTATCTTACAATAACAATATTGGGATAGTCCTTTCCTCTTCTGGTGAAAATTCCATTAAACGAAATACAGTAAAAAGTAACATGGTTTATGGAATTCTTCTGTACGAATCTGACAATAATGTGACCAGATATCAGTAAGAGGGACAACTTTATGGGATTTTCCTTTCCTCTTGCTTCAGCAGGCAATAACCTCATCTATAACAATATTTTCGATAACAACGATAGCATGCAGGTTTGAAGAAACCATGCAAGGAAATGAATGGAGATACTCTGAAAACAGGGTGAGAAACATTATGAGTGGATCATATCTGCCGGAAATTCTGGGCAACTCCGGGTGGTACAGGCTTCAGTGGTAATACTGATGGCGATGGTGACGGCATGTGATTCTGCTATGCTCTTGATACAGACAATGTTGATAATTTAGCACTGACAACAAACACAGTTGCAGTTCCTAACCAGGCACCTGTTGCAAGTATTGATTCCCATTTACCCCGAAGATGTTACCCAGGCGCCTTCACCAACCAGCTTTCACAGGAAAGCAGGGTTAGTAGTGACGGCAACGTATTTATATAAGTGGTATTCCAGTATTGATGGAGATCTGAGTGATTCAGCAAGTTTCAGTGTTACATCAACTCTGTCAAATGGTACACATATTATTTCTTTTAATGTACAGGACAACGATGGTTCATGGTCTGAATTGATTTCATCGGACCTGACTGTAAAGGCAACTGAACAGGGTTCCCCTGAAAACGAGACCGATTCTACTGCTCCTGCTCTTGTAAATGTATCTCCTGCAGTAGATTCATCATTTGATGAAGATACCAGCAATGTAGATATTCGTTTAATTACAGTAGTGATAAACAGACGAAGAGCAATGTAAGTTTACTTAGTTTTCACATTTGATTCACTTGATGTTACAGGTAATGCGAATACAACAATTACAGAAACATTTGCGTCATACAATGCAACTTCCCTGACCTCCGGTACCTATGACATCAGTATATGTGGTTGACTCTGGCAATTCTGCAA
Organism: Methanolobus sp.; assembly: GCA_041395005.1. GTDB lineage: Archaea > Halobacteriota > Methanosarcinia > Methanosarcinales > Methanosarcinaceae > Methanolobus. The sequence continues at coordinate 115,255 of JAWKHE010000011.1, read as the reverse complement.
CATTTATTACAAGCTTTACAGTAATTGGCGAGGTTAGCAGTTCATCATCAGGTTCCGGTTCATCTTCTGGCGGAGGCGGAGGAGGTGGTGGAGGTACCAATTTAATGTCAATATCCTTGAAAGGAAGCAGCACTTTTGTTAACAAAGGTGAGCACATCAGTTATGAATTCAAGGAAGATGAAAACGCTATCACTTCCATACAGTTTGATTCACTGAAGAACTCCGGTAGCATCCAGGCTATTGTTGAGGTCCTTAAAGAAAGATCGTCATTTGCGGACATCGATGTGCCAGGCAATATTTACCAGCAAATGAATATCTGGGTTGGCAAGGTTGGTTTGTAAGTGATGAAAATGTAGAAAGGCAACATAACCTTCAGGGTCGAAAAATCATGGCTGTCAGACAACAATATCAACAGCAGTAATAGCAGGTTATCGCTATGCTGACGATGAATGAACTGTTCCAACCAGTATTACTGGTGAAGATACAGATTATGTATTTTATGAAAGCCAGACGCCAGGTTTCTCTCCATTTGCGATCACTGCAATCATTTCGGATACTGCAGTTGCTGAAGAAGGAAATGTAACAACCGATGAAAGCCTGAAATCCAATTCTGGATGAGGAATCCTCGGTGGTTGCAACAACTCCGACAAAAAGCAACACTGGTCTTGTTCTTGTAATTGCAGGAATTTTGTCTGTGGTGCTTGTTGGTGCATATATGTTTAACAGGAAACAGAAGTTGAATTCTTGTTTCCTTTCAGTTTTTAATTTTTTTCTTAAGGTTTATTTTGATGAACTATGGATTATTATTGGATAATTCACTCAACAATATCAATATATTTATTAAATATTATATTTCGGCTCGAATTTTCTCCATAGATATAAATATGATTTTGCCATTATTCACTTAGTTCAATCCATTCCGGGAGAATTTTTGATATGGGAATATAATTCGATTAGGCAGTGGTACGATTACAGCGTCAAAAAAGATTTAAAACCATATAGCATTATCATAACGACTTTAAAATAAAAACTAAAATTTACAGAATTCTCTTCCTGGCATCAGTTTGTTGCTATTTTGCAGGCACCATTGTGGGAAGTGCCGCAACATTAACTGTTGATACTAATGGCGGAGGAGACGCTATACCACTAAAGAAGCAGTGGATTCTGCTGATGCAGGAGATATTATCAGGTTTCCACCAGGAGAATACACTGAAAACACAAATGTGAACCAAACAGCTCACCATTGAATCAACAAATGGTGCATCGGAAACAAGTATAACTGCAGCATCGGAATTTGGTCATGTATTCCAGTTAACTGCTGATGGTGTAACTATAAACGGTTTTCAGTATTAGCGGTGCAAAAGATATTGAAGTTGCAGGTATTTACCTGAACTCCGATGGCAATACAATCACTAATAATGAGATTTCTGAGAATTATTACGGTATCTATCTGGATAATGCCAACAATAATGAAATAAGCACCAATACACTGGTAAACAATTATCACGTGTATTTATCTTGCGGATCTTCAGGAAGCAATATAATAGATGATAATGACCTGGAAAATACCACAGTGGTGGTGTGTATTTCTCATCTTCAGACAACAATGAGTTTACAGATAATTCATTTTAGCACTTGTTCGCGGTGATGTAATTCATCTTGATTCTTCTAACGGAAATACTCTGGATGGCAACGTTGCAGCTTCGGTTCTGATAGAGGGGAATGGTATTTCATGATGAATCAGCAGCAACACGATTACGAACAATACTGTTAGTAACAACCATAATAATGGATTCTATCTTTTGTCTTCAAATGGAAATACGTTCAACAGTAATTTTGTGACAGGAAATGATGTTTGCGGATTTTATCTTTCTTCATCCAGTGATAACCTGTTTTATGATAACTATTTAGAAAATGATATCAATGTAGATTTTGAAGGTAGTAACACACCGGAAACGAATGGAATATCGAACCAGTATCCGGAAAATATGATAGGTGGCAGCAGCCTCGGAGGAAACTACTGGACAAATTCTGACAGGACTGGTTTCAGTGATGAAGAAGTTGACCAGACGGGGATGGTTTTTGTGATTCACCATATGTCCTTGATGAGGATAATGTTGACAACCTGCCATTGACAAATAATGTCGCAGATCAGGCACCTGCAGCAAATATTGATTCTATCTCACCGAACCCGGCCACAGAAGGTACTTCAGTTTCCTTCTCGACGGTGCAGACTCGAACAGGGTTCGTTATTTGCCTATAAATGGGAATCCAGTCTTGATGATCAATGAGTACCAGGGAAAAGTTTCAGTACTTCCGATCTTTCCGGACGGTACCCATACAATATCATTTAGCGTTCAGGATGATTATGGTAGCTGGTCCCCGGTTGAAACAGAAACCCTGACTATTAATGCTGCTGAAAATCAGGTTCCGGTAGCGAAATAGATTCAATATCCCCAAGTCCTGCAACAGAGGGGTACGCTGATTTCCTTTTCAGGGAAGTGGAACTGACTCAGATGGTTCAGTTGCTGCTTATAAATGGGAATCCAGTCTTGATGACCAGTTGAGCACTGAGGCAAGTTTTAGCAAATCAGATCTTTCAGCAGGAACTCTACAATATCATTTAGTGTCCAGGACAGCGATGGTAGCTGGTCCGATGTTGATACAGAATCCCTGACAGTTAATGCAGTTTCCAATGATGATGGAACTGATTCTGCAGCTCCTGTTCTCACAAAAGTCAGCCCATCAAGCGGATCCACATTGGATGAAGATACAAGCACGGCAACCGTTCGTTTTGATTACAACGATTCGCAGACGGGTGTGAACACAAGTTCAATAGTTTTCAAATTCGACAGCGTTGATGTTACTGGCGATTCTACAATAACTGATTCATATGCATTGTATGATGCCACAGGTCTTGAGGCAGGAAGTTACAGTGCATCGTTGTATGTAGTTGATAATGAAGGTAATGCCGTTACATTCAGCACCAGTTTTACAATCAGTGAAGCAAGTAGCTCCTCTTCATCCTCCGGTGGCGGTGGAGGAGGAGGCGGTGGTGGCGGTACCACAGGTGAATTGTATGAGAATATTCTTGTAAAAGAGGCAGAAAGTATTTTCGTAAATAAGGGTGGTCATATAACTTATGAGTTCACCGATGAGGACAATGCTATCTCCACAGTAGAGTTTGACTCTCTGAAGAATTCCGGTACAATTCAGGCTATAGTTGAAGTCCTTAAAGAAAGTTCTTCATTTGCAGACGCAGATGTTCCTGGACAGGTATATCAGGAAATGAATATCTGGGTTGGCAAGGTTGGTTTTGTCACACCTGAAAATGTAGAGAACCTGCTCATTACATTCAGGGTTGAAAAATCCTGGCTGACAGAGAACAATATTGAATCAGATACCGTAATGCTTTACAGGTACGATGATTCATGGGGTGCTCTTCCAACAACAATAACTGACGAAGACGATGAATACGTCTATTACGAAAGTGAAACCCCTGGCTTCTCTCCATTTGCAATAGCATCTGAAACCGAGCCAGTCGAGGTTGTTGAGGAAGAACTTATGTCAGTAACTGATGAAAATACAGCAAACACCACTGCAAATGCTGTTCCATCTGAAGAAGAAACAAGCCCTGAGGGAATAAGCGCTGCAGGCATAATTATTATGCTTGGTTTTGTTTCTTTACTGTTTGTTGGAGCATACTTAGTCTATGGAAAGCGAAGTTAACTCTTCGCTTTAACCTTTTTATTTTTCATAAAACAGCTTCTTCAGGTTGTCAGTCTCTTATAGAGCAACGGCAAAGTCTCCGGAAGCATAAGGGCATCATCAATTATTGTGTAACCTACATCGGAGAATATATTATCAAGGTAATCTCCTGGATTTTTGTCCACAGTTATACAGAAGAAATGCATTCCACGATTTTTTCCTTCACTAATGGCCACCCTTGTGTCCTCCTGTGCAAGGTTACCCTGATATGAATCCTCACTTCCTGACCTGTCATATGGTTCACCATCTGAAAGCAGGACAAGCATTTTTGTCCTGGCACCTGCAGTTTCCAGCTTTTTGACAGAATGTCTAATTGAGGGTCCCAGACGTGTATTTGATGTGGGTTGAAGCAGGCTTATCCTGAGTGCAACATTGTCTGAGAGTTTTTCATCAAAATCCTTTATGAAAAAATACTCCACATCTTCCCGGCTCTTGCCTGAAAATGCATAGATTGCATATTTGTCCCCAATACTTTCCAGTGCCTGACTCATAATAATAAGGGCTTCTTTTTCCACATCCAGTATGCTCCTGCCGTCAGCTCCCAGTATCTTGCGTGTCGAGGCGCTGACATCCATGAGGAATAATGTTGCTACATCCCTTTCGTGCTTGTCCCACCGGATATAGAGATTTTCATCCGGGTTGATTCCGGATTTTTTTGCTATAAGTGATTCAGTAAAAGCATCAATGTCAATTTCAGTTCCATCGTTCTGCTCTTTCAAGCGATGGAAGGCTTCTGGTTTCATCATGCTGAAAGTATGTTTGAGGAGTGCAATCTCATTACCGTATCTTTTCATCACTTTGTTATAATAGGCTGTACTGCCACCAACTGGCTCAATTTCATTTACAGTACTCCATTCTGATCTGTAATCATTGATGAGACTGTCCCACTCATCGTACTTGTAACTTCCAAGAACTTTCCAGTTTTTATTAAATGCCTGTGTTGGCCTGTTGGTAGCCTGTTCTTTGGGTCTTTCTTCCTGGGCTGTCAGGTCAGCCTCGGTTTCAGGAATAAAGTTTTTAATCACATCCTCACTTGGTTTTGTCATCATTGGATCGGTGGGACCTGTTGCACCTATGTCCATCCCGCGATAAGCAATGTTTTTGATCATTTTATAGTCTGTTTTTTCGAGTGGTCCGAAATATTCCTCAAGCCGTTCATAGATATAAAAGGCAAGATTAAGAGATGATATTGTGGTGGAATTATCTCTGAATAGCTCTTCCATGATTTTCTGACGTATATCTTCAATTAATTGTGTGGTAATCCTATCTGTTTCAAACACAGGTTCTGTTCCGGTTGTCACCCAGAGCAGGGCTTCCATAAACTCGTCAAGTCCATTTTCAGGAGCAAGTCGCATCATAAGCATCTGCTTTCTTACTTCTTCAAGATCACTCCGGACTCCTCTGTAGTGCTCCATTATCAGATGTTCTACCCTTGCATCCTCAAGGATTCCCATAAGCGTTGCAGCAATTATTGGGTTTGGAAAAAGTGAGAGTATATCTACAATATCAGGATTTTCTGTATTTGCATCCGGAGTATCAGGATAAATGCTGGTTTTTTCTCTCAGACTTCTGGCATTCTCAGGCGAAATCCCAAGTGAGCTGAATTTCAGATGGCCAACTTCGTGCATCACACTGAGTTTGTATATCCTGAAATTGTCTTCAGTGTCTTCGTAAATTCCCATTTTTGGTGCAAGATAGATTGTCTTTCCTGCTATGATTGGGTTCATTCCCTGTGCATCCATCTGGAGTGGAAGAGTTGCCATTGAACGTATTACGTAATTTGCACCTGAAAGGCCAAGTGCATAAAACCTTAGCACATTTGCAACTTTTCTGAGAGCGACAGAACCTGTAAGCTCCTCAACATATTCATTTGATCTTTTAGATTCAAGGTTAAAATATGCTTCTAAAGCAGGTGTTTTTTCTTCACTTTCCTGCAGTCCTTTCAGGGTCCATTCTTCAAGTTCATCCATATCCAGTTTTTCAAGAACAGATGGTGAGTTTGAAAAATAATCAAATGCAAGTTTCCTGTCCTTTTTGTATACCTGCAGTCCAGTTTCTGCCCATTTCCCTGCATTTTCAGGATTTGTTTTTTCAATAAAATGACTTAGATTCTCAAAAAATATACTGCAAAGGGCTCCTTCCTTTACGAGGAGCATATTTGATATTCGAAGAATTTCTTCATGGAATTCAGGCGATATTTTACTTAATGGGATAACTGAGTTCACATAATATGAAGAACCGGCTTCAGGATCCTGTAACGATATACCTTCCCCTGTTTCACACCATTCCTCAAATAATTCACTACTCAATAAATTGTAAGCAGGGACAGCATTTTCAAAATAGCTTTTCACAGATTCAGGCTGTATATCTGCTAAGCGGATTCCCCTGTCCACCAATATGGATCTTGTATCTGCACTTGTTTCTTCTGTGTGCTTTCCAAGTTCAATGCTTGCAGGAATAAAAGCACGAAGCGCATTTTTGTTGTTAGGGAAAGAAGATATGCCTTTGTTTTTCCATTCCCTTACTTCATTCATGTCCAGCTTTCCAGCATGCTGCGGGATTGTATCTAAAAAAGACTTTGAACTTTGTTTGTCAAAACCTGCCAGATCAACGGCAATGTTAAGAACTGCCTCAAACCCATCCTTGCTGGTGTTTTCCAGTGTGGTTTCCGAGTTTCTGAGTAAGGCCATTACAGGAAGTTCCCCGAATTCATGGATTTTATCCATTCCGGCAAGCTCTCTATTCGTTCCTGGTTTACATCAGGTAAAACCTTTACTGCAAGATTTATGAGTTCTATTGCTGTGAGCCAGTGGTTCTTAATGACATTTCCTGTTATGTGGCAGAACCGTGCAAAGTTGCCGTCTTTTAGCAGGGATTTTAGTTGTAAAAGTTGTTCAAAATAGGCTTCTGCAACTTTTACATTAATTTCACCTATTTTCCTCCCGTTTTCCACAAGTTCATGGAATTCCTCTGGTGTTGTGGATATTATAACCTTGCCAGTGTGTTTGAAATAGGCTATTGACATCCATTTATTTTGTTCAGCAAGGGAAATACCTGTATTTGTCCAGTATTCGAGAAGTTCCAGTTCACCTTTATCTATGATAGCCTTTGAGGAATCAAAAAATCCCTCACAACACGAAACACTGAGTTTTGAGACTTTTCTTGCAAGATCCAGCCATTTCTCAAAATCATCATTCTCAAGGTGCTTGTATACATCAGGAGCAGCACCAAGAAAAGCTAGCAATACTCTCATTCCACGCTTGCGGGCACCCTCTCCTGCATGGAGAAGCATGCCAAGCTCATGTTCATCTAAGTTTTCAAAGCCTGCTGCAAGTCTTTTAATATCCACTTTCCCAAGTCCGGGGAAATGAGATCCTATCAGTTCACTGATTTTATCCATGGCAGGCTCTTGAGATTCAAAATCTTCTGCCGGCGTACTGGATCACTCCATGATGGCAGCAATTATCTCGTCAATACTTCTCTGCAGGTCAGGATTGTCAGTTATTGGTTTTGCCATGGAGATCCTGCAGGCTTCTTTTGCTTCGATGCCTTCCTGAATAAGTTTTCCTGCATAGATAAGCAGGCGTGTACTGACTCCTTCCTCAAGTCCGTGGTGTTTGAAGTTCCTGATGCTCTGGCCAATTTCAACAAGGAGACCTGCTGTCTTCTCGTCAACCTTGCTTTCATGTGCAACTATTTTCTTTTCCAGGTCTGCAGGCGGGTAATCAAAATCAATGGCAACAAATCTCTGTCTTGTACTCTGCTTCATATCCTTGACAATGCTCTGGTAGCCGGGATTGTATGAAACTGAAAGCATGAATTCCTCAGGTGCTTTTACTACTATTCCAAGCTTGTCTATGGGGATTATGCGCCTGTCATCGGTGAGAGGGTGTATGACGACTATGGTGTCCTTTCTTGCTTCTACGACTTCATCAAGATAACAGATTGCTCCTGCACGAACTGCCTTTGTAAGTGGCCCGTCGCTCCATTCAACGTTTTCTCCTTTAATCAGGAACCGTCCCACAAGATCCGTTGCAGTAAGGTCTTCGTGGCAGGCAATTGTTATCAGTGGACGCTGCAATTTCCAGGCCATATATTCCATAAAACGGGTTTTCCCACAGCCTGTTGGTCCTTTCAGGTTTACAGGGAGCAGGTTCTTGTAAGCGGCTGTGAATATCTCCACTTCGTTACCCACTGGTACGTAGTAGGGCTCCTCTGTTACCATGTATTCGTCAACCGGCAGGTCCTCGGATAAAGCGCATTTCATTGCCATAGCAATACTCCTCTTATGATAGTACTCTTATCCTTTCCTACTTTATATCTGCTGTGCAAGAGTTTCATCTAATTTCCTGCAGGCATTTGAATAATCCTAAAATTTAAGGTTTAATTTAAGATTTAAGTTTAAGATTTAAGTTTAAGATTTAAGTTTAAGATTTAAGCAGGCAAATAAACTCTTTTCAGTTTTAATTTCTGGCCACAATACTTTTAATCATATTTGTATAAAATTATAAAGTGTAATTTTGGTAAACAGGATTGTGGTATCATGAAGTTTCTTGGAAAAAGCTCAGCAAGGGCTATGGTTTTATTAGTGCTGTCTATGGCATGTGTTTCGATGATGGCACCTTCACACGCGAAGTTGTGGACTCTGGTGTTATAACAGGCAGTTACATGAACATTGATGTTGACATAAGGGATGGTTGTATATTTGCAAGCATTGAGGAAAAGCTGGACAACAACTACGATAATCCAGTCACAGATACTGTCCAGTTCCTGATTCCTGAAGATGCTTTCATGTCAGGTTTTTCCCTGATAATTGACGGGGAGGAATACAAAGCGGATATACTTGAAAAACAGGAAGCTCCGGGAGAAATTTGAATCTGCCATAAAGTGGTTCCACGGCAGGTCTTCTGGAAACAAGAGGTACTGAACTTTTTTCATATTCCCTGAATTTCAAGCCACAGCAGAGTATTATTGTAAAACTCACTTATGAGCAGGCATTGACAAGGAACCTTGATGAGTACGAATATCTTCAGTACCTGAAAAGTAACCGAAATGTCAGAAAATTCAATGTCGGTGTGAATGTAAGCTCTTCCACCGGAGTTATCAGTATGGATACACCTGGATTTGAAACTAAAGTCACATATCCGGACATTAACACTGCAAGGGTGGCATATTCATCCACAGGTTTCCCTGATACGGACATGAGGGTTGTTTCAGTACAGAGAACACTGATGAGAATGTGAACGGTGAGATGCTGTTCTATGAGGATAACGATACGGGATATTTCATGCACATATTTTCACCTACAGCTGAAGATATTGGCAGACCTCCTCTTGATAAGGATATCATTTTTGTGATAGATAAATCAGGGTCAATGGAGGGTCTGAAAATGGAGCAGGTAAAAACTGCTTTCAGAAATAATTGCCGACCTGCCGGAGGATGATAATTTCAATATAGTCTTCTTTGATTCACGAATCGACAACACTAGTGAGCTATTTGTTACCAGCCAATTCTTCAAGTAAGCAGAAGGCTGTTAGACTTGTGCAAGTACAGAGGCAGGTGGTTCCACAAATATCAATTCTGCCCTTGTGATCCGAAGATGTGGGTTTTATCGGCTATGAGAACCTCGCACTTATTGACTGTTCAGTCCCCGGTGCAAATAATTCCCTTCCAACAGAAACCCGTGTAAACATAATTATTGACCATCATCCACTACCTGATGCTGACATAGATGCAGATTTCATAGATATTCGTCCACATGTAGGTGCTTCTGCAACTATTATGACAAAGTACCTTCAGGAACTGAACATTGATATAGACAGTGAGCTGGCTACAGCACTGCTCTATGGTATCAGGACAGACACCCTGGACTTTAAGAGAAACACTGATTCTTCAGACCTTTCTGCAGCTTCGTATCTTTATCCCCTTTCTGACCATGACATTCTTGAACAACTGGAACGCCCTTCAATGTCAATTGAAACACTGGATGTTCTTGGTGAAGCAATTAACAGCCGCCAGGTCATTGGAAGCTATCTCATGTCCAACGTGGGAAGTATACGAAACAGGGATACATTGCCACAGGCAGCAGACTACCTGCTGAACCTCGAAGGTATATCCACATCAATTGTTTTTGGTGTCACAGAGGAGAAAATCTACATTTCAGGACGCAGCAATGACATAAGGGTAAACCTGGGAGACATAATGAAACGTGCCTTTGGTGAAGAAGCAGGAGGAGGACATGCAACGGCGGCTGCGGCACAGATACCACTTGGCGTGTTCAGTGCTTCAAAGGACAGGCAGACCCTTTTAAGACTTGTAAATGAAGCTGTTGTAAAAAGGTTCCTTTCTGCTGTCGGCGTTGAAGAGACTGATGAATAGTCTCTATAGCCCCTTTTTTAGGTATTTTGATTCAACGTATATGTTTTAACATATACAATATAAAACATACTACATATTGAATATATTGCAACGTGCATATTTTACTGTGATTCTGGTTGACGCTTATTTTGAGAATTTGCAGCATGGAAGCACAAATGATTCACAGAACAGTGAACCTGCTTAAAATATGTATAAAATAGGGATCAGGAACATTACATATTATACATTTGAAGTATGATGTATAATACTAAAACCTCAGAATAAAAATAGTAAGCGCCATGATTCATAAAAGGCTTAAAAGTATGTACATACACCATAAAAGGTCATACATGGCATATTAGACTATAATGCCGGATCACACCATTTTATTACCACTATAATACAGAATAAATTGCATAAATCAACATATTGTAGGGAGAGCATCTGGCTCAGGCATGTAATTATTTTCTGTGCAAAAGCATCGGAATGTGCCGCCTTCGGCGGATGGCTACTTTGGTTATGGATTACAAATTGTTTTTGTGGAACTAACACAGGGTAAAGCCTGTATCAATCACTTACACAGGATTTCTACATACTATCTTTTTTGCTTAAATTAAAAAGTCAGGGTTTAACCTGTTTAAATCAAAAAGTAAAGTTCACTAATCGCTAATAAGGTGGCGTTTGAATTCCTTACTTCATACCAACAAAACCTGCGGTTACAGCCATGAAAATAAACATTGCTGCATATATCATTAGCATGAACATTATTGCCATAGTGTTAGAAATGCCATTTTCTTCCATATCGTACCAAGCAACGATTTGAAAACAATGTATAAAAGCTTTCCTTAATTTATCTAATATTCAAATGTTGCTATAAATGAAATTAGCTTTCATTTTTGTTTTTTGATCAGCTGGATACTTGCAATGAGATAAGGACTCGTATCCTTTAACTCGTCGAAATTCCCTGTTATCTTCTGATTTGCTTTACACGGTACAAATTTACTGAGTGTATATATTTAATTAATGTTTAAAAAATTTACAAAGATTAATAATGTATTGTATTTATACACATATACTATCTTCTTTAGATTCAATCTAAAAATTACTACCAGGTGGTACATATGAAAGCTTTAAAGGAACGGTTAAGGATAGTTACTAATCATAGTGATAAATTTCATTTTAAGAGTAAGTTATACGCGGTCGTTTTAGCTTTTGCTATTATTCTGTTGATGGGCAGTATTGCATCATCAGCTCCTCTTGAAGTTGACAGCATTGTGCAACTGACAAGTGGAAGCGGAAATGAAGGCTCGCCAGTTTGGTCACCAGATGGCACTGAAATTGCATATAATAGTGATGGAAATATTTACAAGATATCTTTAGCAGATTCAAATTAGGTTTTGCTAACAGATGGTTCTGACTATAATAGTATACATAGCTGGTCAGCTGATGGCACTCAAATACTTTATACGAAACGTGACGAGAGTGGCATCTGGGTTATGAATGAAGATGGTTCTTCAGACAGACAACTATCAAATTTAAGTGGTGCATTGTCTCCAGATGGCTCAAAGATTGCTTATGTTAATGGTTCTGAGTTGATATCGACAAATCTGGATGGTTCAAATAAACAGGTAATCTATACAATTCCGACAAGAACGGGTATGGATGGTCTACTAGCATGGTCCCCTGATTCAGCTAAATTGGTATTTTCAGAACGTGACGATGAGGATATTGATCTTGCCAACCTCAAAATTATAAATTCGGATGGTACAAATCTGATTGACATAGGCGTAGCAAGCATTTTTTATTTAGGTCCAGGAATACAGTCCTTGCAAAGTCAGGCATGGTCCCCTGATGGATCAAAGCTAGTCTATGTATCCTACTTTTTCCAGGGCAATGGGGGTTTTGTCAGCACGGCAAATTCAGATGGAACCAATCAGAAAGGACTTGTAGGTGAAATCAGTGAAGATGCATCTTTTTCACCGGATGGAAGCAAAATAGTCTACGTTTATAATAATCTTAATTACGATGATTGGGGTGTTTGCTCTATATGGATGATGAATGCTGATGGAAGCAACAAAACCCAATTAACAACAGCCTCTGGATATCGTAGCAATCCTGTATGGAGTCCTGATGGAACAAAGATAGCTTTTGTGTCTAGAAATTCAGATGACTCTGATATATGGGTAATAAACCTGAAAGAAGTTTCAGGAAATAACAATGTTATTACTGTTGATGACGATGGTGTGTCAGACTATACTACAATACAAGATGCTATTAATGCTGCAAAAGTTGGTGACATTATCCTTGTATCTCCGGGAACTTATAATGAAAATGTTAATGTCTATAAATCGGTAACTGTTGAATCAACTGAAGGTGCTGATGTAACACACGTTGTTGGTACCTCTGAATATCCTGTATTCTATGTTACTGCATATGAATCTACTACAATAAAGGGATTCAATATAATTAATGACAATGGCATTATGATTGTATAGTTCTTTCAGAGTCTGATTATAACCTTATTACTGAAAATACATTAACATCAAATGGCGGAGCAGGTATTTACTGCGATCATCGGATCACAATACAATAAGTAATAATGAAGTATCTGATGGTTCGTTTGCTGCCATTTCTGTTAATGGTGATGAGAACACAGTCATAAATAACAGTGTATCCTCAACTAAATATGGTATTTTTCTGACAGGCAGTAATAATCTGATAAGCAATAATGAAGCACAAGGATTAGAAAATGGAGTTTATGATGGTGGAGAAAATAATTCTCTGAACTACAATACGATCTATTCATCTAATTATGGCATACGTATTCGTTTATCCAGTGGAAGTACAGTTTCCAATAACATTGTAGAAGAATGTTCGGTAGGAATTTCCTTACAAGACTCTGCAGATATTACCATAGATGGTAATTCATTAAATGCAATTGATTACAATGTAGTTCTCTCTGATGCCAGTAACAACCTGATTTTTAACAACTTATTCAATGCCTCAACAAATGTTAAATTTGAAGGAACTAACACCGGCAATGAGTGGAATATCAAAAAGACCTCCGGAACAAACATAGTAGGCGGATCTTATCTTGCAGGAAACTACTGGTCGAAACCAGACGGCACAGGATTCAGTCAGGAAAACAGTGATTCAGACGGTGACGGAATCTGTGAATCTCCCTGCACACTTGATGCAGATAATGTTGACAACCTGCCTCTGACATTGAATACAGTTTCACCAACACCTGCTCCCTCACCGGAAATCACAGCTGTTGTTGTAGAACCTGAGGCTCTCTCAGAAGGTGATACTGCAACAATCAAGATTTCAGTAACAAACAACGGTGGTCCGTCAAGTAACGGATTCATTGCTGTTTCCTTCCCTGATAATGAGGAAATAATAGACGTAAGCGGAACAGGCAGTGATTACAACAAATTGTTTTCCATTGGAGATTCAATCGTCACAAGTACCGGTTCAAGTATAGCAGCTGTTAATCCGCTTGTTGAACTTCATGACCTTGATTGGGATAGTGACCAGACAGAAACCCTTACAATAAAAGTGAAAACAAACGAAGGAGCTTCTGAGCTGAGATGTTATGCAAGGGCAACCCTGAGGGCACAGGATGTAGCAAACTACGTCAGAACTCCGGATTCATCTCCAATTACTGATCAGCAGGGATTCTATGTCAAAGAATACTCATTTGATGTTCTTGCCAATCAGGCACCAACAGCAAACATTGTTTCAATCTCCCCGAATCCTGTTACAGAAGGTACTACTGTCTTCTTCTCAGGAGAAGGGGATGATACCGATGGTACAATAAGCAACTGGAAGTGGGAATCCAGCATTGATGGAAACCTGAGCAGTTCTGAAAGTTTCAGCACATCAGATTTGTCTGTTGGAGCTCATACCATTTATTTCTCTGTCAGTGATGACGATAACGAGTGGTCTGAGGAAGTAAGCAGAACCCTGACGATTAATGAGATACCGGTTCAGAATGGTAACGATTCAGTTGCTCCCTTCCTTGTGAATGTAACTCCTGCTGATGGCAGTACATTAGATCCTGATACAAGTTCAGTGCAAATTCGTTTCAATTATGAGGATGAACAGAGCAATATCAGTTCCAGTTCAGTTGTATTCATCTTTGACAATGTTGACGTTACAGCTGATGCAAATACCACCATAGCAGATTCATATGCATTATACAATGCATCAGGTCTTTCCGCAGGAAGCCATTCTGCATCAGTCTATGTGGTGGATAATGCAGGCAATGCTGTTATGTTCAGTACTGATTTTACAATCAGTGAAGCAAGCAGTTCCACTTCATCCTCGTCCTCCGGCGGCGGAGGAGGTGGTGGCGGTGGTTCCACCGGTGAAAGTTACTCCAACATTGCTGACAAAGAGGTAGACAGTTTCTTTGTCACAACAGATGCCCATGTCATTTATGGCTTCAGCAATGTAGGTAATCCTATTACAACTGTAGAATTTGATTCAAAGAAGACTGCCGGAACAATCCAGGCTACTGTTGAAGTTCTGAAAGATACGTCAGCTCTTGTTGATGAGGACGCTCCTGGTGAAATCTACCAGCGTATGAACATCTGGGTTGGAAAGGTCGGTTATGCAACCGACAATAATGTTGAAAACATGATTGTCACCTTCAGGGTTGAAAAATCATGGCTGGAGGACAACAATGTTCCTGCTGAGTCTGTAAGCCTTTACAGGTATTCTGATGATGTGTGGGCTTCACTTTCCACAGAGATTTCACGCGAGGATGATGAGTATGTGTACTTTGACTCCCAAACACCCGGTTTCTCTCCATTCTCAATTTCAGGAGAAGCAAAAGAATCACTGATGTCTGTGACAGATGAAATAGCTGATAATGAAGTTGTAGAGCAGGTCGATGTTCAGGACGAGGACGCAGAAGAGACTTCCAGTGGTGTCAGTGCTGCAGGTCTTGTGATGATACTTATTTTGCTCTCTGCAATCCTTATTGGTGGATATGCTATGACTCAGAAAAAGGGTTAATTCTTCAATTAACCCATTCCTCTTTTTTTAATATTGTGAAAATGCTATTTTTGCAGATTAGATTGATATAATACATCGAAAAATCGACCAGTATATCTATATGTAATTTAAATACTTGTATTCATATATAATTATTTTAGTATATATTCTAAAGTTTTTAGAAAGATATTTATAGTTTTTTTACATACTTTTACTTAACGTATATCTGCCGTTAGTGGACGCAGAGGGTTGGATCCACGGCAGAGGTGGTACATATGAAAGCTTTAAAGAAACGGTTAAGGATAGTTAGTAAGTTTTTCTCATTTTTTTATTGGATATGATATTATCAAACAGGTAAAACAGATATCCCATAATGAAACAAAGAATCAGATTAATCATAATGAAAGAAATTCTGCCTCCTGTAAGTCCCACATAATGGAAGTAAGCCATCTGAATTAGAAAAATATGCAGATGCTTTTCCTAGTTCTGCAATAGTTGCAGAAATAATGCCTGTTTTTGCAGGGAGGTAATTCATAGCAACAACGAATAAAAGGGCAGTATACATATATGCTGGTGCCTGGTATGATGACCAGTAATCATGACCAAAAATATAGTAGCTTTCGTATACAGCAGTATACATGTAAATTACGCTTAAAATTGCACCTGCATATAGCATATTTTTGTTTATTGTTTTCTGGTTTATTACTAAAAACGCTAAATAGCAACCAAGTGCGATATTAAATAAGTATCTGCCTATAATGAGCCTGTAAATCTCTTCTTCCATCCCGGAGAAAGATACTAAGATTTCAAAAATGATTCCTATGGCAAATAATGTTAAAAGTGCGTAATTTGCCTTCTTCTTGATTATAGTGTATATCAGAGGGAAAATTAACAAAAATTGAAACATAATTACGGGATAGTATGAACCAGGTCCAATACCACCACTTATCAGATTCTCAAATATGAAATATGCATTAATTTTTTCAGGAGTTGATGATAATATTTTCAATACAATTATTACCATGGAATAAATTAGTAAGAATGGAACATAAAGACGTTTAATCGTTTTTGAAAGAAGATTAAAATTATAACCTTCTTTAAGATTAGTAACTCCTTTTCTGTTATGGATAGTGTAAAAACATATCCTGATATTAACATAAAAAATGGTACTGCCTGCCCTATATGAAATACGTAGTACATTGATTTGAGACTTTCAAGGGACATTGTATGTATTATAATCACAAAAGCAATGGCAATTCCTTTAATTATGTCAATTCTGGCATCTCTGGTCATTGTAAATAAATCCCTGTTTTTATCTGTATATTTTTGCTACTTATCGCTAAAGGGTTATCAATTTATATAAATATTAATAAATAAATTTATGTAACATTGTATTTTCATCTATGTTTGAACTTTCAAAGTATCCTCTTAAAAACCACAAGGAACTTGAAGTTTTGAAATATCTGAAATCCACATTTTTGGTAACCCACACCAAATGCTCATATTTTTGAGACAAAACTCATTGGAAATCTTTGTATATAGTACTTTCTGATGACGAGTTCACTGAATACTCTTTAATTGTAAATCCAAAACCCAGCTTTAATCAAGAGCAAAAGCCTGAAAAGGAGTTATAATCAATCGAATCTGAAATTACATTTTTAAGAGAAACCATTTATACAAATAAAAGCTCAATAATGCCTGATGCAGTAAAAAAAGATAGTCCCGCCCGAATTCGAATCGGAGTCTTCGGCTCCAAAGGCCGAAAGGATTGACCACTACCCTACGGGACTACAATGATCAGCAGAATAAATGCATAATAATACTTATTTGTTATGCAGGAAAGCTACTTTAGTTATTTGGCAATGATAAGTGTCAGAAGGTCCTTATCTGCGAGAACATGGTCAAGACCCGCTCTCTGGCCCGGATGTTTTGCAGATTCTCCCCATACCTGTGAATACCTGAATTTTCTCCTGAAATCCCGGTGCAGGTGGTCGCAAATATCTCCTACTGTAACTCCTTTCCTGACAATCAGTGGCTCTTCCATATCAGCCGGTCCACCCTGTGGTTTCAGGTAAATTCGTATGAAATCAAGGGCATCGTAGATAAGATCTTTAACAGCCTCAAGGTTCTGCTCCTTATCTGCAGAAATGTATGTAGCTTCCGGGTAATCTTCCTTACACTTCTTAAGGACGAATTCATCTGCCATATCCACCTTATTCACAACGGTAACGGCAGGTATGTACACCCTGTTGCCCATAACAGCATCTATCAGCTGGTCCACGTTAATATTATCCCTTATAAGTACGTGGGCATTGTGTATTTTGTAATCATTAAGTACAGCCTTGATAAGGTCTTCTGACAATTCAAGGTCCATTGTACTGCTGACGACGACCCCTCCACGGTCCTGCCTTTTAATTACAACATCAGGAGCCTTCTGGTTCAGGCGGATGCCTGCATCATAGAGTTCCTGTGTAAGGACTTCATGGTGGTAATTCTGGAAAACATCCAGAATGAAAACTACCAGGTCGCAGTTCCTGACAACAGATATAACTTCTCTTCCTCTGCCTCTTCCACTTGCTGCACCCTTAACAAGTCCGGGCACATCAAGAATCTGAATGGTAGCATTGTTATGGTCAAGCACACCGGGAATCACGTCAAGGGTGGTAAATTCATACGCCCCTACTTCAGATTCAGCACCAGTAAGCTTGTTGAGCAAAGTGGACTTACCTACAGAAGGGAAACCTACAAGTGTCACTGTGGCGTCTCCTGACTTCCTGACAGAATAACCTTCGCCACCACCCTTGCTTGCGGCTTTTTTAACTACTTCATCACGAAGACGTGCCAGCTTTGCCTTCAGTTTTCCTATGTGATGTGATGTAGCCTTGTTGTAAGGAGTCTTTTTAATCTCCTCTTCAACTTCCTGTATATCCTCGTGTAATCCCATTTGCAACCTACCATAACGTCAAAATAAAAAAGATTTTCCTGATTTTAGATGACTTAACGTCAAAAGGATGATATTATACTACCGGTCATTTCATAAGTAAATATTCCCGGTGCTAATTTCTTTGAGAACTCTTCAGAACTGAGTACTTCCAGGAATTTCTGTACTTCTTTTATTTCAAGAAGGTCTTTCCTTATTAAGAAATCAAACTCATCTTCAGCAACCGGAATAAATTCCATTTCGGCTTCCTCTGCTGCAGCTCTTAGTCCAAAACCAATGTCTGCCTTTCCACTTTTTACAGCGTCACATACAGACCTGTGTGTTTTTGAACCTGAATTATAACCCTTTACAGTTGCTATAGCTCTTTCCGGGAAATTCCCCTGGATTTTGCAAGCAAGCCGAGTTCCCTGTCAAGTAAAGCTCTCGTGCCTGAGCCACGGTTCCTGTTTATCAGATGCATATTGGTGATATCCTCAAACCCGTAAACATGGTTGTCAGGTTTGAATATCAGTCCCTGTTCCCTTCTGTAACCTTTAACAAGAACTACATCTTCAAGATTCATTTTCTTAATAACGGATGAATTGAAATTTCCGTCAGAGTCTACCATATTCACACAGGCAATATCCGCAGTACCTGCTGAGATACCTGTAAATCCTGCGCTTGAGCCCATATTAAGTGTCCTGAATGTCAGTCCTGTAAGCTCTTCAAGCAGGTCAATTCCCGGACATTGTCCACCAACAAGCATGAGATCAGGGCTCTTTACATTACCAAACATAGTCACTTCAACTTCTGAACCCGGTTCAATGTATTCGGTGTGTGCACGGATCTCAATTATTCCGTCTGCATCAGATAATGTAGTGATGGCTCCGGATGTCTTGTCAGCAGGATAAACTTTCCCTCTGACAACACCAACAGGGAACAGTTCTTCCCTGCCACCTGAGCGGATTCCGGTTCCCATTGTCGCGGTGATTTTCGTTTTAAAGGATGGCTTGACACCAAGGGAATTATAGATGATTGGTGCCACGAATTCATTAAAAATACTCAGTGCAGATGTCGGGTTTCCGGGAGTCCAATGGTTGGCACGTCTTCTATCATTCCGATTACCACAGGTTTTCCGGGCTTTATTGAAATCCCGTGGGTTAAGGTTTCTCCCTTTTCCTCAATGATCATGTACATTATGTCGCCGGCACCTGCAGGAAGTGCTTCCGGACGTAAGGACTATGTCACATTCCTCAATTGCCCTGTCAAGTACTTCTTCCATCCGGGCTTCGTCATCAGGAACAATTCCATATATCTGCGGCTCTCCCCCACATTCTTCAATGGCTGCTGCAATAGCATAGGAATTAGCATCATATATTTTACTGATGGTAAGTTCCTCTCCCGGTTTGATAAGCTCGCTGCCAGTTGAAATTATACCAACTATCAGGGATTTGACAGGTACCTCACTTTTTCCAATTGAAGCAAGAACTCCGATTTCCCTGGAACCAATACGGGTGTTCTTGCGGAGTATCCTCTCACCTTTCATAATATCCGTTCCTGCACGCATGATGTTCTCACCAATGTGTACAGGCTGGTAAATAAGAACAGAATCTCCTGTCTGTTTTGTACTTTCAACCATTATCACGGCATCAGCACCATCTGGAATTGGTGCCCCGGTAGAAATCTCAATTGCCTGACCGTCATCTGCAAAAAAACTATCAGTACAACCTGCAGGAATTGATGCCACGACTTTAAGTTCCTCTGGCTCCGGTTCACTTGCATGGTATGTATCTTTAGCACGAACAGCATAACCGTCCTTAATTGAACGGTTAAATGCAGGTACATCTACGTTGGATACGATGTCCTCAGCTACTATATGCCCTGCAGCTTTTTCTATGGGTAAAATAATAGTTTGTGGTTTGACTCTTATCCGGTCAACCAGTTCTCTTGCATCCTCTACGGATGTCAGTTCTCTGAATTCTTTTCTTTCCATTCCGCTCGGTCTACTTTTCGTCAATATACCCTATAAGCGTTTTGTTAAGTTTGAAAACTCTTGAAGCGACATACCACAATCCCATAAGGTACACTATCCATGTTGCAATTGATATCCACTGCAGGCTGCCTGTATCGTCAAGTGCCTCAAAAGTGATAACAAGGGTCACTGGCATGAGAAGCAATATGGCAAGTACCGAGTCATTCAGGTACTTAAGGTTCTCAAATATTATTTTCTCTTTTTCTCCCTCAACTTCCATTCTAAAACCTCAATATTTTAATGATTAGTATTCCATGCTAATATTATTTTATTGAATATATAAATGAAGTTATCACTAATTAATGTTTTGAAGAATCAAAAAAGAAGAAAAGGTATGAAGAGTTAACTCTTCATTTAACTTTAAGGATTAATTGGTGTGCCTGTTGTTGTGGTGATTTTCTCGAAGGCTTCAACCATCTTTTTAGTGATTGGGCCAGGTTTTCCATCACCAATAGGACGACCATCTACTTTGACAAGAGGTGCTGCTTCTGCAGCGGTTCCTGTGACGAAAATCTCATCAGCAGTGTAGAGGTCAAACATTCCAAGGTTCTCAACATGTGTCTCAATTCCTATGTCTGCAAGAAGTTCGATTGCAGTTGCCCTTGTAATTCCCTTAAGGTTGTTGATTGTTGGTGGGGTATAGACTTTTCCGTTCTTTATGATGAAGATGTTGTCTCCTGACCCTTCGGAAAGGTAACCGTTCTGGTCAAAGAAAATTGCCTCATCGCCACCCTTTTCGTTAGCCTCAATCTTTGCAAGGATGTTGTTCAGGTAATTAAGTGACTTGATATTTGGTGAAAGTGCATCACAGGAGTTTCTCCTGACTGAGACTGTAACACCTGTAAGACCTACTTCATAGAGGTCGCCATACATTGCGCCCCATTCCTGGGAGATGATGAATATGTTTGGTTTTGGACATTTCCTCGGGTCAAGTCCAAGATCTCCTACGCCTCTTGAAACGATAGGTCTGATATAAGCGTCTGTGAGGTTGTTTTTCCGGAGTGTTTCCAGTATAGCCTCTTCCATTTCTTCCCTGGAAATTGGTATATTAAGGGCGATTGCCCTTGCTGAATCATAGAGCCTGTCAACATGCTCACGTAATTTAAAAACACGTCCGTTGTAAGCCCTTATACCTTCAAAGACCCCGTCTCCATACAAAAATCCGTGGTCATAGACTGAAGTTTTGGCCTCTGATTTAGGGACATAGTCACCATTATAATAAATCAATAATTCACTCATTGTAAAGCCTCAGCATTGTAATAGTTGATAGTGTTCATGTCAAACTATTATTTATTTGTATTCACCCGAACACATGCTATTAATTAATACAGTATGCTTGTTCTGACAAAAGGCTTTTATGCTAGAAAACCTATTTCCCATCCCAGTCAATGCTTAGCGGTCCCGTGGCTTAGCCAGGATATAGCATCGGGCTTCTAACCCGAGGGTCAGGGGTTCAAATCCCTTCGGGATCGCTTCTTTCCTTTTTACTCTATATTTTCTTTTATACTCTTATTCCCTGGACAGAGCTACAGATACGTGGAATAGATTCTTAGTGAAAAAATGATTGTTTAATGAAGATGTACTGCCCTTATCAGGCAGTAAAAAAGTATTGTTCAGTCATTAAGACCAAGCATGTTTCTTTTATCCTTCTTTTTTTCTTCTTTCTTTTTGTTTTTACTGGCTTTAACAAACTCGGTGGTTTCCTTTATCCTGTGCATATTTGCTTCATCATGTCCCATTTTCATTCCTCATATTCGATGACACAATCATTTCCGAAAATATGTTTCATACCTGAAAGGAGTACAGACCTGCTATCTTCCATCTCTTCTCCAAGGATGTCCATATGCCTTCTTTCGGAATCCAGATCATTGTTTGCAGAACTCACATAGCTACGGTGTTCTTCCATTTCCCTTTCTATTTCGTCCCTCTGCCGGTAAATGCTGAGAGTATTCAATTCATCTTCAAGCTTTTCCTTTTCAGCAAATGCTTCCTTCTTTTGTTCAATAAGCGCAGATATTGTTTTTTTATCAGCCAGTACCTGTATCTGGTTAAGAGCCTTGTCACACATCTGGTCTTTGAGTCCAAGGTCTCCACTATCAATTCTGTTTGTCATTTCAGTGAGAAACGCACTCATGTCCCGTTCAATTGCCTGTGCAGGATCATCTTTTATTGAGTGAAGAAGTTCCCTGTTCTCAGGAGAGAGGACACATCTTCCATTCTCATCCTGCTTCTCCATTCTTGAAATCGCCTTTGAAAGAGGTGTGAACAATCTTCTTGCCTCTGTGGAAATATCATATATTTTTTTGTCCAGGTTCTTTATTTCAGCTTCAATTTCATTTGCCCTGTCAAATTCACTGCTGTTTTCCAGTTCAACGAGTCTGGTATCGCCATCGGAAAGCTTCTCTTTTGCAGTTTCATATCTGCTTTCCAGTTTAATCATCTTCTTTTTGCTGCTTTCCAGATCATCCTGTATCCTTCGGATATTTTCAGTTTCAGCAGAAACCTTTTCTAATTCAGTAATTCTCTGGTTCTCGCTTGCTATGGATGAATAAAGTCCGTCTATGGAATCCTCAAGCTCTGCCAACCCCTGGTTTATTTTCTGGTGCTCCTGCGGATAAAGAGCTTTTATGTACATCAGGCTCTTACGGGTGTTGTCCATCATGGTTTTCAGGCTGGATTTTGCATCCATATAATATTCATATGCTGCAACGGGTGAAGTATTGCCTGGAACTTTCAATTTGTCATGGATAAGTTTGATATTATTCGCAACATTATCCCGGTTGGAATCTCCAAGTTTTTCTCCTCTCTTGCTGACGTTTTCTATTGGACTTGCATTCATAAGGTCTTTCTTCAGAGTATCAAGTTCACTGAGTGCCTTCCTTATACCATCGTATTTTTCCTTAACTACAGGTTTAAGCTCATTCTCCTGCTTTTTTATTTCAGACTTTACAGTAGCAAAAATATCTTTAAATTTAAAAACAGCCGGATGAGATTCTTCCTTTTCCTGCTTTTTTCCAAAAAGCCTTTCAATGAATTTCATCTCTGCAGACACAGACGTGATGCAACTTTAAAAGTTTATTGGGCATCCCTTTTCCAAAAAACAAAATCAGAAAAGGACAATCCTGTCCCTTTCGATGAGTATAAGGCAATCATCTCCTATCTTCAGGTTCATGTTTTCAAAGGACTGGTTGCCAATTTCCGCAATCATCAGCTTGCTATGTTCTTTTGTCTCCAGGGCAAGAGCTTTACTTGAACCTTTGTTCACAATGCTCTTAACGCATGCCGGAAATGTATTTTCCTCGTTAGTTTTTTCACTGGAAACCGGATGGATACGCAGGTTTTCAGGGCGTATTCCCCATGATATGGTTTCTTTGACCTTACGTTCCGGCCTGCAGGCGGTGACATTGATGTTTTCACAGTTGATACTGATGGTGCCTGCCATCTCATCATCTTTTAAAACGGCAGAATCCTCAAATATGTTTGTCACACCAACAAGCTCAGCAACATGCCGGTTCTTAGGATGGTAGAATACATCTTCCGGCGTACCTATCTGCTGAACGCGTCCGTTATGGAAAACAACAATCTTGTCAGCTATGGTGAAAGCTTCAACATGATTATGGGTAATGAAAAGCACAGGTATTTTCAGTTCTCTCTGGATTTCCCTGATCTTTTCCCTGAGCTTCATACGGACAACCCTGTCAAGAGCTGAGAATGGTTCATCAAGTAAGAGTATGTCAGGTTTAGATGCCAGTGCACGTGCCAGTGCAACTCTTTGTTTCTGGCCACCTGAAAGCTGGGAAGGTAAATTATTTTCAAGACCTTCGATCTCCAGCATTTGCAGCATCTCAAGGACTCTCTTTTCCTTTTCCGCTTCGTCCCATCCCTTTAGTCCGTAAGCTATGTTCTTTTTTACATCCATATGCGGGAAAAGGGCGTAATTCTGGAAAACATAACCAAGGCTGCGCTGCTGTACCGGAAGATTGATTCTCTTATGGCAATCAAAATATACATTCCCGTTAACAATTATCTTGCCGCCGTTTGGTTCCAGCAATCCGGAGACGCATTGCAGGGCTGTGGTTTTTCCGGAACCTGAACGGCCGAAAAATACAGCAAGCTCGTCACCTACTTCAAACTGGGCATCAAGTGTGAAAATGGCTTCAATTCCCTTTTTCTTATCACTTTTTTTCCTGTAATACCTTCTTCGAAAATCAGCTTTAATGCCCACTGTTTCACCTCATATTTTCCAGTTATTGATGATCTTTGCGGTTATTGCCATTGAAAGCAGTGACATTACAATAAGTATAATTACCAGCATGTTTGCAAGGTCGCTATTGCCGGCCTGGAATGCGCTGTAAATGGAAATCGACATGGTATTTGTCCTGCCGGGAATGTTTCCTGCAAACATCAGTGTTGCACCAAATTCTCCCACTGCTCTTGCAAAACTGAGTACTATGCCTGCAAGTATTCCTTTCTTTGCAAGGGGCAGGGTGATAAAAAGTGCAGTGTCCAGTTCTTTTCTCCCGAGGGTGAATGCTGCATATTCGTATTCCCTGTCCACAGCCTCAATTGCTGCAGTGGTGGTTTTGACCATGAGTGGCAGGGATACCACAAAAGCTGCAATAACTGCAGCCTGCCATGTAAAAACTATTGTCCACCCTGTGAGGTTATACAAAATACTCCCCAGTACTCCCTTTTTACCAAGCAGGACTACCAGAAGGTATCCTGTTACTGTTGGAGGGAGCACAAGGGGTAAGGTTACAAGTACATCGACCAGCCATTTCCCTACAAAATCACGTCTTGCCAGTATATAAGCGATCACCATTCCTGTTATTGCCACTATTAATGTGGACAGGCCGGCGATTTTCAGTGTGATTAGCAGGGGAAACCCAATCTGGTCGAGCATTTTCTTTTTCCTTTTAAGCTGTGAATCCATAGGATTCAAGTATAATTGTTCCTTCATCGGAAGTGACGAAGTCCACAAATTTTTGTGCTACATCCTGGTTTTCTGATGATGAGACTACAGCAATCGGATAGCTGATAGGTGTTAATGTTGGTATGCTTGTTTTTACTTCAATGGTACCTTCTTCTGCGGTTGCTGCATCTGTGCTGTAAACAAATCCTGCATCAACTTCTCCTCTCTCAACATAGACAAGAACCTGCTTTACATCGTCTGCAAGAAGTGTTTTTGATTCCAGTTCATCCCAGAGTCCTGCTTCTTCAAGTGCTTCCACGGTATATTTCCCCACGGGAGCAGTTTCAGGATTTCCTATACTTATTATTCCTACCTCATCTGAAAGGAGATCTTCAGGAGCTGTGATATCCGGTACGCTGTCAACAGGTGTTATGAGTACGACTGTGTTTGCTGCAAAGTCTTTTCTTGACTCTTCTACAATTAATGACTGGTTACTTAATATATCCATATGGTTCTGTGATGCAGAAGCGAATACATCAATTGGCGCACCACCTTCTATCTGCATTCTGAGGGTTCCGGATCCTGCAAAGTTGTAGTTCACATCAATGTCTGGATTTTCCACTTCAAAAACACTTTCTATCTCTGTGAACGCTTCTGTAAGGCTTGCTGCTGCGGATACAGTAATAGTTGTAACTTCACCTGTATCACTGCCAGTCCCGATATCTTCACCGGTGTTTGTATCTGTACAACCGCTTACAAAAACCACAAGTGTAAGTATGGCTGCAATAGCCAGAATTATCTTTTTGTTTAATTGCATGATTATTACCTTCCTGGTGATGTCAGCGGGACTTATCAGTTAATATCAAGTTGTTGAGCGTTATGTCCTCTGGCACACAACGCTAATGTTCCTTGTTCTGATATAAGTAATTTTCTAAATATGAATTCTGTTTACCTTTCTGCAGCTTATTTTACCAATTACAGAAAGAATTCAGTAGATTAAAAATTTATCTTTAAAAAAGAGGGTAGCAGTAATAATACTGCTAAAAAGAAAATTAAAATTATTCTTCAACAACAGTGACTTTGTTCATCTTGTCTTTTGCCTTGATCTTGTTGACAACGTCCTGACCTTCGATTACCTGGCCAAAGACTGTGTGTACGCCATCAAGGTGTGGCTGTGGAGAGTGTGTGATAAAGAACTGGCTTCCACCTGTGTTCTTTCCGGCGTGTGCCATTGAAAGTGCACCGGTTCCGTGTTTTCTTGGATTGCCTTTTGTCTCACATTTGATAGAGTATCCTGGTCCGCCTGTTCCGTCTCCCTTTGGACATCCGCCCTGGATGACAAAGTTTGGAATTACCCTGTGGAATGTAAGTCCGTCATAGAATCCTTCCTTGATAAGTTTCTCAAAGTTTGCAACAGTCTTTGGTGCATCCTTTTCGAACAGCTCAAGGACAATATTTCCTTTACCAGTCTCGATGATTGCTTTCTTCATGAATTTCACCTTAATTGGATTTCTAAAGGAGTATGGCAAATTTAAGTTTTTCCGTATTAATCAGCTGAATTTATTTTTGGAAGAAATAGATTCAAGTTTTGTATAACAAAGGATTTATATTTGTAATTATATAACAATAACCCATACTCAATAATCAAAATTATCTGATTTATCTACTCTAAAGCTTGTTGGAACTCCCGGGTGAGTTTGAGGTATATCCATGGAATACTTTAAAAAATTCATATGCATCTCTTCGATACTTATTTTGCTAAGCATGTCTGCCATGGCGGTGGACATAGAATCGCTGAATTCTGATTTTGAAAACAGTGCAGGAACTCCTGCCAATATTAGTGTACTCGTTACTTACACGGGAAATACAACGCCTATAAGCAATGCACTGGTTAATTTCACAACAGATTTCGGAGTGTTAAACTCTTCTTCTGCCCTTACCGGTTCATCAGGTATTGCATTTGTTTTCCTGAACTCAACAGTTCCGGGTACTGCACATCTTAATGTAAGCACCGGAAATGAATCCGTGCTTACAAACGGGACATTTTATCCTGCAGAAATTGCCTCTTATTCAGTAGTCTCCAATCACTCAACAAACATAGCAGGCAATGTTAATAACATTTCATTTTTCCCACTTGATGCATATGGGAATGTGAACACAAGCGGAGTAATTTCAGTTAACGTAAAAATAGATGATATGTTTGGAAACCCTCTCCATGATATAGATATACCTCTTACAGTTGGCGACAGGGCACTTTTGCAAACAAACAAGACAACATATGAAACCGTCTATAACGGCACCGGTCCAGCAAATGGTGCATCACTTTTCATTAACTCTACCGTCGCAGGAAATATTTTCATAAATTCAACTGCAGGACTGGCAAATAACAGCACACGCCTGAGAATTTATCCTGCTTCTCCCGGGCTTATGAGAATCATGTATGATGCTGATTATACTGTTAATACCAGCTCAAACCTGAATGTTATTGTCTATGACAGCTATTCAAATCCAATTGGAAACGCAACAGTACTATTCAATGTAATCTCACCTGAGAATACACCGTTTAACAGTCCCAGAACATACAATTCTGCCAGTATCAGTTCAGGTACCGGATTAACAGATATTTACGGGCAGTTAAATAATGTTTTTACAACGGATAAGAAGGCAGGCAGCAATATTGTCAACATCAGCGTTGCAAACAGTTCACTGCAGCATAATGTTACAATAAGGGGTCTTGCAGATAATATCGAACAGCTTTACCTGCTGACATCTCCTGCTTCTGCAATAGCAAACAACATTGATTATTATACATTGTCAGCAAGACCAGTAGATCAGTTCCTCAATCCTATTATTCCTCTTTCCAGTTCAATTAGCGAGCAGGTCAAATTTACTACTTCAAGTCGTTCTGTCCTTATTCCTTTAAACTCACTTGGACGTGCAAACATTGATCTTGGCCCGACTCCTTACGTAAACTCGGTTCCGGTTACAGCTACTTACAGGAATTCATCCAGGATACTTCAAGTTTTACCAATTCCACTCTCACCGGCGAATTTTTCAGATTTGATGATCTTGATTCAATTGAGGTCTATGCTGTTCGAATGCGGTTCTTGACAATACACAAAATGGTAACCTAATTTCCCTAATAACTGTAGTTGCCCTGGACCAGTGGGGTCACACGCTACCAAACATTCCTGTACTGCTTAATAATACCAATACACAACTATATAGGTACCCTAAGGGCCGATGGTTTTGGTACTAATTACATAAACACCTCTACCGATGTACACAAATGGTGCCGTTGCATGCAACATTTACGAGTAATGTTTCGGGAAACAAGCACATCCATACTTTACAGCAGATAACCTGACCCAGCAGACAAATATTACTGTCAAGGATGAACCTTTCCTTAGTATAGATATTAGCATTACCAAAAGATCTAACTACCGGTTACCTATTGTAAACGTTACTTTTACTATCATTCTAAGTGGGGAAGAACTTCCTATAACCCCGGCCAGTGGCAAACTGCTATCTTGTTCTTGACCACGTTCCGGCAGGTATGGATCCGCAGTTACTATGGGGGAGGAACCTCTTGATGTTGTCCTTGTATTGGACCGTTCCGGTAGTATGTCAAAGAACACCAATTGCTGATGCGAAAGGATGGCAAAGAGACTTGTAGAATCAATCTCGCTTCGGCACCAGAGAGAGGTTGGACTTGTTTCATTTGCAGGTTCCAGTTCCAAGGATCTGAGCCTGACTCTTCTGAATTCGTATTCGAACAATACTCTTGCGCATACCTCCGTTGATTCCGCTTCCCAGGACAGCAGTTCCACCACAGTAGGTGAAAGGTATGGGTGATGCAAACGAGATTTTAATGAACTACGGACCGTCTGGGTTTAAAAGGCAATATTGGTTATTGACGGAAACAATGTCACCAATGCCGATGAAGACCAGCAATGCATTGACAATGCAATTAATGATGCTCTTGCAAATGGAATTACAATTTATACAATTGGTCTTGGAAACAACCTTGATGAATCCCTACTGCAGCACCTTCTTTGAGACAAACCAAGTGATAAAAAAATATCCCACAATCACACCGACAAGTTCGAACTGAAAGCAATCTATACCAGCATTGCCCAGGAACTGAGTGACTATGACGCTGCAGATGTTGAGTTTGGTTCAGATGGTTTCACTCCTTATGATTATACTTTCCATAATACTCTGGAAATGGACCAGAGTATGGATGAGGGATCACCGCCACACACAATTCGAAGGAAATGACTTTAATCCGCATATTTTTTGATGCACCTTGGGTTCGGTGCAGGGCGCATACAGGTAAATTACTTTCATACAGGTCAACGGAGAAAACTTCTCATTAATACCATCTGCAACAATTCCACCATCGCAATAGTCAATGGGTAGATTTGACTTGGAAATCTAAGTGGGTCCCTGAATGCGGGGTTTTTTTTGAACAACGTAACATTTTATGAATATCGTGCTTATCTGGGCTTATCAGCTTACTTGATAATGCCGGAAGGATGTGTAGGGATTGTATGGAATAATTGCTTACCATCCCGGAAATGCCGATTACTTTACACTCAATGAATATCCTGTATCTTGGGTACATAACAAAGTTGGTTATGCTTCACACCAGCACTTTCCTCTATAAATGAAAGCATCAATGACCCGCGAAGAGTCAGCTGGACTGGGAAGATGAGTATGATATGTACATTATTCCTCACAAGCCCTTGGGACATGTCTACAGTATTTTAAATGATAGCCACTTGGTTATTGTGCCGGAAATAATACAGAATATATCTGGATAAGACCGGTTTTCACCACATATCCCTAACGGAAGATACGGCACCGTTGAAATGGGTAACTGGACAGTTGATGTTATCGGTTTTAATTGAAATTACAGAAGACTTCAATTACAACCTACATCGATAAATTGCAACCAGCTTTAATACCGCCTTGCATGACAAATTTTGATGAGGAAAGAGGTGACAAAGCGGAGTCTTGCTAGCACACAGTTTGAAGGTGAGGAGTGCAGCAATACACTGATCCTTGGCCCTATATCCTCGATGGCAGTACATGGGTGAGCTGTTCACAGCACGGGAAGATGGTTATTACATTTGATATGAAAGCTGGTCAGACGGTGCACAGATTACTGCTTCACTTGTAATGGGTGCTTGATCTTGTGATTCAGATACAAGTGCTTCAAGAATTTGAAAATAAAGACACTTATCGCGGAGTGAAAAAGAGCGCACATTGATATTTCAGCATCCCCGGGATTCACTTTCAGATACGGAATTTTACAATAGATATTGCCAGAACCATACTGGACAATGTTATGGCTGCGTACTTTGATGCCAGCAGGGGATGGTTCCTCAATACCGTTTGCTTGAGAGGTGCTTCATGGTCTACCCAAGAAAGAAGTATACCAAACTATGTGGGTGGACGACCTTACGAGGTGAAACTTGAGTCAGAACTCTAGGCTCAAGTACTTCTGTGTACAGGTGACGAACTCCTTGACCTCAAGGCCCCAGGTATGGGACAGTGAGAATAGGGTGATATTGAGACCCTGTCAAAGAAAACCTTGAATCAAAACCATACATTGATTCAGCTGTTGATTATTCTACGAGGTCTTTGATGTAAAGTATGAACAGCTTTCAGGCGATGCAATGGTTGTTTATGGACACCAGTATCAGCAGCTCAGTTCCACGTTACCATTACATAGGATAGTTCTTCATGGAGCTCTGCCAACTGCTGGAAGGCTTCAGTCCCTGCCAGGATATGGCAATATGAAATTACGGATTAAGCTTGCAGAAGATCCGTTGTCACGGTAAGGAATGACCCTAATGCCTTACTAATGCAGGATATCTCTATGGAAGCGTATGGGACGGTTCCACATGGGATAATTTGAAGGGTATCAGATAATGCAGGTACAGATGGATTTTTCCGGTGTTTGACCGTAGTCTATAGACAGAGACCATTGAAAACAGTCTGTCTTTCGGCGCCGTCGGTTGCTAAGAGGCTCAGGTCATCACCGTGTTGAACAGTCTTGGTACCTGGCTACTTGCCGGTTAAGAAAGACTCTGGATTCCTCGAACGCCCATTTACTGGATTAAAATGTAAGCTAAACCCGGCTCTGATGAAATGCTTCTTGCTGCTCAGGATGAATATCATGATGTTTATCATAACTTCCTGGGATGGTATGTCCTGGGAAACTCCTCTTCTGGTTGAAACCAATGTATACAAGCTAACGGAATCCGTTGATGTGGCACATGCAAGCTTTAGTGGTGACGGTATCATAGTCTGAAGAATAACTATGTTTCAAATAGTGCCACTAGGATAGTTCCTCGTGTTGAGTGCTGAACAGTCGGCAAAAACAACCTTGGAAGTGGTTATACCAGATGGGTACAGTTGACTCCTGTCCGAAACAGACGATATTTACCTCATGACATCAGATGGAGGACGACATTAATGGCGCAAGTGGGGATGGTTCAGAAAAGCAGGAATACATTTTGAAATGCGGCTTCTTCTGAGATATTTCGAGTCTTGCAGCCTGATTATTGATGACTTAAAGGACAATACTTTATTTACAATACCCCGGTACAATGGAATAAGTGGGAAGCAGCCGCGTATACCTTTGAAAATGATGCTCTTTTTCATACCTTGAAGGTGTTATTGATTCAATCACTGCAGATGAGTCGCACCTGCTATTGATGAAGGTCTGTATGTTGCCAATAACGAACTTATAACGGCACAGTAGGTAATTCTAATAGTCATAATGTCTGACGGACTGGATAAGTACGAAAGGTTATCGTTTCCTTCTTGAAAAGCTACAGGGCAAGGATAATAACTCTATAATCTACACAGTCGGTTTTGGCAATGATGAATCGAAGTAGACCCAATGCTTGAGGAAATAGCAGACAGTACCAGTGGAGAATATTGCTTTTTTACTTTAACTCCAGTGTGCTTAAGGATATATTCAGGGTATTGCAGCGGATATTGCAATTTCTCTATAAAAAGCGGTACTTCAATGAATATAGATCTTTAAAGATTATATGACTCCAACATCAATTTGCCCATCTTTTATATCAGGAAGTACTAATTCCTCAATTGGCAATGAGTCTTACTTTATAGCACCAACAGCACCAGGCACTGGTAATTGCTGAGCCTACTATAACATCATATAGTGACAGGACAAGCCTGCATTGGTATTGCCAAATGCTGTGGAATCCAGTGACAAATGGGGTCTCTGGTACCAGCTCAGGCTGGACGAATGAAGCTACATACCTGTAGTTTTACCATCCTCATCAATAACCTACTGATCTTGAGTCAAACCCCTGATTTGATGTTCCTTCCCTGAAGCAGGAGGGAACAAGTATTGCTTGATACAACGATGTTAATTTCACAGTACCCTCTTGGCGAAGGTGTTACTATTGAACACAGAGACCATATGTGTTAATGTTGATAATGACTAATGGCAAAAAATCACTGTAAAATTGAAAACCAACACCATAGGTGGCGCTTTATGTCTATCTTTATACGGATGTTGGTTATTTCAATAATTATTCCAACCCAGTTAATCGACTTAATATGGTAAGTACAAACTCTGTCACCTTCACAACGATTACAGTTGCAGGTAAAGCCCACATAACAGCTTATGCCTCTTCAGCGCGATCCTACTGATGTAATGGTAGCAGGGATACGATTACAGTCCGTCCACTTGGATTGATAACCATCAGTTAAATCCAGAAGCCTCAGCAATATCTGTTCAGGGCATATGTTCTTTAGTATTTTTGGCAGGACTGCGTATTGTCCAGAAACCTTTACATTTTGCTTTTAAAAGGGGTTTTTATGGCTCTGTAGTAATTCTGTCATAAGCAAACGGATAATCGCATCGTTATCAAGTTTACAAGCTGATTCCGCAGGTTATGAATAACTTGAGTAATCCCGAAGGTCCGGCGAAGCCGGCGTTTCCCCAGAATACAAAAAAAGAATTTGCATAATATTCTGGAATACTTTGTCGCAGGCTTTCTGTAGAATTATCTGTATAAATGTAATAAAAAGAAAATACTACTCTGGATTAATACCTGCTGTTCAGCAGTAACAAGTGTGCCGCCTTCGGCATTGGTTACTTTTGTTTTTTAGTTTACAGCTTGTTTTTATGGAAAAAAGTAAAGATTGTGTCACTCATATCAAGTACTTCTGAAAAATAATTTAAAATAAAAAAGGTAAAATCAGGTGATAATAATATCGCGATTTTATTGAAATCTATATCAACATCAACCACATGCTTGCTGAGAATAAGGGTGGTGCTATTCATATAGGCAATAACCGTAAGAGTCAGTTGTAGCGTTGCTTATTGTGAATCCATTCTCTTCCAGATATTCTTCCCATTCTGATGCATGTGTGCTGTTTGTCTGGATATTCGGATCTGCTTCTGTGGTGTCTCTTTCTATGGGGCGGAATTATGTTTTTTGGATAAGTGTGAAGTAATTCCTTTCAGAAAGCGGATTCGTCTCCATTAACACTGATAAGGCCAATTGTTGTCACTTTTTTACCATTTATTTCATCGACATAAATAGGGGAGGTTCTGATAAATTGTTGTTCCACGGCGAATAAGTTTAAAAAAAAACTCCTCCCATTTCGTAAGCAATAGTCTTACCGTCTTTTCAAAACAATTTCCCCGGTTTTAATCGGTGGTCGTGGAGTACCATCAAAAGTTATCGTCATGGAAGAAGAATGATTGCTGACTGCGATAGAAGAGCTCATGAGGTTGATTTTTTAAGAATCTTTACAGGTGTCTGGTCAAACGCAACCCTGTTCATATTACTCTGGAGTACAATGACTCTGTTCACGGCACTTTTCGAATATATTTTGCATCATGTTTGACTGCAATGCGGGGTATCCTATTGCGCAAATTGCCTCCGCGTGAGAAATTATTTTCTAATTGCAAATAACCCATTATATATCCGACAGTTTCGGAAACTGCTGCTTCATTCCTATTTTCTCGAGTCTGCTTCGATCATGTGATTTGTGGAACTGCTTGATGCTGGCACGCTTCCTATTTCTGCCATTAATATTGTAATTCCGCCGATTGTTATTTTTACTTCCTTTCTGACGTAGGTGAGATTATCTCCTATGATCTGTTCATCATTAGCCCTACAAACACACATTGATTATATAATCCTCTGTACCAGCTTTTTGGAGGTATATTTATATTCTGTGTCCCTGTGTATCCGTTTTCAGGCATGATGAGATACATGTCTGTGATCATTGTGCTCATCATGTTCCCTACGTCACTCATTTCCCTTTCCATGACAACTTCATTTGGTGTGTCAATAGAAAACCTCGCCGAAAACGGTTACTGTAATTATCATGAAAAAACCCACCGTCAGTGTGAACAGTATGTATTCAAGAAGTATGGGAGACAGCATCTTCATTTTAGTAAAGTTTCACTGGCTCACCTCCATAACTTCCGGCTAGGGAAACATGAGTAGGTGGTTCCATCATTATAAACAAGATTTACGAAAATTACGTCTATCGCTGTTATTACTTAAGTGCCATTAGCTTCGGAGCTTGTTGCCACAAAGAGGGGACACATCAGCTGTTTCTCCGTGTGCTGCAAAGGGTTTTAATCTGTGAGTTGTAGTTTTCAAGAGCTGCCTGTATGCCACCGGAACTGTTGTGTTATCTGTACTGTTAATTTCCAAAAGCAACTCCTTTGTGCTTTTGCATTGTCTTTTGTATGAAGGTTAAGTTCACGGATGTTTCTTTTAAGAATTCCAGTACAGCATTTGATGAGTGGTATCCTGCAACAATTGCCTGGTTTGCCAGTGCTTACCAGTACTATGAGTATCAGTGATATTACCGAGTCCTGACAGATATCCACTGTCCTCTTGTGTCTTTTCTCAGACTTTCCATGCTGTCATCCTCACTTCAACTACTCTGAATTCATCATCCCGGGATAATCACCGCCATTCATTGACTGGACAGTTGCATTTGTAGGTGTCACACAAAATGCCTTACTGAAACAGCGTTATCTCCTGGCTGTCCGTTTACAATTGCTTTCTTGACAACAAGATTACTGCCTTCAACGTAGGCAAAGTCCACATTGTATAGTGTATCTCCCATAAGCGGAGCAATGTTTTTATCAAGCATCTCAAGATTGTTAGAAGGGTAATTAGCTTCAGAAAGGCTCCAGTTTGCAACACATTCTGTCAGGTTGTTCTGGATTGACAACTCCGGTGCAATATCAAGAACTGTAAGTACATCAGAGCTCATCTGCTCAAGCTGCACATCCACTGCCAGTTCATTCTGAGGTGTTACAATCGTTGAGCTCTGGGTAATCATGAGCACCGTGAAGCGTCATCAGGATTGCTGCAATAAGTCGGGGTGTGAAGCTGGGCTTTATCGTTCACTGCCACCTCCGGTGAGATATGCAGGTTCGTGAAGGTTACAAGTGATTCATGGAAATTCAGGAATAACGGAAGGATCCCTAATGCAGACTATATGTGAAGATTATCTCCAGTTGATATGTCTGAGCATTACTGAAAAGTCAGATTCTGAAATAAATTATGACAGAGTCACCAGTATCTATTTTGCAGTAGGTGTCAGATGTTCCA
Organism: Methanolobus sp.; assembly: GCA_041395005.1. Lineage (GTDB taxonomy): Archaea > Halobacteriota > Methanosarcinia > Methanosarcinales > Methanosarcinaceae > Methanolobus. The sequence goes on along the minus strand of JAWKHE010000011.1, from coordinate 79,628 downwards.
TCGTTCCGTTGGGATAGTTTTGTATGACATATAGTCATCTTCAGCCCCCTCATCCAGTATGTCATGGTTGTCAATCCACCTCTTCCAGTTTCTTGAAACTTGGATCAAATCCTGTAACCAGCTAGAGTACTAATGTAGTTAGTATCGCGATCTAGAGGCCTGTTATTATGTTTATTGTATTATTTGCATGAGGTGAATATGGACTATCTGGAAGTTCATCTCCATCAATATATAACTTTATTCCTTTTCCACCAGAACTACGGTGATTTTGATGATTCCCTGTCAACAGGAAGCACATCTCCAAAGCAAAACCGGAGTATTGTTTACAACAATGGGAGCATCATTCTTATAATGGAAATGTTGTATCCATATGAAAAATTAGTGTTGTCCACTCTATTGTACAATCCAGGCGTTCTACCAGTTCCTTTTCATCTAAAAGCAACAATTGGCTGGTCTTATTTTTTGATATCAGGTTGGGACTATCAGTAAGTCTTGAATTGATGTCATCGTCAGTTACTGATCCTATTCTCATAATGTTGTCGGGATGGTTTTCCCAGTCTGTTGCACTACCTGTACTGTTGCCCCACCATCCTGTCTTCCGTAAGGATAGTGGCCGTACGGTATGCTGTGTAATCCAGACTGCTTTCCCTCACTGATCCTGCCATGAACATGCCAGGAATGAATTGTACAGTGAAAATAAGAGCAATAAGGAATAACGATATTCCAAACAGAAGTCTACTGCAATTTGTCCACTTTCATCAACCATCTCGTGAATATATAACGTATGTAATATAAAAAACATTTGTTAAAATATCCTGTCTATATTCATGCAGTTTTCTCATTCTGTGGATTTGTGAATTTGTGACAAATTTTAATGGAAGTGTTCTAAAAAAGAACATTAGTATAATAAAAAACTTATATCATTACTAATATACTATTACTATCTGTGTTTAGATGACAAATTGGAAAATTCAATAACAGGTGGGAAGAAAAACGATGCAGAGGCATTTTAATGAGCTACCTTAAAAACTGGTGTGCATAACTATATTGACTATTCTCTTCTCTTTATCAGGTTCCGCTTTGAATGTTATTTTCATGGCATCCCACAGCCCGGCTGAGGCAGGTGACGATTGATATCCACAGTTTACTACTTACTTACGACAACGGGACTCCGCTTCAAACAATACTTCAGTTAATTTCTCTACCGATCTGGAACACTAAGAGCGCATCTTCAGCATATACTAATTCTTCAGGCGTCTCAATTATCTCTATAAATTCCGGTTTAACCGGGATCGCAACCATAAATGCAAGTTCAGGTGCTGCCTACAACAACACAAGCACTTTTGTTTTCCCCACAGAAACTTCAATTCTGGTGGATTCTGAATCACCTATAACCACAGGTGACAATTTTTCAGCTGGCAATCTTTCATTTACAGCCCTCGACTCTTTTGGAAATGTAAATTCCAGTGAACAGATTAATCTGAGCATAACTGTAAGGGATGTGCTTGGAACTACTCTGCCGGAAATTGACTTAATCCTGTTACCTGATAATTCCCAGTTTGTATATTAACAGTACAAGTTCCTCAATTACCGATACCGGCATTCCGTCATCCGGTCCGTCACTATTTCTTAATTCAACAGTTGCAGGTAATATCACAATCAATTGCGCAGCTTGAGCTCGTCAAACATACATACCTCGAAATCATCCGGAGTTTCCCGGATTTAATGAGGATTGTGTACAATGACGATTACACAGTAAGCACCAGTTCAGTCTCTATGTCAGTGTTCTTGACAAATATAAAACCCGGTTGAGAATGCAAACGTTACTTTTAATGCCCAACGTCTCCCCAGAATACAATTTATAACAGTCACCTGGAATTCAATTCTGGCTTCTGTTAAATGTTTGATGCTATAACTGATATTACAGGCAAGAAATACATGTCAAATTGTTCCTGCACCACACGGACAAAAAAGCCGGGGACAATATCCTGATGATAAGCGTGGTAAATACACTCAATTTCCACTAACATTACAATTACCGGTCTTGCGGAATTAAAATATAGACAATCTTTACATGACCTACACACCGGAATCAGTAATAGCAAACAACCAGGATTCTATGTACTATCCAGCAGACCGACAGACCAGTTCCGAAATCCTATTTTGCCATCCGGTACTTCCATCAGAGCAGGTCAGGTTCACAGCAGACGATGGCAGTATTATAATTGTACCCCTGAACAGCAGGGGAAGCGCAAATACCGTAGTTGGTCCACACCATATGTTGAATCTCTTTCCGTTACCGCAACACAGGAACGAGTCCGGATTTACCAATTTCACAAGCAACACTATTACTGGTTTCGTAACCGGTCCTAGCAGTTATGGACATTTACGCAGTTCCAAATACGGTCACATCTCACAGGGACTTAATGGGAATCACCAGTCAAATGTCACTCTTATTTTGCCCTGGATGAATGGGGCCATTCCCTGAATGATGTCAACATTACTTTTTACAATACAAAAAGAGCTACAACAGTAAACTTTACCATAAACGCAACTACTGCGGTTAATTAATACCACCACGGATTCTGAAGGCCGTATATGGTTATTTCATTGGTAATACTTCAGGAAACACATCAGAACTGTGGCAAAGCAGTGGAAATCTCTAAGCTTTACAAATATAAGCGTAAAGACGAGCCTTTCTGAGTGTTTACCTGACCATCAGTCGGTCTTCAGTCAGTTCAGCAGGTTCCCTTGTAGATATTACAACAATAATTTCAGCTGAAGGTAAGCTCCCCATAACAAGACCTGCACCAGGGTACCATCAGCATCCTTGACCGTTCCGGAAGTATGGATCCTGATTACTATGCAGGAACTCCCACTGGATGTTGTTCTGGTCCTTGACCGCTCAGGAAGTATGTCCGGTGCGCCGTTAGCCGATGCAAAGAAGCTGCAAAAGACTTTGCTACTGATAACCTCGTTTCAAATTCAGAAGTAGGAGTTGTATCATTTCAGATTCCAGTCGCGTTGATCTTGGAATGACCCTGATGAATTCATATGGAAACAGGACTCCCGTACATAATGCAATCGATTCACTGAAACGAGGTAGTTACACTGCAATGGGTGAAGGTATGGCAGATGCGAATGACCTGCTTGTAAACATATTGCCGATACCAGGAAAGTAATGATAGTTCTTACAGATGGTGGAACAAATACAGGTTCGGATCAGGACGGTTCTAATGCCATAAGTGTGGAAATGCCAATGATATAACTATTTACACAATAGGTCTTGGTTCAAGCCTTGATGAAGCCCTGCTAAAACCACATTGCCTCAAGACAGGAGGTTCATATTATAATGCACCTGACAGTTCAGACCTGAGTGAAATCTACAATACAATTTCCCAAGAACTAAGTGATTACGACGTATCTGAAATTGAATGGTGTGTGGAAAAGTTTTACTCATATGACTATACATTCCATGATTCACTTGAATTGCAAAAGAATTATTTACTAAGTTTTGAAGGGTATGATTTAGACACAGTTTTCAATGCGGAGTTCCCAGTATGGAGGTTCCGGTGCAGGAGAATGTCTTATTCCAGGTAAATGGAAATAACTGCGTTAATTCCTTCCTCTTAAACTCTTCCATGGATATTCTAACACAGGGTAATTATGAATATGATATTACCAGTTACCTGCAATCCGGCTCTAATACTGTAACTTTCTACGATTATCATGCCTATCTTGGTCTGGGTGATTATACAAGCAGGGTTGCAAACGTAGAGAAGTATACTGGAACGGAAGTCTTATTGAATCATATCCATCTGACACGGACCTGTCAACAGGGGATATAGCTGTTCAGTGGATGACGTTGTAACTGATTCTTTTGAGGAAACGTTCCTTAATAATGAAACTATCAATGATCTGAAGGTGGAACTTGAATGGGAAGACAGTTCAAAAAAATGACCTCTATCTTCAGTTAACGAGTCCTTCCGGAAGGTTTATGGATTCCGGATAATGATACTACAGTTTGCCAGGGAATAACTCTGAATTTATCTGGATACAGCCCCTTTCATATCTCTATCCTGACAGTGATGATGATACAGTTGAAACCGGCAACTGGACTGTAAAGTGTCACAGGTTCCGGTACAGGTTCTGTAGATTTTTCCATAAAAACATATATCGATAAGAAAAGTGCTTTACAGCTCATCACGTACTTTTATTTCAAGTTTGATGAAAGTAGGGGTGACAGAGGCGGCAGGTCTTGCCCTTTACAGTTTTGAGAAATAGTTCTGGTGATAACCAGACGAAGCTTCCTGCTTGACAATAGCACATGGGTGGGCTATTTCACAGTTGAAACCGATGGATTTTACACTTTCAACACTACATGGAACGATACATCATTCATAGATGTCTATCTCTATGACGGAATAGATGTACTCTCATCTTCAAACGGAACAAGTGCATGTGAAGTTTCAGGAATGCTTTCTGCAGGAGAAGCCTATTACCTGGATGTAGTAAAGGGAGACGGATCCGGTTCAGATACCAGGTTCAGGATTAATGCCACAACATCTGATATTGACACGGTCATGGCTGCATACTATGATAGTAGTGGTGGTGGGGGTACTCCTAAGTTCAGGACATGGAATGGCTTAGAGTGGTCCTCAGAAGAATCAGCCAATTATGTAGGAGGAAGTCCTTATCACGTGGTTCTTGAATCCAGTCCCTCAGGTTCTGAAATTATCATGGGGACTTCGGACAACAACAATGACGTCAACGTACAGGTATGGGATGGTTCATCCTGGGGCAGTGTTAACCAGTTTACAGGCAGTCTTGATTCGTACAGCTCAAGGGGATTTGACATTAAATATGAACAGGTATCCGGTGATGCTGTAATTGCTTATATGGACAAGGATATTAACGACGGTGTTCCAAGGTACCGTGTCTGGGATGGCAGTACCTGGAGCAGTGATAATTCAGTGGATGGAAGCAGCGCCGGTGCAGGAGATGTAGGATGGGTGGTTCTTGAGACAAGTCCTGGTTCTGATGAAATGATCCTTGTAACACTTGATAATGAAAGGGATATCCGTGCACAGGTCTGGGATGGTTCATCCTGGGGCAATGCCGAGTTCATTACAAATAATGCAAGGGCAACAAGTTACCAGTGCTTTGATGTGTCTTATGAGCAGGGAACCGGAAAGGCGATTGTTTCCTGGGCAGATATGGGCACAAATGAAGTAATGTATAAAATATGGGATGGCAGCTCATGGGGCTCTGCAACAACAATGTACACTCCTGATGCACGTGTTTACTGGATTAAGATGGAGTCTGATCCTCATTCAGATGACATTCTGTTCGCAGCTATTGATAATGATTATGATATCCATGTTACCGCGTGGAATGGTTCTTCCTGGAGGGCACCGGAGGAAATCGAAACCAGTGTTTATGAATACAGCAGGAGATCCGTAGATATAGCCTTTGAAAGCACCAGTGGTAATGGCCTGGTTGTATGGGGTGAAGGAAATCCAACTCCAAAGTACCGTATATGGAACGGCACTGACTTTGGTTCTGAACAATCCGCTTCCAATCTGGGAGGCGGCGGATATACGCGCTGGGTCAGGCTAACGCCGGATCCCGATTCAGATGATATTTTCCTTATGACTTCAGACGGGGACAATGATCTTAATATCCAGAAATGGGATGGCAGCTCCTGGAGTATTGTAACGGAAGTTGAAACATCCTCAACAAGGTATTATGAATGCTTTGACCTGGTTTTCAATTCAGTTGATTCACCGGCAACCAGTACACCTGTTTCATGGAATGAATGGAGCGCAAGTGTGACTTCAACCCTTGAGAATGATTCCCTGTCCCATCTGGAAAATGCCATTGACACAATAACTGCAGATGGGCTGACAGCAATCGATGAAGGTCTTTTTGTTGCAAATAATGAACTAAACTCATCTGATGGCAATTCAACAATAGTAATAATGAGTGATGGTCTTGATAATGCAGGTTATCATTCCCTGCTTGAAGAAGCATACAAAGCAAGAGACAACAATACCGTGATATATACCGTTGGATTTGGTAATAACGAGTCTGAAGTTGACCCCATGCTTGAGGAAATCGCACCATTACTGGCGGAGAATACTACTTTGCACCAAATTCCAGTGTGCTGAAGGATATTTTCAGGGGTATTGCATCACAGATTACTAATTTCTCAGCTGATGGTCCTATGCTGGACATTCATGTTCCTCACAATTATATCACTTCCCTGTCTGTTGCCAAGGCAACTTACATTGCAGAAAGTAGTAATGCCACAAATGGCAATTCAACTGCATTCATAACTCCAAAAGCACCTTCTACAGGCAATGCCGAACCTAATGTAACAACTGTGACAAACATGTCATTACTCCAGTGGCAACTGCCAAGTATGGGGGCAGGGGATAAATGGGGAATCTGGTATCAGATGCAGATTGACGGTGCAGGTTATGTCCCGTTGATATTGCCATCCTCCACAGTAACATATACAGATCTCAGTGGTGAGAACATTACAGTATATGTGCCAGGCGGTGGCAGTGCAAGCGTAGGTGGCGGTGGAGCCAGTGTGCTTTCATATTCACTTGGGGAAATGGATATGGTTCCTGAAAAGGACCTGCTGAATATTGCAAATCCCACAAAAATTTCAATGACACTTACCGATACTACCGGGAATTCCAGTTTTGCCTATGTACATTTGTACAGCAGTATCGGTTATTTCAACAATTATGAGAATCCGGTAAACATAACTGTAGTTGGTTCTGATTCTGTGAATTTCACAAGTATCACTGCAGGAAAAGCATACATCACAGCCTATGCTTACAATGTAAATAATGTAAGTGATGTCCTGGTATCAGAAGAAGAAATTGTAATAAGGCCAAAGGGAACAATACAGCTTACTTAAAATGTAATCTGTTTCATATGCTATTTTTTCTTAAAATGGTGTTAGAAATGCAATATATATTGCATTTCACAACTTAAAAAATCATTCTATATCAACATCTACTTCGTGAATACTCATAACAAGCATGGTGTCATTCATGTAAGCAATAACCATAGAGTCAGTTGTTGCGTTGCTTATTGTAAAACCTGTTTCTTCAAGGTATTCTTCCCATTTTGAAGCATGTGTGCTGTTGACTTCAAGTGTAACATTAGTTGGCACTGAACTCCTCACCAGTCTGCTGTCACTATGGCGGAGTGTCAGTGTTGCGATTCCTTTTCCGGAAATGTAATCATTGCCAGTCAGGTTAACAAGTCCTATTGTTGTTATGTTGACGTTGTTACTTGATGTGACATAAATCGGAGGTTTTGAAACTATTACCATACCATCTGGAGGGTATGTCTTAAACACTCCTCCTGCCTCATAACTTAGTTTCTTATCTCCTTTCTGGAATACTATTTCACCGGTTTCAACAGGTATTGTATTACTATCATAGCTTATCGTTACAGAAGACTGGTTAGTCACTGATATTGAAGAACTCTGGAGTTTCATTTTCAGGACTTTTACAGGTGTCTGGTCAAATGACACCCTGTCCATATTACTTTTAAGGACAATGAAACTCTGTTCTGCGCTTTAAATATATTTGCTTCCATATTTGTTTCCAATATCGGGTAACCAACTACGTAGATTACCCCCATTGATAACATTACAATAGCAAACAGAAGGATGTAACCGAGTGTTTCGGAAACTGCTGCATTATTTCTATCTTCTTGAATCATAGCTAATCCTGTGGTATGTGGAACTGCTGGACAGTACCGTTGATTGGCATTGTCGTGGCAATTCCGCCAATCGTAACTCTTACTTTCTTTCCTGATGATGAAATTATTTCGATAACCTGATCCGTATAAGCTATATCAGCATTGATTTCATACGTTTCCTCTCCTACTTTTTCAGGGCATGTACTATACCTCAATGTAGCCGTTTTCGGGAAGTATAAGATATATGTCTGTGATCATTGTGCTCAGCATATTTCCTATATACTCATGTCATTCTCCATAACAGAGTCTCTGGGTTCTTCAGGAATATCTCATATGAATTGAGACTAACAGTCATGAAAAACCAATGCATATAAGGAAAACAGGATATATTCAAACAAAAGTGAGGACCCTTCCTCATTACCGGATAGTCTTTTCATGGACTCACCTCATAAATTTCAGGGTTTGCAATATACAGTATTCTTCCATCATTGAATGTCATGTTCACGAATACAAAATCAATATCATTGTTTCCGTATGTACCATTGCTGTTGTTAACGAAACAAGTGACAGGTCTAATGTTTGCCCGTGAACCGCATAAAGTCCCTCTATAGGTGCTGTAATTGTTGAACAGGCTGCCATAAATTAAAGGGATTGAATCATTGCCTGTTGCATTCAAATCATATGTAAGTTCTTTTATTATTATGGCATTGTCCCCTGTATGGGATTTTAATTCCCTGATATCTTCTTTAGGAAACTCAAGGGCAGCATTTGATGAATGGTATCCTGCAATTATTGCCTGATTGGCAAGGGCTGCAAGACTGATGAGTATTATTGATATAACAAGACCTGAAAGAGCTATCCACTGTCCTTTTGTATCATTTTTCAGATTTTCCATGTTGTCAGTCTCACCTCCACAACCCTGAGTTCACTGGTGGAAAGAATCCAGCCACCTCCGTAGTTTGAAACAGTATCTTTTGTGAGTGTAACGAAACGCTTTGCAACAACTGCATTTTCACCGGGAACCCCGTGTACAATCACATTCTCAACTGTCAGGTTCCCGTTTTTAAAGTAAACAAAATCAACATTATACATCAGATCCGGCAAAAGATATGCTAAAGCACCATCCAGTTTTTCCAGGTTTCCTGTTGGGTAAGTAGCAGGATTTGTATCCCAGCCTGCAACACATTCTGTAAGGTTGCACTGGACAGACTCATGCTCGGCTGTATCAAGGACTGTGAGTGCATCATAGCTCATTTGTTCCAACTGCACATTTACAGTAAGTTCATTCTGGGGTGTAACCATCATAGTACTTTGCGTAATTGCAAGAACAGTAAAAGTAATCAGGACTGCAGCTCCAAGGCCTTCAAGTGTATGCAGCTGGGCTTTATTATCCATTAGCATATTCACCATACCTCCACATTAATGCGTGCAGGCTCGTAGTGTGTCTTGCTGTAATTCTCGTAGTTAACATAAGGAGGGCCTGAATTTGTGAACGTGATATTGCTGAATTCAAGCTCAAGCCGGTAATCCTTGCTCATGTTGAAAAGGGAATATTCAAAATTAAGGCATACAACATCATCGCTGTTGATATTCCCTGACAATGGGTTTTCAGTCCATCCTTCCAGTGTGTAAATACTGTAATTTCCCGGTCGGGAGAGTATTGTGCCATCCATACTTGCATTCAGAAATGCCGGGTTTGCCCCGGTTATGTTAAGTTCCCTTAATTGTACTGTAATATTTTCATCAAGAGGGCCTGTAACATTAAGCCTTGCTTTTGACAGGGCAGAACCTGTAATCTCTTCTCCTGTGAAAACAGCAGTTGTTCCATCTTCAATCATTACTATCCGCGTGATCTTTGCGATTTCCATGTCATCCACTGGTATTGTTCCACGGTGTATTGTTGTATTATTCAGGACAATAGGGGAATTATCCTGAGTAATTGAAATGTTGTATCCATAGGCAAAACGGGACCCATCAATATTGTTGTATAAACCCAGCATTTCTATCATTTTGCTTTCATTTAAAAGCATAAATCGCTGGATTTTTGCTTCGGATATTACGTTTGGATTATTTGTCAGGCGGGTCCTGTATTCATCATCAACGGCAAGTCCTATCCTCATGGCATTGCTGGAATGTACTTCCCAGTCAGTTCCGTTTGCCGTACTGTTTTCCCACCATCCGGTATCTTCTGTTAATATTGTTGCCGTGCGGTATGCTGTATAGTCAAGACTGCTTTCTCCTGCGTTTCCCACAGCGAAGAGTCCCGGTACAAACTGCATGGTAAAAGCAAGAGCAATTAAGACCAGCGATATTCCAAGCAGAAAGTCCACCGCAATCTGTCCATTTCATCCATCATTTCTCATATGTATGCACTGTATAATATAAATAAAATATGTTAAAAAATAAGTAAAATGCACTTAAGCATCTTCTTTAGGAACATGTGCAACCATTACTCACTAGTTCAGGGTAGCGGTTAGATCATTCCTGCTTATGTGCAGGTAGGTTATACTTCCCGGCATTCCGTCATAGTACAGGGTAATTGTTGATTCGTCATAGTCTATAGGATCTGATCCTCCACCGTTACCATTTCCTCCGGAACCCGGATGGTAAAGGTTGAAAACCACTGCACCATCCATTGTAATCAATTTCATATAGTGCTGTGTAACGTTGTAGAGAGAAGTTTCATCCCCGCTGACAAAATCAATGTCGGGATCAACACCCAGTGGGCTGCTGGAATTCCATGAGAAAGCACTGCTTTCATCATACTCACAGACAAAACCTGTATCAAGAAGATCAACTAAGGAATCTTCCTCGTCCTGGGAACCATTGATTAGGAAATAGCCCTGTCCGTCCCATGTCTCGGTCCCTCCGCCCGGGGCTGTGTCTTCATAGATAATATCCATTACAAGCCTGTTAGGTCCATTTTTCTTCTGGAGGGTATAGGTAAGTGTCCTGGTTCCGGATGAGGCTGTAATCTTGTAGTTACTCGGATTAAGTCCGGCATTGCCCCTAGCTTCCAGGTCAAGGGCAAAATTGTATATCGGAGCCGGGTTGCTCTGATTAACAGCTCCTACCTTAAATGTCTGCTTCAATGAGTCTTCTCCCATTGCGGGGATTACTTCCAGCTCAATAACAGCAGTCTGGTTTGCAGGATCTGTTGTTGCAGAAGCATAAGCAAGGGAATTTGCATAGTCTGCCCAGGCAGTGTAAAATTCACTTTTGATGTAAATTATGACTTTGTCGGATGTAAGGGGATTCGTCCTGTTTGCATTTGTTCCCGGGTCAGGGTACAGTACAGTTGGCATATTATCTGAACTTACAGTAACAGCAACATCAGAAACGCCACTGGAAACTTCCTCACCTTCTATTCTCATAACTGGCAGAGTAAGGGTTTCACCGTTGTAATGGAACTCAGGAGGGGATATCATAACAGAATTCCCGTTAGGGTATTTGGACCACACTCCTCCTCCTTCATATCCAATAATCCTGTCGTCATTAGCGTAAACAATACTTCCCATAGAGGAATTAAATTCATTCATATTCGTATGAGTTACGTAATTTTCCCATGAACCCCACTGGTGTTTTTTTCCCTCAAAACTATTATACCACGTAGCATCTATGTCAACGGAAACAACAACGATTTTACTGTTATTGTATGATACATTATTTCCTTTTACTTCCAGTTCCCCGTCCATCATGGAGAATGCAGTAGTCTGACTTGGGGATTCCCCAAGTGCTACTTTACTTGTCCTTGAGTCAAATACTGTAAATGCCTGCTCGACTTTCTGGGCATTTGCAATGTCCTCCATTTCATATATGGTAGGTACTCCGTAAAGGAAAATTATGGTTATTGATGTAATTGTAAGTGCAAGCACTGCCATCATTCCCATAATTGTCGAAACGGCTTTTTCCGATAGAATTATGTTTTTCATTTGTCACCCATCCATTTTCCCACGTTTTTATTCCACGGTTGCGCTCATGGAAGATGCCGCAATAAAGACATCTATGTTCTGATTGTAATTTCGTCCCATATGCACGGTTTTTGTACTGCTGTTAACATCAATAGTCTGCATTCCAATTGATTCGTTCAGGTAGTTTTCCCAGCCATCGTAATACTTGCTTGAAACTGTCATCTCTACCCTTGATACATTCCTGTAGGTGTCAACTGAAAGTTGTCCTCCGTCAGCTATTACCCGTATAAGTCCTGAACCGGAAATCCCTCTTGAACCCGTTATTGTTACCATGGGTACAATAAGGGAATAATTGTCTGCAGCAAAGACCGGCTTTGAAACCATCACTGCTTTTCCCTGGGGGTACTTTGCCCATGCACCGGTATTCTCATAAGCAATTGACGTATCTGCATAATTATTTTCAATCATGCGCAGCTGCCTTTCAAAAGATATCCTGTCTACAGAGGATGTTGAATCATTCCAGACGTCCATGGTTACATTCATGTAACTGCCTCCGGTAATGTAAACTGCACTACCTCCGTACATTTTCAGTTCAATAGACTGTGAAGGAGCTTTTCCGGCAGCAATTTTGTTCATATTGGGAGTAAGTACCGAAAAACTCTGCTTGATGTTTTCAATATGCCCCGATTCTTTAAGATGTTCTACCATAGGATAGCCTGCTAGTGCTATGACTGATATTGCCAGAAGCATAAGTCCCAGGGTAATGCTGAAGTCCACAACTTCGGAAACTGCATCCTCTGAGCTTAATAGTCTCTTTATCTCTTTCATTTTGCCGGCTCTTTTCAGTAGATTACTATGGCGTCAGTTCCGGGATCATACATGACTATGTATTCTGCCTTCGGGCTGTATAATGTGGTAGGAACAACCACTGTGTTTTCCGTGTAATATGGCACTTTAACTCTGGTTTCATCCCTGCCATCAGAGATGAAAATGATGTCCCTATCACTGAATTCCACAGAGTAAGTTTTCCCTGCTATTCTGCTCGGGCAGGGAAATCTCGTATTGTATTTCCCTGGTTTTTGATCCTGTTTTTTCCCGCTGCCAACCATTGTGTCAATGTTGGCAATACGTACTGCAATATCATTTCCATGAATCTCAAATTCATCCCGCATTACGGTTTCTTCTGCCCTGTCCATTAAGATAGAATGAGCTGAGCACCGTCACAAGTATTAAAACAGTAATTGCAAATGTGAGGATAAAACCAACAGTGATTGAAACTGCACTTTCATCATTTTTAAAATCAGGCAGTTTCATAGTATCCTCCTGGCAGGATATTGGCAGATCGCGTGTAATGCTGATTTCACTTGAATGCATTGTAATGATCGGGTCTGCCACCCAGTATCGTGCAAATGTATAACTTTCTCCGTTGCTCAGCCTGCCTGAAAAAGTGCAGTATCCAACAGTACTGTTGCCATTGATAATATTGATTGAATAATCCTTTCCGTCGGTGTTATCCGGGAAATCGAAGGATGCAGGGGTTACGAAGTCTATTTTGTTTCCTGTTACGTTAATCTGTGTGGAGCAGTATACGTGCACCAATAACTGAAGAGTCATCAGATACAGTTATGTTTATGTTTCCGCTGGAATTGTAGATTTCAAGTGACCATATGAGTCCTGTATTATTGGTTGCTGTTATCAGGAGGCTGTTTGAGCTGTTTCCCAGTTTTGCAGTATCATTTATTTCAAGTAGGAAAATGTCTGTAGTATTGATATTGCTGACAACTGTCCAGTCATTTTTTCCATCATAAAGCCCGTTCCGTGTAAGGTAAGCCTCGTGAAAACTACTGTTTTCCATACTGAATGTCAGTCCTGATATGGCATAGTTTCTGGAGGCCATCTCTTCATATGCATCGAGGTGGTTTTCATAGCTTGTATTGTTGAAACTACCGCTTTGCATTGCAGATCTATAGGCATCCTCATGAGCCTCAGTTGTCATCTGGATAGCGTTTGCGATATCATATCGTGAAGTATCTATGCTTGATTCCGATGCAATATTGCTTGCATAAATCACATTGTTCAGCATAACTGTAAGCACAACTATCCCAACTCCCACTGCAAATCCTGCTACAAGAAGCAGTTGTGCTTTATCGTCAAACTTTCTGGTCTCATGCTTAAACACTATTACATCCTCCAGAGTGTCATTTTGACGTTGACTATATTGTAAAAATCACTTCCTGAATCGGAATCCGGTATGCCTGTGCTTGTCACAAAAGAAGTTGTGTTGCCGATATCATAATCTGAGAGGACAACTTTTTTGGATATGATTACTGCATTATCCGATGGGTCACCGTTGTAAATGTAAGCCCTTCCAGCCACCAGTCCGTTGGAATCCACCCATGTAAAATGAACGTTATGTGCAATACCCCTGGGAATTGCAATAAACTCTAATATTTCCTGAAGGGAACTGTTTGTGAGTGCCGTGTGGCTTGAATATCTGGATTCATAAGCTGTGCCGTTCCATACGTATTCTTTTCCATCCCAGTTTTTCACATCATTTTTAAGATCAGAACTATGGCTATGCCCTTCATAAGACAGGGCACTTAGCATATCCTGTCCAATTGTCTGTAACTGGGCTTCAATATGGGCGTTTGCAGTTGATGAAGTAAGAGGTGTAAGGGAAGTTGCTTCCACCGCAAAAACGATAACTCCAATCATTATCAGTGATGCCATAACTGCTTCAAGTGTATGCATCTGGGCGCGGGAGTCACCTGTCCACAATAATGTTTTCCGGGACAAATTACCACACCCTGAATGATATGATTGCATTTTCAGTATAGCCTGCATTCTGGTATTTGAGCAATACTATTCTTTTAGTCTGCCCAACATTAACTCCGGATGGGATTTTCTTCCCTGCCATTCCAATGGTTGTGGTTTCGTTTTCAAGGGTCACATTTAGGTCATACCTGAGATAAGAACCGTTCAGTCCCAGAGAATCTATTGTATCCTCATAGTTAGTGTCAAGTTGCAGGAGAAAAGCGTCTGCTTTTGTCTTGTTAAGCATGTTTGGAACGGTTTCGTCTCCATCATTAAGGATCTTTTCTACGAGTGCGGTTGATAGCCTGTCCGCAATCAGAGTTGTTTCATCAGAATTTGAGCTAAATGGCGTAAAAATACCGGAAGTGTAATTAAATACAAAGGCAACTGCAAAGAGAAAAATGGTAATACTTATCAGGTAATCTATAGTAATCTGGCCTTTGCTGTTCATGGTAGTTTGAGTAACATTTGCGTTTTATTCTATATTATTATAGTTTTGGTTTGTATATAAAAAGATCATATTCCAATAGTTTACAGAGCGTGCCCCAAACAAATAAAAACCGTCAACACATATCATAACCCCTGATGGATGAGATAAGGATAGTCCACACAGGGGATACACATCTTGGTTACCGGCAATATCACAGTGATGTGCGCCGAAAAGATTTTTTAAATGCATTCTCCAGGGTTGTGGATGATGCAATTGAGATGGACGTGGATGCAGTAGTGCATGCCGGTGATCTGTTTGATTCCAGAAACCCGACACTTGATGATATCCTGGATGCTATGGGACTTTTTTCAAGACTTAAAACTGCAGGTATTCCTTTGCTTGCTATTGTAGGTAATCATGAGAGCAAACAGAGTACCCAATGGCTTGACCTGTATGGAAGCCTCGGGCTTGTAATCCGTCTTGGGGCTGAACCTTACAGGCTTGGTGAAGTATCATTGTATGGTATTGACAGTGTCCCAAAAACAAAGATTCCATTATTTGATTATTCCATTTTTGATGGCAAAGGGACAGATGCAAAATACAACCTGTTAGTGATGCACCAGCTTGTAAATCCTTTCTCTTTTGGTGACTGGGATATAGGGGAGGTAATTGATTCGATTCCCTTCGACATCCACGCAGTACTTCTTGGTGATAATCACAAGTGTGAGGTTATAAAGATTGATGACACATGGGTTACTTATGCCGGAAGTACTGAGAGAAACAGTACGTCTGAGAGGGAACCCCGATCATATAATATAGTCACCGCCGGTGATAATGGTGTGGAGATCAGCAAACGGATTATCCCTACAAGAGAATTTGTTTTTATCCCGGTTCAGCTTTCTGAAGGGCAGGAAGCCCTTGAAGAGATTTTTTCCGCAATAAAAGAGCATGAGATTTCCGATAAAGTTGTTTTCGTGGAGCTTTCAGGGGACGTTAAAGTCAGGATTGATTTCAGTGAAGTCGAAAAATTCCTTCTGGCAAGGGGTGCCCTTGTTCGGGAATCAGGATCTTCGCAGCGGAGTTGATACAATCGCTGATCCATCCATGAAAGTATCATTTTCTGACCCTGATGATGTGGTAAAGGAAGAGATAAAGAAAATGAACCTCACATCAGGTGGCTTACTCCTGGATGAGATCATAAGGGATCCTTTAGTTGTAAAAACCAGGGTTGGCGATGAAGCGGAATTAAAACTCGGGGAATTAATTGAGAATATAGATTTTAGTGAACCTGTTCCTGTTAACAATCCGATTATGTCTGAAGTCCCGGAGCAACAAGATGAATCTCTATCGGATGAAATTTGTAGTGTGAATATTGATATGGCGGAAGATGAGTCATCATCAGAGTCTTTAACTGAAGCATCTCAAGAAACAGGTTGTGAAACAAAGGATGTCTATGTCTCAAATGAAGCGGATAATTCTGTACCATTTGTTTCTCTGAAACTTCAAAAAAATCGGATATTGATGAAAACAACGCTGATGATACTGAAGAAAAAGAAATAGAGTCTACAATCCCTGAAGATGTGTCTGAAGATAAAAATGAACATAAGGATAAAAGTGAATCCGGTGCAGTAAAGCCCCGTCAGTACAACCTGGGTGATTACCTTTGATGCTAAAACGCCTGAAAGTTGAAAATATCAGGAGCTATAAGGAGCTTGACCTGTCTTTCAAGAACGGTGTCACAGTTGTATCAGGTGTAAACGGCAGTGGCAAATCCAGTCTCCTGGAAGCATGTTTTACCGGACTTTTCGGAAGCAAGACACTTGGCAAGGAATTTGTACTCTCGGATATCATTACAAAGGGTGCTACAAAGGCTTCAATACTTCTTGAATTCCAGCAGAATGGACATAATTATTCTGTGGAGCAGTCTTTCAGAATGATCCTGAAAAAGAGCGGGGCTTCCAATACTAAATCTGTTTTTAAGCGGGATGGGGAAATAATCTTTGATCAGGCGACCCGTAGCTATGATGCTATTACATCTCTTTTGAATATGGATGAAGAGGCTTACCGCAATTGTGTTTATATTCGTCAGGGTGAGATTGATGTCCTGATTAATTCCAAACCCAAAGACCGCCAGAAAATGATCGATGATCTCCTGCAGCTTGGAAAACTTGAGGAATACAGGGAAAGGGCTTCAAGTGCAAGGGTGGGTGTAGGGCGCCACCAACGGGATAATGATCGGCGTGTTAAGGAAACTGAGACTGAAATTAAACTTGTAGAGGACAGCGATCCAACAGGAAGACTGGCAGCCCTCAGGACAAGGTCTGGAGAAATTGATGCGGAATCTGCATCATTTAATGAAAAAAGGGATCGTACACTTGCCAGGATAGATGAGATTTCAAAAAGGATATCTGAACTAAACGATCTGGCTGCAAGAAAAGAAGCTGTGAAGAAGCAAATCAATGAACTGACGGAGCGCAAATCTAAATCATTCCAGTCTGTTGATTCACTTTCAAGGGACATCAGCTCCCGTAAGCACCTGCTTGAAACAAGGCAGGCAAAACTTTTTGAGATAGAATCTGAACTGGGCGTGGAAGCAAAAGATGCTGATTCAATAGCTGCCAGAATGGATAGTGACGAACGTAGTTTAAGGGATTCTCTCAGTGATTTGAAAAGTAAAAGGGCGCTTTTTGAGAAAGATATACTCAATATTGGTGATTCTGCAAAGGATGCCGACAGGCAGGCAAAAATAATTGAATCTTCAGTTAAGGAAACTGAGTTAAAAACCAGAAATATTCGTGCAGGAATTCAGGACCATAACGAACGAATAAAGGAACTTGAAGATAAGAATAAGGAAGCTGTTTTGAAAGTTGAGTCACTGGGATTTTCAATGGATAAACTGGAAAACGTCGACGATGTTTTTGATCTTGTTAACGATCAGCAGAAGATGTTCCATGGCAGGGAATCAGAGCTTAAGGTAAAGATTTCCGAACTAAAAACAAGGCTGGAAAAGTCAAAACAACTTCTTGATGCAGGTAAGTGTCCTACATGTGGTCAGGAACTTAAGGGTTCCTGTGTTGAAGAATCCACAGTTGAAGATGAGGAATCACTTAAAAAACTGGAAACTGAGTTTTCTGATCTTAAAGTAAAACAGGCTGAAGCGGAAAACCGTGTTGAAAAAGTAAAGTCCGCCAGAAGCTTCAAGTCTGAGATTGATGGCATAGCCCGAGATATAGAATCTTCCGGAGAAGCCATTGAAAGGGATGGGAAAAGGATTGAGGAATACGAACAACGTATCAGGGAAGATGATCTGAAGATTAAGGAACTGCTTGAGGGCAAGGAGTCTATGGAAAAATCCTTAGTGGACACAAAAGTGAAACTTCAGAATATCAGGCAGGAAGAAGAATCTGTTTCAAAAGATCATTCATCACTCCTTAAAAAGCTGGATATGGCCCGGGAAATGCAGAAAATTCTTGCCGAATTTGATAAGATCAATGCTGAAATAAAACAGATGGAAGACAAAATCAAAAGTATTCAGGAAATGATTGTTCTTTTTGAAGGGCAGATTGGAGAGAAAAAGGATTCCCTGAAAGAGATTGGTGATAGGATAGGGGAGTTTGACCGTAAGGAACTGGATTCCCTTAGCAGGGATTACAATTCAGCCTTGAAACACATAAATTCTGAAATTGAAAAACTCAAGCTTGAAAAAGACGACGTTATGAAGAAAGCCGGAATGGCAGAGAATGACAGGCGAAGGCTTGCAGAGCTTAAAACATCTCTTGTTCACCTGAAGAACCGGGGAAATTATCTGGCGGCCGTTTACTCAGATGCCGAGGAACTTGAAAGTATGTATATTCGCATACGTGCCCAGTTGCGTTCCAGCAATATACAGACACTTGATGCACTTATCAATGAGATCTTTTCGTTCATGTATTCCAATAATGCCTATTCTCATGTGACACTGGACTCTGATTACAATCTTACTGTCTTTGAGAAGGATGGCACTGCCCTTGAGCCAAAGCTTCTCAGTGGCGGGGAGCGTGCACTGTTTAATCTTGTTCTCCGTTGTGCTATTTACAGGTTGCTTTCCCTCAGGACAGCTTCCCATGATGGTGCAGGCCTTCCGCCTCTTATTATGGATGAACCAACGGTATTCCTTGACAGGGGGCACGTGCACCAGTTGATTAAACTTATTGATATGATGCGGGACATTGGTGTGGCACAGATACTTATTGTTTCACATGATGAGTCATTAATCGATTCTGCAGACCATGTATTTGCCGTGGAGAAGGACCCTGTTACCAATAATTCATCAATTTATGCACTCTGAAAATAGATTAAATACTTATTTATTGATTGAATAAAATACATGTGACGACCATAAGGTATATTATACTTTTATTCATATAATAAAGTGGTTTTCGCTAAAAGCGATGAGGGACTGAATGGATTTGCGAGGCTTTTCATGAATACGGAAAACAGGGACTTTGTTATTGAGCGCCTTGAGCGGCAGCTCAAGGAAAAAGAAACAGAAATTGATGATATAAAAACTAATTTACGAGATTCTATACTCCGCGAGATCAGAAGCGATCTCAAGAATGACCTTGATATCCATAATCGTATTGCTCAGCTTGAACGCAAAGTACAGGCTTTAAGCAACAACCTCAATGGCGTCATGGATGAGCTTCTTGATCAGAAGTCAATGTTACGTTCCCTGGGTGAATCTCCAGTTTCCCGTGAAAAGAAAGCTGAGAAACCAGCCCCCGTTGCTCCTGAAGTTAATGCTCCGAAAGAGCCGGCAACACCTAAGTTATATCGTCCCGAAGCAAAGCCAGTAAGGCCTCCTGAATCTTCCGCACAGGAAGAAGCAGTTCCCGCAACAATCAGTTCATCTGCTGAACAGTCAGCTCCAAATGCTGAAATACCATCTGCAAGACCTGTAAACTCCAGGGTTTCCGTCAGGTCTGATGAACAGGCTTCCATGTCAGGAAGGAAAACTGCACACTCTTCAAATGTTAATTTTAATGTCCGTGAAATCCCCTCTGTAAAGAAACCTGAAATGCCTGAACCTGAACACAGATCAGAATACATCATCGCAGAAACAGATGATGAACGCAAGCTCAGGCTGGCACACACTTCCCGCCAGGAAGCCGAATCCTGCAATTACATAGTTGCAGAAGAGGACAAGCTCTCATGTAAGGATCCCGTTGAAGAATATGAAACGGTTGAAGCTCGCGAGGACGAGGATGCGGTAGTAGTTACCACACGAAGAAAATAATCCTTTTCACAAAAACAGAGGAATCACGTGTACATTAAGGAACTTGAGTTTATAAACTTCAAATCCTTCGGGAAAAAGGTGAAGATACCTTTTTTTGATGGCTTTACCACTATTTCAGGGCCAAACGGTAGTGGTAAATCTAACATCATAGATGGCATCCTCTTTGTGCTGGGATTATCAAGCTCCAGGACTATGAGGGCCGAAAAACTCACTGATCTTATCTATAACGGGGAAGGCTCCAAAAAACCTGATTTTGCACAGGTGACAATACGTTTTGATAACGCAGATCGTGAAATGCCCTATGATGCTGATGATGTAACCATTACAAGAAAAATCAGGGAGACCGATTCCGGATATTACAGTTATTTCTATCTTAACGGCAAGGCATTAAGTCTTACAGATGTTCACAATTACCTTGCAAAAGCCAGGGTAACTCCGGAAGGATATAATGTTGTAATGCAGGGAGACGTTACTCGTATTATTAACATGACTCCCACTGAGAGACGTAAAATCATCGATGAGATTGCCGGTGTTGCCGAGTTTGACAGCAAAAGGGACAGGGCACTCAGCGAGCTTGAGATCGTTCGTGAAAGGGTGGAAAGAGTCGACATTATTATTGAAGAGGTGGGTCAGCAGCTCGGAAAGCTTAAAACCGAACGTGACCAGGCCTTGAAATACCAGTCCCTCAAGGAAGAAAAGATGAAATTTGAGGGTTTTGTGCTGCTAGCCAAGCTCAAGGATGCAAAAATAGAACTCTCATCAGTTGCCGATGACATTCTTTCCAAAGAGGAATTCCTTGGAAAAATGGAACTTGACCTTGATGCTAAAAAGCTTGAAGTTGAAAAGCTTGAGCAGGAACTTGAGGAAATGACCCACAACATCCAGAGAATGGGTGAAGATGAACAGATCCAGATTAAAAAGGATATCGAGGGAATCAGGGGTGAGGTTTCAAGATGTGTTGACACCATCGAAATTTCCGAAAAGGAAATGGAAGATGTTGAATCAAGACGCAGAAAGCTCTTTGTTGAAATTGATGAAATAAAAGGCAAACTTGAGGAACTTGACAGCAAGATTTCTGAAGAAACAATGAGAAAAGAAAGCATCCTTGCAGAGATGTCTGAGCGCAAGACCGAGCGTATGCTTCTGCAGAGCAAGATCGCCGATGTTGATGCTAAATTTGCCCAGACAAGAGACGAACTAAGCGGTCTTAAGTCTAAACTTGAGACAGCAAAGGATGAGAAGAATGAACTCATGCGTCAGGAAGATCGCCTGCTTGATGCACTGAGAAGAAAGTCCGCAGAAGTCCGGGATATTGAAAGCGAGATTGCAGATGCTAAATCCAAATCAGAATCATCAGACAGTGATACAAAGTCAGTGGAATACGATATTGAGAAGCTCAACGAGAAGATCGATGTCCTGACAAAGGACATTGATGATCTTGAAAGCAACCGTTCCCAGTTAAAGACAATTGTCAGGGAGTTTGAAGAAGAACTCCGCAAGCATGAGAATGATTATGCAAGAATTGAAGTCCGTGTCCGTGCAGCAGAGGATCACAGCAAGTATTCCAAAGCAGTGGACATGGTGATGAATGAAAAGAAACACCACGGACTTCCGGGAATATACGGCACTATAGCTGAACTTGGAAGCGTTGACCAGAAGTATTCCAATGCACTGGGAATTGCTGCAGGCGGGCGTATGCAGGCAGTTGTTGTTGAAAATGACGAGGATGCTTCCCGTGCAATATCATTCCTTAAACAGAGAAGAGGTGGAAGGGCAACTTTCCTGCCGCTGAATAAAATGGAATCCCGCAGGCCTTACAAAGACCTTTCTGACAGGGAAGGTGTCGTAGGTTATGCAATTGACTTGATAGATTTTGATCAGAAATTCGAGGCTGCTTTCTGGTATGTATTCAGGGACACTCTTATTGTTGACACCCTGACCAATGCCCGCCGCCTTATGGGTGGACTGCGTATGGTCACTCTTGAAGGTGAAGTTATTGAAAAGAGCGGTGCAATGGTGGGCGGTTCCATGCAGCAGAAGTCTGGCCTTTCCTTTGCTGCTTCTGAAAAGGATAAGCTTGTAAAGATCGCTGAGAAGATCACAGAACTTGATTCAAAACGTGCCAATGCCATAAAGAAACTGGATCAGGTTGAAGGCCATATTTCCCAGATTAATAGTGAGATTCATGAGCATGACAAGGAAATCTCCAAAAAACAGATGCAGATTGATGAAATCTCCGGGCGTGGCGAGCGTCTTGCCCAGCTTATTGAATCCAAGGCAAAGGAACTTGAAGAGATCGAACAGTCACGCAGCGAGCTCAGGGGAGAAATGGACAGGACTGTTAGTGGAAAGCAGGAAAAAGAAGAGCTTGTTGTGTCTCTTGAAAAGGATATTGAAGTTCTTGAAGAGAAGCTTGCAGGTTCTGAGGTTCCTGAACTTAACAGGCAGGCAGAGCAGCTTGATGAGGAAATCAGGCGTCTGGATGGTCGTGTAAGGGACATTGACTCGACGCTGAATGCACTGAACCTCGATCGCAATTATGCTAATTCAAAGATTGATGAGAACAGGGATCTTATCAAATCCATGGATGAAAACAAGACCAATCATAAAAAGCGTGTGGCTGATCTCCAGGATAAGATCGCTGAGCTTGAACAAACCCTTAAAGAGAAACAGCAGCGTGAAAGTGAACTTGCTGATGAGTTAAAGGAACTGCAGCAGGAACGTTCCCGTCTTCATGATGAGCACGAGGCTGTGAAGAAGGAATTCGACAGAATCAGGGTAAGGTTCGATGATGGAAACAGGCAGATGATGGCACTTAAAGCCACAAAGGATGCCCTTGATGATGAAGTCACTGAACTGGCCGAGGAAATACAGAGGCGTGGCATCGAGGAATCTGATGAAGTTCCTAATTATGAAACTGTCCGCACAAGAATTGCTTCTATAGAAAAGGCAATGGAACGTCTTGAACCTGTTAATATGCGTGCCATTGACGAATATGCTGAAGTTGAAGGCAGGCTTGATGACCTTGTGGCAAGGCGCGATACCCTGTCCACTGAAAGGGAGCAGATCCTTGAAAGAATAGAACAATATGAGCAGCTTAAAAAGGATACCTTCATGGAAGCATACGAGGGAATAAATGCTCCATTTAAGGAGATATTCAATGAGCTGTCAGATGGTATCGGTGAGCTTGTACTTGACAATTATGATGATCCGTTTGCAGGCGGCCTGACACTAAAGGCTCAGCCAAAGGAAAAAACCCTGCAGCGCCTGGAAGCAATGTCCGGAGGGGAGAAGAGTCTTACTGCTCTCTCATTTGTATTTGCTATCCAGCAGTACAGACCGGCACCTTTCTATGCATTCGATGAGATTGACATGTTCCTTGACGGTGCCAATGCAGGAAAAGTTGCCCAGCGTGTCAAAAAGGCAGTTGCAAATACCCAGTTTATTGTTGTTTCCCTGAGAAAACCAATGATTGAGGCTGCAGAGCGTACCATCGGTGTTGCAATGCAGGAAAATAATATTACAAGTATTACGGGTGTGAAATTACGTTTAACGAAATAGCAGAAGACATGGAAATGGCCCAGGCAGTAGATGCCACCCGGATAGGTGGGATTTCACTGCCCTGCACCATTGATCCGGAGTTTGTTGAAACTCTGAGGGGTCTGGGTGTGGATGAGTCTCACCTTGAATTCCCTGAGGATGTGCTCAGTGAACCTGTAGAGATTCTCATGAATCTTGCAAAGGATGGTGCAATTAATCCATGGGATATTGATATTGTCAACGTCACCGACATGTTCCTTGAGCGTATTGAAGTAATGGAAATGCTGGATCTTCGCATATCCGGCAGGACACTTCTATATGCAGCAATACTTTTGCGTATGAAATCCACAGGTATAGTCCAGGAAGAAGAGGAAGAAGATGACTTTGAGATGTTTGATGATGAACTGGACATGTATGAAGTGGATGAGTATCCCATTCCTAAACTCCCGATCCGCCGCAAGGCCACCCGTCCTGTAACTCTTCAGGAACTTATTGTTGAATTACGTAAAGCTGAGAAAGTAGAGACCAGAAGAAAGGATCGTAGTGTCCATCGCAAGCTGGAAGAAAAGTCAGCTGTGACAACCGATGAAGTTCTGGGAATTGCCCATGAAGAGGACATACTGGGACGTGTCAGGGATATGGGGGAGATGCTCACAGAGTCTTTCAGGGAAAGTGAGTTTGTCCTTCTTTCAGATCTGATGACCGATGACAGGTCTGAGAATATCATGACTTATGTTTCACTGCTTTTCCTTGCAACTGATAAGAAAATCTGGCTGGAGCAGAAAGAACTTTTCGGCGAATTATATGTTTATCCGGTTAACTCTGATATAAGGGCTGTTTGAGAGGTGTATTTCCGGTTATGAGCAACAATATAAGTGACAGGGAAATTATTGAAGCAGCTCTTTTTGCTGCCGGGGTTGCAATTGATGCTTTAACCCTGTCAAAGCTTGTAGGTAAACCAAAGAAGCAGGTTATTCCTGTTGCCCGGGAACTTGTAAATGACTATGCTTCAAGGGAATCCGGAATCGAGATAATTGATCTCGGAGACCGTTATGTTATGCAGGTCAAGCCAAAGTATACTGATGTGGTAAGACCTCTTGCGCCCAAGGAACTGAGTGCTCCTATGCTCAGGACTCTTTCCATGATTGCATATCACCAGCCGTTGATCCAGTCAGACCTTATTGATATGAGGGGTAACTCAGCTTATGATCATATAAGGGAACTCAAGGACAGGGGTTTTGTTGATGCACAGCCCCATGGCAGGACAAAGATTCTTCGCACTACTTCCCTGTTTGCCGATTACTTCGGACTTGATTCTAATGATCCTGATCTTGTGAAGAAAAAGATAGTAGAACTTTCCCGTCTTCAGAGCGGTCAGAGTGGTCTTAATAAGTGGCTTGGAAGAAGGTTTATCGGTGTTACCCCGATGTATGAATCGCTTATGCAGCTAAGCGGAATCAGGGAATATAAAGTAATCAATGCCTATGACCCCACTGAAGAGGAGCTTGATGAGCTTGAGGATGTTTACAAACTGGTAATCTCAAAGGGATATACTGAAAAAGTGAGCAAATACTATGACGGGGAAATCATAGAGGTAAGCTCTACGACATTTGATGACCTTATTGATTCCATTAAGCTGCTTGAGAGTGCAGGAGATCCGGATACGGCAGAATCAAGCATTGATTCAATAGCGGAACTCAGGGAAAGATACGTATCCAAAGCACTTGTCATAAGTAAGAAAGTTCAGCCGGCAACAGAGATGGTTGCGCGCATTGTCAGTGATTTACGTCTTGGAGTTTCAGCCACCGGAGTTGTAATAGCTCCTGATTATGGAAAATCAGGTGACGGCGTGGAAGTTTCAGAAGGGGCTGACATACTTTTGCCTACCCACAGGAATATGGATGGTGACCTTATTGAGAGGGTTTGCAGCAAATATGATGCTGTGATTGACGGTTTAAAGAAACTCGAAGACAGTTAAAAAATTGGTAGTTAACGTCCAAAATCCTTATTACTTTGGCTATTTTGTGATTTCCTTAAAAACATATATAAATAAGAGGGTATAAGTTTATATACTGAATTGTTGAATATAAGCCCGCTTTAAATATGAGGATTATACTATGTCAGATTACAACATCAAAATTGAAAATGTGGTCGCATCTACCAAGCTTGCAGAGGAGTTCGATCTTACAAAAATAGAAGCTGAATTTGAGGGCGCGGAGTATAACAAGCAGAAATTCCCGGGTCTTGTATACCGTGTTTCTGACCCAAAAGCCGCATTTCTGGTATTTACTTCCGGAAAGGTTGTATGTACAGGTGCCAAGAATGTGGATGATGTTCATACTGTCATAGGCAACATGGCTAAGAAACTCAACGACATCGGAATTAAAACAATCAAGGACCCTGAAATTACTGTCCAGAACATTGTTGCATCCGCAGATCTCCAGGCAGTTCTTAACCTTAATGCAATTGCAATAGGTCTTGGTCTTGAGAACATTGAATATGAGCCGGAACAGTTCCCTGGTCTTGTTTACCGCATAGACGATCCTAAGGTAGTAGTACTTATTTTCAGTTCCGGAAAGCTTGTTGTCACTGGTGGAAAATCCCCTGAAAACTGTGAACAGGGTGTTGAAGTCGTAAGGCAGCAGCTTGACAGCATGGGTCTGCTTTAAGACCTATTATTTATATTTAGTATTCAATGACAAACGACAATGTCTGTATTCTGTTGCCAGCCCTGAATGAAGAAGCTACAATTGTTCAGGTTATCCGGGATTTCCGGGCTGAAGGCTTTGATAATATTCTTGTCATTGACGGCAACAGTAAAGACAGGACGCGTGAGCT
Organism: Methanolobus sp.; assembly: GCA_041395005.1. Lineage (GTDB taxonomy): Archaea > Halobacteriota > Methanosarcinia > Methanosarcinales > Methanosarcinaceae > Methanolobus. Next base: position 53,092 of record JAWKHE010000011.1, on the reverse strand, counting down.
TGCCAAAAATGAAGGTGCCAGGGTTGTAGTCCAGACTGGAAAGGGCAAGGGTCAGGCTATAAAACAGGCATTTGAACTAATTGATGAAGATTATATTGTCATGGCAGATGCCGATGGTACAAACCATGCAAAGGATATTCATGCGGTTCTTGATCCTGTTCTTGCAGATGAAGCTGATCATGTGATGGGCAATCGTCTGGTTAATTATGAAACCGGTGCTTTTACAAGACTAAACCTGTTAGGCAACAAAGTAATCAACAAAATGTTTGGTTTTGCCTATGGAATATGGCTTGAGGATATTCTAACGGGATACAGGGCCTTTAACAGGAAAGCTATTAAGTCATTTGAATTAAAGAAGCTCGGATTTGAGGTTGAATCTGAAATTACAATTGAAAGCGTCAAGAAAGACCTGAGAATTATTGAAGTTCCTACAACCTATCTTTCAAGAAGTTCAGGTGGCACAACCAAGCTAAATCCTCTCAAGGATGGCTGGAGAATCGCCTCAACTATTTACAAAATGGCAAAGCTTCATAACCCAATGTTCTATTTTGGAATTCTCGGCGGTGGATTCATATTTTCTGGGCTGATTGTGGGCACATATGTTGTCAGCCAGTGGCTGCAGGGTATAACCCGTATACCTATGACGATTCTCACGACTTTACTGATTATTGCAGGCTTCCAGATGTTTGTTTTTGGAATGCTCAGTGACCTCATGGTTAGTCTTCACAGGGAAAACATGCGCTTGCTTCGTAAAATCTATGATATGGAAAAAAGAAACAAGTGATTTTTTAATCGACCTGATTTTATAAAGACAAGTATTTTTTATTCTCTGAAAAGACAAATTTAGTTGTTTAATATTCCGCATTAAGGATCAGTACAATATTTCACAAGTCTTCTAAAAGAGGGACTTACTATCTGTTTTCTTTGTCCTGTTTCTTTCAGTTAATCTCAACTTTCAAATAAAAAACCAGCATCTATAAAGTTAACTTGACTTTATCTAAAGTTTATTTTTTGACAAACATTATATACGATTTAGTTATTGTAGGTTACATCAAAACTTGAGGTATAAACAATGACAATAGTTACAGATGCAAAAAATGGTAAGATCACAGAAGAGATGAAGATCGTTGCTGAGATAGAAGGCAAAGACCCGGAGTTCATCAGACGTGGTATCGAATCAGGAAGAATCGTAATCCCAATGACCCCTTACAGGGACATCAAGATATGTGGTATGGGTGAAGGTCTTACAACCAAGGTAAATGCATCCATTGGTGCATCATCAGACATCGTTGACCTTGACATGGAAGTTGCAAAAGCAAAGGCAGCAGAAGCAGCAGGTGCAGACACACTTATGGAGCTCGGTACCGGCGGAGACTTCCTTGGTATCAGGAAAGCTGTTTGTGACGCAATTTCCCTCCCAGTAGGTTCAGTTCCACTCTACCAGGCATTCATCACAGCAGCAAAGAGAGACGGTTCCATTGTCCACATGACAGAGGACGACCTCTGGCACGCAACCGAGGAACAGGCAAAGCTCGGTACAAACTTCATGGCTATTCACACTGGTATCAACAACATTGTCCTCGACAGGTTGAAGGCACACGGCAGATACGGTGGTCTATGTTCCCGTGGTGGTGCATTCATGAGCACATGGATGCTGCACAACGAGAAGGAAAACCCACTTTACGCAGAGTTCGATTACCTTTGTGAGATCCTCAAGGAACATGAAGTTACACTCTCAACCGGAAATGGAATGCGTGCAGGTGCAGTAGCAGACGCAACTGACAGGGCACAGGTACAGGAGCTCATCATCAACTCTGAATGCGCACAGAAAGCACACGACAAATATGATCTTCAGGTTATTGTAGAAGGTCCAGGTCACGTACCACTCGACCAGGTAGAGATGAACGTTAAGCTCATGAAAGCAATGAGCGGTGGAAAACCATTCTACATGCTTGGTCCACTGGTCTCAGACATCGGTGCAGGCCGTGACCACATCGTAACAGCAATCGGTGCATCAGCATCTGCAGCAGCAGGCTGTGACTTCCTCTGTTACGTAACACCAGCAGAACACCTTGCACTTCCAAACCTTGAAGATGTTGTTGAAGGTGTCAAGACCTCAAAGATCGCAGCACACGTTGGTGACATGGTCAAATACCCTGAGACAGCTCGTCAGGTTGACCTTGCAATGGGCAGAGCACGCGCAAAACTTGACTGGGAAGCACAGTACAAACTCGCACTCGATCCAGAACTCGCAAGAGCAACCCGTGACAGCAGATCACCAGGCGACGAAGACGCATGTACAATGTGCGGTGACTTCTGCGCTCTTAAGATAGTAAACCAGAACTACGACCTTTGCAAATAATGCCATTGGGCATTATTTCTCTTTTTTTTCTTTTTCCTATCTTCAAGTTCATTTTTCTATTCTGAAAGTCTTCCTTTCATGTATCAATAACTGAATATTTGGTACATATTAATAGGTATATTTTTATAATGATATTTCCTCTCTACTATTGTGAGTCATAAAAATAGGGGCTCAAAACAATTCCTTTGTGCTGATGAAAATATGCATTCGCATAAGCGGAGGGTTTGCCCTGTTTTCCTCTGAAGATGACAACAGGAAGGATAATCTTCGAAACAAGATAATTGGTTTGAGTGAAACATCCCACAGGAAAAGTTATTACCCTCAGTTAAAAGAGCAAATAAAAGAGCTCAGAATGGCTATGCGCACTTTAAAGGAAAGTGAGGAGAAGTACAGGACATATGTCACTATATCTCCTTATCCTATTTTTTTAATTGACTATAATGGCCATTTTCTGGACGTAAATCCAGAAGGATGCAGGGTAACCGGTTATTCAAAGGAAGAAATTCTTGATATGCACCTGCTGGATTTTGTACTTCCTTCCAGAAGGGATATTTTTAAACAGGTATTCCCTGTTTTGCAGAAAGAGGGTAAATTGTCAGGAGATTACCCGTTCTTAAACAAAGACAAAAAAATGTTTTACCTGGAACTTCATGCAGTGAAGTTTTCTGACAATGAATTTCTTGCAATTTGTAAGGATATAACTGAGAAAAAGAAAACTGAAGATGAGATGCTGCGGGCAAAAATTGCTGCGGAAAATGCAAATCGTACCAAAACCGAATTCCTTGCAAATATGAGTCACGAACTGCGTACCCCTTTGAATTCCATAATAGGATTTTCAGACATGTTGCTTCAGGGTATGGGGGGTGAGTTGAGTGACAGGCAATCCCGGTATCTGGATAACATTTCCACAAGTGGCAAGCACCTGCTCAATATAATCAATGAAATACTGGATATTTCCAGAATAGAATCAGGTGAAATGAAACTGCATAAGAAGAACTTAATTATTGAGGATGTTTGTAAGGAAGTCCATTCTACGTTAAAACATCTGGCAGGTAACAAAAATATCAAATTTGAACTTCCTTCTGTCAGTTCTGAAACCCATGTGCTTGCTGACAGAGTGAAATTAAAACAAATACTTTACAATCTTGTTACCAATGCAATCAAATTCACGGAAGAAGGCGGCAAAGTGTTAATTTCCTGTGCTGTTATTGATGATTTAGTTCACATATCTGTTATAGATACGGGAATTGGAATTGACGACGAAGGCATGAAAAGCTTTTTACTCCGTTTATGCAACTTGATTCTTCAGAAGCAAGAAAATATGAAGGCACCGGTCTTGGCCTTGCTCTTTCAAAAGAACTTGTTGAGCTTCATGGCGGTACCATATGGGCAGAAAGCGAATCCGGGAACGGAAGTACTTTTACATTTACTCTTCCGCTATGTAAATAATTTCAATTAAGTTTGATATTGTATTTTGGATATTTCCCTAATTTTAAATCAAGAACCCCAAAGTTATATACAATCATATTTTAATATATTATTGGGGTGTGAGCTGATGTTCAATAATCAAAAGCTTCAATATTTGTCGAAATATACTGCTGAATTAACAAGATGGAGGATTTGGTACAATGACTGCTAATTCTCTTCATGGAAGTCTTCCCACCAGAAAATTCTCTGCACCGGAAATAATTCTGGGCGATGGTTCCCGGAATCTTATCGGACAGTATGTTAACAGCCTTGCTGGCAGAAGGTATTTTTAGTAACTGACCCCGGTGTTTTCAAAGCAGGTTGGGCCGGGGAAATAGAAGATAATCTGCTCTCAGGCATTGATGTAGTGACTTACGACCGGGTATCTCTAATCCCCGTTCTTCTGAAGTAATGAAGGGTGCTGAAATTTACGATGAAGAGGGTTGTGACCTTGTTGTAGCCGTAGGTGGCGGAAGTCCGATGGATTGTGGCAAGGCAATTGGCGCAGTAGCTTCCAACCAGTGTGATGTCCTTGAACTGGAAGGGGTTGATGAGGTGGCTTTGCCTGCTCCTCCCTTATATGCATACCAACAACTGCAGGCTCTTCTGCAGATGTTTCCCAGTTTGCAATAATTACTGACGAAAACACCAGGCGCAAGTTCGCCATAATCAGCAAAACCATGATCGCAGACCTTGCACTTATTGATCCTGAAACGACTCTCTCAATGGGTCCGGAACTGACTGCAGCAACAGGACTGGATGCCCTATGCCATGCTTTTGAATCGTATGTATCAAATGCATCTTCCGTAATGACTGACATATATGCCTTAGAGGCAACTAAACTGCTTGCTGAATATCTTCCAAAGGCATATGACCATCCTGATAATCTTGTGTACAGGGACAAGGTAATGCTTGGAAGTATGTATGCAGGACTTGCATTTTCAAACGCCAGCCTGGGTCTTGTCCATGCCATGGCACATAGTCTGGGAGGATACAAGGATTCCCCGCACGGAGAATGCAATGCACAGCTTCTGTGCCCGGTTGTCCAGTTTAATTATCCTTTTGCATCTGAAAAGTACGAGGCTCTTGAAAAGGCAATGCTTAGGGGTAAAGCTCCTGAGGAAAGTGGCCCGGGAGCTCTTCTCAAAGAGCTTCAAAAGATTAATGAGCATCTGGGTATCGAGCCGGGACTGTCCCATATGGGGGTAAAGAGGATGACCTTGAAACCCTTGCATCAAATGCATTCAAGGATCCGTGCCTTGCTACTAACCCCAACCCTGCAGGTGTTGAAGATATAAAGAGACTTTTCCATGAATCACTCTGAATCTGGGGACGGAATGCATGATCTTCGTGAGAAGATCATCGGACTTGGGGATACTTCCCATCGTAAGAGCTATTACCCTCAGCTAAAGGAGCAGATAAGGGGAACTTAATCAGGCACTTGATGCTCTCCAGGAAAGTGAAAATAAATACCGCAGCCTTGTTGAAAATGTTAACATTGGTATAGTCAGGAGTGAACCCTGGAAAGGGGGCCGTATGATTCAGGCAAATCCTGCTTTTACAGGATGCTGGAATTTGAAAGTGAGGAAAAGCTCCTGGATATTCCACCGGAAGATCTCTATCTGCATCCAGAGATTCGTAATGAGTTACTCTCTGAACTCAGGGAAACCGGGAAATTAGAGGATCGTAAGATCGAGTTCAAAGTAAAAGGTGGCGGTACTATACTTTGTTCAGCTACTTTTTCAGCACAGTTTGATTCTGATGGGAACATGATTTTTCTGGACAGTGTTATTGAGGACATAACCGAGAAAGAGAGGAAAGCTGAAGCTCTCAGGCAGGCACACAACAAACTGAACCTGCTCAGTTCAATAACCCGTCATGACATAATCAACCAGCTCATGGTGCTGGAGGGATATCTGCAGCTTGTTATGGAAAAAGCAAGGGACCCTGAAGAGCTTATGTTGCTCCACAGGATGAAAGATAACATCATTTCCATAGACAGGCACATAATGTTTACCAAGGATTACCAGGAAATAGGTATTGATACTCCTGAATGGTTTAATCTTAGGGATATGCTGACCAGTACAATAGCTCCAATGGACAATGCGCTGCTCGAAATTCATGTGGATGTACATGATTACATTGTTTTCAGTGATCCCATGATCACCAAGGTGTTCTATAATCTGGCCAACAATGTGATTAAACACAGTAAAGCCAGTAAACTGACCATTACAACCGAACAGCAGGATGGCCAGTTGTTAGTGGTATTTCAGGACGACGGTATAGGGATTGAGGATAAAATGAAATTATTCAAAAAAGGTACTTCTACTTCAGGATACGGGCTTTTTCTTTCAAAGGAAATCCTCTCAATAACTGGAATTGATATCAGGGAAATTGGTGTTGCAGGAGATGGAGCACGTTTTGAACTGATTTTCTCCCAGAACTGTATAAAACTCCAGTCTGATATTTATAGCAATACTTACAAAAATCATTTTATGGTACTGGTTACACTTACTACTGATTTTGGTTCACTCTATCCTGCATCCATGAAGGGGTTATATTCGGCATAAATCCGAGCTGACAATTGTTGACATTACTCATTCGGTGCCTCCCTCGGATATACGGGCAGGTGCCTTTGCCCTTATTCTGTAGCCCGGTATTTCTCTCCGGGAACAATACATGTTGCTGTTGTTGATCCTGGTGTTGGCACCGAACGCAGAGCACTGGCTATACAGGCAGGAGAGTACTACTTTGTGGGGCCAGATAATGGCATACTTATACCAGCTGCAAAGCTTATGGGGGATTTTAAGGTATACGAGATAACCCCTGAAGGGATGGCTAATAGCATCTCTGCAACTTTCCATGGAAGGGATATCTTTGCCCCTGTGGCTGCCCACCTTTCAAAAGGAATGGATATTCAGAAACTGGGGAATGCTACTGATGATTATGTTGATCTTGATTTCTCAGGTTATGTTATCAATGAAAATTATTTAAAAGCAAAGATCCTCTTTGTTGATGAATTTGGAAATATAGTAACAAACATTCCCGGTGAGGAGTTGTCCAGAAAGATCACGCAGGGTTCAATACTTTCAATTGCCGGCAGACAGATGCCTTTTTTGAAGACTTATGGGGATGTCTCTAAAGGTAAGATGCTCTCACTCATAGGAAGCCACGGGTTCTTTGAAATATCTGTTAACCAGGAAGCGCTTCAAAATTGCTGCACCTGAACAATGGTTATGAAATTACACTTGGTGTTATGAATATCAAATGACCCTTTGTTTTTAGCAATAAATCTCAGGTAGAAGCACTCACATCCACTCATAGTTACGTGCAACCTCGAGGTTAAAGTTGTACATCAGGCTATTCTCAACATAGCCAAAGAACAGGCATTTGTTACAATCTGCAGCAGTTTCTTCCCTGAGCTTTTTGTTCTTTCCCACACTTTTGCAATGCCTTCACTGATGTGCCCTATGGGTTTGCGTATTACCCTGCAGTTCTCGATACTTCCGTCTGCCGTAACATCAAGTATTATGTCATTGGCATGGCATGTGAATTCAGGTTTCAAATCCCTGACCATTTTAAGGTAGCTGTAGGAATTGATTATGGGGTAACCTTCTTTTTTCATTTCCATTATCCTGTCCACAGTCCTGCGGTACTTCCCGGTATCCCTGATTCCCATGCTTTCCCATATCATTATCTATTCCTTAAATTCGTACATGGGCTCAAATGATATTTTGACATCCAGTTCCCTTGCCATGGTGATGAGCTCTTCGATATCGTCAAGATTCCTACCGCTGATGACGCAGTTCATCAGAAGTGGGTTTTGGATTTGTTCCCTGGCTTTGATTATTCCGGGCATTATCCTGTCGAGGCTGTCTCCTCTTATATCCTTATAACTGGAAGTCCCGTCCACAGATACTGAAAGATAATCCAGATCTTTGAGTTCACCTATCCTTTTTTCCAGCAAAAGTCCGTTGGTTATCAGTGAAGTGACCATGCCTATCTTTTTTGCATAAGCGAGTATCTCCGGCAGGTCTTCACGCAGAAGAGGCTCAACAGTCCATGCGTTGTAAACCATGACACCAAAATCCCTTGCTTCATCAAGAAGCCTGTAAATCTGCTCAAGCTCCATCTCCTCTCCTTCTGTCTTCCAGTATTCGCAAAAAGAGCATTTCATGTTGCATCTGGAATTGATTGCATGAGAGAGCACAAAGGGACGTTTCCTTACATGCATCTGCCAGACTGCTTTTGCAGCAATGATAGGTGAATATTTGGTCATATATCTTGTCCGGAATGTTTCTCTTTCTTATCTTTACATATGGTAAAAAGATTTGCTTCATTTGTTTTGCACGTTCTATTTTATGACGAATCTTTTACTTATGTCCATTATTTATTACCTATCAACATAACACGCGCTGAAAGTATCATAAACTATATATTTAGTGTTACTGTCTGAGTATCCATTCTATTATGTTGGTAGGAGATACTAATGAGAAAATTAACTTTTAGTTTGTTACTTATCGGGATGATGCTTTGTTCCGCTGGTATAGGAAGCGCTCACTTCACAATGGTTTTCCCTGGTGACAGTGCAGAAAGTGTATGGGATGTAGCTCCTGAGGATTACATCGCAGAACTTGGTGACACAAAAGATGTTTACATGATGTGGGGTCACCCTTACGAACACATTCTTTTCGACATGTCCAATGTTCCTGAAGTATCTGTAACAAAGCCGGATGGAACTGTAGAGGAACTTACAGTTGAGGAAGTAACTGTTGACGGAATGGATGAAGACGGTAACATGGGAACTTTCCTTGCTTACAAAACATCATTCACAGTTGACCAGATGGGCGATTCAGTCATCTCCGTGAAATACGAAGACGTTGATGAAGATATGGTAGACTTTACCAAAGCCGTAATTCACTGTGGTGAAGAAATGTGGATGGGATGGGATGCTGAAGTCGGACAGGACACAGAAATTATTCCATACATGAGACCATACGGCATGGAAGAAGGTTTTGTTTTTGCAGGCCAGGCACTTTCCAATGGTGAAGCTCTCACTGGTGCTGATGTGGAAGTAGAGATTTACCACACTCTTGAAAAGGGTATTGAGATCGTTGAAGCTGCAGAAGAAATGTATCCATACGATGCACCAATGGTCTTTACAAGACTTACAAAGTCAAATGCTGCAGGTGATTTCGTTTATACTCTTGATGAACCTGGCATATGGTTTGTCGGTGCAACAATGGAACCTGAAGAAGGACAGCCTGTTAGGGGTGTATTCATAGTTCCTGTAATAGAGTCATTCCCTGCAAAGAGTGTCTCAACTACAGAATCCGCTGCTGTGACTGAAGAAAGCGAATCTTCATCCACCCAGACAGCAAGCGCTCCTGGATTTGTTGCTACAGTAGCCCTTGCAGGAATACTTGGTGCTCTCTATACAGTAATGAGAAAAGAATAGATTATATCTAAAATATGATAGGGTGTCATTTGCCCTATCAAACCTTTTTTATACATTGTTATTCATTCTCAGTCCTAAATCATATGAATTAAAAAACAATTCATACCAAATTATACATATGAGGTAACAATTATGCATATTTCTGATGGTGTGTTATCTTTTCCGGTAATTGTCGCCGGATGGATTATTGCACTGGTAATGAATGCCGCTATCCTCTGGCGGTGTAAATCCAAACACGACATGGCAGAGGAAATCCCAAAGATTTCCATTATGACAGGTGCTTTTTTCGTAGCATCTCTTGTCCATGTATCCATTGGTCCTACGAGTGTTCACCTGCTTTTAACCGGTCTTCTCGGGGTCATACTCGGGATAATGGCATTCCCTGCAATGCTTGTTGGCCTGACATTACAGGCATTTCTCTTTCAGCATGGTGGTATCACAACCATAGGTATCAATAATGTGATGATGGGTGTTCCTGCCATTCTTGCATATTGGATATTCAGGTATGGTTATCTCAGGGGTATCAATGCTTCAGTACTGGGCATTATCTGTGGTGCTCTGGGAGTGATGCTATCAGGTATCTTTCTGGCTCTGATGCTGATCACTACAGGTGAACAGTTTACGGAAATCGCCTATGCGGTTGTTGTGGCTCATATTCCTGTAATGATCATTGAGGGAATAATAACAGGTTCTGTTGTAACCTTCATCCTGAAAGTCAGGCCTGAGCTGTTACCACTTGACAGGGAGGTTTAAGATTATGGATTCTTTAAGGATAATGAAAATTCTGGTTTTATTAGGCATGGTTCTTACGATATGCATGCCTGCAGCTTCTGCGCACAGGGTCTATGTTCAGGAAACTATCACCGAGGTTGAGGTCAAAGCCTGGTTTGGTGGTGGGGATCCGATGGCAGATGCTGAAGTTGCAGTATATGCTATCAAGAACGGTGAGGAAGAACTCTACATTGAGGATATGACTGATTCAGATGGTCTTTTCTACTTCACTCCTAAACTTGGTGTATCAGAATACCGAATAGAGGTTTTAGAAAGCGGTCACAAGAGTGAAAAGACGTTCACCTGACAGGTGATGCAGTTGGTGATACTGCAGATGCAGAACTCCCGATAGCAGCAAAGATAGGCGCAGGTTTTGGCTATATCATCGGAATTGCAGGTATTGCAATGTATCTGTCTGCCCGCAGGTCAAAATCTGAATAAAATCAATTTTTGATTCTTTGAGGAAAAGGTGGCACGAAATGGAATACCCGGAAATAGATGCATATGCTTCGATGGATTCTCTTATCCATCGTTTTGATCCCGGGCCAAGATCGTGTCTTTTACTCTTCTTATATTTTCACTTGTTTTTGTTAATGACATAAGGATTGCTTTTTTCGGGTTTGTTATTTCTTTTCTGATATTGCTGGTATCCAGGTTACCAATGGGATTTGCACTGAAAAGGATAAGGATGGTCTTTTTTCTTTCTCTTTCCTTTGCTACTGGTTATGCCATTTACCGTAGAGGGCAGGGAAATTACAAATATCGCAGGTCTTTCAGTAACTCTTGATGGCCTGATATTTGCATCATTGGTGATCATAAGGGCACTGGCTGCAGTAACCCTTGCTCTTACCATGCTGGCAACTACGAGGTTTGATGTAACAATGAAAGCCCTGTATTCCCTGAAGATACCGGGTACGCTTGTCCAGATGCTCATGTTCACCTATCGCTATATCTTTGTCATAACCGATGAATTCAGCAGGATGTGGCAATCAATGGAGTGCAAGGGTTTTAGTTTAAAAGCCAATTATCATGGGCTTTCAATATTTGGAAATATGCTTGGCATGATTATCATAAAAGCTACGACAGGACAAGAAGGGTCTATGAATCCATGATTTCAAAGGGTTATAGTGGCAGGCCAAGGACACTTGTTCATTTGAAAATGAGCGCAAAGGATTATGTACTAAGCACATGTATGGTGGGAATTGCAATCTTAGTACATGCTTATCAATTGATATGATGAATTACGGTAAAATTATGTTAGAAGCAATCAAGGTTGAAGGTCTTAATTATTCCTACTCTGACGGAACAAAAGCCCTTGAGGATATAGGTCTCACAATATATGAAGGTGAAAAGGTCGTTGTAGTTGGACCTAACGGTGCCGGCAAGACCACATTTTTCCTTCACCTTAATGGGACTATCAAAAATCCGCAGGGCGATGTCCGGGTTTTCGGGAAAAGATCTCTGACATGAAAATAGAGGACCGGATTCATCAGGTAGGTGTTGTCTTCCAGGATCCTGATGATCAGTTGTTCATGCCAACAGTGTTCGATGATGTTGCTTTTGGTCCCATAAATATGGGGCTTGATGAAGAAGAAGTTGAAAAGCGTGTTCATAAAGCTCTTTCAAAGGTAGGTCTTGAGGATTTTGAAGAGAAAGTCCCTCATAATCTCAGTTACGGGCAGAAAAAAAGGGTTGCTCTGGCTGCTGTACTCTCTATGGAACCAAAAGTGCTGGTACTGGATGAACCAACAGCAAACCTTGACCCAAAGAGCCGTGCAGATTTTATCAGTCTTATCAGTGACCTGAATGAACGTGACGGTATTACAACGATCATTGCCATGCATGATGTCAATGCTCTCCCTGCACTTGCAGATCGTGTTTATGTGCTGAATAAGCGAATAGTTGCAGAAGGCTCGCCAAGGGATATATTCTCAGACTGGTCACTGCTTAAGGAAAACAGTCTTGAGGCACCTGATGTCTTTAAGCTGTTCAAGGTCCTGAACTGTTTTGGATATTCTTCAGAGGATCTGCCATTGTCTTTTGATGAGGCAGTGGAGATCCTGACAAAAACAATTGAGGGTAAGGAAGGTCATGTTCATTTGCACATCCATGAACATACTCATAAAGAGATATCTCATGTGATGAACTCGTACAATCATCATCGCAATGGGAAGAAATAGCCTACGCGAACATATATCTACTAACAGCACAAATATAGTAGCGATGTTCAGGAAGATCCGCAGGTACATTACTATTTTCAGGGTATTCTCAAAGTACAATCTTTTCAGCCTTATTTATAGCGAGGTTAACCAGTATTATGTTTCCAACAGGAGAAATCCCTGTGTAGTGGATTCCAAAAACAGGGGAAATGCGGTAAAGCTCAGAAAAGCTCTTGAGGAGCTGGGTCCGACATTCATAAAACTTGGTCAGATACTGAGTAAAAGACCTGATATTGTTCCGGGTATTTACATTGAGGAGCTGGGAAACCTTCAGGATAATGTGAATCCTCTTGACTTTGACAAGATGAAGGTAGCTTTTGAGGGCTTCAGTTGCAGCATTGGAACAGAAGAGATCAGTGATACTCTTGAGAATTCAAGTTTTGATATCCATGAGATTTTTGAGGAATTCAATACTGAACCAATAGCATGTGCTTCAATTGCCCAGGTATATGAGGCAAAACTGGATGGTAAGAAGGTTGCAGTAAAAATAACAAGGCCCAATCTTATAGATACAATAAACCTTGACCTTGCAATTCTCAATGATCTCAAACCTCTGATTGTGAGGATGCTGGGACTGGGCAAGAATTTCGACATTGATGGTTTCCTTTATGAATTCAGTGAACTTCTCAGCCGTGAGCTCGACCTGAGCAATGAGGCAAGGAATATCAGGCGCTTTGAAGAGAACTTTGCAGATGTGAAAGAGGTACATGTGCCACATATCTATGACGATTTTTCCAATGAGAATGTCCTTGTCATGGATTATATGGAAGGTGTCACCATCAGGAAGCTTTCAGACGTGTCTGCTGAAAAGAAAAAATGGTATGCTGATATTATCAGCAAAAGTTACCTGAAACAGGTTTATATTGATGGCTTCTATCATGCTGATCCCCATAGTTCAAACATAATCCTGCAGGAAGATGGTATCGCTTACATCGACTTTGGTGCTGTGGGTACAATAGACGATGAACTTCGACGCAATATGCTCAATCTTTTCTATGGTATTTACAAGAAAAGGCTGGATGTTGTTTTTGAATCATTTATGAAGATCACGGGAATAAACAAGGAAGATATCAACGTACGCCGTTTCAAGCTGGATCTTGATGATATAATCTCAAAGCAGAATTATTCATCCGGTGAACGCCAGAGTGATAACTATGCAACCCTTGGTCTGAAGTATGATCTGTCCCTTCCAACTGAGTTTTCAACACTTGAAAGGGCTCTTATCCTTATCGAGGCCAATTGTCTGGAACTTGATCCAAGATTCAACCTGCTGGAAAATGCTAAACCTGTTATTATGAAGGTTTTGATGACGCGTTATTCACCATTTGAGGCCTTTGAATACCTGCAGCTTGAGGGTGACAGGTATCTGGAAATTATAAAGGAACTGCCACAGGGTGTCAATGATGTTATTGAGACTATCAGGGGCTACAAGATCGAGAGGTTTGAAAAGAAAACTGATGAGATCAGGAAGTACAAGACAATTGATTCAATTGCAAAATACACATTCCTGCTTGGAATTCTGCTTGCTTCTTCTTATTTTGCGATCAGTGGTGAGGGTTATCTGCCTGTAATGGGTATTGTTGGCTTTATGAGTGCGATATTCCTCTTTGCAGTAATGTTTGTGCAGAATTCATGATCATTTTTTATACATAGCTTCAATGATTGTAAATTTTATTTATGGTCAGGCTCATACTAATTATTGGGAGTAAACAGTTGTATCCTGATTGCTACTGTTAATAGTTAATAAGGGACGGTGTGTTGAGATCAATCATGTAAAGGAAATAATTTTGGATGGTTATTTGGTGGACGACATTACGACTTTTTGCAACAATACTTGGTTTTGGGGACACTTATTACAATCAGGTAGCTGAAGCTCTTCCACTTGAAAATGGGATGTCTGTTCTGGATCTTGGATGTGGGACAGAATCTGTTGGTATTGCGGTTTCCAGGCAGCTCGGAGGAAATGTGGATATTCACGGCCTTGACCTGTCCGGTATTCAGCTGGATTATGCAGTTGCTAAAGGTTCAAAATCAGGCACAGATCTGAATCTTTACAGGGGGTCCATGGATCTTCTCCCATTTGCCGATGAATCTTTTGATCTTGTGGTTACTTCTGTGGCATTCTGCGAGACGACATCTGAAGTACGTAAAGGTGCTATCAGGGAAGTTTCCCGTGTACTGAAAGATAATTCCTGTTTTGCAATTATTGATTGTGCAAAACCAATAATGGGACTTGATACTGTGATGATGCTTCCTTTCTTTATGTTTAAGGAAACCCCGGAAAGCTGGAATAATCACTATCCTGATATTTGCAGGAAAATAACCTGTTCCTTGAAAACGAGTTGTATATTAAATCCTATGTAAAATGCCAGCTTTTCAGGAAAGCTGATTAAAAAAGAATTGTTGTCCGCACTAAGGCGGACAGAAAAAGTTTGTTTATCCGAAGAGTGCTCCGAGACCAGCCATGCCGCTCTCTTCTGCTGCATCTTCTTCTTCTTCTTCAGCTGCTGCTTCTTCTGCTGCTGGAGCTGCCTCAGCTGCTGCTGGAGCTGCTGCTGCAGGTGCTGCTGCGACTGCTGCGGTTGCCATTGCTTCTTCGATGTCTACGCCATCAAGAGCTGCGACAAGTGCCTTTGCACGTGCATCGTCAACGTCTGCGCCTGCTGCCTGAAGTACGGCGGTTACTGCTTCTTCTGTAATGTCTTTACCTGCTTTGTAGAGTAAAAGTGCTGCATATATGTATTCCATGTGAAATCACCTTTTATTTATATCAATGTAAATTTTGTAGTTTGTAAATTCTGATTATCCGAAGAGTGCTCCAAGTCCGGCCATGCCATCTTCTTCACCTGACTCTTCTTCTTGTTGTTCTTCCTTCTCTTCTTCTGCTTCTTCAACAGTTTCTGTTGGAGCTGCTGCGCTTGCTGCTGCACCCAGTGCTTCCTTCAGTTCATCGTCAACTGCTTCTGCATTGTTAGCAGATGCAATGGATGCAACTGAAAGCATTTCGGACTGTGCCTTTCCAAGAAGCATGTCCACAATACCTGGTTCCAGTACCACTGCGTTGACACCGAGGTTGCGTGACTCTGTTGTTGCCTTTGCAATAAGTGTCTTGATGTTCTCTGCAGTTGGGTATGCTGCGAACACGGATGTGTTGAATGCCTGCTGTGCTGCCAGTACGATATCTGAGAAGTACTTGTCTTCGTCGATAGCCAGTACATCTGGTGTGAAGATCATTCCGTTTTCAAAAGCTGCTCTGAGGTCAAGACCTACCTCCATTGGGTAAATCTCAAGTCTTGTGAGCATTGCGGCAAGTTTCTGTGAAACTGCGTCGCCTTCTTTTGCTACGGCTTTTGTCTCTCTGATTACCACTTTACCGCCATCGATAGCTGCAGGTATTCCTGCTGCCTGCAAATCACCGAGTATGGGGCCTGGTGGGAATGATGTCTCGCATTTCTCGACAATGATGTCTTTAGGTGCAATTGTACCTGCTTTAATTGGAGATGGGCTCTTGCTCTTTTCCAGTGTCTTGAACAACTTGAAAGGATTCTGTTCTGTGAAAACAAGGGCAGTCTGAGCATCGACATACTCTTCCATTTCCTTTACTTCACTAGACTCGTCAAGTGCTCTCCTGATAAGAGTGTTCCTTGAGACTTTCAAAACAGCCTTGTCCTTAAGGTCTCTTCTCATCTTCTGAAGTTGCTTTGCAGGAATTCCACCAATACCAATGACACCGAAGATCGGGTATTTCTTGATGAGTTCCTTTATTTCCTCAACTTCGTCCTTTTTCCACTGTGGAATGTGGCTTGTGTGGTGATCTTCTTCCATATTATACCACCTTCACTGATTTGCCCATTGTGGTTGTAACATAAATAGCTTTTATGTTGTGCTTACCCTTTTCAAGGCCGCCTTCCACTCTGCTAAGGACTGTTTCGATGTTCTCTGCAAGTTTCTGGACATCCATTCCTCTGCGACCAACAGATACGTGGAAAGTGAGTTTGTCTTTTGATCTTACTCTTATTGAGCTTCTTGCGCTGTTGATAAGATCTCCCACGTTCTTTCCTGGTGGCAATGGAGTTGGCATTTTACCTCTTGGACCAAGGATGGCACCAAGTGCCTTACCGATCTGTGCCATGTACTGGACTTCTGCAATAAAGAAGTCGTATTCATTGGCTACTGATCTTGCACGTGCTTTGTCTTCTCCCATCTCTGCAAGATCTTCTTCGGAGAATACACTTTCTGCGCCAGCATCTTTTGCCTGGAGGCCAACCTCACCTTTCGCAAATACTGCGATCTTGAGATCTTTTCCTAATCCGTGAGGGAGTAAAATTTCTTCATCAACACGGTTTTTAGGCTGACTCATATCCAGATTTTTTAAGTTAATAGCAAGCTCCACACCTTCTGAGAATTTCCTTTCAGGTGATTCAGCTAATAACTTCTCAATAGCTTCTACTATACTTTCGTCTGCCATTCTTTACCTCCCGTAGTGTTGAACTCAAGGTTCAGGCAGGACCGTTTCGGTCTACTACGGATCTGTTTAGAGATTCAGGTCATAATGACCTTTACTCTGTCTATAGTGGGCACACCAATAATCAGTATTTATATTAAAGTTATTGGTTAAAGCATGGGGTTACCATGCTTCCTGTGCCAGTGCATCGTCAAACTGTCCCTCGTCGATTGCTTTCTGGCATTCCTTCGCGGTCATACCTTCAGCAGTCACACCCATAGGGACGCAGGAACCGAGTACTTCTTTTACTGCAGCCTTGAGGTCGTATGAAAGAATATCTTCTCTCTTCATACGTGCAACCTTTGCAGCCTGTGCAATTGTAATGTTTCCTACGGTTACCGTGTTTGGCTCACCGGAACCCTTCTGGATTCCAGCTTCCTGTAATATAAGTGCAGATGTTGGTGGAGTTCCGACTTCAATCTCGAAACTCTTGTCGTCTGCTACTATTACCTTGACAGGGACTTGCATCCCATTGTAATCTTTTGTCTTTTCGTTGATCTTGTCGATCACGTCTTTTATGTTAATACCAAGAGGACCAAGGGCAGGGCCAAGTGGTGGACCTGGATTTGCTTTTCCTCCTGGGACCAATGCTTCAACAACATTTGCCATTTGAATATCACCATTGAATTGTGTAAATATTAATTTAAATTATCAGTTTCTCAGGCATTTTCTTCCTCGTCTTTCCTGAGGACTCTAACAGTATCGCCGCGAATAGTTATAGGTATCGGTACAACTGCATCGAACAACTCTACAGTTATCTCTTCGTGACCTTCATCCACTCTCTTCACACGGGCCTTTTCGCCCTTGAACGGACCGGATGTGATCTCGATGATTGCACCTTCGGATATTCCGGTTACTGTTGGTTTTGGTGTAAGGAAGTGTGATATCTCTTCAATTGATGACTGTCCTTTAACAAGGGCCCTGGCATGTGGAACAGTCTGTATTGCCTGCTCTACATCTCCTGGGGACACAGCCTCAATCAGCACATATCCTTTTAGTTCATCAGGTGCAAGAATCGCTCTGATATCCAGATGGTCTTTTCTTGCAGCCTGTGTTATCATATTTGCAACTGATCGTTCCTGATTCGCTGTTGTTTTAACTACGAATATTGCAGATTCAGCAGTCATGATTACACCCATTTAGGCATCTCTACCAGTAATACATATATAAGGAAGCCTACAACTCCAATGGCAAGAATTCCAAGCCCAGCGACCTTGGCTATGGTCAGGAATTCTTCTCTTGATGGTTTCTTGGTAAGCTTTAGAACCCTCATATATGTCTTAAGGGATTGGTTTATGCTAGCGCTATTAATTTTACTTAGATCGAATGAATCTTCAGCCAAAGTACTTCACAACCGGTTATGATTGATTATATTGCATGCGTATTTTTGAAGACGTAATTATGTCAGAATTTTCTATCTGCTAATCCGTAGAGCCTTCAAAACAACGTCTTTAATAAAATACCTTTCGATTGGATCGCAAGGCAATCCAATCAAAAGCCTCATAATATAAAAAAGGGAGAGATTCTATTTAACAAAATCGATTCCGTATTTTCGGGTTACGGTTTTAGCTCCGCCGTGGCCGTATATCTGTGGGGACTTAACACCTGTTACTACAATCATTGTGCGTACAGTGTTTTCTAGTTCATCGTTAACCTGTGCTCCCCAGATGAGCCTTGCTTCTGCGTCTATCCTGCTGTACACTTCCTGCACGACACTTTCTGCTTCTGCAATTGTCATGTCCGGTCCGCCAATAACGTTTACCAGTGCAGAGGTTGCTCCGGAAATGTCCACGTCAAGAAGTGGGCTGCGAAGTGCTTTCTGCACGGATTCCACAGCTTTCTGCTCGCCTTCTGCCTCTCCTAGTCCAATCATTGCCACGCCACCGTTCTGCATGACAGTCCTGACATCGGCAAAGTCAAGGTTAACAAGACCTGGTTTTGTGATAAGTTCGGTTATTCCTTTTACTGCTCTCATAAGGACTTCATCTGATACCTTAAATGCAGCCTGTAATGGAAGCCTTGGGACTACTTCAAGAAGCTTGTCGTTTGGAACCACAATTACAGTGTCAGCAACTTCCCTGAGTCTTTCAAGGCCGGCTTCTGCATTGGTTCTTCTGACCTGTCCTTCAACACTGAAAGGTAATGTTACCACAGCAATTGTGAGTGCTCCTGCATCCCTTGCAGCCTCAGCAACAATAGGTGCTGAACCTGTTCCGGTTCCTCCTCCAAGACCACATGTGATGAAAACCATATCACAGCCATTTACGACTTCAGCGATTTCATCAACGCTTTCAAGGGCTGCATCTTCTCCTATCTGTGGAAGACTTCCGGCTCCAAGACCTCTGGTCTTCTTCTTTCCAATGAGTATCTTATGGTCGGCCTTAATCTGCAGTAGGTGCTGGGCATCTGTATTTACGGCAATAAATTCTGCACCCTTTATTCCTTCATCGACCATTCTCTGTGTACTATTGGAACCGCCGCCACCGCAACCAATTACCTTGATATTGGTGTGTAACTGACGCAGCATCTCCTCTAATTCTGCATTTATGTCTTTGTGCTCCGGACTTTGTGCGGCCTGACCACGAAGACGTGTCTCCTGTTCAGACCTTGCAAGTGCCTCTTCTACTATGGATCTCATTCTTTTCTCCCTCAAATGAAAATCGTATATTGGATTACAGGTATGATCATATATTTAATTGGAAAGCAGGATTTTCCTGACATTCCTTTTGTGAACCATTTTTGGTTCAATTGTCTCTCCGTCAATAACAATCGGATTGCCCTTTGCCAGTTCGCCCAGCATAGGTCCAGGTGGGATGCCCAATTCCTTTGCTGCTTTTGGGTCAAATCTTTTAGTTATTATGTAAAGTATATTCTCCTCAGGAATATATTTAATTTCATAATGCTCTTTTAGTATTTTAATGCATTCATTTGTGACGTTCTGCATAGCAGTTTTACTTTCTTCCCCTATGCCCAGGACATAATTTGATATCGTTCCATTTTTCCTTTCTATATAGATGGGGGCATGCTTTTCCAGTATATCTGTAACCGTTTGCCTGCTGGCGGAAATTGTTTCCTGGAGCAGTTCTGCATTTATTGTTGCAGAAGATAGTGAAAATATACCATCAGAATCCTGGCTGCCAGTACCTTCTGTAAAGTGGGTTCGGAAAAGATCTGTGATCCTGAATTTTCCTTCAGGGCATATTTCATCACATTTCTTTTTAATTTCAAGGAACACCTCCCACGGGAGTCCCTCGGATTCATTGATTTCACTTTCCCTTAATAATATGTATCCCAGTTCATCGACCAGGGCTGAAAGCCTTTCCCTTTCTTTTGAACTCATGGATTTCCTGTCAAAGTAAACAAAATCCGCATTGGATTTTTCCAGGGCCTGCATCATCATCTCCCTGTCAACATTGGCAAGCTGGTAGTCCGGGAAGTTGTGGCCGAACGTAACTCCGGTTTCCAGTATAAGTCCTGTTTGCCTTGCAGCATAGTGACCTCCTCCAAAACCTACTGCAACAGGTACATCCAGTGGCTCTGCCTGCAAAATTGCCCTTGCAACGATATCTCCGGCAACAGGATCTAACCATTGCTCTTCCCCACTTCCAATTTCTGCATAAACCATGGGGGTTTTCATATCTGTAGGCCCGTGATGGGTGGATTCCATATTTACTGTATATTTTGTTTTGTCTCCCATTTCTTCAAGTATTTTTTCCATATTCTTAAGAATGGAGCGCATTGTTCCCGGAGCCGGTATTGAGAGCTCACGTGGTCTGCCTCCAAAATTGGCACTATCAGGGTTTCCTGTAAAATGAGCAGTGAGTACTGATCTGCCATCTTTGCTCTTGTGTTTGGAGGCTACTATAATCAGGTCTGTGTCATATCCGGAGTCTCGCATTTTTTCATCAATTCTGTCTTCGTAGATATGGTGACCTTTGATCTCTATTATCCTGTGATACGGGCTTTCATGGACTGAAAGCAGTTCTTCCCATGCATCAGGCAGCTTTTCCCGAATAGTCCATTGCTTTTGTTCAAGTAAATGTTTCATTATATTCTGGCTTGCCTGGTCCGCAGCCGAGCAAAGGATGTTGATCTTTTTTTCTTTCATATTTTTCGTGGTTTCCATAAATTTCGTACTTTTCATCTTTTCACAAATTTGTTTGCTAAAGTAAATCCTTTTCTTTTTAATGTATATATCTTACCTCTGAATTCAGGCCTGAAGCTCTCAGTAGCTTTAACTCATATTGTAGCATCATGAGCAAATTACATATTAGTTGAGCATGAGTATAAATTTGTTAAATCAATATTCTTAGTTTCAGGAGTTTGATATTTTGGGCAATACTACAATCGATGGTGTTTTTATAAAATGGCTTGGTAATTCAGGATTTATGATAAAGGGGGAGGGGATGGTAGTCTATATCGATCCTGTAAATATCAAGGACTCAGTTCCTGAAGATGAAATGGCCGATTTACTATTGATTACCCATGAGCATTTTGGTCATTGTGACCCGGATTCCATCAGGAAGGTCCGTAAATCAGATTGCACGACTCTTATTCCTGAAAAGATGAGCCTTCAGTTTAGGGGGGATGCAAGAAGAATCATGGAGGGTGATTCCCTCTCAGGTGAACTGAGCATAAAAGGTGTGGATATTGAGGTCGTTTCCACTTATGATTCCTGTGAGAATGCAACTTCCCTGGGCAAGGGTGTTGGATATTTTATGAATTTTGAGGGGCTTGGTATTTATCATGCGGGCCATACATGTATTGCTGCAGAAATTGATTCAGATTCCATTGATCTGGCTTTTCTTCCACTTGGTGCTGATGGTGTGATGGATGAAGAAAGGGCAGCTGTTGCAGCGGAGTTGCTCAGGCCAAAATACCTGATTCCTATGTCTTACACTCCTGAATCCGATCTGGATATTGAAAAACTCACATCCCTGGTTAAAGACAAATCTCCTTCTACAGAAATTGTAATCCTCTGAAACTTCTGCCGGAGCAGGAATATATGGCAAAATCAAGGAAAAAAAACAAAGCTGTAGCCCGAAACATTGCCGGGGAGCGTATTGAGTATCTTTTTGAGTTTGCCCATGAATACTTTTCAGAGGACCCTGAAAAGAGCAAACGTTATGTTTCACTGGCAAGAAAAATAGGAATGCGCCACCGTGTAAGTATTCCGGCAGACCTTAAACGCAGGTATTGTAAAAAATGTGGTTCTTTTCTTGTTCCTGGTAATAATTCAAGAACGCGCTTAAAGGACGGTTGTGTTGTTATTACCTGTATGGAATGTGGCGGGGTGAAAAGATATCCTTTCGGCTCTGCTTCAAAGAAAATTCTATCCGCTGATCCACGCCATGACCCTGGTCATAAGGTATGCAACAGTGAAGATAATTAGTCCCATGGCAACATAAAGGAATATATTCCTTAAAACAACATCTTTTTCTGAACCTGCTTTTATTCCAAATCCTCCGCAGCATCCGCCGCCACCACATGTTGTGCAGGCAGTTTCACTGCTCTGGGTTTCCAGTTCTTCTTTGTTTATTAATGGAATAACTGTTTTTTCAGACATTATGACTAATCTTCCTTTATTGTTCTTAGTTCCTTTGCCTTAATGGTCTGGAAATCACTTAAAAACCTGGAAAAAAAGCACGACGAGAGGGGGATTCGAACCCCCGAGGCGCATAGCACCACAGGATTAGCAATCCTGCGCCATACCGGGCTTGGCTATCTCGTCACATTCAATGTTCGTTCCTAAACGCAATTCAGGTATTTAACATTTTCCGGATTTAAGTGACAGGCACGCCCAGAGTCGTTATTTTTCACATTTCCAGGTGGTCTGCTGTCTCGCCTCCACCCCGCAACCCTCCAAGCGACGATTGTCCATGGTAGGCCTGCTCCCTTCCGGGCCTGGGCTGGTTCCCACAGTTAAGGTATAAGAACAAGTTCTCCAACAAGCACTTATATCAACGTCGTCCAAGCAGGACGGGGCTTCTCAGTTGAAACTACAGGTTTGAAAATGATCCAAACATCTTCTCCAGGCTTCGTCCCCCGCATATCGGCGATTTCGGGTTACAGGTAACGCCGGCCTACCCGGACTAGCCTGCCACCCTTACATATGCATTACTGGTTATAAAAGTATCCTTTGCACAAGTACTCGCCAAAATATGATTGTTCCGGTAACTTTGCAAAATCTCTAAAAGTAATATATACCATGTAAACTAATTACCTTATGGAGGCAGAAAATGGAAGAATTAATGGGATTTGTAACAGGCAATAAAAATCGCCAGAAACTACTTGCTTTATTAGGTTCCAAACACCAGCTTGACGCTGCTAAACTTGCAAAGAACATGCACATTGCTCAACCTTCTGTTAGTAAAATAGTGGATGAGTTAATTGAAAAGGATTTAGTTAAAAAAGAAAGCGATCTTTATATGCTTACTGAACTTGGCGAAGCTCTGGAGCGCAAAGTACAGAGTATATAATTTATTTTTTTTATATCAGGGTGTCTGTCCTGAGTTTGATTCCGTTTTCTGTTATGGCGTATTCCTTTACTGCACGCTTATGTTTTGTACCTCTTGACTTTGTCACACACATGTACCTGCGGTCTTTTGCCTGTGAGTTATGCAGTATTAATACAGAATCCATTATTGAAGCTGAATCTACCTTTATGTTACCCGGGCATTTTGAAACCATCGTGTCCATGCTGAACATGGAGGTAATATTGCGGCTTTTCAGGTAACTCTGGATTGAGTGCAGGTATGCCCTGAGTTCCAAATCATCAGACAGGGATATCTCCAGATGGTTTGCACCATCAAAAAACAGTCTTTGAATATTATGTTTTTCAACTATTTCTTTGATCCTGGATGCATGTTCAGCCGGGTAAATCTGGCTTGGATTTGTGCATACAAAGTGCAAAAGTCCTTCATCAATATACTTCTGCAGATCCCAGCCCATACGGTTTGAATCCAGTATCATCTGGTGGGGCGTGTCTTCAAAAGTAACGACAATTCCCGGTTCTCCGTTTTCAAGGCCATGAAGTATAAACTGTAGTCCGAATATCTTTTTACCTGTGCCCGGGATTCCTGCAACAAGGAGGCTGTTATATTTTAGGAGCCCACCCTCAAACATGTTATCAAGGCCGGGTATTCCGGTTTCAACCCGCGTGTCTTCGAGCTCAATATTATTCTCAGGTTTTAGGTGAGGATAGACTTCAAAACCTGTTGAGCTTATGTCATACAGGTATTTGCGGGAAGTAATTTCTGAGCGTTTACCGGGATCTATCCCTCGCATCTTGATAAATTCCATTCGGTGATCCGCTCTCAGGTTATTGTCTTCCCTTGTAAGAAAAATGATTCCATCGGAGAGGTGACTAACAACAGAATTATGGATCTCCGGTTTTAAAAGCTCTCCGACCAGGAATGAAAGCATGTTTCTTTCCTGTAGCATGGAATCAAGTGTATAAAAAAATCTTCTCTTTTCCTGTTCAATAAATCCAAAACCCAGGGGGGTTATGGGATCAATTACCAGTCTGTCAGGTTTGATTGATTCGATTATATTTCCAATCTCAATTAATGTTGTCAATGGATCTTTTTCTGCAAGCTGCCTGTTAATTGCATGTACTTCAAAGGAGTTGTCAAAAAAATCCAGTGTGGAATTATACATTTGCAGTTTTTCAGGACTTTCAGTTGTAATGGGAATGTAAAGTCCTTTTTCACCATTTTTGCTTGCGTTTGAAAGCATCTGGAGTGACATTATGGTTTTGCCTACTCCTGCTGATCCTGCAATCAGGATTGTGGAAGGGGATATCATACCACCGAGTATTTCATCAAGCCCCTTGATGCCGCATGAGATATTTTTGAGTTCGTCCATTCTATCTTCTTTTGCAACTTTAATTCGATTGGTCAGATATTATTCTATTCGTTAATTTAATATACATTTTTATATAATTAACTGTTGGTGATAGTTATGAATTACAGATGTCCTGAATGTGATGGAAAAATGAACCGCTGGAGATACCCTGCAATAAACAGACATGATCAGTTTGGCCGTGCACTTATTATCTATAAGTGCGTTGAATGCGGCCACGAGGATATGTATCCTGATCTTTAATTCTTTTTTAGAACATGGAATAGACTTCTTCATGCGGATGAATTACAAATCCGCCTGGAGTTATATCATATGGATGGATTTTCTTGCTATGGTCAGATCCTCTCATCTTGTAGATCTCCATACTTCTCATCCTTACGTTCTCATGTCTCTTGTAGTATAATACTATGGTACCATCTGTGACGAAGTTCTCGACTCCGAACCTGGATGGTTTTGCCTCATCAATCAATTCACATGTCATCATTGATGTCAGGCCGATTACTTCAGGGTGGTACTGAGCTTAACAGCTCGATTCTTATTTTAGCAGGGTCCTGCAGATAAAAGCTTACAGAAGTTGTAGAGTCAATAAGTGCTCTTTTTGCATTGATTTCTTCCTGGGTTGCGATGATCTGGTCCATCATTGACCTGATATCAAAAGGACGTACATCAACATATTTTTCCTGGGAAGGAATGCCTATCTTGGTGGAGCATGCATCGATGATAACAAGTTTGTTTTCATCTTCAAGTTCCTGAAGGTCCCAGCCAAATTTCAATACATTTTCTCTTATCTGTTCGGGCCTTTCTTCAGTTGCCACAATTATTCCGTTTTCACCATATTTGGTAATTCCATTATAGATGAACTGGATTGAAAAATTAGTTTTTCCTGCACCGGATGTGCCGGATATGAGGTATGTCCTGTCCCGGATTAAACCGCCACCACATAATTCATCAAAGCCGGGTATGCCTGTTTTGACACGATTTGCTTCATCGTCCATTGAGATTTCCTCAGAAACTGCACCATCAAACATTTTATTATTTCACTCCTTGTGATATGTTAAATTCCCTGATAAAGCGGATCGAATATTTTTCTTCGTTCACATTTTTAGATTTTTATGTTCATTTTATGTTATCATATATATAAATATGTTGAATTTTACTTCTTGCCGCGACATATATACTAATTATATTATAGATATACTACATCGACAATCTATAAAGCTTATTTCTGTTTTAGGCTGATTTTTGCCTTTTTATTCACACGGACTTCGACATTTACCGTCGAATGCATCGATGTTTGCCATTGCAATGCGATAATAGTTGGTAAATTGACCACAAAAGATTTAATACGGCAATTGTTTAATAGAACACTTGTAATCCAATATGACGGGATTAGGAGGGTGATGAAGTCTCCTTCGGCAATGGACGAATAATATGATGTTTGTCTTTATGCCAGAAGATGATAGGGCGATTTTCGCTTTATTCCCTGATTCTCACACTCTTTACGTAGAATAAATACGGAGGAAAATAATGAAAAGATTTACAACAATTGCACTGATTGCTCTTTTAGCAATCGCAACATTAGTTGCTCCTGCAAGCGCTCTTGTAGACGTTGTAGAAGTGCGCAGTGAAGTCTTCAATGGATCAGACTTCGAAGAAATCTTTACCGCAGAAGGTGGAGATATTGTAATTAACACCACAAACTTTGCAGGTTTCTGGTATGACTTAGATGACGACCTTTCCAGCGAATCAATCACCATCATCGATGGTGCTGATGTAAGCGGAAACGCAATTGAAGAGAATGGTCTCAAGTACACCGCAACAATTGTACAGTCAGACTATTCAGGTGACTTCGCAGCAGAAGATGCTGACTCTGACACAACAACATTCCCACTTATCGGACTCTTTGCTGACAAGTATGTCCCAACATCCGACGACGATGCTGGAGAACTTGTAAAGCTCCTCGTAGACTCCGATGACAAGTATACACTCAGAACCGGCTCCGCACTCGAGCTCGCTGGCGGCTATGAACTTACCGCAAAGCAGATCGATGTAGAGGGTGACAAGGTCTGGATGGAACTCTCCAAGGACGGAGAATTCATCGAGGACGAGGTTATTGATGTATCCGCTTCAACCGACGGTGCAACCTGGGACTACGATGTAGATGTTGGAGACCAGGATGACGTAATTGTCTTCAGAGTACTCATTACAGATGTGTTCCAGGGACAGGTAGACAGCCTTGCAGTTGTCGAAGGTATCTGGCTCGTAGACTACGAGAACATCCTTGAAGTAGAATCATCCGATGAATTCGGAGAACTTGAAGTTGATGAAGTATCTGACACAATCACAATGCAGAACTCCGGTACACTTACACTTTCCGCAGACAAGGAAATTGACCTTGCAGAAGGTATGATGATCGTAACCGCAGACGCTGACGATCTCAGATTCGCAGTCGTAAAGGAATACACAGAAGAAGGTACCTATGAGGTAAGAGGTACAGTTGCAGAAGGTACAGACACCTGGACCGCATCTGACTTCGCAGGATTCTGGTATGACCTTGATGATGACACATACTCCGAGACACTTGAAATCACCGTAGATGACAGGACAGTCGAGGAAGATGACCTCGTATACACAACAGAAATCGTACAGACTGACTACACAGCAGACTTCGCAGACGAAGCTTCTGACTCTGACGAAACAACCTTCCCAATCATTGGTCTCTTCGCAGAAGAATATGTAGCAACATCCGATGATGATGCTGGAGAGCTTGTAAAGCTCCTCGTAGACTCCGATGACAAGTACACACTCAGAACCGGCTCCGCACTCGAACTCGCAGAAGGCTATGAACTTACTGCAAAGCAGATCGATGTAGAGGGTGACAAGGTCTGGATGGAGCTCTCCAAGGACGGAGAATTCATTGAGGACGAAGTTATTGATGTATCTGGTTCAACCGATGGTGCAACCTGGGACTACGATGTAGATGTTGGAGACCAGGATGACGTAATTGTCTTCAGAGTACTCATCACCGATGTATTCCAGGGACAGGTAGACAGCCTTGCTGTTGTCGAAGGTATCTGGCTCATTGACTACGAGAACATTCTCGAGATCGAATCATCCGACGAGTTCGGAGAGCTTGAAGTTGACTCAGTATCTGACAGCATTGTCATGATGAACACCGGAACAATCACCCTTTCCGCAGACAAGGAAATCGAGATTGCAGAAGGTATCATGCTCAAGACAGCAGATGACTCTGACAACCTCAGATACTACCCATTCGTTGAGAGAACAATCGGCTCTGGCGGCGTAGACGCTGGTGAGGAAGTTATCGACGAAGAACCAACCGATGTTGTTGAGGAAGGTAACGAGACAGAAGTAGGTACTCCTGACGAGACTCCAGAAGAAGAGATGCCAGAAGAAGAGACTCCTGAAGAAGAAGCTCCTGAAGAAGAAGGTACTGAAGAACCAGCACCTGGCTTTGAAGCAGTCTTCGCTGTAGCAGGTCTCCTCGCTGTAGCATACCTTGTCAGAAGGAACTAAATTTTAAAATAAATAAGAAGGGTTAATTCCCTTCTTACAACTCTTTTTTTAACATTGATTTATTTTTCACAGAGGTGTAACCTTGTTTAAAAAAATCTTTTTAGTCTTAATGATAAGTGCTTTAATCCTGTCTATTTCCGGTTGCACGGATGAAGTTGTTGAAGAAACTCCTGCAAATACGGATGATTTGACAGATGCTACTGATACGGCAGTTGTAGCCGACACAATATCTGCAGATTCTCAGGTTCAGGACTTATTGCCTGTAGAAAATATCCCTGAAGGGTATGAGTTCCTTGGTTCCCGGGATCTGGCTATTGAGAAAATAGAAAAAGAATATGTCTCAGTAAATGGTACTGTTGCAGGCGTAGAAGGTCTCTACATGTACCAGGATTCAACAGATGTTTATATTGATGTAATTGAACTTGACAGTCAACTCTCAGCAGAAGAGTTTATCACTGAGTACAAGGCGGGTTTCAATGAACTTCGCTCAGGTGATGACAGGTTCAAAGATGTCACTATAAACGGGCATTCTGCGGTTCAGATACTGGAATACCTGACTATCGACATAAACAACGTCAAGAGATATACTTACATCTGGAATAATGGTAAGTTTGTCTTCGTTGTTGGTGGAGCAACAGACGATTCCACAGTTTTGAGTGAAATTGCTGAAGCAACCGGGTATTAACCCGGAATATATTTTTTATCTTTTATGCAAACAGTGGCTCTTTCAATCGATACGCTTTAATATGACTTTGCCCTTTTACATGCTGCACTGCCCGGATAGCCTAGTTGGTTGGGGCGCCAGACTCATAGGGAAGAAAATTCCGTGCGTCCAAAATCTCCTGAGATATCTGGAGGTCGCGTGTTCGAGTCACGCTCCGGGCACTTTTCTTTATTTTATTGCCTATAACGCAAAGCATATATGCTGCAAACCTGTAAGATAGGTCATGGACTTTCAGATACTGGATGCCGACTACATCGGGACTCAGGACGGCCCTGTAGTACGTCTTTTTGGGAGAGCTGAAGACGGAAATAGCGTCTGTTGTTTTGTACCGGGTTTTGAGCCTTATTTTTACATCAATGCTGAAGAATTGAACTTGATAAACTATCCATGATGCTCAAAGAGCGTTTTGATGTATCATCAAAAAAGTGGATATTGTGCCCAAATTCGAGCCGGTTGGTTATCAGACATCCAGAAAACCCATGCACAAAAGTTACCACCATGGAACCCAATGTTCCTGAGATACGTGATGATGTCCTGACACTTCCTGGTGTAAAAAGAGGTCTATGAAACAGATATTTTATTCAGGAACCGTTTTTGATTGACAGGCATCTTCATGGGATGGGATGGGTGAGAGCGCTGAATCAGAAACCAGAAACTCATTTTTCAGATGAAAAAAATATATATTGCGATTCTGTAATCAGCTGCGAATCTCCTGAGAAATTGAAAAACTGTCATTGCACCGCTGAAATACCTTTCATTTGACACAGAATGTCTTCCTATTGGCGGCTCCATGCCGGTTCCTGAAACATCTCCTGTGATAATGGTGAGTATGTCTTTCAGTCCTGCATACAAAGGACATGATACCGTTGTTCTTGTTGCAAAACCGGTTGAGGGCACAGATGCTGATATTTGAATGCTTTGATTCTGAAAGTTTGATGCTTAATCGCTTTTTTGAAATATTCCAGGAATATGATGCAGATGTTGTTTCCGGTTACAACATAAATGACTTTGACATTCCCTATATTGCAGACAGGGTAAATATGCTGTCTGACGGCGGCCAATTCGTAAAATCAACAGTAGGCCGTGACAGGAGAATCCTGAAACACCGTAGATAGGTAACAGGACGATGGTTTCTATCCCTGGAAGGGTTGTTGTTGATGCACTGCCCCTGATGAGGTCCCAGTACAGCCTTAAGCGTTATACATTTGAGGAACGTTGCAAAAGAACTCCTGGATAAGGAAAAACTTCCAGTGTTGCACCTTCCGAGATGGAAGAATACTGGAATGATTCCGGCGAAAAAATTCTCAAATTCATAGATTATGCCCGCAGGGACTCTGAACTTGCCATGGAACTTTTCCTGAAACTCAGGCTTCTTGACAAGCACATAGCAGTAGCCCAGGTAAGCGGTTCCCTGCTTCAGGAAGTAGTGGATGGCGGCCAGACATCCGTGGTGAAATAACCTTCTTCTCAGGAATATGGTAAGCAGGACAGGGTAATTCCTCCAAAGCCTGCAGATGAAGCTGTTGCAATGAGAAAGAACCATAATAACACAGCGACATAAGGTGGGCAGGTCTCGAACCTAAACGTGGATCTTCACCAAAGATGTGCATGTTCATCACAAAATCACTTATCATAACTATTACTGATGCTCACAACCCTGCATACCTGGCCAGTGGAGCAGGGCGTGACGGTGATACAGTAAAGCCACCTTCAGGCGGGGAGTTCGTGTCTGCCAGCGTTTCTAAAGGCATAATGCCTTCTATCCTTGAGAGTTTACTCCAGAGAAGGGTGGAAACCAAGAAAAAGATGAAAAATGCAGCAAATGAGGCAGAATATCGCGTTCTTGATGCCACGCAGCTTGCACTGAAGATATTGCTTAACAGTTTTTACGGTTATTCCGGTTATACGCGGGCAAGGTTATACAGTCTGGCTCTTGCAAATGCAGTAACCAGTTTTGGCAGGAATAATATCCTGAATACCCGTTCTCTTATCAACGGTACAATCAATAAGGTAATTCTCAGGGATGCTAATGCATATTTTACCGAAGAACTTTCATCACTCAGTCCTGATGACAATATTATTTCCCTGTCAGTGGTTTATGGTGATACTGACAGTGTATTCGTTCAGTGCAGTTCCAAAAAGGAAATTACTCTTGAAGATGCGGAACTTGTGGGAAGCAGGATTGCATCAACAGTTTCAGATTCACTTCCTGACCCAATGGAACTTGAATTTGAGTCAATTGCCAAACGTGCACTTTTCATTGCCAAGAAACGCTATGCTATATGGGTCTTTGAACGCTCCGGCGAGGGCTGGAAAGACGGTATTAAGGTAAAGGGAATGGAGACTGTACGCAGGGATTGGTGTGAACTCACGTCCAAGACTCTTAACAGGATTCTTGAACTTGTGCTCAAGGAAGGTAATGTTGAAGGTGCTGTCCCGCATGTACGCAGTGTTGTTGATGGTGTGAGGAACATCGATGTGAAAAATGATTCCGGCATCATTGAAGACCTGACAATGACCCGAATGTTCTCTAAAAAAGCTTCCAGTTATAAAAATAAGCAGCCTCATCTTACAGTTGCGGAAAAGATTGAGCGCAGGACAGGTTCCCCTCCTCCGGTGGGAGAACGTATACCATTTGTAATTATTGCAGGCAAGGACCTCTTCGTAAACAGGGCTGAAGACCCTGAATACGTCAGGGAGAACAATATTCTATTGATGCTTAGACTATTATATCAAGAAACAGCTTTTGCCACCTGTAGAAAGGATTCTGGGCGTTTTTGGAGTGGATATTGCAAATCTTGATTATGACTCTCCAAACAAGAAAGGTCTCTTTGATTTTTCAGATAAACCTCAGGAATCTCCTGCAAAAGCTTCAATAAAAAGGAAATAGCAACTACAGAAAAACAGGAAACTCCTGTGGATAAAAAATCCAGAGTTCACTGTTTGATTTTAACTGATTGTTGGTGTTGAATGCTTTAATTGAGATCTTCCCGCTGACCCTCTGCAATATAGACTGTATCTCTGTACAGGCATGGTCACCTATTCTTTCAATGTGGCAGATGCAAACAGAAGATGTGATGCGTTGGTTATTATGCTGTCATCTTCTATCATCATCCCAATTAGTTCTTTTCAATGGAATAGAAAGCCCTGTCTATTTCATCATCCATTTTTGCCGTATATTCTGCCAGTTTTGCATCATTGCTTTCAAAAGCTGTCATTGCCTGCCAAGCATATTGCTGGCAATTCCTGCCATCATGGGTATGTCTACAAGAGGCTTGATATGCTTTCCCCTTCCATGTTTTTTGCAATCTCTGCAATGTTTTGCAAGATCACTCATTCTTTCGATATCAATTGCAATTTTAAGACATGATGTAACGAGTCTCTTATCTCCTGCTGTGGGACTCTGAAATTCGCCCTAATCTGAGAAATCGATTTTTCAATTTTCATTTCGTAGTCATCGATTGCCTGGTCTCCATCAATCACTGCTGTAGCAAGTTCCCTGTCGGCTCTTTAAAATCTATAATGGAGTTGTTAATTGCATCCTGTGCCAGTTTACCCATGTCCATGACATCATTTTTCAAAATATCAAGACTTTCATGGTATTTTGTGCGTGCCATTCTTTCACCCTCCTTTGTATTATTAATATGCACTCTCTAGGTCTTTATACGTTTATCTGTAATTGTTAAATCTATGAATCAGTTTGCTGTTATTTCCCTGAAAGTAATCCTCTATATTCTATTATCAAAGAAAAAGTAACTATTATTTTATTCAAATCTATAAATATTATACGTGCATATGTAGTTTTCTCTTGATTTTTAAATAGAATTAATGAGAACTAAAGAAAAAAGCCTTTTTTATATTTCTTCATTCCAGAAGCTATATGTTACGTGCAGTGCTATTTGAAAAAGTGAAGGAAGACATTTACTTAATTAGTAAATAGTCCTCTTTTAACACAGCAATAAAAAGCAGCGATTAGTTAAGGTTTACTCTCTTGCCGGCAGCCATGTAAACAATACTCTCGCAGATATTGCATGCGTGATCTCCGCATCGTTCCAAGATAGCAAGAAGTGCAAGTAAAAGATGTGATGCGTTGGTAATGCTTGCCTTATCTTTAATCATCATGTCAATAAGCAGGCTCTGGGTTCCGTAAAAGAGTTTGTCTATTTCATCATCTTTCGCAGCAGTGTCTTTTGCCAGTTCCTCATCAAGAGTTTCAAAAGATTTGATAGTCTGCTGCAACATCTGGTCTCACAATTCAGCCATCTTTAAATATTGTCTAATGCTTCAGTATCTTCTTTTTCCATGCATTTGGCGACATTCCAATATCCGCTGCAAGATCGCTCATTCTTTCAAGATCAATTGCTATCTTGAAACAGGATATTACAAGTCTCATATCTCCTGCAGTTGGATTCTGGCGTGCTATTAATTGTGTGGCGCATTTCTCTATTTTAAGCTCGTAGTTATCAATTTCCTCATCGCCCTGAAATATTTTCTCTGCAAGTTCTGCATCCTGTGTCCTGAGAGCACCGCATTGAATCAGCGATTGCATTATCGGGATAATTTCCACCATTTCGATTACGAATCCTTTAAGAGTTTTTCCAGATTTTGCTGGAATAAATCACGTGTCATTTAAGTTCCTCACCCGAATCTGCCAGTTATGTAGTCTTCTGTTGCCTTCTGTTGTGGATTTTCAAAAATCTGGTTAGTTTTCCAAATTCAATAAAGATCATCTAAACGGGAAAAATGCAGTATAGTCTGATATTCTGGCAGCCTGTTGCATATTTGTGTTACAATAACAATAGTGTAATCTTTTTTAAGTTCAAGTATAAGATCTTCTATCTTGCTTGTGGAAATTGGGTCCAGTGCACTGCAGGGCTCATCAAAAAGTATTACTTCAGGTTTCACTACGCAAGTGTCCTGGCGATCACATAATCTCTGTTGCTGTCCCCCGCTGAGGTCGAGTGCTGAAGCATCAAACCTGTCTGAAATCTCTCTTCCCAGAGTGCTCCTGATTTAGTGCATTTTCCACTGTTCCGGGCATTTCTTTTGCTCATGCCATGGATGCGCTGGGTGTCATGCAATATTGTCAAATATGGACATTGGGAAAGGATTTGGTTTCTGGAATACCATCCCTACTCTTTTACGGAGATCCACTACATCTGTCTCTTTTGTGTATATGTCCTCTCCGTCGATGTTGACATGACCTTCGATCCTGCAGTTCGGGATCAGGTCATTCATCCTGTTGAAACACCTGAGGAATGTGGATTTTCCACATCCTGAAGGTCCTATAAAAGCTGTAACACTGTTCTTTGGGATATCTATTGATGTGTCATGGAGTCATGATTATCTCCATACCAGAGATTAAGGTTTTAACCCTCAATTTCGGTACCGTTATCGTAAATTTCTGGCATATTTATCCTCTGATTTTATGTCAAATGGATGTGATTTATCATCTTTTGAAGCTTTTTCTGTAGTGGGATCATGCTTACCTGCAACAAGATTCACACATAATACAATTATAAGCAGTATCAGTGCTGTGCCGTACTGTATCGGCCTTGTCTGGGTAATACTTGTACCTGATGTGGCCAGTACGTAAAGGTGGTATGGCAATGCCATGTTGTGAAATATGGAGTCTGGCAGTCTTGGCAGGAAGTATGCTGCACCTGTAAGCAGGATTGGTGCTGTTTCTCCTGCCAACCCTTCCAATGCTGAGTATGGCTCCAGTTATCATTCCGGGTATTGGCAGGAAGGACAACTCTCCTATTGGTTTCCCATTTGGTTACTCCAAGTGCCAGTGAAGCTTCCCTGTATTCTTTAGGAACTGTAAGAAGTGCTTCCTGGCTTGCTCTTATGATCACTGGGAGTATAAGGAGTGCAAGTGTCAGGGATGCTGAAAGGATGGTCCAAAACCAAGGTATGACAAACATTGCAAGACCAAAAAGTCCGAAAACTACTGATGGAGTTCCTGCAAAGGTTATTAATGGCCATTTCTATTGCCCAGGTTGTCTTTCCGGGCTTTGAGTATTCTGTAAGGTATATAGCAGAGTATTCCCAGTGGAAGTAAAGCTGATATTGAGCCTATGATCAGATAGATAGTTCAGATTATAGCGGATATATTCCACCTTCGGTCATTCTTCGTCTTGGCATCTCTGTTATGAATTCAAGACTTAGAGCGCTAAATCCATTGGAAATGATGTAGTACAAAATTACAAGGACAAAGGCAACAACCATTCCCGTTGCTATTTTCAATAGTCGAAGGCTATTTTTCATTGAGTTTTGCATTTGGAAAACATGGTACTCACAGGTTTGAACCTGTACCTCCGTTTTATGTAATTAGCTATAATATTGATTATAAAAGTGGTAATGAAAAGCACAGAACCTATTGCAAATGGTGCGTGGAAGTGGTCGCTTCCCTGTGGCACTTCTCCCATTTCAAGGGCAATTGTGGCTGTCATGGTTCTTACAGGTGCAAACAGGCCTGAGGGGAAGCCCGGTATTACAGCTGAGTTTCCTGTAACCATCATCACTGTCATTGTTTCACCAATTGCTCTTCCAATTCCAAGCATAACGGCTGCGGATATGCCTGAAGGGCTGCAGGGACTGTCACTTTATAAATTGTCTGCCATTTTGTGGAACCCAGTGCAAGTGATCCTTCTTTGATAAGATCTTGGGACTAGGCTGATAGCGTCTTCTGAGATTGATATAATTGTAGGCAGGGCCATAACTCCAAGCATTATGGAGCCTGTAAGTGCTATCATAATGTCCGGTAGGTAAGTCAAGTGTTTTCTGTACAATAGGTACGAGTATGACCAGTCCAAAGAAACCATAAACCACAGATGGTATTCCTGCAAGTATTTCTGTAATTGGTTTCAGGAAGTTGGCTATTCTCGGGTCTGCTAATTCTGATATGTATACAGCAGATGCTATTCCCAGGGGGACAGAGAATAATATTGCTCCCACGGTTACAATTACTGATCCAAGGAACAGGGGCAAAAGTCCGAAATGTTCCGGGTCAGCCGTAGGGAACCATTTAGTGTCAGTTAAAAAATCACTAATTGGATAATTTTCAAAAAGTAATAATCCGTCACGGAACAAAAATATACAAAGGAGGAAAAGGGCAACTACTGCCACTGCTCCTGATGCAAAGAGTATTGACTCTATGCCCTTTTCCTTCAGGTATCTGTTTAACATCGATTCCTCGTCTGATACCTGTATTGTTTTAGTTTACCGGGAAGTATCCGACATCTGAAACAATGTCCTGTCCGGTTGAGCTCATCACGTAGTCAATATATTCTTTTGCAAGGCCGGTAGGTTCGCCGTCGGTGTAGTAATGGAGTGGTCTTGCAAGTGGGTAATCTCCTGACATGATGTTTTCAGGTGTAGCTTCTACAAAGCCTTCTCCACCATCAAGTGCAAGTGCTGTGGTTGTTTCATCAAGGTATGCGTAGCCGATGTATCCGATTGCTCCTGTGTTCTGGCTGATTTCCTGTACGATTGCACCGGTTGCTGGCTGTACAAGTGCATCCTGGCGGTACTCTTCATCAAGAAGTACTTCTTCCTGGAAGTATCCGTATGTTCCGGAGCTGCTGTCACGGGTGATTACTGTAATTTCCAGGTCTTCTCCGCCGACATCTGCCCAGTTGCTTACGCTACCATCGTAAATGCTCTTGAGCTGTTCGAATGTGAGTTCTGTTACAGGGTTCTCAGGGTTTACGACAACTGCAATTCCGTCCCATGCAATTACATGTTCTACAGGGTCAATGCCGTTTGCCTGAGCACTTTCAATTTCTGAATCCTTAATCTGTCTTGAAGCC
Source organism: Methanolobus sp. (assembly GCA_041395005.1). Classification (GTDB taxonomy): domain Archaea; phylum Halobacteriota; class Methanosarcinia; order Methanosarcinales; family Methanosarcinaceae; genus Methanolobus. Next base: position 16,373 of record JAWKHE010000011.1, on the reverse strand, counting down.
ATTGCAATATCGACTTCCCCATCAATGAGTGCAGCGATTCCCACACCTGATCCTCCACCGATTACGGTGATGGACTTTTCAGGGTTTTCGATCATAAACTCTTCAGCTTCTGCCTGTGAGAGTGGAAGTACTGTGTCTGATCCCTTGATCATAATACTTTCAGCTTCTGTAGGTGTGTCTTCCATATCTTCTGCTACATCTTCTGTTGTATCCTCATTGTCGACACAACCGATTCCTACGAATGCGGTTGCAATGATCATCATTACAACAGAGAAAATTGTAAATTTCTTTAATAATTTTCCTGATATCATACTGGTTCACCATTTTTTACTGGTCTGTTGTTAGTCAGTGAACCATAACAAAATCGATACATAAGGCTTATGTCCTTACAATATATATCGTTATAAGTTCTACTATACTCTATAATGTCTATATAGCACAACGATATCTATATATTTCATATGATGCATGAGCCGCAGCCTGCATTATCATAAAAGGGATATACTTTTACCCGGATATATGTCCATATGCCCGATATTCTGATAAAGAACACAAAAGTTTTTTTTAATAATTATTTGCAGCCTGCAGAGGTCCTGATAGAAGATGGAAAGATAAAACAAATCTCCAGGGAAATCGATGCTCAGCGACTAAATCAGGTAATTGATGCAAAAGGTGGACTCACACTCCCCGCAGGAATAGATGTGCATGTGCATTTCAGGGATCCGGGCCTGACTGAAAAGGAAGACTGGTTTACCGGTTCATGCTCGGCTGCTGCAGGAGGAATTACTACAGTAGTTGACCATCCTAATACTCTTCCGCCAACAATTGACAGGAAATCTTTCAAAGACAAAATGAAGATAGCCAACAGGAACTCAATTGTTGATTTTGGTCTTTACGGTGGGGTAACAGGAAATATTGGAAAGCTTCCTGAATTGTGGCAATCAGGCGCAACTGCCTTTGGTGAAATTTTCATGGCAGAGTCAATAGGGGCTTTGAATATTGATGAAAAATGCCTTGATGAGGCTCTTGCTGTACTTAAACAACTTGATGCGCTTCCATGTATCCATGCAGAAGATGACAAAATAAGGCTTGAATGTGAGGCTTACCTGAAGCATGATATGGCACCGGATTCTCATTCACGTGCACGTCCCAATCACTGCGAAGCTTTTGCAGTTGAAAAGGCAATAAAGCTCTATAAGGAAAAAATAATGTCAGGGCTCATTTCACTATTAGTGCTCTTGAATCTGTCGGACTATTACGTAAGGAAAGATTTTTAGATTCAAAAATGGTCTTGCACCTACTATCACAAGTGAAGCCGCTCCTCATCATCTTTTTCCTTTCAACAAGGGACTGGGGAAAGGCTGGGTACGTACGGCAGGATGAATCCGCTGCGTGACCGCAGAAGCGTTAAGATGCTTTTAAATTCCCTTAATGATGGTACTATTGACATAGTTGCTTCAGATCATGCACCACACACTGAAGCTGAAAAGGCGATACAGACATAAAGAGTGCTCCTTCCGGTGTTCCGGTGTGGAAACGTTGATTCCGCTTATGCTTGTGGCAGTGAAAAGGAATCTGCTTCCACTTGGGCGTATGATAGACGTAACCAGCAAAAATCCTGCTAAAATCTTTGCTCTTAACCGTTTCTCAAAGGGCACCTTTGCTGAAGGGTATGATGCAGATATTATCGTGGTTGATCCAGTCATGTACAGGAGATTAAAGGGGATAATCTCCATAGTAAGGCAGGATGGACTCCGTATGAAGGCATGGATGGTATTTTCCCTGAATATACGATTGCCAGGGGTGAACTTGTCTGGGATGGGGATATTATGGCCTCAAGAGGACGTGGAAATTTCCTTCCCGGAAAAGGTTATGTTTCAAAGGAAATGGAATGATATGTTCATGTGGCAGATTCTATGTCCATATTACCATAATATTTTAAATATATAATAGCATATTATGTACATACAATGGTGCCGTGATGAAAACCAAAAATTCCCTATTCATACTACATTAAGTGCAGATGCAATCAAGGTTCTTGAGCGATATGAGAAAGAGCTTGGTGCAAAATGTAGTCCTTGAAAAGGCACTTTAGGTCTTGATTCTACAAGATTTGAAAGAACTAGATACCCAGAACATAGATCGCCTTATTAAAAGGGTGTCTACTGGTATTCCGGGTATGGATGATTTTCTGGAGGGTGGCTTTCCAAAAGGATTTGCTGTGATTGTGACCGGTCCGCCTGGTACTGGTAAAACTACTTTTTCAATGCAATATCTTGTGGAGGGTGTCAAGAATGGTGAAAGGTGTATATTTTTCTTGGAGGAAAGGCGCAGCAGCTTCGTGCAGCATTTTGCCCGGTTTGGATGGGATGTAGGCAAGTATATTGATGATGGTTATCTCGAAATATTCGGTATCTCAATGTTGACTTCTGAGGAAATGATGGAGATCATTGACTCTCACAAGCCTGAACGTGTTGTCTTTGATTCCATGAATGTGTTAACAGCTCCGGGAGATTTCCGTACATCAACTTCATGGAGAGGTCTTCACAGGTTATTGAAGAAAATACACACAACTGCTGTACTTGTAACTGAAAAAATCACATGAACTTGAAAGAAAGCATATGATGATTTGATTTCCTGGTGATGGTGTACCCTTTTCCTGGACTTCATCCAGACAAATGATATTGATACGATCATGCCTGTTATGGCTGTACAGAAAATGAGGGCTACCAGGGTTGATCATACGCCACAGCCTTTCCGTTTTACTAATAATGGTATAGCTAAATACCGTGCTCTTAATATTCCTTCAAAGGTCCTGCAGGACAGGATTGAGAACGGAAAAGAAAAGCTTGGGGGTCCCAAGCTGTGACGAAATACAAATAAGGCTAGCAATAATTGTTGTTACATATATTGATTTAAAGCTTCCGGCACCGCCTATGCTGATAAAGGCACTGCCCGTCTTTTCTTTGTTAATGCTATAATTGATAGCATATTTCCTACTAATATGCCGCCTACTCCTGATATCAGGGTGATTGATGCGGCATTTTCAGCTGATATCAGCAATGCAAAGGGAGTGTTATCAATCCGATATATTCGTTTACTGGGTGTACCCACGCCACCCATTACTTCTAGTGAGCATGGTGACTGCAAGAATAACTATAAGCATAATCTCAAGAGCAGTGTTATCCGGTTGTGTCAGCAAAAGATAAATCACTGCAATTGCAGGGATTACTGCCTTCCCAGGTTCAGTGTCAGGGTTGTACAAATACTCTCTGTTTTCCGATATGTGTAATTCTTCTACGATAGGTACAGAATATATTTCCTCGAGTATTGGTGCAAATTCTTTGCCAGTTGCTCAGGTTTTTTGGAACGTATTTTTGCAAATGGAATTTCTATGACTGAACCTGCAAGCATTGCAAAAAGAAAAATTGCCAGAGTGGTGGATCCGATTGTCCCGATGGATAGCTGTCCTTTGTAACAGAGGGCTGCCGGGCAGCAGGATTAGTACAAAGGCTGCATACATCCTTAATTCAGAACTATTGGTATATCCTCGCATCTGTCCACCTTTACTATATTAGGACTCCAGAGTATTAATATTTTTGGTGAGATATACTTATGGTTATTTAATAATAGTCAAGCTGTGACTGGAGCAGTTCCTGTCTCTTCTTCTCGAGATAGCTGTAGACGCTTCCATGGTTTGCACCTTCTATAAGCATCTCTATTGAGGTTCTTGCTATCTGGTTTTGCTCAGGGGTTCCTATTATGCTAACTGTTTTGCCGCATACTGATAACTTTACGCCAATGAGCCTCTCGGTAATTTCCCTTGTCTTGCCACCTTTTCCTATAATTCTTCCTTTACAAGTGAGCAGGTCTTTCTGTGAGCTTGTGTGTTTGGATATGTCTATTACATCAAGCATCAGCATATCGTCATCAAATAATGCGAATGTCTTGTCAGGATTGAAACCTCTTGCAATGGCATTTATAACATCTTCTGCTTTCATTGCGCCAACCGGGTCATCTCCAGGGACACTTCACTGTTCCTTCCTTTTTCGCTGTCAATATCAAGCTTAGCAGTTGACTTTTCTTCTATTATTTGCTTGACGCGACCTTCGACCGATGATGGTGCACCGACTCTGTCTTTAGGAACTTTGATGTGTGTCATGTGATCTTACCTTTATAATTAGTCTGTTTTTTGCGTTTTTTCGTCTCTGTCCCTGATTGAAGAATACGTTCATGCGGATCTTCTTTTATTCCGTATTTTTTGAAATAACGGTTATGTTTTCCAGGTCTCTTATCAGAAATCCCTTGATCTGGGATGCTCCCTGGTAACTGACTGTCCCATATCTATAAAACACAGTTTCACTGGTATCGGGAATTATCAGTATGTTGTATTCGCTCAGGTCTCCATGTGCATAAAGTTTGCTTCGGTATAAAGCAAACTGATGTATTTTATAATTGTGTCAAAAACCGTTTTTGCCACTTCTTTTTCAAGGCGTATATCTTTAAGCTGTGGGTATGGCTTTCGTTTTCTCCCATAAATTTATTACGAGTATATTCCTCTCGGCAAATGATAGGCTCAGGTACGTAAACACCTGCTTCTTTTGCCCGGACAAGGTTTCGTTCTTTTTTTGTCCATGCAAAAATGGATGTCCCCTTTTTAGAATGCCTGATGTTCCTGAATCTGGGATCTCCTAATATATAGTCCTCCATTGAATTGAAGGTACTGATGACATTCTGTATATCTTTACTGCAATGTCATCTTCTTTTCTCCTCGGCAAGAAATACATTTGCCTCCTTTTCCGGTACTTATGGATCCACCAATCGCCTGTACAATTTCTTTATTGGATACAATGTGTAAAGGGTTTTCAGTGTTGGTTCATCAAAGACATTCTTTTACCTTCAGAGTGTCAGTGTCTTTGCGCTTCATGCGCAGTTTGTCAACCTGTGTATCACGCGCTTGACTTTTTTGTTACTTCTTTTTTCATGTTTTATGACACTCTATTTCAGGTATCCTTTGCGTTCCAGCCAGTTTACCTGTGGACGGGCATATTTCCATATTATGTCAGCTTTTCTGTTCTGGAACTCTAGGGATTGCAATAACGATATCTCCTTCTCTTATCCATGTTCTTTTCTTCATGGAACCGGGAATCCTTCCCATTCTTACAACTCCGTCCATAAGCATCTCAGTTTAACATGATTTGCACCAAGCATGCTTTCCACAGTGGCAAGGATTTCGTTGTTTTCCTTATGGTGTGCGAACTCTGTAATCCTGGAAAGCATCCGCATTACTGTTCTTTCTTTTGTTCTGCAGATTGATCTCTCTTTGCAAGTTATACGGTTTTTAGTACTGCTATGTCACTTATGTTGTTAAAACTTGCGTATCTCTGCTTGTGTTTTTAATGGTTTATTCCACTGCATTATTTATAAAATATAAATTAATTAAATACGTTACATTTATATGCTTTGTGTATGTTGTATGAATCCTCTCCGAGCTGGTTTGGAGAGCTACATGATTTTTATGCCTTTTTGGAATAATTATCATTTAAGTGGATATGCCGAAAATTCCATATAGGATTAGATCTAAAAGGTATAATCCGAGTGGAAAGTGGCATGTCATTATGCTTCAAGGTCTTTGATGCCTTCTGAATCTGTTGATTCGGAAGGTATATATATAGAATGATGTCCTTTGAAGGAGTCTGCGCAAATCGCGCGAAAACACTTACAATCACCGCCTTATATTATGTGGAGACAGAAGTTTTTTCTGTCTGACGTTGGATTTGGCAGTTCGGTTAATTCTGACCGGTAGTGTATAACTACTAACTATATGGAATTAACCAAACATGTGCATAAAGGAAATAAACCTCATGAAGAGTTCTTCCGACTGATTCCTTAAATGACTTCCAAAATAAACAATACTTTGTGTGTGGATTAACTATAATTCTGGCTGATCCTGCCAGAAAGTCATCGCTATCAGTATTCGACTAAGCCATGCGAGTCAAATGTTTTTCGTAAACATGGCGTATTGCTCAGCGGTCGATGCGGATAATCTGCCCTAAGGTCAGGCATAACTCCGGGAAACTGGTGATAATACCTGATATGGCGCTCAGATACTCGGAACACCAGACCAAAAGTCCTGGCGCCTTAGGATGAATCTGCGGTCTATCAGGTAGTAGTGGGTAATGTACCTACTAGCCTACGACGGATACGGGTTGTGAGAGCAAGAGGCCTGGAGATGGATTCTGAGACATGGAATCCAGCCCCTACGGTGCGCAGCAGGCGCTGAAATTCCTTACAATGCGGGAAACCGCGATAAGGGGGATACTTCGAGTGCCGCATAATAGTGTTGTTGTCCACCTGTGGCAAACAGCAGGTGTTAGCGGCGGGCCAAGCAAGACCGGTGCCAGCCGCCGCGGTAACACCGGCGCCCGAGTGGTGCTATACTATTATTAAGTCTAAAGGGTCCGTAGCCGGTTTGATCAGTCTTCTCCGGGAAATCTGACAGCTCAACTGTTAGGCTTCCGGGGGATACCGTCAGACTTGGGACCGAGAGGTAAGAGGTACTACAGGGGTAGGAGTGAAATCTTGTAATCCTTGTGGACCACTATGTGGCGAAGGCGTCTTACCAGAACGGGTCCGACGGTGAGGACGAAAGTTGGGCATCGAACCGGATTAGATACCCGGGTAGTCCCAGCCGTAAACGATGCTCGCTAGGTGTCTGGGATGGTGCGACCGTTTCAGGTGCCGCAGGGAAGCCGTGAAGCGAGCCACCTGGGAAGTACGCCTTGGCCGAAACTTAAAGGAATTGGCGGGGGAGCACTACAACGGGTGGAGCCTGGTGGTTTAATTGGTCTCAACGCCGGAAAACTCACCTGGGGCGACAGCAATATGTAGGTCAGGCTGAAGGTCTTACCTGAATCGCTGGAGAGGAGGTGCATGTCGTCGTCGTCTGTACTGTAAAGCGACCTGTTAAGTCAGGCAACGAGCGAGACCCGTGCCCACTGTTGCCAGCATATCCTTCGGGATGATGGGTACTTGTGGGGACCGCTGGTGCTAAACCAGAGGAAGGTGCGGCTACGGTAGGTCAGTATGCCCCGAATCTCCAGCTATCGCGGGCTGGGCAATGTGACCGACACAGTCCCTACCCCGAAAGGGGCTGGGTAATCTCATAAACCCGGCCGTAGTTCGAATTCGAGGCTGTAACTCGCCCTCATGAAGCTGGAATCCGTAGTAATCGCGTTTTAATATAGCGCGGTGAATACGTCCCTGCTCCTTGCACACACCGCCCGTCAAACCACCCGAGGTGAGGGTATGGTGCAGGTATGGACTAGTGCCGTATTCGAACCCAAATTTCTGCAAGGGGGTTAAGTCGCAAACAAGGTAGCCGGTAGGGGAATCTGCGGCTGGATCACCTCCTAAGTAAGATAGGCAAAAGCCTATCACCACTTACCGGTCAGAAATCGAAAAACTGTCAGATTCAAGAAAAAGGCAAGATTCAATAAAGTGAATCTTCTATGGGCTTGTAGATCAGCTGGAAGATCGCTGCTTTGCAAGGCGAAGGCCCAGGGTTCGAATCCCTGCAAGTCCATTAGTGCACCTGGAGAGTAATGTCTCCGGGGGAAGGATGAAGCGGTTGAAGCAACAACAATCGCAATGATGTCGTGTATATATGCATTACATATATCAGACGCTTACCGGACAGCGAGATGGACTCTGGTAAATATGCTTTCAGGTGGATGGCTCGCCCAAGAGCTGATGAGAGCCGCTAAGCTGCGATAAGCCTGGGGTAGGTGCATGGAGCTCATGAACCCAGGATTTACTGGGTCTTCCTAACACATTTTGGTGCTGATCATCTATGATCGGGAACGCCCTGAATTGAAGCATCTTAGTAGGGCAGGAAAAGAAATCGAAGAGATGTTAGTAATGGCGAATGAACACGGTAAAGTTCAACTGAATCCCACTGGTAACAGATGGGAGATGTGGTGTTATAGGTTTTTTCTAAAGATCCCCCTTGATTGAAGTTTAACTTTTCTGAACGTTAGACCGTAGAGTGTGATAGTCACGTAAACAACAATCAAAGGATCTGGTTTATAACCCGAGTAGCGGGAGCGAACCCCGCGTGAATTTGGGAGGCACCAACTTCATAAAACTAAATACTCCTTGAGACCGATAGCGGAACTAGAGGACCAAAATCCGAAAGCACCCCAAGAAGGGGGAGGTTAAAAGTGCCTGAAACCGAAGCGATGGAGCGATATGGGCGTTAAAGGATCTTTATTACGAAGGAAACAGTCGCGAGGCTGCAGTACGGGTAATATTGCCAATGTCATTCCGACGTTTGGAAGAACGGGCCAGGGAGTATATTCAAATGGTATTTTTACAACTCAAAAAGGAAGCCGAAGCGAAAGCAACATGCCTGCAGCTGTGGGCGAGGAGTCGATGGCAAGTGCGTGGAGCTCAGGATATGACCCCGAAGCCGTTAGTGATCTAGGCGGTGAGGAAGTTAAGCGTGGCGAAAGCGATGCGGGAGTGACCGCAAGGGTATTGATCTGCAACTATCTTCGTGTGACCTGCGTCTCGGAGTGAAAGGCTAATCTAACCCGGCATCAGCTGGTTCCTTTCTCGAACATGTCGTAGGCATGACCTAACTGGAGATAGTCGGTGAAGTAGAGCACCATCAGGTCCTGGGGAAGAAATTCCTCAGCCGCTTGTCAAACTCCAAACTCACCGTCGTCGAAGAAGGTTGGAGTCCGGACTACTTAAAGCCTGTAGTCCGTAAGTGGAGACAACCCAGCCTGTGGTTAAGGTCCCTAAGTGTCGACTATGTTAATACTAAAGGGCGTCCTAAGCCTGGACAGCTGGAAGGTTAGCTTAGAAGCAGCTATCCTTTAAAGAGGCGCAATACCCACCAGTCGAGGTTTGTACCTTAGAAATGGACGGGGCTCAAGTCGACCACCACACCACGGAGTACCGTAAGGTAATCTTGTGGAAAGGCGTTGCGTTCGGGCAGAAGCAGGGCTGTGAAGTCCTGTGGACCGTGCGTGGAAACGAAAATCCTGGTAATAGTAACAGCATAGATAGTGAGAATCCTATCCGCCGAAGGGGCTAGGTTTCCTCGGCAATGATCGTCAGCTGAGGGTTAGTCGGTCCTAAGACGTACCGTAATTCGAGTACTGCCGAAAGGGGAAACAGGTTAATATTCCTGTGTCTATGATAATGAAACCAACGTTTTTAAGAAATAAGGCGCCGTCGCGCCGTCTAAGCACCGAATCCTGTGGGAGAGCCGTAATGGCGAGAAGCAGGCGAATGTTATGGCGAAAGTTGGCCGAAAATTCCGGGAATCCGTGAAAAGGAAGTTATGGGTCCGTACCGAGAACTGACACAGGTGCCCCTAGCTGAAAAGGCTAAGGCGTGTCGGAAATAATTTGGCTAAGGGAATTCGGCAAATTAGCTCCGTAACTTCGGGAGAGAAGGAGTGCTCGCTGTGTGACAGCAGGTCGCAGTGACAAGAGAGCTCTAACTGTCTAATACCAACATAGGAGATCGCAAACCCGTAAGGGCTAGTACGATCTCTGAATCCTGCTCGGTGCAGGTACCTGAAAACCCGGTTTCAACGGGACGAAGGGCCTGTAAACAGCGGGGGTAACTATGACCCTCTTAAGGTAGCGTAGTACCTTGTCGCTTAATTGGCGACTCGCATGAATGGATCACCGAGAGCTCTACTGCTCCCGCAGCTGTGAGTCCGGGTGGAAGCTACTTAGTACGTCTAGAGACCTTAGGGGAAGCAGAAGACCCCGTGGAGCTTTACCGCAGCCTGTCGTCAGATTTTGATGTACAGTGTAGGTGGTGGAGACGTCGAAGTCGGTGCGCCAGCATCGATGGAGTCGCCATTGGGACACTACCTCTTCGAAATTACGACCCTAACCTGAGAGGAGGACCCCGATAGGTGGGCAGTTTGTTTGGCGGGACGCCCTTTGAAAAGATATCAAGGGCGTACAGGGTGGTTGACTCAAGTGGGTCGGAAACCCACTGAAGAGTGCAAGAGCATAAGTCAGCCTGACGTTATTCAGCACAGTAGTGGATGACGAGACGAAAGTCGGTTCTAACTTGAGCCTGCTTGGTGCGAGCCAAAAATGACAGAAAAGTTACCCCGGGATAATTGAGTTGTTGCCGGCAGCAGCACATATATCGACCCGGCAGCTTGCTACTTCGATGTCGGTTCTTTCCATCCTACCGCAGCAGCGCTAAGGTGAGGTTGTTCGCTCATTAAAGGAGATCGTGAGCTGGGTTTAGACCGTCGAGACAGGTCGGTTACTATCTACTAGAGGTGTCTGTGGTCTGAGGTAAGCTACTTTACGAGGAACAGAGTAGCGGCGCCACTGGTGTATCAGTTGTCCGACAGGGCATTGCTGAGCAGCTACGCGCGTAAAGGAACAAGAGCTGAATGCATCTAAGCTTCGAAATCTGACTTGGAAAAGAGACCACTTTAAGGATTCCGGTAAAAGACCGGTTTGATAGCCTGGGATGTACGCACTTCAAGGCAACGAGAGGTGTTAAGTCCGCGGTTACTAACTATCCGTGCCTGTCTGTCTTGGCTTTGTCCAGGCGAAATCTGATATGTAGCGTGAAGTATATACGATACAAAAGGTAAGCTATAAATATAATGGATTCATTCACAATCGCTTGTTGCCAAGGTGCAGTGGAGTGGCTACGCACCTGTCGGCAGCGATTCCATTCCAGTTCGAATCATCTTCGGCTGCTATACCTTTATCAATTCATTATATTAATTTGGCGGCCATAGCGGCAGGGTGATTCCTGTACCCATCCTGAACACATAAAGATGTTCGCCAGCGTTCCACTGTACTAGCACAAGGAGAGTCTTTGGGAACTACGGATCGCTGCCAACTCACTCATTCAATTAACTAACTCCTTTTTTACTGAAATTTATACAATACGGGAATTTATGGCTTCTTTTTATTTTTAATGAATATAGGAATTTATTCCAATTCGATACCTTTTCCTTTCTTTTAACGTTGATGCTCCTGTTTTTAACAAGATTTTATTCATGGATAACCTATCTTTTTCCGGGGTTATTATATGATGTATATATTCCCAGGATTCAACAGGACATACTACCTGTACAGCGTGATTTTATAAAAGACATTCAAAAACTTCATAGAGGTATCAGAAGAAATAATTCCTTGAAAGGAAATCACGTATTTTTAATGACAGAAAGAAAAAAGATACAATATCATTTTCGAGAACCAGAGAAGTTGCTAGATGAATTTAACTCGTAAGCGTTATAGCATCAATAAAGGAACTATCCCAGAGTTTTGACGGTACAGGTATTTCAGGCGTAGAAGAAAAAGCAATTGGATCTATAATGTCTGTTTCTTCGAAAAGAAAAACAGAACTGAAAAGCTAACTGGCTGATAGTGTAAAAACTGCAGATTTTGAACTTGATCAGCTAAGCACAGATATTTTCAATCCTTTGATCCTTTTTTAAAGAAGGAATATATGGCGCAAATTTTGCATATGCATTTTTACAGAAAGAGGGGGATTATCTCCTTTGCAAGCAGACGTATTTTTGTTGGGGAAATGGAATACTGGTTTGAACTGTATCTACTACTAATAAGCTAAAAAAGTGGAACTCCTGCTCAAAAACTTATCATTGCCGGTGTGGGTTTCGGTGGCTTGCTGCACCGTGAGGATAAAGCAAAAAGAAAATGGATCTTTCTGATCATTATATAACAAGCATGGAGTATGATGGAGATGAAAAACTGGAAGCTTTACTAAAAGATGACGATTCTGAGTACGTATTCAGGATAGTTTCCGATCATAGCTCTCTGGAAATATTCCATAATGAAAATGATATCATGACTGATAATGAGCTAGTAAAAGCACTTGAAAAAGAAAATGTATCATTATTCATCCTTAAAATGCAACAATATTTCTCCGTAGCAGTTCAGTCGCGAAAACTATCAAAAGTGCTTCATTAATGACGTGGATGCAGTCTCTCACAATTTGCTTTTTGAATGTCTTAAAATTATTGCTGCTGCTTATGGGGACTTTATTGTTCAATGCCTTGAAAAAGGCTATAGTAAAGTGATTGAAATCACTATTAAAATGGAGCTTCCTGATGAAACAAGAACTGAAAATACATTGCAAAATATGAAATATTCAGGCAGCTTTCAGATATAGGTGCTGAAGGCATTGAACTTGCAGATATATTGAACATCACGGAGAAATAAAGAATCGCTGAAACTGCCATTATCAATGTGAACCAATGTTATCTGCAAAAAATAAAAAGGTTCATATTTCTTATTTTTGGGCTATAATATCATGCATCGGTATTTTTACCCATAGCTTCGTTTACTTCCTTAATTAGGTCTTGCTTTTGTGACTATTATTATCTCATCTTTTTCCTGCAGTTTCGGGTCTTTCCCGGTAAGGATGAAGTCACTCTTTCGGTAAATACCTATGAATGCGCTATCTGCTGGCAATGATATTTCTGATAATTTTGTGCCAATAACGCTCTCAGTTGCCATTATGCCCATAAACCTGACATCTGATCTTACCAGGTTACTCAGCTCTATTGTATTTATTCCCCCTGAGGACATCCGATATGTATCTGAAGAAATGCTTGAAGGATTAATCATATAATAAAAGCCAAGCTTGCTGGCAACATCCATGAACTGCTTATCATCTATTTTAAGGATGATTTTTCCAACCTTTGCATCCCTTGCTATCAACCCGATAAGGATATTGTTCTGGTCATTGCTTGTACAGGCAACAATTGCATCGGCATTTGCAAGATCGGCTTTTTCAAGAATGTCCGGCCTTGTGCCTTCCGCATTGATAACAGTACAATCCAGGGATTCTGCAAGCTCTTTTGCTGTTGCTTCGTCTTTCTCTATAAGCAATAACTTTTTCCTGTTCAATCATGTTTTTTGTCAGAAGTATTCCAAGCGAACCAGCACCCACTACAATAACTCTCATGTTTTCACGTTCCTCTTTGTTCTTTTCCTCTTAATCCATGTACCTGGCATAAAAAGAAGTATCAATGGTATTATCTCAATCCTTCCGAATAACATGTCAATAATCAAAACAGTTTTCAGAACAAAAGGCATTGATGCACCTGTAATCCCTGCCGAAAGTCCCACAGTGCTCAAAGCACTTGATACCTCAAACACAGAAGTGTTTGTATCATTGCCATAAATGATAAAGATAAATGATGATCCTATGAGGATCAGTGTATAAAGCAGCATGAATGTAACCAGATTAAATATCTCTTCACTCTGGACTACATGTTCCTCCAGTTTTATAGGCGTAATAGTCTCTCTGGGAAGGAACAATCTCAGAAGCACGTTATTCACTACTTTGAAAAGTAAAAGCACCCTGAAAACCTTGATTCTCCTGCAGTTGATCCTATGCATCCTCCTATCCACATGGTAAATATCAGGACAGATTTAGAAGCTTCTGAAAAAGAATGGAAAGGTCGAATGTAGAGAAACCTGCACAGGTCAGATAATCTGGAAAAGGTTATCCTTTATGACACTATATTCAAAATTCTCTCCTGAAAGAGTGTATGCAAATACAAATGAGCTCAATGCTGCTATTATAAGGAAGTACTGCAGTTCCTTATTCCTGTAAAATTTCTCCGGTTTTTTTAATATATGGTAGAGTACAAAACTCACAGCTCCCCAGCAGGCACGATACACTGATTGCGGCAGGTATGAAGTTACCCTGGTATGCACCAATGCCCGCAGCACGGGTTGAAAAATCCTCCAGTGGATACACAGCAGAATGCATGACAGATTGAATCAAATAATGTCATACTGCTCGCCAGAAGCATCAATATGGATGCCAGAGTTATAATAATATATACCTTGCCAAGGGTACGTGTGGTGGATATGACAGTTGGTTTTAATTTCATATCCCCATAGTTGGCTTTGTACATACGGAATGCTGTAGTCCCTGGCCTGATCAGGACAGAAAGCACCACCAGGATTATTCCTATGCCTCCTACCCACTGTCCCCATGAGCGTGCAAACAGGAAAACAGGTCCCACATCAGCAGGAGCCACACTTAGCCCTGTAGTTGTAACAGCGGAGACGCTTTCAAAGTAAGCATCAAAAAAAGGCATTCCTGTTGAAAAGGACATTGGAATGGCACTAAAGAAAGCAGAAATCGGGAAAACAAGGGCTACAATAATGATGGCTTCCTTTGTTTCCAGATCATAATCAGGCAGTGCCCGGAAGATTACATAACCAATGACAAATACTGTAGCGGCGGTAGCTCCGTAATAGATGGCTGCTTCTGTGTTTCCCAGTATTATTGCTGCAATCATTGGAACAATCAGTACGAATGTAAAAGCCAGTAAAAAATAACTTGCGTACTTAACCATAGCCTTGATACAATAGGAGTATGCAGTTCGTACATGTAGTATAATGTTTCCTGCAACTTAATAAATTATATCGTGAATAATCTTTTAACTTGTTCATAGTTGCTACAGCAGGGATTTAATTTCCCAGAGGAAGTTTAATATATCTTAACCTCATCTACAGGCACATGTCACAATTCGATATTATACACAAGGATGCGGCAGGGCGCATCGGTAAACTCACAACCCCACACGGGATTGTGGAAACTCCTACTGTAATGCCTGTCATCAATCCGAATATCCAGACAATAAAACCTTCCGAGATGAAGGATTTTGGTGCTGAGATACTTATTACCAATTCCTATATTATCTACCGCAAGGATGAGCTGAGGGAAAAAGCTCTCAAAGACGGTTTGCATGCATTGCTCGATTATGATGGTCCGATAATGACTGACTCCGGTTCCTTCCAGCTTTCCGTTTACGGGGAAGTTGAGGTTACAAATGAGGAGATCATTGATTTCCAGCAGAAGATTGGAACCGATATTGGTGTTCCTCTTGATATCCCGACACATCCGGATGTGTCCTATGAAAAGGCGAAAGAAGATATGGATATCACAATAGCACGCCTCAAGGAAGCAAGGGAGCTTGTAAAAGGTGAGATGCTTCTTGCAGGCCCTGTACAGGGTGCAACTTACAAAGACCTTAGAGAAGAATGTGCCCGTGAACTTTCAGAAACAGGCTTTGAAGTTTATCCATTTGGGGCAGTCGTGCCACTCATGGAATCATATCGCTATGCAGACCTTGTTGATGTAATCGCTTCAGCAAAGAAAGGTCTTGACCCAACAGCTCCTGTTCACCTGTTTGGTGCCGGACACCCAATGATGTTTGCGCTGGCCGTTGCCATGGGATGTGACCTGTTTGACTCAGCAGCCTATGCATTATATGCAAAAGACAGGCGTTACATTACTTCAAGAGGTACATATCATGTGGACAAGCTCAAATACCTGCCATGTTCCTGTCCTGTATGTATGACCCACACGGCAGAAGAGCTTAAAAAAGCGCATAACTGCACAGAGCTGCTTGCAAGGCACAACCTCTATGTGACTTTTGAGGAAGTACGTGAGGTCAAGCAGGCCATATGGGAAGGCAACCTTCTGGAGCTTGTGGAACAGCGTTGCCGTTCACATCCGAGGATGCTTGAGGCACTAAAACAAATGTACACTTATTCTCCATGGCTGGAGGAGTGTGACCCTTCATCCAAGTCCACTTTCTTCTATTGCGGACCGGAATCATCAAAGAGACCGGAAGTCCTTCGTTTTAATAAACAGCTTGAAAGGCTCACTATTAAAGGTACAGTACTCATCAGGCCATATCCGACAAAGAAGGATAAGGAATACGACAATGTCATGATGTTCAAGCCACCATTTGGCTCTTATCCTCAGGATCTTGCAGAAGTCTATCCTTTTAATGCAGAGGTTGTAAGAACCCCGGATTATGAATCACTTGAAACAGCCTATCAGAACACTATCAAGCTTGTGGAATTGAATCCTGAAGCAAGCTACACTTTCTTTATGAAAGAAAGTTTTGAACATCCTTTGTTGGAGAAGCTTGCTGTTATGGACAATTTTACTGTTGTTCCACCTAAGAGTGATTGATTTTAAAAAATAGTTTTTAAAATTAAAAAAGAAGAATATCTGGATTAACTTTAATTCAGACATTCTTTTGTTTCAGTTTTTACTTTCTGAACCACATTGCACCTAAAAGTCCTGCAATACCAAGAATAAGTTCAAATCCTGGTGCTGTAACAGAACTTTCAACAGCAGTTTTTTCTTCTACATCAGTTTCTGTTTCTTCCTGAGTGGTATCTTCATCTGCTGTGCTCTCAAGTGTTGCTTCTTCTTCTTCCATGTTTATTACGATAGCTTCCTCTTCAGCCGGAGCTGCTTCTTCAGCTTCAGGAGCAGCTGTCTTAATTGTGCATGTCTTCCAGAGGCTC
>JAWKHE010000010.1:0-120445 GCA_041395005.1 Methanolobus sp. | reverse complement strand
GATATCCAGTCCCTTTAGAAGGAGTTTTCGTGAACTCAGGGAAACATGGTGGGCTATCTCAATGCATCGCCTTTCACTGAGTGATTCCTGATACTTGAAGTCCTGAACAAACATACTACTAATCAGCCATTGGGGCTTGTTGTACATGTCACCTGCTTCCATGACTATTGTACCTTTGAATTTAAGTTCTGAAACCGTATCTTCCACCATTTTTATAACATACTGGACATCCGGTGCAGAATTATTCCTGAAAGATCTGATTGCTATCTGGTGGACTTTCTCCAGATGGTCCGCAGTTACTGATGCAGCAACAGCAGCACATACCATAAAATATTCATTGTTTGCCTTATGGCGTCCTGAAATGTCTACTGCTATTATGTCAAACATCTGCTAAAGCAAAGTAGGGGATATTATTTAAGGTTGAGCAGGATTTGAAAAAATTACATTTTTATCCTGCCAATATCGATGTACTCAATTTCATCAGCAATTTTCACGGCATAAAGCATCTGCTTTCTCACACTGTTTGCAAGCCTGACCGCCCTGGACATTACCGGAAGGAAAAATTCATGGTCACTGGAAATTGCATGTATGAGATACTCGGAATGAGGAAGCTTTTTCAGGGAACCCAGCTCATTGTAAACCCTGAAATGAGTACCGAATTTAAAACCTGTTTTCGGGACAAAGCCCCTCCCGCGAAGGTCTACATAAGTAATATACTTGCGCATGAAATCTGGATCAATTGAAGATGCTATCTCAGAAAACTGCTCGATATCAGCAATCAAATCCCGGGAACCATTCTTTATTTCAATTACACCCTGCTCAAGAAGATAGGCAGATTCCACAAGTGACAACTGCAGCCTTTTATCATCCAGAGGTTTACCATAAAATCCATTCTTATAGAGCATCTCTGACGATTTTTCATCCCATATGAGAACACGATCCTCAAGCATAGTTGAAGGAGCAGGCATTTCACAGGAAAGAAGCCCTGTATCCATATTGCCTTTGATATTTGCTTTTTTAACTTCGTAGTAAGTAAGATCACTTTCCTCATCTACAATGGCAAGTACCATCTGTTTGCGTACGTTACTTGCTGCATTGTACTGGGAAAGCAGATCTGTAAGAAGCATGGGTACACGTTCGGATCTTACATAGACAAAGATTTTTGCCTGGGTCTTACCTGGGTGACCACCTCTTGGATAAACCCGGAAATCTGTTACACTGGGCTGTACATAGTACCCCCTTTCACGGAGGTCCTTATAAACAATATATTTCAATTCGAAGAACTGCTGCCTTTTTGACGCCTCTGTGAAGAACTCCTCAAAATCCAGGTTTCTGTCATCCAGTGTTATTTTGAGCTTTTTTTTGTAAAGCAGGTATGCAGCTTCAACAAGGGTCAGTTCAAGAACATCACCTTTTGGACGACCGTAATATCCGGTATTATATAGCTCGTTAATCGCCTGCTTTCCGGATTTTACCTTTTCTTTTACAAGTTTTCCAATCAAAATTTCACCTGAATTATAAGAGTATAAAAGTAATGTGTATGGGTTCAAAATATTGTACTACCTATTTAACCGTATGGACTGACATTTGATTTCAGACTTTTATGCTTAGCTTTTAACTGAGAATCAGAAGAAAAGACATAATAGAAGTTGATGTTAAATACACTGGCAAAATGAAGTTAAAATAAAAAATAAGAAACAAGAAGCAGATTATCTCTGCTTCCTGTTAACCATGAAGTATCCGGTCAGGAGAAGTGCCAGACATGATAGCATGCCTTCAAAACCGGAGTTGTCATGGATTCTGTTTCTGCACTACCCTCCACAGGAGAAGTCTGCTCATCTTCAACAGAAACGATAGACATCATTGTTTTTTCCTGTTCTATGGTCTCTTCCTGTTCTGTGGTTTCATCACTTTCATTTGAAACAACGTCACCTTTTGACTCGGAGCCTGACAACGAAGCTGAACTTGTTGAACTTCCAGATCCAAGAACCTGAAGACGCTGATGATGAAACGAAACTGCCTGAATCTGAATCATCATCCGAACTCTCCTCTTCTACTGGAAGGGAAGTAGAAGTTTCATCTGAACCTGAAACCTGGCTTGAGGACAATTGTACGTCAGCAGCTATTGTTACTGAATCTGAGGCTTTGACATAACCACCTTCATAGCAGCCTGTCACACATGCCATTTACTATGCATCCATTATCCACATCTTCCTGAGTAACGGTATAGTAACCAGTGCAAACTACTGATTCACACCGGGCTCCAGGAAACCTATGAAAATTCTGATCAGGACAGCAGGCAAGGGTCAGGGAATCACCTGCAAGAGCAACTCCATTATCAGTAGAACTGCAGCTAAGCTCACCCAGCATTTCATCAACTACTGTTACTTCAGAAAGTTCAACATCACCTGTGTTTGTAACTACAATCTTGTACTCAATAACCTGACCCGGATAGCTGAATGTTGTTGTATCTGCCGTCTTATCAATTGAAATTGATGCTTCTTTAACTGCCGTGATTGTTACACAATCTTTATTGGATTTTATAGTACCATCATTGTAACTTGCAGTTGCATAAGCAACATTAGTTACTTCGCAGTTGTCAAGATCAGACTGAGTAATGGAATAGGTAGCTGTTCCAATAACAGATTCCCCTGGATTGAGAGTTGAACTGGGAATCTTTATGGTACCAAGAACATCATCTACAACAGTGATATCGCCATAAATCACAACATTACCCTTGTTGATTACTTTGTAAGTGTAAGTTATAATGTCACCAACAGAGTCATAAGTTTCAGGCGAAGCATATTTGCAGAAACAAATCCGTGCATCCTGAATGGCTGTAACAGTCTCACAATCCTTATTAGATACCACTTTGTCGCCATTGTAACTTGCAATTGCATAAGCAATATTGGTTACCTCACAGTTCTCAATGTCAGACTGGGTAATGGTATAGGTGGCTTTTCCAGTAACAAGTTGTCCCGGATTAAGAGTGGTACTGGAAATCGTTATAGTACCTATCATATCATCAACTACAGTAATGTCACCGTTAATGGCAACATTGCCGGTGTTGACCACCTTGTAAGTATAGGTTATAATGTCACCAACAGAATCATAGGTCTCAGGACTGGCTATTTTCTTAAGACAAATGGAAGCATCCTGAACAGCATTCACAGTCTCGGTATCTATATTAGATATTACTTCATCGCCATCATAAACTGCAGTTGCATAAGCGACATTGGTTACTTTGCGATTATCAAGATCAAACTGAGTGATGGTATAAGTACCTGTACCCGTTACTGACTCACCTGGAGACAGGGTTGTGCTTGGGATTATTATGCTGCCAATCATATCATCGACAACAGTGATATCCCCGGTGATCACAATGTTTCCATTATTGGTAACTTTATAGGTATAAGTTATAACGTCACCAACGGAATCATAGGTTTCCGGTGTTGCGGTCTTATCAAGCAGAAGTTCAGTATCCTGAATAGCTATCACTGTCTCTGTATCTTCATTGGATCTTACTTCCTTATCACCAAAAACAGCTGTTGCATAGGCAACGTTTGTAACATTTCCATTATCAAGGTCCGACTGTGTAATGGAGTAAGTACCCGTACCTGTCACTGATTCTCCCGGAGCAAGACTGCTACTGGAAATGGTAATTAAACCAATAACATCATCTGTCACATTGATATCCCCGGGAATGACAACATTTCCGGTATTGGTAACATTGTAAGTATAGGTTATAAGATCGCCAACGGAATCATAGGTTGGTGGGTCTGCAATTTTATCAAGCAAAAGCCTGACATCCTGAATGGCTATCACTGTCTCTTTATCTTCATTGGATAGTATGTCCTCATCATCAAAGACTGCTGTAGCATAGGCAACATTGTAACATTACCATTATCAAGATCGGACTGAGTGATGGTATAAGTACCTGTACCAGTTACTGATTCACCAGGAGAAAGGCTGCTGCTGGAAATGACAACAGTGCCAATCACATCATCGGTGACATTAATATCACCGAAAATTACAACGTTTCCGGTGTTAGTAACATTGTAGCGTAGCTTATAACATCGCCAACGGAATCATAGGTTGATGGGTCAGCAGTCTTGTCAAGAGAGATTGAAGCATCCTGAACAGCATTCACAGTCTCGGTATCTTCGTTGGATTTAACTGGCTTATCATCAAAGATAGCTGTTGCATAGGCTACATTGGTAACATTTCCACTGTCAAGGTCAGACTGTGTAATGGTATAAGTACCTGTACCTGTTACAGATTCACCGGGAGAAAGGCTGCTGCTGGAAATAACAACATTTCCGATTACATCATCGGTGACATTAATATCACCGAGAATCTCAACATTACCGGTGTTAGTAACGTTGTATCCGTAAGTAATAACATCACCAACAGAATCGTAGGTTTCAGGATCTGATGACTTGTCAAGGTAAATTGAAACATCCTGAATGGCATTTACAATCTCGGTATCTTTATTGGATACGACTGGTTCATTGTCATAGATAGCTGTTGCATAGGCTACATTGGTAACGTTTCCATCATCCAGATCGGACTGAGTAATGGTATACGTACCAGTTCCACTTACTGATTCTCCGGGAGAAAGACTGCTGCTGGAAATGACAACATTACCTATCACATCATCAGTGACATTAATGTCACCAAGAATAACAGCGTTACCTGTGTTGGTTACATTGTATGTGTAGGTTATAACATCGCCAACTTCATCGTAAGTTTTTGGATCTGCAATCTTATCAAGATAGATTGAAACATCCTGTGAAAGAGGTTGTTCAGCACTGTCAGTTTCATCTGGAAGATCATCGGAACTTACAGTAGCAGTGTTGTCAATATCTCCATCTCCACCACCGTTGTCGTTGATATCAGATTGCTGCGGTATAGGAACCAGTGTAATTCCACATTTCTCCTACTTCGAGGAATACCATCAGAACTGATGGATTCGGATGGACCAGTTAAGGTTCCATAAGTACCTTCAAGCAATGGGTCAGGAACACTTACACCGCTAAGATCAGCATTACCATCATTTGTGACAACTATATGGTAATCGATTATTTCTCCGGCAGTGTTGATTACTCCGTCACCAGCTGTATCGGCACCGGTAATTGTTTTCTCAATGGAATAAAAACACTGAGAGAAAGGGGTTGTTCAGCACTGTCAGTTTCATCTGGGAGATCATCGGAACTTACAGTAGCAGTGTTGTCAATATCTCCATCGCCGCCACCGTTGTCGTTGATGTCAGATTGCTGAACAGTATAGGAACCGGTGTAAGTCAGGTTTCACCGACTTCAAGAATATTATCGGCAGTCATTGATTCAGTTGGACCGCTAAGAGTACCATCAGGACCGTCAAGCAATGGATCAGCAACACTTACTCGGTAAGATCAATATTACCATCGTTTGTAACGACTATCTGGTAATCGATTAGTTCTCCGGCATTGTTGATTACACCGTCGCCAGCTACATCAGCACCTGTGATAGTCTTCTCAATCATGTAAGAACCACTAACAGAAAGTGGCTGTTCGGCACTGTCAGTTTCATCTGGAAGATCATCGGAACTTACAGTTACAGTGTTATCAATGTCTCCATCGCCACCACCGTTGTCATTGATGTCAGATTGCTGCACGGTATAGGAACCAGTGTAAGTCCACGTTTCTCCTACTTCGAGAATACCATCAGAACTAAGGGACTCTGTTGGAGCACTAAGGCTTCCATAAGCACCTTCAAGCAATGTATCTGCTACGCTTACACCAGTAAGATCAGTATTACCATCATTTGTGACAACTATCTGGTAATCGATTATTTCCCCGGCATTGTTGATTACACCGTCGCCAGCAGTATCAGCACCGGTAATTGTTTCTCAATGGAATAAACACTGAGAGAAAGGGGTTGTTCAGCACTGTCAGTTTCATCTGGAAGATCATCGGAACTTACAGTAGCAGTGTTGTCAATGTCTCCATCACCACCACCGTTGTCGTTGATGTCAGATTGTTGAACAGTATAGGAACCAGTGTAAGTCCACATTTCTCCTACTTCGAGAATACCATCAGAACTGATGGATTCGGATGGACCAGTTAAGGTTCCATAAGTACCTTCAAGCAATGGGTCAGAGACACTTACACCGCTAAGATCAGCATTACCATCATTTGTGACAACTATCTGGTAATCGATTATTTCTCCGGCAGTGTTGATTACTCCGTCGCCAGCAGTATCAGCACCGGTAATTGTTTTCTCAATGGAATAAGAAGCACTGAGAGAAAGGGGTTGTTCAGCACTGTCAGTTTCATCTGGAAGATCATCGGAACTTACAGTAGCAGTGTTGTCAATGTCTCCATCACCACCACCGTTGTCGTTGATGTCAGATTGTTGAACAGTATAGGAACCAGTGTAAGTCCACATTTCTCCTACTTCGAGAATACCATCAGAACTGATGGATTCGGATGGACCAGTTAAGGTTCCATAAGTACCTTCAAGCAATGGGTCAGAGACACTTACACCGCTAAGATCAGCATTACCATCATTTGTGACAACTATCTGGTAATCGATTATTTCTCCGGCAGTGTTGATTACTCCGTCACCAGCAGTATCAACACCGGTAATTGTCTTTTCAATGAAATAAGAAGCACTAAGAGAGAGGTTGCTCAGCACTGTCAGTCTCATCTGGAAGATCATCGGAACTTACAGTAGCAGTGTTATCAATGTCTCCATCGCCACCACCGTTGTCATTGATGTCAGATTGCTGAACAGTATAGGAACCAGTGTAAGTCCACGTTTCTCCTACTTCAAGAATACCATCAGAACTAAGGGACTCTGTTGGAGAACTAAGGCTTCCATAAGTACCTTCAAGCAATGGATCTGCTACGCTTACACCTGTAAGATCAGCATTACCATCATTTGTGACAACTATCTGGTAATCGATTATTTCTCCGGCATTGTTGATTACTCCGTCACCAGCTGTATCGGCACCGGTAATTGTTTTCTCAATGGAATAAGAAGCACTGAGAGAAAGGGGTTGTTCAGCACTGTCAGTCTCATCTGGAAGATCATCGGAACTTACAGTAGCAGTGTTGTCAATATCTCCATCACCACCACCATTGTCGTTGATATCAGATTGCTGAACAGTATAGGAACCGGTGTAAGTCCATGTTTCCCCAACTTCAAGAATACCATCAGTACTAAGGGACTCTGTTGGAGAACTAAGGCTTCCATAAGTACCTTCAAGCAATGGATCAGCAACACTTACACCACTAAGATCAGCATTACCATCATTTGTGACAACTATCTGGTATTCGATTATTTCTCCGGCATTGTTGATTACTCCGTCACCAGCTGTATCGGCACCGGTAATTGTTTTCTCAATGGAATAAGAAGCACTAAGAGAAAGAGGTTGTTCTGCACTGTCAGTCTCATCTGGAAGATCATCGGAACTTACAGTAGCAGTGTTATCAATGTCCCCATCGCCACCACCGTTGTCATTGATGTCAGATTGCTGCACGGTATAGGAACCAGTGTAAGTCCACGTTTCTCCTACTTCGAGAATACCATCAGAACTAAGGGACTCTGTTGGAGAACTAAGGCTTCCATAAGTGCCTTCAAGCAAAGGATCAGAAACACTTACACCAGTTAAATCGACTCCACCATCGTTTGTAACAACAATCTGGTATTCGATTATTTCTCCGGCATTGTTGATGACACCGTCACCAGCAGTATCAGCACCGGTAATTGTCTTCTCAATGGAATAAGAAGCAGCAGCTACAACAGTTACCGTAGCTGTATCAGTGTCAGTTAGAGCCGTAGGATCAATTACAGAATCATAACCTGTCACTGTAGCAGTATTAACAAGAGTATCAGCAATGTTCAGGGTGACAAGAGCTGTGCCAGTGGCAGTAGCACTTGCTGCAAGGTCATCAGTGTTTCCATCACCATCTTCATCAGTTAATGGTGATATCGTAACTACAAAATCATCATTTGTGTCGCCGGATGTACCATTGTCATCCACTACGCTTACATCAAAAAGTGGTGCATCTCCGGTATTTTCCACGGTGTAAAGATACTTGACAGTAGCACCTGCATTCACTGTCAGAGAATCGCTGCCCGGAAAATCCCCATTTTCAGTAGTTACGGTTTTGATAATATCTATATCAGGAGTTCCAAGGCTGCCAATCTGTTTGAAGGGAATTGTTTGGGCACCTCCAGGTATCGCCCCAGGAGGGTCAACAGGTGTATTATCATTTATGTAAATCAATTCCGCATCCATAAGGTCACCCTGCAGATTGCCCGTTGGATTTGATCCGGGATCACAGTACAATTTGGTATCGATCCTTACAACTACCTGTTCACCTGCTTCCAGATCAGTGAGTTTAACAGTCCCATGTAATTCTGAACCAGCCGTGAACATTGGTCCCGTTGTGGTCTCACTTACAAGAGTTGCCACACTGCCGCCATCATCGATGATCCCATCATCAGTTGTGTTCTCACCTGCTATCAGGTCTTCTATTGTCCCATAGTTTACATTAACATCTACAATGTCACCAATAGCTACGCCAGATTGCCCTGTCGTATCCATGAGAAAAGAAAAATCCATTTCAATAGTCTGCGGATCATCGTCAAGTGGTGAATTCAAATTACCGTCAACATTCACAACTGCAAAAAATGTAACAATATCACCACAATTGTAGTCACCGCCCTCAAGCGATTCAACAACATCGTCATCAACGCCTATAGTCCTGTCATCGTAAGCACCGCCACCAGTCAGGTGATTATAACTTTCCGGTGCTGCTGCCACGAAATCTATAGAAAAATCACCAGTTTCCGCAGATGAAACCGTTGCAAAAGATGCGAGGATAAACATTAATGAGATAAGAATAGAAAAAGTTGTTCTCATTCCCCTACTTTTTTTTGCACATTTTTCACTACAATTATTATGTTCTGCAATAAATCCAATACCAACCAATATCTGTAAAAACAGAGTTACAACTATATTACCATTCAGAAGCATTTCCGAACCCCCTATATACAAAGATATAATCCATACGTGCTATGCTTTTCTGATCGATGGCCTGTGGCTGCACACACTCTTACTTGTTAGACAGTAAAGTGAAAGAGCCTTGTTTTTTGACATTGAGAGACTTTTTAAAGCCATGTGTCATTTCACATAACGTGTGTTTTGTTTATTTTTTGTTAATATAATGCTTACCCTCAGATATTTTTCAAAAAGTATATTTAAGGATTTAATAACATTATAGTAAATGTGTACTATTAACACAAGATGCGAAATTAAATGCATATGCAGCCTTCAAATAATGAAAAATTAGAGAAAAAGAAATTAAAATAATTGCAGGATTGTAAAGCTTACCCTAAAGGTAAGCTTCAGTAACATAACGATGCATCATCCTGTGACTGTTGAAATAATAAGCAATCATCTCAATTGAATTATTCATAAGACCTATCCACTCATCCTTTCTGCAATAGTATTTAGGAATCATGATGTATTCAAGCTTATTGTACAGATCATCAAGCTCCATCATTTCAATTTCTCCCGGTGGTTTTTCCACATGTGGAAGAGGACCAATCGCATAACCTGTCACTCCTTCCACGCATCCCTCAAGCCACCAGCCGTCAAGCACACTGAAATTTACAACACCATTGTGCGCTGCTTTCATTCCGCTGGTACCGGATGCTTCAAGAGGTTTTTTCGGATTATTCAGCCAGATGTCAACACCGGAAACAATTTTAATTGCAAGATCCATTCCGTAGTTTTCAAGGTAAGCAATTTCAATTTCACCTTTAAGTTCCTCCTTATACTGGAAGATCCTTTCGATGAATTCTTTACCCTGTATATCCCGGGGGTGCGCTTTTCCTGCGAAAATCAGCTGAATCTTACCTGCTTCATTGACCTTCCTGAGTCTTTTCAAATCTGAAAATAGGAAGGTGGGTCTCTTGTATTCAGTAATACGTCTTGCAAAACCAATTGTGAGGACATCAGGATCCATATTTGTTCCGCATTTATTGTTCACATACTCGAGAAGCTCTTGTTTAGCAAGCTGGTGGACATCCCATATTTCATTGTCAGGAATACTCCTGACCCTTACAAGAAGTTCCGGTTCATTTGCCCATCCAGGTAAATACTTGTCATAAAGTTTCCTGAAATAAGGGCACACCCATGTATATGAATGCACACCGTTTGTAATGGCATTGAACTTATAGCCAGGGAACATTTTTTCCGAAATCTCCCTGTGTCTTTTTGCCACACCATTTATGTAATTGGACAGGTTCAGTCCAGAAGTGTCATGTTAAGCTCATATTCCCCGCCGTATTTTTTGAGAGTATCAAAATCAACATAATCTCCCATTAATTCAAGTACCATATCATATGGAAAAGTATCATGCCCGCTCTCAATGGGTGTATGGGTTGTGAAAACACAGTGTTCCTTAACCCTGAAAGAATTCATGTTGTTCTGGCGCAGCAAGTTCAATTGCAAGAAGACTGGAATGCCCCTCGTTCATGTGGTACTTGCTTATAGAACAACCCAGGCTGTTGAGCATCCTGACACCGCCAATACCAAGTACAATTTCCTGCTTCAGGCGGTATTTTCTGTCTCCCCGTAAAGGCTGTAAGTTATCTGCCGGTCTTCCGGGGCATTTTCTTCAATATCCGTATCAAGAAAATTACAGGAACTTTCTCTTTTGTCAGGCTGAAGTGCTCATAAATCCATGCCCTTATCCTGACATCCCTTCCCTGTATTTTTACAGTCACCTCGTATGGCAGAAGTTTCATATAATCAGAGGGGACCAGTCATGATGATGCTCTGTCTGCCTGCCTGCGTCATCAAGTTTCTGCATGAAATAACCTTTTTTGTTAAGAAGAGTCACGCCTATTAAGGGAAGACCCAGATCAGCGCTGGCCCGTATGGTATCCCCTGCCAGTATACCAAGACCACCACTGTAGGTCGGCATTTCGTTTTTCAATCCGATTTCCATTGAAAAATAGGCAATCTTCCGCCCTTCTGCTCCAATGACATTATCCATTTGTCTAACACCTTTACAATATAAGTTCAACTAAAAAATATAATATATTAATATGTTTAAGATTTTAAAAGGCTTTTCGATAAGACTCCTTTATTTCCAGATTAAGCATTTATTCAGGAAAGCGAGAAACTTTAAAGGTGTACACTTTAATTGTCCTCTCTAAGGCCAGTTACTAAAAACAATATGAACATATGTTTTGAACTGCCGGCATGTTGCCAATGCCATTAAGAATTTAAATCCACGCACCTAAAAAAGAGACAGTTGTGTGGAAATTATTGTAAAAACCTGAATGAAATATTGCTGGATACTTATTTTTGATTAAAGACTGTTTCTTTAACAAAATCCACAAAACTACCATACAAACTCCCTGTAAGAACTTGCAACAAGATGAGCATAGCATCCAAGTGTATTGACAGTAAGCCCGTCCCAGCCATCAATTATGCCGGTTCCGCGGGAAAGTTTGATGACAAATTTCACATCATCTGGAATCTCAGTTACCTCGGAATGATGAAATTCATGACCATATGGAAAAGAGTTTCCTGTGTTTCCAATTACAGAATCCATTGCAAGTTCACCAATATTGTAGCTGACAACACGCTTGTGTCCCATTAAAGTGTGTCCGGGCAGTGCTCCAACCATATTATGAGTAGATTCCGGCATCTCTGCCATGTGATGTGCTCCTTGCCTTTTACCCCGGTGCTGAGTTTTTCTGTCAGGTACATAAGTCCACCACACTCTGCATATATTGGCATACCCGAGCGTGATGCATTAAGGACATCCTCACGCATGGATATGTTTTCCTCAAGTTCTGCAGCGAAAAGTTCCGGATAGCCACCACCAAGATAGAGTCCGTCAACATCTGGTAATTTCTGTCATGTATTGGGCTGAAATATTTGATATCAAGCTCCTGCGAACTTCTGCGAAGTTCAAGGTTATCGTGATAATAGAAATTAAAAGCCTCATCAAGAGCAACTCCAATAACAGGACGCTCACCTTCAGTCTCACGTGGAGTGAAAACTGTCTTTGAAGGACGCTCAAGAGCCGGAGCAGCATGTGCCATTTCCAGAAGCCTGTCTATCCGGATTCCATCCTTGATTTTGTTTTTGATAAACTCGATTCTCTCATCGTAATTATCAGCACGACGGCGTTCCTCTATTGCGGGAACAAGACCAAGGTGCCTCATGGAGATCTTCATGGAATTATTGCGGTGTATTACACCAATTACCGGAATACCAGTATAATGCTCGATAGCTTCTGTGGCTTTTTTAGTGTGCCTTGGACCACCAATGTTGTTGAGAATCACACCAACAATATTAACGTCCTTATCAAAGTCCTTAAAACCATTAACAAGAGCAGCTGCTGAACGGGTAATACTCCTTGCATTGATAATCAGAATTACAGAACATTTCAGGATCTTGGCTATCTGGGCAGTGCTGCCTGTATCAGTAAAGCTGTCAAAGCCCTCATAAAGACCACGGACACCTTCGATAATAGCGATATCTGCATCCTCATCAACTTCTGTACCGTGGATGAAAACATCCCTGACACCCTCTTCATCCATAAGGAAACCATCAATATTGCGAGCCCTGCGACCGGTAATCTCAGTATAATAGCTTGGATCGATGTAATCCAGCCCCACTTTATATGGCTGGACCTTGTATCCGGCCTCAGTAAGTGCCGCAAGCAGACCGATGGTTATAGTAGTCTTGCCGGAAGATGAACTGCCAGCAGACAGAAGTATCCTTGGAATCTCTTTCTTTCCGGATTGCTGAGGAGTGTCTGACATTTTTATCAAACCTTAACGTGTAAGCTCACGCAGTCTTTCATCTTCAAGTGATGAAGGCAACACTGAACTGTCGTTGGACATAATAGCATGTGCAAGCTCCCGGTAAACCCCTGCAACTGATGAATCCGGAGCTTTTTCAAGCACAGAAAAACCATCCCTTTCACAGTCCTGGACAATCTGTTCCTTTGGGATAAAAGCCATGAGCTTGCTGCCAATCTCCTCGGAGAATTTCCTTACAATTTCCTCTTCCCTGGTAACACTTCTGGAATTACAGATTATACCTGAAAGCGGAGTGTCTATCTTGGCAAGTCCCTTACAGATATTGTTTGCAGCATAGAGCGGCATGTATTCGCCTGAGGTGAGAATATAAGCTTCATTCACAAGTCCCTTGCGTATTGGAGCTACAAAACCGCCACATACGATATCCCCGGGGACATCGTAGATAATAAGATCCATATCATCAATAGACTTGCACATCTGCCTGAGTTTCTGAATGGCAACGATGATTCCACGTCCTGCACATCCAATTCCGGGTTCAGGCCCGCCTACTTCCACGCATTTTACACCTTTGTAACCTTCGTGAACGATATCTTCTTCCTTTACCTCAATTTTCTGCCTGAGCAGATCAAGGATAGTTGGTACCCTCTTTCCACCGAGAAGTGTAATGGATGAATCACTTTTAGGATCACATCCGATGATCATAACTTTGTAACCCTCATCGGCACAGGCCGCTGCAACATTGGAAGCTGTGCTGGATTTTCCAATACCGCCTTTACCATAGATGGCTATCCTTTTCTGTTCCATCAGGCTTCCTCCACGTTTTGCATATCCTTTAAAACTTCGCGCATTGTTGCACCAAACTCGGATTCCACGATATTGCTTACACCAAGTGTCTTTGGATGCAGGTCAATTTCCACAATAACATTTGAATGACCCATGTCCTTGAGAGGGAATACCTGTCTTGGACCATTTGTTACGGAAATGACATCCATATCCAGAAGATTGTCCATTGGTATGGCATGTGGAACACCGGTAATTACTGCAAAGTCAAAATCACTGTATTTTTCAGCAATAAGCTCGCTAACCTTTTCACCTGCAATTGGATATTCATCCATACCACCGATTATCTCATGGATTTCAATTCCCTTTTCTTTGAAATCATTCATGATACTGGTTGCATGATGACGTACACGTGGAAGACCAAGTGTATCGTCCACATTTGCCATGTTGATTACATTGTCTGCAACACCAAGTTGTTCAGCCACCTCATTGATTGCAACGGTGATATCAGCGAACATGTAACCTGTTTCCTTTTTGGCGTTCATGACTGTCAGGCATTTCTTGCCTTCTTTCAGGTAATTGATAACCTTTTCAGCAACCTTGTACTTCAGGTCACCACGGGATGGAACAAGATATTCCTTACTTGCTGCACCATGGCGTTTCTCAACATTGGTAGCTTCTGCAAGCAGGACTTTCTGCCTCTCAAGTTCTTCGTCATCAATAACACCAGCTTCGCATGCAGATTCAAGGGCAAGGAGAACGCCTTTTGTGTTATTAGGATAGCCTGCATGAACCTCAACACCTATCACAGGTACGTCAAGGTTTGCGTCCTGAACAGGTTCGCTGAGTTCCTCACCAATAATCATACTGGCACAGGTTCCGACTACTCCGATAAGCTTAGGATTGAACATTTCATTAACCTTGCATAGCAGGGTTGAAAGTTCTTCACGCCCTCCGAAGACAAAGCCATTTTCATCAAGAGCTGTTGTCACAACATGTATTCCATCTTCCTCGAGCAGTCTTGCATGTTTAAATGAGCATCCTGGCGGACCGTGGAGTATTGCAACATCAACATTCAAATCACGCAGTGTGTATAAAGCAGCCACAATGGAACTGGGCCGCGGGTGTATTATAGAAATATCGTTTTCAGCCATATGTATCCCGATATACTTCTTTGGTTATTATAATTTTTTAATTTCGTAATAAATAGTATACTTAAAGTTAGTGTGTTTTTCTGCACTTACTATTCCTTTATCGTATAAAAGGACTAATCATAATAAAAAAACAAAGATAAAATAATATTCTCACCTGAAGCATTTCACGCATGAGAGAATGATATCTTCTCCTGATGAAAGTCCTGATGCCATGTCCAGTCCTTCTTCAAGCCCCGGTGCAAAAAGTACATTCTCCGAAGCCATACCTTTCATTCTTTCACCAACAAGTATCAGTCTCCAGATATCCCCACAACGCCTGTTCATAAGTTCAGATACATGCTCAGGTGGCAATCCCTCACAAACCTGGGCTGCCTCTTCCCCCAGCACCATAACAATCCGGCCTGCTCCACTTATTCCCAGCGCATAATCCAGTGCTTTTTCAGAGGAACGTATATCCATACCTGAGTTGGAATTGTCAATCAGTTTCCTTCCGCAAAGCTCTTTTTCCTGCATTCTTCCCTGCAAACCCTCAAAGCCGGAAATTACGGATAAAATATCCTCAAGAGCTACATCCATCCTCATGGCAACTGAAGCTGAGACTGCAAAAGCCGTACCATACGAATTATAATTGTAATTGGGTGAGAGAGGAGAACTGAAATATCCATATCCTTTTCCTTCCATGCATTTAAGGACAATATTACTGTCATCAAAGTATACCTGAAGATCAGCACTTACTTCCTCTGAATCACTAAAGGTAAAATAGGTTCTCCTGTTATCTCCTGCCTTATCCAGTGCTTTCATGTCCCTTGAATTAAGGAAAAAAACTTCCTCTCCGTTACCATATGAAAGCACACTCATCTTTGCATCACTGGCTTTTGAGCTGGAAGCTGCAATCAAATAGTCCGGCTCCAGTGTTGTGATAACTCCAATATCAGCAAAGCCTGTAAGCCCGATAGAAACTTCAAAAATATAACAGTCAGCTGTTACACCTAGTTCGTCCATCCTGTCAACTGCAAGCAGAACACTTCCGGGAGCTATACTCAGTCCCAGATTCAACACTGTAGATTCTCCCTGCTCCCATAGTTCCAGTCCCCTGGATGTATGGAGTATTACCTTCATTTTCATTGAAAGCATTTCAGCCAGCAGGGATGCAGAACTTGTTTTGGCTTTTGAACCTGTGAGTTCTATTATCTTTGCACCTGCAAGGGAACAACTCATGGATAAAATAATTCCCACTGCCCTGTGGTGTGTCATGATCTCAATTCCCTTTTCCTTTGCATCAGCAAGCATTGGATATACAGGATCAAGGTGTGCAGGACTTACTATCAGATCAAAATCATCTACTGCAACAGGGTCTTTTGAAGTACGGATGCCAAATTCAGATTCAATTTTTAAAAGGACATCATCAGCCACGGTATTGTAAACATCTATTGCAGTAACATTAAAACCAAGACTTGAAAACTTCTCTGCAATAATGATACCGGCATGAGTAAGGTCAAGCACTGCAATATTGCTATGATCGAACATGATATCAATAAAACAATAATTAAGGAAAAACAGGTGGTGCTACAATAAAGAAAGAGAAATGGGTTAAGCTATTATTTCCCATCGTCCTCTTCATCGTCCTTATAACTGTCAGAGCCCATCATTGCAGCATAGATGGAATCAATACCATCGAGCCATTCTGCAACAAGACCATAAGGAACTTCTTCCATTACCTTTTCAGAGAGTTCCTTTCCACTGATAACCAGCGCACCAATCTCTGCAATTGTACCAATGGCAATTTCGATATCATCTGATGATTCTGCTTCAAGTGCGACCTTTACAAGATCACCAATTTCCGCTTTTTCATCATAATCTCCGGCAACAAATGCCTCGCAGGCTGCAAAGCTGCCCATAAGTGATGTCTGGAGGGAAGCAATCATTAAGTCTGCATCCTCTGAAATAGGATCAATCTCTGCAAGAGCAATATCCCTGATTTCCCCGATGTACTCAAGAGCGGCTTCCGCTGATATCTGCTCACGCTCATATTTCGCAATTATTTTCAGGCATGCAAGGATTATGTCATCTTCCATATTGACAAAAATTGCTCCTTCCTTTCCCTGTGGTTCATCGGATTCCTCAAATTTGAAACCACTGTCCTTTACCTGATTAATCCAGTTATTCCAGCGCTCTGCTGTATAAAAATCATGATGAAATGCTTCACCTGCCTTCCCTGACATTTAACTACCTCTATGATACTTAGATTATAATTTTGATTTTTTTATTTATTCTTACGAATTGCTTTTTATATAAAAGCTGTTCGCAAGGAAACTATAGTTTTAATTCTACCTTTTTCAATGAGCAACCCGGTACAAGGTTTTCCTCAATTGGCCCAATGACCTTCAGAATCGTGCATTTGTCCCCGTCCTTAAGACCTTCAGGATAGAGAATATCATATACACTGTCATCGAACTCCTCGCATTTTGGAATTTCATAACTTACCTTTGAACCCTCAACTGCTTTTTTTGAGTCTATTGCTGCGACTATAGGGGAAGTCTCGACCTCCACTGTCAGTACTCCTCCGTCGTGTACAAAACAATCATGGACAGTGTCTCCCCTTAATTTTACAACACGATACTTTCGGCCGGGATCCAGATTCATACAGGTTCGCCTTAGCTTGCATTTCTTGCATTCACGGGACTCACCCATAAATACAAAATCCTCGCCTTCTTTTGCAAGTTTTGAGCCGATAAGTGTAATGGTTGTATTATTTTCTGTCATATTAGTCACCTTGAGTTATTATCCGGATTATATGTATGGAACAGCTATGAAATAACCTTTGTTAAACGTGCAACCTTTTCAGCTGCTTCAGGGGTAAGTCCTGCCCCAAGTACTGTGTACCTCTCTGGACGTATCTCATGTGCAACAAGAAGCGCCTCTAATATATACTTATCTTCAATTCCAAGTTCTTTAGCTGTTGTGGGTGCACCAATAATTTCCAGGCATTCCCTGATTTTCTTCCAGTCGCCGCCATGAAGATACATCATCATTATGGTTCCTACTCCACATTGTTCACCATGAAGGGCGGATTTGGGTGCAACCATGTCCAGTGCATGACTGAACATATGTTCCGAGCCTGATGCAGGTCTTGAGGAACCGGCTATGCTCATGGCAACACCACTTGAAACCAGTGCCTTGACAACAATCCTCACGGAACTCTCAAGCTCAGGTTTAATGGATTCCGGGGAGTCCATTAAGATCTGGGCTGTCATTCTTGAAAGGGTTGCTGCATACTCACTGAAAGGCTCATCACGGAGCCTGTGTGCAAGTTCCCAGTCTAGAACAGCAGTATAATTAGAAATAATATCACCACAACCGGCAGCCAGTAAACGGTAAGGTGCACCGGATATGATATTCGTGTCGGCAATAACAGCCATGGGAGCATTTACTTCAATAGAAGTTTTCTTTCCCTTATCATGAATGGATGCCCTTGAAGATACGATTCCATCATGGGATGCTGCAGTCGGAACACTGATAAAAGGAAGGTTAAGCTGTGTTGCTGCAAGTTTTGCAACGTCAATGGATTTGCCGCTGCCGACTCCCATAAGATACCGGGAATTTGCATCCCTGGCTTCTGATACCACTTTTCTGACCTGTGACATGGAAGCTTCAGATGATACGATAATAGACGGGTCATATTCGCATTCATCCAGTATATCAAAAACAACATCACCTGCTATTTTTTTAGTATTCTGGCCGGTGACGATAAAAGCACCACTTGTAAGTTTCAGGTCTTCACAGACATCCTTAATATCATAGATCACATCAGGACCCACAACAACATCTCTGGGTAACTGCATCCACTTCTTCTTGCCTTTTGTCGGGATCATCAAACACCTGCCAAAAACTAAATATCCTTGTGTTTTGCCTGATAAGGAACTAATTTGCAGCCTTATGAATCAGGTTTTCCGGAAATATTTCGCCTGTCAGATAAAAACAGGCTGGTTACGGGAATTTACCCTCAATGAATTTCACATTCCCATAAACCTATTAAGTGTTAGTTGTATTAGGATATTCCTATATTACGTTATGCTGTGATTATAATGTCATTCATAGATAAACTTACCCAATTCATTAATAATTACTACATTGACCCCATTCTTCACGATAGTGGATACAATATAGTCAATACCATCACATGGGCGATTATACTGGGCATATGTATTTTTGGTGTTGTAAAACTGCTGAGAAAGCTTGATATTGAAATTGACGACAGGCTCACAGTTTCAGTTATTCCTTTTGTACTTGCAGGTTCATCCCTGAGAGTCATAGAGGACACAGGGATACTTACGTCCCCTGCAAGCTATATTTTCATAACACCGAACATCTATTTCGTTGTTTTTGCAATCACAATATTTTTCCTTGTACTTTCAAAATGGATAGTCAAAATGAAAGGAAGCGGAGACTATATGAAAGTCTTTGGAGGTTTTGGTATCGCGTGGTTTGCAGTCAACCTTCTGACACTTTTCTACCTGGAAGACATGATCCTGCCCTGGGTACCGGTATTTGTAATAACTGCCGCCACGGCCATAGTGCTGCTCCTGAGGTATATCTTTGACAGGTTTGGTTCTGACCTGCTGAAAAACAAAATAAACATGACAATACTCTGGGTCCATCTTATGGACGCATCATCAACCATTGCAGGAATTGATTATCTGGGATACTACGAAAAGCATGTCGTTCCTTCATATCTTATTGAACTGACAGGTACGGCATTTGTGATGTATCCGTTAAAACTATCTATATTCATTCCGGTATTATATACTGGATAATCATTTTGATGAGGACGAGGAATCACAGACATTAAGGACATTCCTGAAGCTGGTAATCATAGTCCTTGGATTATCTCCTGCATGCAGGAACACAATCAGGATGGCGTTTGGAGTCTGAACATGCATGACGAGACTACAAGAGAGAAGTTCGTAGTTTATATTAACGAGTTGAAACCTTTTGTGCTGGCAAGTCTGGCACTATTTATCATTTCAACAGTATCCGGTTATATGTACTATTCACTGGATCCATCATATGCATTGAATTCCCTGGAAGGAATGGAAGAACTTGCAGCAATGCTTGAAGGACTTTCACCTATTGAAATCATGCTGCTGATTTTTGTCAACAATTCAGTGAAAATGTTTTTTTCAATACTGCTGGGTTTTCTGCTTGGAATAATCCCATTCATTTTCCTTGTGATGAACGGGTTCATAATAGGTATCTTCGCACATTATCAGACTGTTGAAAACGGAGCTTTGTTTGTAATAGCCGGCCTGACACCACATGGAATCATAGAAATCCCCATGCTTATTATATCATCTGCCGTGGGTATGAAAATAGGTTTTACAGCACTTCAGGCACTGAGTTCAAAACCTGTGAGCCTTAAGGATGAACTAATAAAGGGGATTAAATTCTACCTGCACTGGCTCTTTCCATTAATACTACTGGCAGCAATAATAGAGACATTCATAACACCTCTTGTAATTTATCTTTTAGTTGGAATCTAATACAGTTCACAAAATTAACAGACAGAAATTTTCGGAAAACGTTATTAATAGTAAATACAATCTCAGGGAAAACCGAGGGCAAATAATGATTGACAGAAAAGAGATCTCAGAGATCATTGAAGATTATGATTTAGATAAAGTCAAGATCGGTGCTGTTGCCTCACATTCAGCACTGGACGTCTTTGACGGCGCTATTGAAGAGGACTTCAGGACTTTTGCTGTGTGCCAGCAGGGTCGTGAGAAGACCTATACTGAATATTTCAAATCACAGAGAGACAGTAATGGCAAAATTGTCAGGGGCATTGTAGATGAGCACATTTTACTGAACAAGTTCAGTGAGACAACCTCACAGGATGTACAGAAAAAGCTTGTAGAAGAAAATGTTCTTTTCATACCAAACCGTTCATTTACATCATATTGTGGCATTGATGAAGTAGAGAACGATTTCAAAGTACCTCTTGTAGGAAGCAGGAACATGCTTCGCAGCGAAGAGAGAGGTATGGACCGTGACTACTACTGGTTACTTGAGAAAGCCGGTTTGCCATTCCCTGAAAGGATCACTGATCCACAGGACATCGAGGAACTTGTAATGGTAAAGCTTCCTCACGCAGTAAAGAAGCTTGAAAGAGGCTTTTTCACAGCAGGAACATACGAAGAATACCAGCAGAAAGCTCAGTCCCTTCTGA
Organism: Methanolobus sp.; assembly: GCA_041395005.1. Taxonomy (GTDB): domain Archaea; phylum Halobacteriota; class Methanosarcinia; order Methanosarcinales; family Methanosarcinaceae; genus Methanolobus. Next base: position 99,443 of record JAWKHE010000010.1, on the reverse strand, counting down.
AACAGGGTGTCATCACACAGGATGCACTTGACAATGCAAGGATTGAGCGCTATGTCATAGGACCTGTTTTTAACTTTGACATGTTCTACTCACCTGTTGAAACTGAGATGAACAAACTTGAGATTCTTGGTATTGACTGGCGCTTTGAGACCGTCTTGACGGACATGTCCGCCTGCCAGCACCGCAACAGATAACACTTGCAGAACACCAGCTTACCCCGGAATACACCGTTTGTAGGCTGGCTCAACAGCCCTCGGGAATCACTCCTTGAGAAAGTGTTCGAGCTTTCAGAGAAATACATTAAAGCTGCAAAGAAACACTACGACCCCGGAGTTATTGGTCCGTTCTGCCTGCAGACCTGTGTTGACAAAGACCTTAACTTCTACATATATGATGTAGCACCACGTGTTGGCGGCGGAACAAACGTCCACATGTCAGTTGGTCACCCATACGGCAACACAATGTGGAGAAAGCCAATGAGTACCGGTCGTCGTGTAGCCTTTGAGATCAGAAGGGCAATTGAGACAGACCAGCTTGATAAGATTATCACATAAAACAATCGAACAGACCTGACTTTAATGTCAGGTTTACTTTACTTTTTATGCATTAGTGATTGTTTAAATCTGTTTTTCTGAATAATAGTCTATATATATAATTAGATTCATAATATATCACACATGCACTTTAAAGGCTTCCTACAGGAATAAAGGAATTAGATGAAATACTGCAGGGAGGCTATCCTTCGCAACAGGGTATCCTTATAAGTGGTCCGCCCGGATCAGGTAAATCAATACTTGCAACACATTTCCTTTACAGGTCATGCAAAGACGGGAAAAAATGCATGCTCATGCTTTCACATATTGTGGTAGGAAAGTTTTCTGGAACAGGCCATGAGTATCGGGATTGACTTCCAGTCATGCATCGATAAAGGAACATTGCTGATAACAAAGTCCTTTGAGACCCGTACCAATAAAATATACAATGCTGCAAGGCATGGTTCAGGGATTGGATTTCTGGAGAAGGATTGTGTGCAAATTATGCAGGACATACCTGATGACGTGGAAGTTGTCGTAATAGATAACCTTGATATGCTCTCACTTTATCCCAGCACAGAAGAATTTGCTGACAAGTTCTTTACAATTAATGATATTCTCTATTCAAGGAGTCACCCTCTTTCTTATAGGTCAGGAAAAACACCGTAAACAGATGCTCAGCATACCTTTTGGAACAATTGAGCTGTATATGGATCGTGAACTAGTGACAGGAGCGGTAAGACAGATGTACATACCAAAAATGAGGTGCACTTACCTCGATCTTGAACCCTGAATTATAAGATCACAAAAGAATGGGATAAAAATGAAAGAATATTCCAGAGGGATGAAATAATAAATGATGCCCTCAATGCGGTTTTATAATATACCTGCTGCAAATCTCTATTATCTTCTTTTTTTACAGGAAAATATTTACCTTATTAAAGAATATGGCATGGTTTGCCCTGGCATTCTACCTGTTTTATAGTTTTTGTTCGAAATCATTTAAATATGATTAGTCAGATGATAGACCAAAACCTTAACTAGAATATTAAACTTATATGAACTTATTACGCTTTTAAAACATTGCCCAACCAGGAGGAAATGCAGGTTGGGCAACCGAGTGTTAATATCGGCATGGTAGGTCATGTCGACCACGGAAAAACCACACTTGTCAGCGCACTGTCAGATAACGGCTGGATGCATGGCGGGAGTTGTTGTTATCTATCAGACTGGGATATGCAGATACCACGCAAGGAAATGCCCTGACTGCCCAGCACCCCAGTGTTATACAGTCGCAAAGAAATGTGACGGATGCGACAAGCCATCTGAAGAAGTCAGGACAGTATCTTTTGTAGATGCTCCCGGGCACGAAACACTAATGGCAACTATGTTGTCCGGTGCTGTGTCTATGGACGGTGCTATTCTTGTTATTGCAGCAGCAGTGCTGCCACATTACCAGACAAGAACCTGATGACGGATGTTGGCACAAGGCATCATTGTTCAGAACAAAATTGACCTTGTACCAAAGGAAAAGGTCATTGAGCACTACCACCAGATTAAGGAATTTGTCAAGGGAACTGTTGCTGAAGATGCACCAATTGTACCTATATCCAGCTGTGGGAATATCAATGTCGATGCCCTTATTATGACAATTGGCGGGAAATGAATTCCTCCTTCCGCCATCACAAAATCGACAGACCCCCACATATGCTTATTGCAAGATCTTTGATATCAACAAGCCCGGTACCCCAATAAAGAACATTACAGGTGGCGTCATCGAACACTTACAGAAGGTGTGCTCCATCCGGAAGATGAGCTTGAAATCAGACCGGGCAGGAAAGTTGAAAGTGATGGTTTCACAAGATGGGAACCAATAATGACAAGGTATCAAAGATTGTTGCCGGACAATGTTGATGAAGCAACCCCAGGAGGACTTCTTGCTGTTGGAACATCCCTTGATCCGACACTTACAAAAAGTATTGCAGCGCTTACAGGTCAGAGTTGCAGGACTTCCCGGAACATTGCCACCTACTCGTGATGACCTCGAAACTGGAACTCCACCTGCTGGAAAGAGTAGTAGGAGTCTCCGATGAAGAGGAAATCGGTCCTATAAAGACAAGTGAACCACTTATGCTCAATGTTGGTACAGCTACCACAGTGGGTGTTGTAACAAGTGCCCGCAAGGACATTGCAGAAGTAAAACTCAAGAGACCGGTCTGTGCTGAGAGTGGTTCCACTGTGGCTATCAGCAGACGTGTAGGCTCACGCTGGAGACTTATCGGAGTAGGAGTTATCGAGGATTGAAGGTAATAATCGATACCAACGCACTGATGATACCTGTTCAGTTCAACGTTGATATTTTTGAAGAGCTCAAAAGACTGGGATACGACAATCATCTTGTCCCCACGGCTGTTATCAATGAACTGAATGCACTTATTAAGAATCTCAAGGGAAAGGACAAAACAGCTGCAAAGGTTGCTCGGGCAATGGCAGAAAGATGCGAGATAATTAATGCAGAAGGACATGCAGATGATGTCATTCTGGATCTTGCAACGCAACTTGCGGCATCTGTGCTTACAAATGATATCGGACTTCGCAGAAGACTGGAAGAAAGAGATATTACAGTAATATGCCTGAGGCAAAAAAACAGGCTTGAGATTGTTTCATAAGGAAAATCATAGATCAGTTTAAAATCATATGAGTTATTAAATAATTATACAGATTATTGGAGTCAGTCACATGTATAAAAAGATGAAGCTTGCCGACACAATCAGAGTTGCACCGGACCTATTAGGCAAGGATGTTAACCAGAATGTCAAGAATGCATTAAAGCATAAACTTGAAGGCAGGATTGACAAGGAAATCGGAGCTATTGTTGCCATTACACAGATCAATGAGATTGGAGAAGGTCACATTCTGGTAGGAGACGGCGCTGTATATTATGATGCCGTTTTTGAGGCAATTGTGTTTGTCCCGACTATACAGGAAGTAATTGAGGGAGAAGTCGTCGAAACTGTTGATTTTGGTGCTTTCGTGAGCATTGGAGCCATGGATGGACTCCTGCATGTGAGTCAGGTCACTGATGATTTCATGTCCTATGACGGAAAGAATGGAAGACTTGTCAGTAAGAACGGTGGCAGGTCACTTTCTGAAGGAGATAAGGTCAGGGCACGTATCGTAGCAGTCAGCATTAATGAAAGGGAACCAAGGGAAAGTAAGATCGGACTGACCATGCGTCAGCACTCCCTGGGTAAATTTGAATGGCTCGAAGAAGCCAGACGACCAAAAGCTGACGTTGAAGAATAATTTTAAGCATATCACTGGAGAGATCATATGAGCGAACAGGTTTGCAGGGAATGCCACCGGATTATTCACGGACAGACATGCCCTATTTGCGGTTCAGGCAATCTCAGTGCTGACTGGAGCGGAATGGTAATTATCATCGACCCGGAGCGTTCCGAGATTGCAAAAAAGATGGACGTAAAGGTTGCAGATAAATACGCATTGAAGGTGCGCTAATTGGGCCTTCATTTAACTTTACCTGAGACACTTCGCCCTCGTTTTCGAGAGATTTTCGGGCGTTTGTACAGGGGTAAAGGTGACGATACCATTGTGAAGCTATCAGGAGATCTGGGTAGTCCCACAAAACTTATATCCGTGGGTGATGTTACTACCTTCCACTTGCTCAATCATGGAATAATTCCGGACATCCTTGTAGTGGATGACCGGACAAAACGCGGACCGGCATCTGACCGGGTCGTGGTGGGTACCAAGCATGAAGGATTCACCGAAATATCCGTTGACAATCCAGCAGGGGTCATAACCGAGGATCTGATAGACGCTGTAGGAAATGCGTTGAAAACAGAGAAACATGTCAGGATATTTGTGCGCGGCGAGGAGGATCTTGCAGCTGTACCTGCAATTCTTATGGCACCGGTAGGCTCTGCTGTCCTGTATGGGCAGCCGGACGAAGGTGTTGTACTTGTTAAAATAACATTAGATAAAAAGGAACAAATGAAGGACCTGTTGACAGAGATACTTAAAGGACAGGACCACAATACAGAAGAAATCGAAGCTATTCGGAGGAAACTCGATGGATATCAAAATCATTAAAGATAAGAATAATGCACTCCTCAACAGGCGTGAGTTAAACCTCACTGTAACATTTGACGGAGCAACCCCATCAAGAAATGATGTGAAAGATAAACTTGCAGCTATGCTTACAGTACCACTGGAACTTGTAATTGTCCAGAATATGGAGAACGAGTTCGGTAAGCAGGAAATTAAGGCGTACGTTAAGATTTACGAAGATGAAGCCCGCATGAAGCAGGTCGAAGAAGCTTACGTCCTTGAAAGAAACAAGCTCCCTGAGCCTGAAGTTGTAGAGGAAGAAGAAGCAGCTGAAGAACCTGCAGAGGAATAATTATGGCAGCAAAAGATTACTACAAGGTAAACGGCGATTCCATCGAGCGTACCCGTCAGTCCTGCCCACGCTGTGGAGAGGGTGTTTTCCTCGCAGAGCACAAGGACAGGCGTGCATGCGGTAAATGCGGATACACCGAATTTAAGAAATAATTTCATTTTTCTACAACCCACAAGGGTTGTCTTATTTTATTTTTTACTTACTTTTTTGTTCAGCTCAGGCTTTGGGTAATTAAGTAAACTTGTGGATTTTTAGCAATAACTTCATAAAATATAATATATTTTTTATACGCTTTCTGCGAACACATCACTAATTTTTGTATCTACTGATATGTTTTTTCTTCACAATTATTCCGAAAGATTTAATAATAGGAATAATGTTTGCATATATTAGTTTTAAAACAAACAAACATAATAAGATACTATAATTTCATAATTGTAACTTAAATGATTGTCTTATTATTAATTATAAAACTAAGTTTAAATTCAATACATGTTGAAATATAAAAAAGGGGGATTAATTAAATGAACTACATTTATGCAGCCGTAGTAGGTATACTCATTGGTATCTTCATCTTTGGTTTGAAAACCGGAGTAGGATGTGGTTTTTCAACGGTTAAACGAAGAGACGTGCTTTTACTGGCAACCGGTTACTTTATTATTTCAGTCATACTGGGAAGCCTGGTTGAAATGGTGGACCAGTCTTACCTGGAAGGTATTTCCAATCTGGGAATGACATTACACGTTTTAATTGCACTTGTCCTGATAGGTGCCGGAATATACACACAGAAAAAATGGAATTGCGGGCATGATGTTTCGAAGAAAACCTTCCTTGTAATATCTGTGCCATGCCCTGTCTGTTTAACAGCTCTTTTTGTATCCTGCATGATACTGGCTTCAACCCTGGAAGTAAGCGGGTGGAAAGTCGGAGTTCTTGTGGGACTGACATTCTTCATTTCAGTAATATCATCAACATGGGTTTTCAGGAAAATGAACAAGACACCTGAGGATCTTGGAACTGCAATGATGTTCCTGGGAATTTTCTACCTGCTGGGAGCAATGGTGGTTCCTGCATACATCAAGGCAAAAAAGCTTAGCATGGTCATGAACAGTGGCGGTGAGCTGGAGATAATTCCTCTGTTGATATTCACAGTATTCATACTCGGAGGCTATGCCCTTCATAATATAAGAGGTCACTAAAAATGGATGCAACTTCTTCGTTGTTTGGTATATTGTACACATTTTCAGCATCATTGCTGTACCCGGTGATCATACTTCTCATATTACTGGTGGTTTTCTCCTTAATGCTTATAGGAGAATTCCTCTCAGAATATGCGAAGAGACACCGTGATATCGAAAATCTTGAACTCTGCTGTAATAAAGTAAGAGAACATCTGGGTTCAAAGGAACATAAAAAAGCTGCAGATTCACTTAGAAATATAAAGCAGAACTTCATGGTAACTGATTTCTCAGCAGCTGCAGCAGATCATCTTGAAAAGAATATGATTCCTGCAATTGAATGGCTGTCACAGGAATATGAGATAAAGATGGCAAAGAGACTGGAACAGACCAGGATCGTTGCAACAATCTCACCAATGCTTGGCCTCATGGGAACACTCATTCCCCTTGGCCCTGCACTTATCGGTCTTTCACAGGGAGACATTGTGCAGCTTGCAAATAACCTTATGATTGCTTTTGCTACAACAGTTATCGGACTGTTTGCCGGAAGTATCGGATATGTGCTGACACAAATCAGAAAGAGATGGTACTGGCAGGACATGGCTGACATAGATTATGTCCTGGACACCCTGGAGGTAGCGGAGTGAAAGGAAGAAGGTACAGGCGGACAGGACTCATAAATAATGAAGACGAACAAAACCCCTTAACCGGGGTTGCTAACCTTTTTGACATTGCAATGGTCTTCTCTGTAGCACTTCTGGTAGCACTTGTAATGTCATACCAGTTACCGGAACTACTCAGTCCCACCGAAGACATTACAATAGTAAAAAATCCCGGTGAGAAGGATATGAAGATTATCATAAAAGAAAAAGGACAACCAATTGAAGTCCTGAACATGACTGACCAGATTGGTGGAGGACAGGGTGAAGCCCTGGGTACTGCATATAAACTGGCTGATGGCAGGGTAGTTTACGTACCCGAGGAGGAGAATACCACCTCGGCTTAATTTTTTTCATATTGTAGACAAGTTGTTTTGTTTTAGATCAACTTGCATTGAGAAGATGCTTGGTGTATAAAAACAAAATAAAAAAGATCAGGCATTGCGACTCCGCCAAAAATAAAGCCGTATTGCCTACAAGTTATCGGGGGATAACATGCATACAAAAAGAGGATTGGAATTAATCACAGGACTATTGTTGTTACTAGCACTAACAGCAACCGTATCGGCAGATGAAAATAGTTATGAACTTGTAGACAACACTTTTTCCGGGACAGACGGACTGTATAGTTTTGAAGACCTTCCGGATGGTGATTATACACTGGTTGCTGTTAACTGGTCAGATCAAAAAATGCTATGGTACACAGGAATAAAGAACGTGACCCTGCAGGGATCGGATCTTGCGGACGTGAATATAAAAGTTAACAGTACCACCAACATTGACGTTGATTACATTTACGGATTATTAAACAGGTCATCCATAACAGGAATGACTTACGTTATGAGCACGGATTATCCAAGGCAAAGTTCTGTAGTACTGCTGGGCCAGCAAACCAAAGAATTAATTGCAGACACGGAATCCGATGAAAGCGGAACTTACACTTTTAATGACATTCCCGACGGGGACTACAGCATTGTTGCAGTAAACTATTCAACTGCAAAAGAAACATGGTACAAGGGAATTACTAACGTAACACTTACAGGTACTGATCTTACAGAACAGGACATAAAGATCAGCAGTTCCACAGATATTGATGAGAACTACATTCTGGGACTGCTCAAAAAGTCATCAATATCCGGCATGACCTACGTGATGAGCACGGATTATCCAAGGCAAAGTTCAGTAGTATTACTGGATCAGCAGACAAAAGAACTGATAGCAGACACTGAATCTAATGAAGCCGGAACTTATTCCTTTAATGACATTCCCGATGGTGACTACAGCATTGTTGCAGTAAACTATTCATCTGCAAAAGAAACCTGGTACAAGGGAATTATTAACGTAACACTCACAGGAACTGATCTTGCGGATCAGGACATAAAGATAAGCAGCTCCACCGACATTGATGAGAACTACATTCTGGGACTGCTCAAAAAGTCATCAATATCCGGCATGACCTACGTGATGAAAACAGATTATCCAAGACAGAGTCTTGTTGTATTGCTTCAGACAGCAGGCGATGATGGATATGTGGAACTGCCATCTGCACCTGTTGAAGAAGAGGAAGATAACAGCACAGAAGAACCTGCAGATGACACGGGAGATTCCTCAGAAGATACAGGTGATGATACTTCTTCAAGTGCAGCTTCTGCTTATGAATACTTCCTCAGCCTGACAACCGACGAACTGGGAGAGTTTATTTTTGACAATTTACCAGCTGGTGAATATCGTATTTCTGCTGTGAACTGGAGCTCAGCAATGGGAGGAATATGGCTGGTAAATGTAACAGATGTCACAGTCGATGGTGGAATGCCATTTGATATTGGTAACCTGTCAATGAGAAGCAACGATGACGTTGACTCTGAGGCAATCTTCTCAATGATGAATGAAACCTACCTGTCAGGTAAGACCATTGGAAAAAGAGGAGACAACAAAATTTCAGATCTTGTCCTTACAAACCAGTTCGGAGAATATGTAGCTGATACCACATGTGATAGTGAAGGAGAATTCCTGTTAGAGGGAATCAGGAATGGAGAGTACACGTTATCTGCTGTGAACTGGAGCTCAGCTATGGGAGGAATGTGGCTAAACAATGTAACAGAGATCACAGTGGAAAACGGCCTGCCAGTGGAAATCGGCAACATATCAATGAGAAGCAGCGATGAAATTGACCCGGAGGAAATTCTCTCAATGATGAATGAGACTTCCATATCAGGAAAGACCATTGGAAAGAGAGGAGACAACAAGATTTCTGATGTAGTTCTCACGAATCGGTTCGGAGAATATATTACCAGCACCACAGCAAACACTGATGGGGAATTCCTGTTTGAGGGAATCAGGAATGGTGAGTACACAGTGTCTGCTGTGAACTGGAGCTCAGCAATGGGAGGAATGTGGCTAAGCAATGTAACAGAAGTCACTCTGGAAAACGGCCTGCCAGTGGAAATTGGCAATATGTCAATGAGAAGCAGCGATGAAATCGACCCGGAGGAAATTCTCTCAATGATGAATGTTACATCCATTTCAGGCAAGACCATTGGAAAGAGAGGAGACGATAAAATCAGTGAAATCGTACTGATGAGAAAGAGATCTGTTGCCATGTCCAACGAGCCTCATCTTAACGTTGCCTTTGTAACAGGTTATTCATCATACGAAAACGATTTCATAGCCCTTGAAGAAAGGATTGATTCCAACACTGAGCTGAACATTGATTTCAGTTACTATGTCACAACAAGCCTTCCAGATGACATTGACCTTAGCAATGAGGATATCATTTACATTGTCATGGTCACCCAGAGCGCGGATATCCTTGATAGTGCTGTCCAGGGAGCCATTGATAATGGCGCCGTGGTAATAGGTTCCAACACCTACCTCCCTGAAAGTGATTACACAATTCCTGATGAGTTTGCAGACCAGGGGGAGTTTAAGACCCATCTGGCAAAATACTGGTCAGGCGGTTCCTCAGATGAATCAAACTTTGACAACCTGATATTCTACCTTGCACAGGAATATTACGGACGTAATGACCTCACAGTGGAACAGCCAACAGGCCTTGAACGTGCAATTTACCATCCTGCAATGACAACAACACCCACTGAGTACTTCACCGGTGATGCTGATGAGTATTTCAGCTGGTATGCAAGCAGGACAGACGGACATGCATTTGATGCCAGTGCCCCAACGGTTGGCATCACATATTATAAGTCCTACTACCCTGATGACATGGACCCTATAGACAAACTCATTGAAAACTTTGAGAGCAATGGAGTAAATGTCGTTACATGTTACGGAAATGCCAACAATTATCTTGATGGCTACCTGAATCACAGCAGTGAGACAAAAGTTGATGTTGTCGTTTCATTCCACTACCGTGGAAACTACTTCGATCTGGAGGAACTTGATGTTCCGGTGATGAATGCAGTACTCAACGGTTACATGAACACAAGCGAGTGGATAGAAACCACAACCCCTCTTCCAGTGACAAACATGCTCAGGATCTATGGTCCTGAAACAGAAGGACTTATTGACCCGATAATGATCGGTGCAAAAGAGACCATTACTGTTGATGGCGACACTGTGGAGAAGTACATCGGTCATGATGAGCAGATAGACTGGCTTGTTGAACGTGCCATTGCACAGGCAGAACTTGGTACAGAGGAAGAAACAGATAAGAAGGTCGCCATTATCTATTATAACCACGGTGGCGGTAAGGACAACATAGGTGCATCATACCTTGAAGTAACACCAAGTATTGTGAACCTGCTTGAGGGAATGGCAGATGACGGATACGATGTTGACAGCAGCCTCATACCCAACAAGACGGAACTTGTGGACCTCATGGTCTACCAGGGAAGGAATGTTGGTACCTGGGCACCCGGAGAACTTGAATCACTTGTGGAAACAGGTGAAGTTGAACTTATCCCTGAAAGCACATACCTCTCATGGTTCAACGAACTTCCTGAAGAGAGAAGGAAGAAGTAACAGAAACATGGGGAGAGGCTCGGGTGAGATCATGGTCTACACCGATGGAAGTGGAGATAAGTTCATCGTCATACCAAAGATAAGTGTCAGTGACAACGTGATTCTTGCACCACAGCCAACAAGGGGATGGCTGCAGGATAACGAAGTACTCTACCACGACACTGAACTTGCACCACACCACCAGTACATTGCATTCTATCTATGGCTGCAGCATGAATTTGATGCCGATGTTATGGTAAACATGGGAAGACACGGCACAGTTGAATGGCTTCCTGGAAAGGACTTTGGATTGCTCAGTGAAGAATGGCCATCCATTATGGTCGGTGACATCCCGGTCATCTATCCGTATGTAATGGACGGAATGGGAGAAGGTCTGCAGGCAAAGCGCAGAGGTAATGCAGTGATCATAGACCACCTGATACCACCAGTGGTTTCTGCTGGTCTTTATGGAGATTACAGCCTGCTCAGCAGTGAGATAACTTCCTACCAGACTTCACTTACAGAGGATAATTCCCTAAAGGAAGCACATCTGAAGGAGATAGTTAACCTGACTCTTGGACTCAACCTTGACGAACAGGTGAATGTAAGCCTGGCACAGAACAATGAGACCGTGGAAGAGTTCCTTGACGAACTTTCTGACATACTTGAAGATCTCAAGAGCCAGTCCATGCCTTACGGACTGCACATACTGGGAGAAGCACCTGAAGGTGAAGCTCTTGTTGGAATGGTTAATACCATGCTAGGAGATGATTTCTCAGACATGGTTGCAATACACAATGATACCGACTCCGCAGCTTCTGATTTGCTATCAATGGTAATACTGGAGAATGTATCCCCCGAAGATGCGCAGGCACGTATTCTTGGAACAAATAACAGCAGCATAGACGCAGAACTCAGTACTGCCATTGAGTACGCAGAACTGCTGGCTGAAGCTGACAATGAGATAGAACAGGTTCTTGCAGCCATGGACGGTGAATTTATCAGTCCGAACCTTGGTGGAGATCCTGTACTCAAACCCGAAACACTGCCATCCGGCACAAACTTCTATGCATTCGATGAGCAGCTTATTCCCACAGAAGAAGCATGGGAAGAAGGTAAAGCCCTTGTTGACGAGTGGCTTGCATCCTACTACGAAGAAAACGGTGAATACCCGACAAAGGTAGGATACATCCTCTGGGCCGGAGAATCAACACGCCATGAAGGAATAATGGAAGCACAGATTCTCTACCTCATGGGAATCGAACCTGTGTGGAACAAGGACAACAATGAGGTTGAAGATGTACAGGTCATCAACTCCAGTGAACTTGGAAGACCACGCATTGATGTCATTGTCCAGATATCCGGATTGTACAGGGATACCTTCCCAATGAAGGTCGAGCTTATCGACAAGGCAGTAAGACTTGCATATGCTGAAGCAGAGACGGATGAATACGAGAATTACGTTACCCTGAATACCGATGCATTGCAGGCTACACTCACCGAAACAATACAGGATGGAAACCTGTCACTTGATGTGGCACAGTTCAGGATATTCGGTCCTGCTGACGGAGCATACGGAACAGGCATGGCAAATGCAGTAAGTGCAAGTGAAACATGGGAGAACAACACCGAACTGGCTGAGCTCTACATTGATAAGATGAGCTATGTATACGGACAGAATGTCTGGGGACAGAGTATCAGTGAATACATAGAATTGCAGACCGGTCAGGCTGTTGATATTGACAGCACAGTGGTCTTTGAAAATAATCTCGAGGACACGCAGGCAATATTCCACAGCAGGAGTTCAAGCACATATGGTTCACTTGATACTGATGATTTCTACCAGTACATGGGTGGACTGTATAACGCTATCAGCTACGTTTCCGGGGAAGCACCTGAAGCATATGTTGTGAACCTGCAGGATCTCAGTGATCTTGAGATACAGACTCTTTCGACCTACATATCCAACGAACTTTATGCAAGGTATTTCAATCCTGCATGGATAAGCGCAATGCAGCTCCATGGATACGAGGGAGCAAGGGAAATGGAAAGTTTCCTTGAGAATCTCTGGGGATGGGAAGCACTTGATCCTGAACTTATCAGTGATGATGTGTGGAATAGCGCCTATGACACCTATTTTGCCGATGCTGAACTCAGCGACTGGGTGAAAGAAAACAATCCTTACGCCTACCAGGCTATGGTTGCACGAATGACTGAAACTGTCCGCAAGGGTAACTGGGACGCATCAGATGAAGTCCTTGAGAGCCTTGTGGCTGAGCAGGTCAAGTCTGTAAATGAGTATGGAGCAACCTGCTGTCACCACACCTGTGGTAATTTCCTGAACCAGGAATTCGTTGAAGGAATTGCACAGGCACTGGTTGATGCAGGTGAAATCAGCCAGGATGAACTGGATACATACAATGAAATTATGGAAGAAGCAACTACTGCAAGTGAAATTGAGGAGGATACTTCTACAAAGTCCAGTTCATCCTCAAGCTCAAGCAGCAGTGGATCTGAACTAAAAATAACAGAAACAAGTTCAGGTTCAGCAAACCAGACAACTGTCAGTGATGCAGGTGCAGGAGAAGACCTTGAAACTGAAGCTTCACTGAAATCTCCGGAACAGGACAGTTATGTTGAGGGCTATGAGATGACAAAGGAGAGTACGGAGCAGAATTCAACCAGCACCGGAAGCTCAATATCAGGATCAGATATCTTTGCATCTATTCTTGTACTGGCAGGTGTTGCAGTGGTTTATCTTGGATTTACCAGGAGGAACAAATGATTTGAATTAGTATCATTTCCGGCACTTTTCTTTTTTTGTGCCTTATGGATTATCAATTTATGAAAAAAGTAAAGAATTTAAGAGCACTCCTCCTGAAAAGCCGCCAAGCATGATGGAGGAGTGCACTACAAGTTATCGGGGGATAACATGCAACTAAAAATTAGATCAATATTAGTATTAAGCATATTGTTGGTATCACTTGTTGGTGTGGTATCGGCTGGAGAAAACGAAGTAAACATAATGTATATAGCGTGGATGCCTGACACGGCTCTGGAAACGGCAAGCCAGAACGCAGATTTTGCCGAAGATATTAATTATACGTATATTCCGTCCTTTAACACGACAACCTGGGCGGGGCCAAGTGATGAACTTATTGCTGCAGCAGAAAGTGGGCTGCTGGAAGAGCAGGATGTAATCTTCTGTGACATGCTGTCAGCAAGTATTTATGAGCCTATTGATGCCTCATTTAAGGCAGCACACGACAGCGGTACATCCCTTGTGGATATCAAATCAATTGACACACCGGAATATTTTGATTACGTGAGTGACGGAACAATTGATGACACTATCTGTAATCTCTACAACAACATGGGTTCAGATACAGAGGAAGGTCTGGAAAATGCAGAAGAACTTTTGAAATACCTGGCTGTTGAATACGGAAACAGGGAAGACATTACAGACCTCTGGGACGAAATAAGCGACACAATTAATATTCTCTACATTGCATGGCAGCCAAGTGATGCACTTGAGCAGGCAAGCCAGATGAGCGAGCATGCAGGAGATATAAAATTCACATACGTACCTTCATACAACACTACTACATGGGCAGGTCCCAGTGACGAGCTGATTGAAGCAGCAGAAAGCGGTTTGCTTAACGAGCAGGATGTAGTCTTCTGCGACATGCTGTCAGCAAGCATATATGAACCACTGGATGAATCATTGTCTGCAGCCCATGAAAACGGTGTTTCATTTATTGATATCCGTTCAATAGACACACCGGAATATTTCGATTACGTATCAGACGGAACATTAGATGACCCGATTTGTAATTACTACAACAGTATGGGCACTGAATCCGAAGATGAGCAGGAAAATGCACAAAAGTTTCTGGAATACCTTGCCACAGAATATGGTGGCAAAGGCGATATCACTGATCTCTGGACAGAGACAAAAGAAAAAATCAAAATACTCTATATTGCATGGGCTCCAGGTGAAGCACTTGAACAGGCAAGCATTAATGGTTCACATAGTGATGAAATAGAATACACATACCTTCCTTCATACAATACAACAACATGGGCAGGACCAAGTGACGAGCTAATCGATGCGGCAGAAAGTGGTTTACTCAATGAGCAGGATGTAATTTTCTGTGATATGCTTTCAGCAAGCATTTATGAACCACTGGATGAATCATTGTCTGCAGCTAGTGAAAATGGGGTTTCACTTGTTGATATCCGTTCAATAGACACACCGGAATATTTTGATTATGTATCAGACGGAACAATAGATGACCCTATCTGTAATTACTACAACAGCATGGGTACTGAAACAGTAACTGAAAAGAAGAACGCTGATAAACTTTTGACTTACATTGCAAAAGAGTATGGCAATCATCCTGAAATTACCGACTACTGGCAGACCATTAAAATACTCTATATTGCATGGGCACCAAGCGATGCACTTGCAAATGCAAGCCAGACAAACCCTTACAGCCAGAACATCGAGTATACATTCCTGCCGTCATATAATACTACAACCTGGGCAGGTCCAAGTGATGAGTTACTTGAGGCTGCTGCAAGCGGACTGCTGGATGAGCAGGACCTGATTTTCACAGATATGGTTACAGGCAGTATCTTTGAACCATTGGACCAGTACTTCAGCACTGCACATGACAATGGAACAGTGCTTGTGGATATACGTTCCATGGATACACCGGAATACTTTGATTATGTTTATGAAGGAACCGAGAACGAAACACTCTGCAACTACTACAACAACATGGGAACTGCAACAGCTGTGCAGCTGAATAATGCAGAAAATCTCCTTGTACACCTTGCAAAACTTGCCAATCCGGAATTTACCGAGGAATGGGAATATGCTGCCCTTGACACAATTCCATTACCTGATGTAGGACTTTACCACCCGGATTATGAAGGAAAGTACTTCGAAACAACAGAGGAATACCTCACATGGTACTCCGATGCAAGCGGAAACCACAGAATCTATGATCCTTCCAAACCTACAATCGGCATGTGGATGCACAGGTCGGATGTAAAGGACGGACACACAGAAGTTGCCGAGGCTGTACTCAGGGACATCGAAGCAAGAGACTGCAACGTAATCCTTGGATTTGACACCTTTGATGATATTGTCAAGTACTATTGTGATGAGAACAACCAGTCCCTTGTCCAGAGTGTAATCTCAATGAAGAGTTTCAGGCTGAATTATTTCGACAACGAGAAAGGACTGCGTGAACTTGAGATTCTTGATGTACCGGTCTTAAGGGAATTGTGGTTGAAAGCACAAACACTTATGACCCTGCCGATGCTAACAGGGGAATACCAAATGCACAGGTAGTTCGTAAGACAATAGGACCTAATGTTGACGGTATAATTGAATACATCGTAATCGGCGACAGCGTATATGATTCCGATACACGACAAGTGTTTATTCTGCACGGGATGCACAGGTCGACTGGATTGTTAACAGGTCAATAAACTGGGCGGAACTCAAGCTCAACGAGAACAGTGACAAGAAGGTAGCAATCATCTACTACAACTACCCATCAGGAAAGGACAACATCGGTGCAAGTTATCTTGATACCATTTCCAGCATGAGACTCATGCTCAACAAAATGAATGAGAGCGATTTCACTGTTACCGGTATTCCTGAGAACAACAGCCAGCTTCTTGAAATGCTCTGGGCACAGGGAATCAATGCAGGTTCATGGGCCCCAGGTGTCATGTATGAGATGGTAGAGAACAGGACCGAATGGGGACTTCAGCTCATACCAATGGATACATACCAGCAGTGGTTTGAGGAAGACATACCCGAGAATCTCCAGGAACAGGTAATAGCAGAATGGGAGCACCCTGGGAAGAAGACCTTCCACAGAATAAGAGCCTGATGATATGGGAAGATGACAGCGGTGAGAAGTATCTCGTTATTCCAACAGTCCAGTTCGGAAATGTCTGGCTTATGCCACAGCCTGCAAGGGGATTCATGCAGAATGACGATGCACTCTACATAGCAGCCTTGTTCCGCCACCCCACCAGTACATAGGATTCTATCTCTGGCTTAACAATGAATGGGACCCTGATGCAATCATTCACCTTGGTACCCACGGCACACATGAATGGCTGCCAGGACAGGCATACGGTATGAACCGTTCTTCTGAATGGGCGCCTGTACTGTTGCAGGACCTTCCAAACATCTACCCATACATCGTTGCAAATGTGGGTGAAGGTCTTACTGCGGAATACCGTGGCAATGCGCTTATCATTGACCACCTGACACCGACACTTGAAAGGTCAGGAACATATGGACAGCTTGAGAACATGTCACGTTTCATACAGGAATACTACGGACCTGAGATGTCACTGCAGACAAAACAGGCTTACCAGATGCAAATCATTGATGAAATGATAGAAGCAGGTATTGATACCGACCTGGGAATAAACGGAACGGAACTTTACCAGTACAATGAAACACAGTTCGATGTCTTTGTCAAGGACATTCTCCATGAATACCTTGAGGATATTGAGGGTGAGAATATCCCATACGGAATGCATGTACTTGGTGAAGTTCCTTCCACCAATTCAACTGACCCGGCCTCCGATGAACTTTCAGCTATGGTCAGATCAATGATGGGAAGTTACTTTGAGGATAACATTACAGCGGATTTCTATCCTGTTGATGAATATCCTCTTGGTATTCCCTTCAACGATACACAAATTGACCAGCTTGTATGGGAGGTCGTTACAAACGGCACTCAGCCATCAGATGCACAGATGATGGTCTACGGTGAAGTTAATGAGTCAATTAATCTTGACCTTGAATTCGGTCTTGACTGCAGGCAGAACCTGCTTGACAGTTCTATTGAGATGGACCGTATTATATCAGCACTCAGTGCAGGATTCATTCCGGCTGGTCCGGGAACTGACCCTGTTATGAACCCGAATGCTGTGCCAACAGGAAGGAACTTCTACGGAGTCAATCCTGAACTTTATCCATCCGAAGCCACATGGAAACTCGGAAAGGCACTTGCACAGCAACTGATAGATGATTACTACCAGAACCACGGGGAATATCCGGAGAAAGTTTCATTCTCAAGGTTTGGTGTTGAGTTCATAAGAGACCACGGTACACTGGAAGCTGAAGCCCTGTACCTGCTTGGTGTCCAGCCCGTCTGGGACAGGAATGGAAAAGTAATCGGTGTTGAGCTGATTCCTGAAGCAGAACTGGCTCCTGGCTATAATGATACCACTCCGGGAAGACCACGTATTGATATTGTCTATACAACTGCAGGTATGCGTGATGCATTCCCTGACAAGCTGAAGATGCTGGATGATGCCACAAGGCTTGCAAATCTTGCAGAATCAGAGAACTATCCGAACTACGTCAACAGCAGCACACAGGCAATCTATGCAAACCTGTATTCATCCTACCTGAACAGCACAGGAAACGAAACGTATTCAGCAGAAATGGCAGAAACATTGTCAACAATGCGCTGTTTCGCTGTCCGTGACGGAACCTATGAGATAGCAGTTGGAAATGCTATTGAGTCAAGCGGAACATGGGAGAATGAATCAGAGATTGCTGAGCTGTATCTTGACAAGATGGGATATGCCTATGGCAGCGAGCTCTGGGGCTTTGACAGTTCCGAACTGCTTGAAGGCAACCTCATGAATGTTGATGCATCGGTACATTCTGATTCATCCAACCTGTACGATACACTGGATAATGATGACTTTTTCCAGTACTTCGGTGGCCTGAACCTTGCTACAAGATACGTCAGCGGAAGCACACCAGACATGTATGTTTCCGATACAAGAAACCCTGATCAGGCTGAGATAGTCTCACTTGACAGGTACATAAATGTGAACATCCGTTCAAGGTATCTTAATGACAAGTGGATCGAAGGTATGATGGAGTCAGGTTATGCCGGTGGCAGGATGATGTCCGAATTCGTGGACAACCTCTGGGGCTGGGAAGTCTGTAATCCGGAACTTGTTGACGACCAGATGTGGGAGAATGTCTACTACAGGTATGTCAATGATGATATGGAGAGTTTCTTCAATGAGAACAACCCTGGTGCATACCAGTCCATAACCGGAAAACAGGAATGCTTGAGGCGTGCGCAGGGATACATCCACGATCTTCCAGATGATGTTGTGAATGACCTTGTGGAGAATATGTGGAATCCGTTGCAGAGAATGGTGCAACATGCTGTCACCACACTGTGGAAACCCACTCCTTGATGATTTTGTTCAGGGTATCTGGGAGCTGCAGGTCTTAGCCGGGATATGATGAACAAATATAACAGGAAACTGGCTGATGCTACAGAAATTCCGGGAGTCTGCCACAAGTCAGGATGAAACAGCCCCGACATCTTCATCCAGGAGCAGTTCAAGCAGTAATACAGGAACTGAACTTAAGGTAACTGAATCCCGGAACCGGTACTTCCAACCAGACAATGGTAACTGATTCAGGTGCCGGAATGGACATCGACTCCTGCATGGAGGAAGACACTGTAAAGTCAACTGCCAACAACTATGTTGAAGGATATGAGATGACTCAGGAAAGTGTCACAACACCTGAAAGCAGCAGTTTGTATTCACAGGTTCAGATATATTTGCTACATTACTGGTTCTGGAGGACTTGGAGTAATATATATGGGATTCATGAGGAAGAAGAAAATGATGAATAAATTGGGCGCTTTTGTTCAAAAGCGCCTTTTTCTTTACAAATAAATTGCCATTCAGAAATGCTCTGTTTTTAAAAGATATTCAACATTTGAATCCGGATTTTTTGGATTCATAGAACACAATGCAAGATCATCAAAATATATTAAATTAAGCATCATCTTTTTACTCGGAAAGCGGCTCCCCTTTTTTTATTTAGAAGAAGATAATCAATTGTTTTTATAAAGGGGAATTTTATAAGGTTTAACACTAACTGTCACAATTATAATATTGATAATTAATGCAGATTAAACTAATATTTAAAATTAAACAAATAACGTCTGTTGAAAAAGAATGAATCAATTGAATAGTGGCAGTAAACACACTTCGACCTACAGCCAGGCACATACAGAAAGTGTTTTTCCATTATCGGGGGATTACATGCAATTAAAACACAATCAATCTTAATTTTATGTTTGTTGTTGCTATTGGCAGCTTGTTTTAACAGGTACAACTTGGCGGCTTCAGAGTCGAAAACGAAAATAACGTACATAGCATATTCTGATGCTTATTCTGAGAATGAGGCACTGGAGATAACCAAGCCAGAGCTGCGAGCACAGTGATCTGATTGAATATACTTTCATAGAATATGGAAACTCGACATTTGGTGCAAGCCGGGATACTTATGGCTGCTGAGAGTGGAGTTCCTTGGGGAAACGCAGGATGTAATATTCTGTGATATGATGGGAAGCAAGACATTCGAAGCATATAACGGAACCATTAATGACAGTTTCAAAGCAGCAAAGGACAATGGGGCAGAACTACGCCACACTACAATTATACGTACAAGCAGCACTCGGCATACTTCGATACGTAATATATCAGGTGCTGAATATCCGGACCCGATTTGCACATACTATCAGGGAATTGATACAACTGAGGAAGGTATTGAAAATGCTGAGAAAGCCTTCTCATGTACCTTACAATGAGAGAAAAGATCACATACATAGCTTATTCTGATGCTTATTCTGAAAACGAGGCACTGGAGATAGCAAGCCAGACTTGCGATGAAAGTGGCATGATTGAATACAACTTCATTGAATACGGTAAGCATAACATTTGAATTTAAGCCAGGAGTTACTGATATCTGCTGAAAGTGGGTTCCTTACAACACAAGACGTAATATTCTGTGACATGATGGGAGTAAAGACGTTTGAAGCATATAACGGAACCATTAATGACAGTTTCAAAGCAGCTAAGGATAACGGAGCAGAACTATACAGTATACGTACAAGCAGCACCATCATACTTCGATTACGTAATATCAGGTGCTGAATATCCGGACGATTTTATATCGGGAATTGATACAACTGAGGAAGGTATTTGAAAATGCTACGAAAACCTTCTCAATAATACCTTACAATGAGAGAAAAGATCACATACATAGCTTATTCTGATGCTTATTCTGAGAACGAGGCACTGGAGATAGCAAGCCAAACTTGCGATGAAAGTGGCATGATTGAATACAACTTCATTGAATACGGTAACTCAACTTATTGGTGCAAGCCAGGAGTTACTGATGTCTGCTGAAAGTGGGTTTCCTTGCAACACAAGACGTAATATTCTGTGACATGATGGGAAGTAAGACGTTTGAAGCATATAACGGAACCATTGTATGACAGTTTCAAAGCAGCTAAGGATAACGGAGCAGAACTATACAGTATACATGCAAGGCAGCACACCATCATACTTCGATTACGTAATATCGGAGGTGCTGGAATATCCGGATCCGATTTGCACATGCTATCAGGGAATTGACACAACAGAGGAAGGTATTGACAATGCTGAAAACCTTCTCATGTACCTCACAATGAGAAAGATCACGCCATGGCAACTTATTCTGACGCTATTCTGAGAATGAGGCACTGGAGATGGCAAGTCAGACTTGCGATCAAAGTGGCATGATTGGGCTTTCAACTTCATTGAATACGGTAACTCAACATTTGAAGCCGGAGTTACTGATGTCTGCTGAAAATTAAGGTTCCTTGCAACACAGGACAATATTCTGTGACATGATAGGGAAGCAAAACATTCGAGGCATATAACGGAACCATTAATGACAGTTTCAAAGCAGCTAAGGATAACGGATCAGAACTATTACAGCATACATACAAGCAGCACCATCATACTTCGATTACGTAATATCAGGTGCTGGAAATATGGTTTCCCGATTTGCACATACTACCAGCAGGGAATTGACACAACAGAAGAAAAGATAGAGAATGCGAAACCTTCTCATGTACTTACAACTAATGAAAACAAGAATAACATATATCGCGTATTCTGATGCTTATTCTGAGAACGAGGCACTGGAGATGGCAAGCCAGACTTGCGATCAAAGCGGTATGATTGAGCTACAATTTCATTGAGTACGGTAACTCAACATTTGGTGCAAGCCAGGAGTTTACTGATGTCTGCTGAAAATTGATTCCTTGCAACACAGGAGACGTAATATTCTGTGACATGATTGGAAGCAAGACATTCGAGGCATATAACGGAACAATAAATGACAGCTTCAAAGCAGCAAGGATAACGGAGTAGAACTGTACAGTATACGTACCAGCAGCACACCAGCATACTTCGATTACGTAATATAGGTGCTGAATACACCGGATCAATTTGCACATATTACCAGGGAATTGACACAACAGAATAGAAAATGCTGAAAACCTTCTGACATACCTGGCAATAAGTGACGATACCCTTGTAGAAACTGCTATCATGAGTGGAGATGAAAGTACCAGCATTGTTGGCAGTGGAAACCTGATATTCATTCTAGTACCGACTATAATGGAAGCAGCTCTTATCAATGCTTCAAATGATACGGAAATTCCCATCCGGTTTGAACATTACTACTTTACCAATGTGTTGATACATCGCTGCTGACTATGATTTCTCACCATATTCATTGATCTTCATTGAATCACGGATGAAGCAACAATGGAACGATGGAATTCCAGCATAGAATCTGCAAAGTCGGCAGGTGCCATGGTCATTGGTTATAACCTCCCATCCAATATCACATTGTCAAACATTGACCTGTATTCAGATAGTACACAGATATTGAAAGATACTGGATACAGGGCGGAGAGGAAAATATGAAGAACATGATTAAGTTCGTAGCAGGAAGTTCATCCATAGATGAGCCTGAAATTGTTCTTCCAAAAGAAAACCTGACATTTATCCTCAGTTCTGACAGCAGTGTTGCCTATATGAAAAAGGTTGTCGAGGAAAGAGAGGAGTTTATCACAGACCGTTTCAACGTCAATGTCGTGGGCACTCTTGAAGTATCTATCAACAGTACTGTGGATCTCAGCAATGAAGATGTTATTGTAATTCATATGATGGGATCAGAAGGAACTGCTGAAATAAAGGACAGGTTACTGGGAAGCAAAAGACAATGAATTTAGAATGAGTCATTTTTCGATAGTGTAGCTGACATCTATGGATTCGCCACTTTTGACATAGAAAATGACTACCCTACAATTCCCATACTATCTTTACAACAATGGATTTACTAATATGGAGTACTGGATACGCTGCATGGGAGCTACTTTTGCAGACCATACATAGAATATGGTGATCCGGTAGAACCTGTTATTCCTGAAGACGGAATCTACCACCCGGATGCATTCCCGAGGATATTCGAAGACAGTTCAGAATACGCCAGTGGTATGAGAAGACAACGGCTATGACCCTGAGGCACCGACCATTGGTGTAATTGGAAATAAATTCGGTCAGACGTCCCTTGAATTTGCCACAGAGGATGCGATTATCCGATATATCTGGAATCCCAGGGATGCAATGTGATCCATGCCAGTTACATTGTCACCAGCGAAGATGTGGATATTTTCACAAAAGATGGTGAAAGTACTGGTTGATACTATCATTTCAATAAAAGGTTTCTACCTGAACTATGGTGACCCTGAGGCAGGTGTGGACTTCATCCAGAACAAATACAATGTTCCTGTGTTAAAAGGTGCCACTGACTACTACCAGTCACCTGAACAGTATCTTGCAAATGTGCGGGGACTGAGTTCCGCATCAATTCCATCACAGGTTACACAACCTGAAATAGACGGTCTTACTGACTACATATGGATTTCAGGAAGAACACAGGATCCTGATACGGAACAGTATTACTATGAAACATGACTATCAGGTTGAATGGATATGTGACAGGGCAATCGCATGGTCTGAACTCAGGGAAATGCAGAATGCCGACAAGAAGATTACCATCATCTACAACCACGAGGGTGGTAAGAACAATATCAGGCCAGCTACCTTGATATCCGGATCAAGTTTCACACTGCTCCTTGAAGCAATGCAGGAAGAAGGATATTATCTTGGAGATAATGTTACAATTCAAATAGCGTGAGTTTATTGACCTGTTCATAACAAGCAGGAATGTCGGTTCCTGGGCACCGGGAGAACTTGAAAGGTCATTTGATTCGGTTATGTGACAATGGTCTCTGTAGACGACTATCTGCAATATTACAGAACGAACTTCCGGAAAGCGTGCGTGAAGAAGTAGAGGGAACATGGGAGAAGCTCCCGGAGATATCATGACCTACTCCGACGAAAGTGAGTGAATATTTTGTCATACCAACAATACAGCTTGGTAACATCAATTTCGTTCCACAGCCAACAAGGGCAGGACTGTCCATTAGTCACTTATCTACCACAATGAGTCCATACCACCAACACACCAGTATCTTGCAACATACTTCTGGATCAACAATGATTATATGATGCAGATGCAATGATACACTTCGGTACCCACGGTACAGAGGTGGTTACCTGGTAATGAAGTTGGTCTCTGGAGATACGACTACCCATCCTTAATGGTTGCTGAGACGCAGTTGTCTACCCATACATCATGGACAACGTTGGTGAAGGTACACAGGCAAAGCGCCGTGAAATGCGTGTCATCGATCACCTGACACCTCAATAGACAGGCAGGTCTTTATGGTGAACTCCAGACAATGCATGACAAGATCCGTAGTATCTTGAAGCAAAGGATGATGGCGATAAGGAAATGGCAGAGCTCTACCGTAACACTACCATACAGCTATACGACAACCTCACAATGGGAGATGATCTGGGAATCCCAACTGAGAACGTAACTGCTATGTCAGACGATGAGTTTGAGACCTTTGTCGATATCACCTTGCATGAATACCTGCATGAGCTCAGGATGAACTCATACCTTATGGAATGCACGTATTCGGTGTTGCACCTGAAGGCGAAAAGTTTGTCACCATGGTCAAATCCATGCTCCGTGATGACTTTGTAGAACACATCTATGATGTACTGCCAAAGACAAACGGAACTGAGGAAGACTGGAGTGATGAAGCGGATGCTGATGCCTTCTTACTGTTAAATGCTACTTTGCTTAACGGTACGAACGTATCCGATGCCCAGCTTATGATCCTTGGCCTGACCAATGCTACTATCACAGCTGATCTAGAACTTGGTGTAGAATATGGCAACAACCTCGACCTTACAACACAGGAGATCGACAATACCATCAGGGCACTGAGCTCAGAATACATCGAACCCGGAACCGGTAACGACCCAATACGCAACCCAGGTGCACTGCCAACTGGTAAGAACTTCTACAGCTTCGACCAGAGAACTATCCCTGACGAAGAGACAGAAGCAATGGGACGTGCAACCATGAACACATGGCTTGAGTCGTATTATGCGGAAAATGGTGAATATCCAAACAAGGTATCCTTTGTCCTCTGGTCCGTTGAGACAATGCGACATGAAGGTATGATGGAAGCCCAGATCTACGAACTTCTAGGTGTTGAGATCGTTAGAAGCAGCGGAAGGATAACCGGATTTGAAGTTATTCCTGAGGAAGAGATGACACATCCAAGAATCGATGTGCTTCTTGTGCCTTCAGGACTCTATCGTGACACATTCCCATACCAGCTTCAGCTCATGGACACTGCAGTTCGTACAGTTGCAGATCTCAATGAGAGCAATGAGACAAACTATGTCAGGATGAACTCACTTGCCATTGAGCAATCCATGCTTGAAAGCGGATACAATGCAAGTGTTGCTGAATACGTCGCAAGAGCAAGAATTTTCAGTGAAGCTACAGGCAATTATGGTACAGGTGTTACATCTGCTGTAGAAGCCAGTGAAAGCTGGGAAAATAACACTGAGATCGCAGACCTCTTTATTTCCACAATGTCAAACATTTATGGAGCAGATGTCTGGGGAGAAAGCTATCAGGATGTTTTCGAATCCAACCTCGCAGAAGTTGATGTTGCCATACACAGTGACACAAGTAACCTTTACGGACTAATGGACAACGATGACTACTACCAGTATCTGGGAGGACTCGGACTTGCCATCAGGACACTGAGCGGTGAAGACCCTGGAATGTTTGTTGCAGACTTCACAAGCGTGGACAACCCTGAGATTATCACTCTGGGAGAAGCCTTCAGTAAGGAACTCACAGCCAGGTATCTCAATCCGAACTGGATCACCGGTATGATGGAATATGACTATGCCGGAGCCAGGGAGATGATGAAAGCCGTGGAATACATGTGGGGATGGGAAGCAACGACCCCTGACCTTGTGACAGATTCTGACTGGGATAACATGTACGACACCTATGTGCTGGACAAGAACAACCTGGAATGGAGGAGTTCTTCAATGAAAATCCACATCAGTACCAGTCTGCACAGCCAGGGGATGATCGAAACCATCAGGAAAGATTCATGGGATACTTCTGATGAGGTATTACAGAATCTTGTAAAGGAATATGTTGAGTCCACTGTGGAAAACGGTGTAACATGCTGCCACCACACCTGTGGTAACCCATTACTGGACAGTTATGTGCAGAATGTGATGACCACAACTGAAAAAGTTGTTGATGCTTCAACCATGGAAGAATACCAGAAAACTTATGGAAGAAGCACATACTTCAACGCAGGTCACTCCAATCCGAAGTGGAGGAAACTTCCAGCAGCAGTTCAAGCCGCAGCAGTACCACCGGAACCGATCTGAAGGTAAAGCGGAATCCGGAACCGGAAGCACTAACCAGACAATGATGTCGGACTCTGTGCCGGAATGGACACCGAAACCCTGTGCAGGATTCATCTCAGTCAACTCCTGACAACTACATTGAAGGGTATGAGATGACTTCTGGAAACTGTTCCTGAACCAGAGACAGGAAGTGGATTCTCAGGTTCAGATATTATAGTCAATCCAGTAATTGCAGGTGTTGGAGTTATCTATCTCGGATTCCTGAAGAGAAAAAGAACTAAGAACAAATCCGCGCTTTAACTCAAAAGCGTCTTTTCTTTTTTTATAATCACATCTTTTGAAAAAAGATATTCATGCCTTTTTTTTCTAATTTCAAAAAAAAGCAGAGGGTTTGCTTTTTATTTTGATAGAGATAATCAATTGTTTTATTACGAACGATTATAACCTATAAAGTAAAGGAAGCTACATAATTCCTTTTAAATATAGGTATTTTACTAATATCTATATCATAAATCAAAAGTTAACGTTGAAAGGTACAGATCAAAAAGATAATTGTAAACACTCCTGAAAACCGCCACAAGCAGGAGTGTCACTACAGGTTATCGGGGGATAACATGCAATACAAAAAATATAATTACATTGTTATTAAGCTTTTTGTTGATTTTTTTCTCTTATGAATACAGCAATGGCGGATGAACAGAAAACAAGAATAACTTACATCAGCTATAACTTCAAATGAGGCACTGCAAACAGCAAGCCAGACTAACGAATATGGATCTCATAGAATACACCTACATCACACTATTATAATTCCAGTGCAGATGACGGAATTAGTAATGACCTCAGAAGCGCTGCAAGTAGCGGATTCCTGGAAACGCAGGACGTAATTTTCTGTGACGAAGTACTATTTTAAAATGGCACCTGATATTGAAGAGGCATTAACATCTGCCCAGAAAACGGGGCTGAAGTATACGCCCTGAGAACCATGGGAACAGCACCAGACTAACGGGACTACATTTCTGATGGTACTTAGATGATCCGATATGCAACTACTTTATGAACATGGAACAGATGGAGAAGGACTTGAAATGCTGAAAATCTCCTATTTACCTCACAATGAAAAAAAGTGTAACGTACATCAGCTATGTTCCAAACGAGGCCTGGAAATGGCAAGCCAGACAAATGACTACAGCGATCTTATAGAATACAACCACATTAACTACTACAGCGCTCCGAAGCAGATGATGGAATAAGCGATAAACTCAATGCAACAGCAAGGGATTCTGGAAACGCAGGACGTAATTTTCTGTGACTACCTGGGAAGTACAATTCTGAAGTACCTGTTGAAGAGGCACTAACAAATGCTTCAGAGAACGGGCTGAAGTATACGCACTCAGGATCCTATGGGAACAGCACCGGAATATCCGGATTACATTTCGATGGAACTCGATGATCCATATGCAACGACGCGAATACAGGTACAGAAGGAGAAGAACCTGAAAATGCCGAGCAACTCCTGATTTATCTTACAATGAAAGAGAAAAAGTAACATACATCAGTTATGTCTCCAAATGAGGCACTGAAACGGCAAGCCAGGACAAAATGGGATTATAAAGGTGACTCTCATTGAACACAATTACATCAACTACTACAGTTCTGGTTGATGACGGAATCAGTACACGAGCTTCCAACAATGCAACAGCAAGTGGGATTCCTGGAAACACAGGACGTAATTTTCTGTGAGATTATCTGGGAAGTACTATACTGAATGCACCGACAGTGGAGGGAAGCATCACAGTGCCCAGGGAAAACGGGGCTTGAAGTATACGCACTAAGAACCATGGGAACAGCACCGAACATCCTTGACTATATATCTGACGGAACTCTTTGATGATCCGGTATGTGACTACCGAACATGGGAACAGAGGAGAAGAACTGAAAATGCTGGAAAATCTCCTATTGTCCTCAATAATGAAAGAGAGAATTACACATTAGCGTAAACGAGGGCACTGGAAACAGCAAGCCAGACTAATGATTATAGTGACTTGATTGAGCGCTTTCAACTACATCAACTACTGCAGTTCTGGAAGCAGATGACGGAACAAGTGATGAACTCAACAATGCAACAGCAAGTGGATTCCTGGAAACACAGGACGTAATTTTCAGACTATCTGGGAAGCACAATTCTGAATGCACCTTCCGTTGAAGAAACACTATAATAAATGCCCAGGAGAACAAAGCTGAAGTATACGCACTCAGGACCATGGGAACTGCACCAGACTACCTGGATTATGTATCTGGATGGAACACTAGATGACCCGGTAAAGTATGTAACTATCATGAACATGGGAACAGAAGGAGTAAGAACTTGAAAAAATGCAGAAAAACTCCGACGATCTCACAATGAAAGAGAGAACACATTAGTTATGTTCCAAACGAGGCGCTGGAAACAGCAAGCCAGACAAATGATTACAGCGACCTGATTGAGCATAACCACATCAACTACTACAGTTCTGAAGCTGATGACGGAATCAAAGCTTTTTCAAGTTTTTCGACGAGCTCAACAATGCAACAGCAAGTGATCTCCTCGGGAAACACAGGACGTAATTTTCTGTGACTATTCAAAAAGTATTATACTGAATGCACCGATAGTGGAGGAAGCACTCACAAGTGCCCAGGAGAACGGTGCTGCATATGCACCAAGAACCATGGGAATAACAGCACCGGAATATCCGGACTATACATTCGACGGAACTCTGATGATCCAGTATGCAGCTACTTCAAGGAATGCAGAACAGAAGGAGAAGAGCTTGAAAATGTTGGAAAGTCTGTTTATTTACCTGATAGCCGAAGGTGACTGATAAAAACTTCCGGTGGCCAGAATGTCAGGTCAGTGTTGATGTGTTAGGTTCTTACCTGTTTATCCTGGTACTGACAACAACGCATGCATCAGCAGTGCCATTAGCGATGCAGACGTATCTGCCAGCTTTGACAACTATATTCACAATAATAATCCTGTACCTGCTGACTTAGACTTCTCAGATTACGGAGTTATCTTCATAGAATCACAGGACGAGACAACAGTAGCTGGCTGGGAATCTGCATCAGTTCTCGCCCAGGCAGGCGGCATGGGTTATCGGATACAACCTGTCTGGGCCGTAACTCTTCCCGATGTTGACCTTACACTGAAGAATACACAGATATCAGTGACATTGGATACAGGGTGTGGCGAGGATAACATGAAGAGCATGCTCAAATTCATGGATAGAGTTTCTCAGGAGCATGGCAGGGTGAAAACAATACCAGAACCTGTAATACCAAAGAAAAAGTAAACATGACTCTCATAATCGGTGCTGATTCGAATATATACAACCTCAACACCGTAATTGAAGCAAAGAGTCGCTGTAATCAATGACTGCTGAATATAAGAGTCATGACACCTGCTGCTGCAATCTGAAAGTCTCACAGATGCCACTGGGACAAGACTTAATATGTTGTATGATTGAAAGCGGACATCAATTCACTTCTCAATGTACTGAATGACGGAAAAAAACAATGGAGCACATGTCAGCCTTGGAAGCAGCGGGGACCTGTACGGAGTAACAACAATTGACACCCTGAACCTCCACATAATGTGATGACAAAACACCGGAGAACGTGGATGCCACCAATACATGGAGAATCTGTCCGCTAATAGACAAATTCTACAATATACCCGTTGAGGCATTCACCCGTTGCAGAACCGGAAATCGCTGATGATGATCACCACATCCGGATGCTTCTCATGTATTTGCAGACAGTTCTGAATACCTCGACTGGTGCGCTGACCACGGCGGCACGACCCTTCTGCACCAACAATCGAACACACTACGACACAGGAAAGACCCTATCTATCTCAGGATCCATTAAGTAAATTATAAGATACCTCGGGAATCACAAGGATGCAAATGTATACACTCACTGACATGGCATTTGCTGAGGATGTTGATCATCATATAAAAGATGGAGAAGTCCTTGTAGATGCCATAATCCACCTGGAAGGCTTTCAAATTGAACTATGATGACGAAGAAGGCGTGAATACCTAGAGAAATACAATGTGTCTATTCTCAAAGGTATACAGGATCCATACACAACACCTGATGAATTCAATACCAGTGCAATAGGTGTTGAATATGAGCCGACCGGCAATGGTAACACAGCCGGAAGTTGACGGATGTCTGGATTTTCGGTATGGATAAGCGGAAGAATTGAGAATCCTGATGTTGAAGACCAGTACTATTACGAACCTATTCAGAACAGGCTAATTCCTTTAGGACCGTGCCATTGGATGGGCAAAACTTCAAAGCCGCAAGCAATGGACAAGAAGAAGGTAAGTATACTTATTACAACCACTTACGGTGGCAAGGACAATATCGGTGTAACGTTACTCTGATATCGGTTCAAGTTTCACATTACCCTGAACGCATGAAGAAGAAGGTTATGATCTTGGCGATGAGCCAATACCAAACGGTGAGTTCATTGATCTCTTCATCAGCAAGCAGGAATGTTGGTGCATGGGCACCCGGTGAGCTTGAGAAGGTTGTTGAATCCGGTTATGTTACACTGATGCCTGTTGAGGATTACCTCCTATGGTACAACACCCTGCCTGAATCTGTCAGAGAAGATGTTGAAAGCTTCTGGGGTGAAGCACCGGGAGACATCATGGTCTATGAGAATAACAGCGGCTACGGTACTTTGTGATACCCACGGTACAGGTAGGAAATATAAACTCATACCACAGCCAACCAAGCAGCTTTCTTAAGACGAGTCACTCATCTATCACAACGAATCTATACACGACACACCATACCTGTGCCTACTACCGGATCAACAACGGAGTACGATGCAGATGCAATAACTAATTTCGGTACCCATGGATCAATGTGAATGGTCACTCTGGAAAGGAGATCGGACTCTGGAACATGACTATCCATCCATATGTGCTCAGGATACACCAATAATATATCCATACATCAAGCGGACAAATGTATAGAGAAGCCAGGCCAAAGCACCTGTGGTTATGCAGTCATGATAGACCACCTGACACCTCCGATTATCAGTGCAGGTCAGTGAGACCTGACCACCATGCACGACAAGATCCACAGAAGTCACAACACTGCAATAAGCAATGAAAATACAGGCAGCACTATATCGTAACACCACCATACAGCTGTATGAAAAAACCGCGTCTTAAAACCGATCTTGGCGTAGGTACTGATGAACTGTATAATACGACTGACAGCACCGATAACTTTGTCAGTAACACGGTCCAGCGACTACCTCCACACAAACTTGAGGAGACACTGATGCCTTATGGGTGTCCACACCTTCGGTGTTGCACCTGAAGATGAGAAACTTGGCATGGTCAAATCAATGAAGCATTCTCTACAGACCACATCTACAACGTCCTTCCAAAAGACAGTGGAATAGAGGAAGACTGGGAGAATGGTTGATTCAATGCTAAGTTGCTTTAACGCTTACTTTGCTCAACGGAACAAATGTTTCCGGTGCACAGCTGGAAGTTCTCGGGTTCACTGATGACAACATCACAGCAGATCTTGAACTTGCTCTTTATCATGGTGATAACCTTGCCATGACAACAAGGGAAATCGATCAGACCATAAGGGCACTTGACGGCGAATACATCGAACCGGGACCTAGAAAATGATCCTATACGCAACCCTGATGCATTACCAACAGGCAGGAACTGCGGGATTCGATCAGAGGAAATTCCCAGATGAGGAAACAAGTTTAATGGAGGACCTGCTTGCAGACCAGCTTGTGGAGAATTACTAATAACAATGCAACCTATCCTGACAAGTATCCTATGTCCTGGGCAATGGAAACACTACGTCATGGTGGCCTTATGGAAGTACAGATTCATTCCCTGCTGGGAGTTGAGCCTGTAAGGGATCAGGGGACGCTTACTGGCTTTAGCGTAATACCACTGGAAGAAATGATCCGAGAATCGACGTAATGGTGCAATCCTCCGGTCTGTACAGGGATACCTCTTCCCACCAGCTTGAACCGGTTGATGAAGTTATCAGGACAGTTGTGAGCTTGATGAGAGCAGTTGGCGATAACCACGTAAGGGCAAACTCCCTGCACGAATCACAGCTTCTTGAAATGGGATAACGTGAAAGTCAGCACACTATCTTTCACAGTGCAGGATATTCAGTGAGGCTCCGGGTAACTACGATAACGGAATGGAAGATGCAATAGCAGCAAGTGACATGGGAGAATGAATCCAAACTTGCGGATCTTTCATCTCAACATCAGCCTATGCCTATGGTCAGGATGTATGGTGAAGGAAACGAGAGCTTCTTACAATGAACCTCAGGATCTGGATGCTGGGTTGCAATAGCGTGATTCCACAAACCTCTTCGGTTTGCTTGATTGGGTAGATGGATACTATGGTTACCTTAAGCACGAATTTACAGTCAGAGTACTCACAGGAGAAACACCAGATCTGTACATTGCCAATCAGGAGAACACCGATGGCCTGGAGATGACATCCCTTAAGGATGCACTTAGAACCGAACTGCGGTCACGTGACTTCAACCCAACATGGATCACCGGAATGATGGAAGGTGATTATGCAGGTGCAAGGCAGATGGTTAAAATGACAGAGTATCTCTGGGGATGGGATGTGACTAATCCGGATCTAGTGACTGATTCAGACTGGAATGAGATCTAAGGAGGTTCATTTACAGGATAAGTATGACATTGGTGTGGATGAATTCCTGACCACTGAGAACCCATATTCCGGCCAGTCCATTCAGGCTCGCATGATTGAAGTATCAAGGAATACTGGGATCCTTCAGATGAAGTGCTGAATGACCTGTTGGAATCTACGTGGAACTGTTGTTGAAAATGGTGTCACCTGTTGCCACCATACATGTGGAAATGCCCTGCTGATGACTTTATCCAGGGTACATGCAGCAGGAGTCAGTCTGGAAGCTCAGGAAGCATAAAGAACTGATGTATGAAGCAACTCATGCAACTGAGATTGCAGCTACAGAAGAACTGAAACAATGTAACCACAAGCAGTTCCAGCAGTAGTCACACCGAACTGAGCAAGGTTAAAGGATTCCGGTACAGGTACCTAACCAGACCATGACAGCAGACTCCGGCGGAGCAGGCATGGACATGGATTCACCTGTCCAGGATACAGCTAAATCAACTCCTGACAACTATGTGGAAGGGTATGAAATGACACAGGAAAGTGTCACAAATGTAATGAAAGCACAAGCAGTCCGTTTAATATCCAGTTCGGATATAATTGCCTCCATATTCGTAATTGGAATGCTTGGAGCTATCTACATTGGTTTCTGGAAGAGAAGGAATTAATGACTGAATTCAGGCGCTTTTGATTCAAAAGCGTCTTTTCTTTTTTAATTTTGTTTAAACTGGCCTATTCTTTTTACTTACTCAAATATATATAGAATGAGAGTATACAGAAACAGGAGTTATACCTGTTTCTATACAAACTCAAAAACGGGACTGGTTAAAATGAATGCAAAAACAATTTTGTTGATTTTATTATTTATACTTTTTACTTCTGTCACAGTATCAGCCAGTGATGAAAACATTATTTACCTGAAAGTAGGAAATCTTGACACAGATAACTATCAAAAAACAAATACTACTCACACTTCTTCTACAGTAGCACTTGCAGGTTCGGAAAACTTCGATGATTCTGAAAAATACTATGTTGTCCAGTTTGACGGACATGTTACCGGAGAATGGAAAGATGAAGTTGAAAATACAGGTGCTCAAGTTTTAGATTATATTCCTAACAATGCCTATGTCCTGAAGATGACAGAAGCCGAGAAAGAGCAGGTCAATTCACTGGGCTTTATTCGCTGGTCCGGGGAATATCTTCCGGAATACAAATACGAGTCTGAAACGGTTGAATCTGGTGAAAAGCTAATAATTATCCTTTTTGAACAGGCTGATTCAGCAAAGGTTTCAGAAGATATTGAAAATATAGGCGGGACCATAACAAGTAGTTCCGGCAAAATACTCGGAGTAAGAATAAACTCCGGAAAAACAGATGAGATAACAGCCATTGAAGGAATTGCATGGATAGAAAGCAGCTCAGAACCTGTTCCCTTCAATGATGTTGCCACTGGCATCATGAATATTGATACTGTAAGTGAAACCAGCGGACTCACCGGAAGCGGGCAGATTGTGGCTGTTTCTGATACAGGTATTGATACAGGTGTTAATGACAACTCAATGCATCCTGATCTCATGGGAAGAATTCGTGAAATTATAGATTATTCCGATGATGGTGCAGCAGACGAAGGAGGGCATGGAACCATAGTTGCCGGTTCTATTATCGGTAACGGGGCAATGTCAGAAGGACAGTACAGCGGAGCAGCACCTGGAGCACGTCTTGTTTTTCAAGCTTTGCAGGACGATGACGGTGGCCTTGGCGGAGTACAGAAAGATAATATCAATATACTCTTTGAGGATGCATATGATTCAGGAGCACGTATACACAGCAATAGCTGGGGTTACACTGATGAACTCGGCCTGTATTCCTCAGTAGCCATGCAGGTGGATGATTTTGTCTGGAAAAATCCTGACATGTTGATACTGTTTTCAGCAGGTAACGAAGCCTCGGACTCTAACAGTAACGGGGTTGTTGACCATAATTCAGTAACAAGCCCCGCAACTTCAAAAAACTCAATTGCAGTGGGTGCTACAGAAAGTTACAGGCCAGGGACCGCATTCAGATACGGTTTTCCTGCGATTCCTATCATAAATGATGATATAGCTGATAACACAGAAGGAATGTATGCATCAAGTGGAAGGGGACCTACAGATGACGGGAGAATAAAACCTGACCTTGTTGCACCCGGTACACTTATTGCATCTACAAAATCCAGTCTTGTAAGTTCCTACAGTCTTGAAGTGATTAATGATTACTACGCATATGCAGCAGGAACGAGTTTTGCCACACCTCTTGTTGCAGGGACTGCTGCCCTTGTAAGGGAATATTATACAGAATTCGAACAGCTGGGAAACTTAAAGTGCAGCACTCCTGAAAGCAACCCTGATAAACGGTGCATACGACATCAGTCCTGACAGTATGGCACCGGTTCATACAGGGAAGTCTATGAAAGACCGGACTATTCCCAGGGATGGGGAAGGGTTGATGCATCAAGCTCAATTATGCTGACATACCCACAGGTCCCTTGTTATTACGATAAAGTTTCCCTGGAGGATTCAGATTCATGGGAACATAGTTTTGATTATATTGAAAGCGGAGAGTCACTCAGGGCTGCTAATTGTCTGGACGGACTATCCATCCTCTCCGGCTGCATCAAAGACACTCTACAATGACCTGGACCTCACACTATCAGATCCAGCAACATATTACGGAAACGACGGACCTGATCATGTAAACAACGTCGAATTGAACTTGACAGTATAGTTACAGGAGACTATACAGTTGAAGTTGATGCTTATAATGTACAGGAAGGACCACAGCCCTTTGCTCTTGTTCTTTCTTTCACCTGCGATAACAATGAATACCCCGCAAACGGGGCATATTCAGAGAGCAGCACAGGTACCATATCCACTGATGTGGTGCACCCGGTGGGCGTTATAGAAGATTCCATAACAATGGAAATTGATGGAAGTACTGCATCTTTCAACTCTGCAAATATCAACGACGGATATAGTATTCAATACACTCCTTCATCACCTCTCCAGAGCGGAGAACATTCTGTAACAATTACAGCACAGACAAATAGCGAACAGGAGTTTTCTTATTCATGGATTTTTTATGTAAGACCTGAAATATCAGAGTTCAGATTCCCAGAACCTGATGTTACCGGCGTAATCAATGAAAATGAAAAAACAATTGCTTTGACAGTACCATTTGGAACAGACCTCACAGCACTTGAACCATCTATACACAATGGAGCAAGCGTGTCACCAGCAAGTGGAACTGCACAGGACTTCACGAACTCTGTAACATACACTGTCAGATCAAACGATGGAAGCACACAGAATTATATTGTAACAGTAACCGAAGCAGCAAGCACTGCCAAAGAAATAACATCATTCAGCGTTGCAGAACAGACAGCTAATAGTGTGATTGATGAAGATGAAAATACCATTACTCTCACAGTACAGGAAGGAACAGATATAGCAAGTCTTGTACCAACTATTATTTACACAGGAGAAAGTGTATCACCGGCAAGTGGAACTGCACAGGACTTCACGAACCCTGTAACATATACTGTAATAGCCGAAGATGGCTCAACACAGGATTATTTAGTTACTGTGAACGTTGAAACCAGCTCCCAAAAAACCATTACAGCTTTTGTTTTCTCTGACATTGATGTTCAGGGAACTATTAACGAAGCTGAGAAAACAATAACTGCAACTGTAGAACATGGAACAGACCTCACTTCACTTACCCCGGACATTACACACACAGGAAAAAGCATTGACCCTGAGAGTGAAATTGCGCAGGACTTTAGAAATCCTGTTGTCTACAGAGTAACTGCAGAAGATGATTCCACGCAGGAATATACTGTTGCGGTAAGTGAAGCAGCAAGCACATCAAAGTCTATTACTGAGTTCAGGTTTACAGAACCTGAAGTAGACGGAACAATTAACGAAGAAGAAAAAGCTATTAGCCTGACAGTACCTGCCGGGACAAACGTTACTTCACTTACTCCGGCGATTAGACACTCAGGAGAAAGTATAAGCCCTGAAAACAGGATAGCACAGGACTTTACGGAGCCTGTAACTTATACAGTTTCAGCCGAGGATGGAAGTACACTGGACTACACTGTAACGGTTACTGTTGAAGCAAGTTCCGAAAAAGTGATTACATCTTTCAGTTTCCAGGAGCCTGATGTTAACGGAAGCATCAACGAGGAAGAGAAAACAATAACAATGACAGTTCCTTATGGAACCGATATCTCAGCCCTTGTACCGGATGTCGCTTACACGGGAACCAATCTGGAACCTGAAAGTGGTACTGCACAAAACTTTGCGAACCCTGTTAATTATACGGTTACAGCTGAAGATGATTCCACTAAGCAGTACACAGTTACGGTGAATGTAGCATCCAGTACCGATAAATCCATTACATCTTTTAGTTTCACAGAGCCTGCTGTTGAAGGGCTTATTGATGAGGATGAGAAAACAATCAACCTGGAAGTCCCTGAAGATACAAATGTAAGTTCATTGATTCCTGTAATCACTCACACCGGCATAAACATAACACCTGCTAGCATGATTGCACAGGACTTTACAAATCCTGTGAACTACACAGTCACAGCCGGAGACTCCAGTACCTGGAATTACACAGTTACTGTCAATATTGAAGAATCCTCAAGCTCCACAGCTTCCACCAGCGGAGGCGGCGGTGGAGGAGGAGGTGGCGGAGGCACTACAGGAGAAGAATTCGAGAACATTGAACTGAAAGATGTAAGTTCTATCTTTGTAATTAAGGACAAGGACATTATGTTCGAATTCGATGAAGCTGAGAACGACATAACATATGTGGGCTACAAATCACTGAAGAATTCAGGAACAATAACTGTAACAATTGAAATACTGAAAGATAAATCAAGCTTTGCAGACAGCCTTCCGGAAGGGGATACCTACAGGAATATTAATATTTGGGTTGGAAAAGCAGGTTATGCAACTGAGGAAAATATCGAAAATCCAGTTGTTGGTTTCAGGGTTCCTGTAAGCTGGATAGATGAAAATAATATTGATTCAGACAGTATCGTGCTTGAAAGGTATGACGATGGCTGGGAAAAACTCAGCACTGTCCAGACAGGCTCAGATGATGAGTATATCTATTTCGAGTCAGAAACACCGGGATTCTCACCCTTGCAATTACCGGTGAAATCGATGCTCTCAGGATGAGTTCTGTTGCTGATGAACAATTTACAGTAGACGATGAAATGAATCAGTCACTCAATGATTCAATACCTGAACAGGCAGAACCGAAGAATAAGTTGAATTCGCTCCCATCTCTGGTTTGCATTATGATATTGTTCTGACATGCTTCTTTATCAGGAAGCATTAATTTCTTTTTTATTTTTTGTTTTCGCATCCAATAGACAGAGTCATATATTTTATAGCACAGAATGTATAAATATATTAAAGCCAATATATAGTCATTCGGAATATAATATAGATGCTGCCATATGCATAAAAAAACATTATCCTCATAGTGTTAACGCTTATAATAGTCACAAGCACATTCAGCAATTGTGCATGGGTTGAAAATGTTGATTCAAACAACAGCAATCAAC
The DNA here is from genome assembly GCA_041395005.1 of Methanolobus sp. Taxonomy (GTDB): domain Archaea; phylum Halobacteriota; class Methanosarcinia; order Methanosarcinales; family Methanosarcinaceae; genus Methanolobus. The sequence goes on along the minus strand of JAWKHE010000010.1, from coordinate 60,598 downwards.
TGCTTTTAAAAGCCGGGAATATTAATACTGAAACAATTGAAAAGTCCGATAATAAGACCGGTAATATATCACAGGATTTCAGAACAGAATCTTTTGGAGAAAATGAAAACTATTATATCGTGCAGTTCACCGGACCTGTCAGGGAAATATGGAAAGAAAATATAACAGAGGCAGGAGCAAGTATCTACAATTACCTGCCAAATAATGCCTTTGTATTTGAATGACAGAAGATGTCAGAAACAGGATTCAGACCTATGATTTTGTCCGGTGGACTGGCGAGTATAAAGCATCCTACAAATATGATCCCCAGTTATTGGAAAATGCTGAACCAAAGATTGCAGGCATAAGTAACAGGGACAGTAAAACTTACAAAATATTGCTATTCTCGGAAAAAGATGGAAAAAATGTAGGAAAGAAATTGAAAGTCTTGGCGGAAACATTCTTTCAAATTCCGGAACTGCAATGAAGATAGAAATCCAGTCGGGAAAAGCTGCAGGATATTGCAGCAATTAACGGAATAAGCTGGATAGAAGAATATATCAAACACGAAATAAGCAATGACGTTGCAGCAACAATTGTCAATGCACCGGCTATACGTGAAAGCTACGAACTGTTTGGAACCGGACAGATAGTAGCTGTTTGTGATACAGGAATCGATACAGGAGTAAATGACGATTCAATGCATGCAGACATCAGAGGCAGGATTTTAAACATCACGGACTACTCCGACAACGGGCCTGCAGATGATGGATCTGGTGGAGGTCATGGTACCCACGTAACTGGGTCCGTATTAGGTAACGGATCATTATCCGGCGGGCAATATGCAGGCACAGCACCTGAAGCAACTCTTGTTTTCCAGGCAGTACAGGATGCAGATAACAGTCTTGGAGGAATAGACGACTTACCTGACATTTCTGTTCTTTTCCTGGATGCCTATGAACATGGAGCAAGAATACACACCAACAGCTGGGGAAGTTATGCACAGGGAGCATATACCATAGATTCACAGCAGGTTGATCAGTTCATGTGGGACTACCCCGATATGCTCATTCTTTTTGCAGCAGGAAACGCAGGAATGGATCTTGATGCTGACGGCGTTATTGATAAAGATGCTATTGATTCACCTGCAACTTCAAAGAACTGTGTTGCAGTTGGAGCAACAGAGAATTACAGACCGGGAGTCACTGTAAATACTTATGGAACATACTACCCTGCATATTATTCTGCAAACCCTGTGAAAGATGATAATCCGGCAGACAACGATAAAGGAATGGCAGCATTCAGCAGCAGGGGTCCAACTGATGACGGCAGGATTAAACCTGACGTAGTTGCACCAGGGACTTTCATATATTCCACAAAATCAAGTATGGTATTTGGAACTGCAAATTATACCTATATGAGCGGTACAAGCATGGCAACACCAATTACCGCAGGTTCTGCAGCTGTAGTCAGACAATATTACACGGATATTGAAAACATCAGCAATCCCAGTTCTGCGCTGCTTAAGGCCACACTCATAAACGGAGCCTACAATCTCACACCCGGACAATATGGTACCGGAAGCACACAGGAAATAAACGGAAGATATGATGACGCACAGGGATGGGGAAGGATTGATCTTGAAAATTCAATTTACCCGCAATATCCTGATGTCATAAAGTATTACGATAAAATACCCATGGAAACAGATGATTCCTGGGATGTAAGTTTTGATGTTGCAGAGGATTCAGAAAACCTCAGAGCAACCCTTGTCTGGACTGACTACCCGGGTGACACAGCAGCCAGCATACAACTGGTCAACAATCTTGATCTAATTGTAGCTGCTCCTGAAGATACCTATTATGGAAATATCGGAACAGATGATACCAGAGATTCACTAAACAACGTTGAAGGAGTAGAACTGATTAGCCCTACAGGAGGAACTTACACATTTACAGTTGAAGGAACAAATGTTCCCCAGGGCCCACAGAACTTCTCGCTTGTAATTAGTTTTACAGAAGACATTAATGAGTACCCGGAAAATAATACATATACAAATGATAATTCCACACTGGTTTCAGTTGACCTTTTACATCCCCATGGAATTAACGTTAGTTCCATAAACATGACTGTGGATGGGATTCAGGTCAATCACTCCCTTGAAGCAATTGATGATGGGTTTACTGTGACGAATGCCACAGCACAGCCATATTCAGAAGGGCAGCACAACGCATCTGTTTTGGCACTGACAAATCTCAGCCAGGAAATCATCTTTGAATGGGTTTTCTATGAAGATTATGGTGCACCTTCAATTACAGACCTGACAAATTCCAGTACAAGTTCTTCCGTAACCCTGCAATGGAATGAATCAAGTGATACTGACCATGTTGAAATCTGGCTTGACGAGGACTTTCTGATTAACAGTTCCAGTTCAGGTCTGACTGATACAGGCCTCTCTTCGTCTACCGACTACAATTACAGCCTTAAGCCAATAGATATTGCCGGCAACATTGGCAACTGGACAAACACCACAGTATCAACCTCCAGTTCCCCAGGTGGGGGCGGCGGTGGTGGAGGCGGAGGCGGTTCCACCGGTGAAGAGTATGAAAATATCCGGTTTAAGGATGTACTCTGTCTATACAAAGAAAGGTGAGGTAACCGACTTTGATTTCTATGAAGATAAGAACGATATTGATTATATCCGCTACACATCACTGAAAAATGCAGGAAAAATCAGTACCACAATTGAAGTTCTTAAAAGTACGTCATCATTTGCAGATAAAAATGCTCCGGGAATTGTTTACAGGAACATAAATATCTGGGTTGGAAAGACCGGCTATGCAACTGGTTCTAATATTGAGGATCCCTTCATAGGATTCAGGGTCAGCAGAGAATGGATAGAGAACAACAATATTGATCCTGCAACTATTAGCATTTACAGGTATAATGATAATGAATGGATGTTGCTGGCTACAAAGCATACAGGTTCAGATGAAGAATATCTTTACTTTGAAGCAAGTACTCCGGGATTCTCACCATTTGCAATTTCAGGAGAGGAAATGGAAACAGTATCTACTACTGAAAATGAATACGCACAGGTAAACGCAGGTAGTCCTGCTTCAGATGAAGAAGTACCAGATGCAGATCCTGACATAGAACCTGAAAGTGAAGAGGATAAAAGTATCCCGTTAATATCCTTTATAGCAACAATAGCTATAGTTTCTTTTGCCTGTATAATTTATAGGATAAAGCAAAATTAATTTTAGCTTACAGCCATCAGCCGGAAAAACTCAAGCTAAAATACCAGAGTAAAAACTTTTTGCTTTTCTTTTTTAAAAGCTATCAACAAAATCCTTTGAGTTTCTGATAGGATATATCTAGCTTTGAACAGAGCCACATCGTGTGTTTTTTCACATACTTAATAATTTATACTATCCAAAACATAAATATATTTGTTCATGCTATGTTTTTAATAAGGACAAAACGGAGCGGTGCTTCATGCACAAAAAAAACAATATATTGATACTGATTATACTGATCGCCATTACAATTTCTTTCACCACACAAGTATGTGCCAACACTGATAACAACAAAATACTGTTATTGAAATCCGGATACGTGAATACCGGCAACCAGACTGACAATCAAATTAACAACAGCTTTGTCAGCCAGTCACTGGAAGAAAATGAATTTTACTATATAGTGCAATTCACCGGTCCGGTAAAAGAAGAATGGAAACTGGATGTAACGGCGACCGGTGCCAGTATCTACAACTACATTCCACATAATGCTTTTGTATTCAGGATGAGTGAAGATGCAAAAATCCAGGTTCAATCGATGGATTTCGTCTATTGGGTAGGAGAATACAGGTCATCCTACAAATATAATATTCCCCTGTCAGAAAATGATAACATAGTACTTTCAGGGATAGAAATCGAAAACAAAACAACATATAATGTTCTGCTCTTTTCTGAATCACATAGTGAAGATGTATCTGCTGAAATAGAGTTTCTTGGTGGAACCGTACTTTCAAGCCAGGGGAATATCCTGAAAATTGAGGCTCAGAAAAGTCTGTTACCTGAAATAGCATCAATTAATGGAATTAGCTGGATAGAAGAATATGTCCTGACAACTCTGAACAATGATATTGCTGCAACTATAATGAACGCAGACGATGTTCATGAAAACTTTAGTCTTAAAGGAAGTGGACAGATAGTAGCTGTTTGTGATACCGGACTTGACACAGGAATTAATAACAATTCCATGCATGCGGATATCAGAAACAGGATACTGGATATTATGGATTATTCTGATAACGGAGCAGCTGATAATGCTCCTGCTGTTTACGGAGGAGGACATGGTACCCACGTAAGTGGATCTGTGTTAGGAAACGGGGCAATGTCCGGGGGACAATATTCAGGAACAGCACCTGAAGCAACACTTTTATTCCAGGCAGTACAGGATGCAGATAACAGTCTTGGCGGAATTGATGACATCGGAGATATTTCCATCTTTTTCCAGGATGCCTATGATCAGGGAGCAAGGATACACACAAACAGCTGGGGAAAAAGTACCTATGGCGCCTATACAATTGAATCCCAGCAGGTAGACCAATTCATGTGGGAACACCCGGATATGCTTATCCTTTTCTCAGCAGGAAATTCCGGAAGAGACCTGAATTACAATGGAGTGATTGACATGGGTTCAATTGGTTCTCCGGGAACTGCAAAAAACTGCCTTACTGTTGGAGCTTCCGAAAACTACAGACCTGATATACTTACCACATATGGGACATACTATTCATATATCAGTGTCATAAAAAATGATTACAGGGCCGACAATGTAGATGGAATTGCTGCTTTCAGCAGTCGTGGACCCACAGATGATGGAAGAATTAAACCAGATATTGTGGCTCCGGGCACATATATTAATTCTTTAAAATCCAGTTACCTGGGCAGTGAATACTATCAGTATATGAGTGGTACAAGTATGGCCACACCTCTTACTGCAGGGACAGCTGCTATTGTCAGGCAATATTACACAGATATTGAGGAGATGTCCAATCCAAGTTCCGCATTAATCAAAGCGACTTTGATTAACGGAGCATACAATATCACTCCGGGACAATATGGAACCGGAAGTACTCAGGAAGTTCTTGGAAGACCAGATTATTCCCAGGGATGGGGACGTGTTGACATCGAAAACTCAATATATCCACAGTATCCGGGAGTTGTCAAATATTATGATAAAATACCTTTGAACACAGGAGAATCATGGGATGTCAGTTACAATTTGTCAGATTCATCAGATAAATTAAGGGCAACACTTGTATGGACTGACTACCCGGGAGATGCTGCTGTGGAACTGCAACTTGTTAATAACCTGGATCTTATAGTTACAGCTCCTGAAGGAACATTTTATGGAAACGGAGCTGCTGATACAGTCAATAATATTGAAGGTGTGGAGTTACTAAATCCTTCTGCAGGAACATATACATTTACTGTGACCGGAACCAATGTTCCACAGGGACCCCAGAATTTCTCATTGGTGCTGTATTTTGAACCGGAATATAATGAGTATCCTGAAGATAACTCAGTAATAAATAATGATATGACAGTCGTTTCATTTGAACTCATATACCCCGGAGGGATTAATACAAGTTCAATATCCATGAAAATAGATGACTCTGAAGTTAGCCACTCTTTAGAGATAATTGATGATGGCTATAAAGTGAAATACCTGACCTCTCAACCATACGCACAGGGAGAACACAGCGTATATGTTACAGCACTGACAAACCAGAGTCAGGAAATAATCCATGAATGGGGTTTTTACGGTAACTTTGAGCCTGTCATCTATGACATAAGAAATTCAAGCACATTGTCATCTACCACCCTTTCCTGGAATCAGAGTACATTGAAAATGTTGAAGTATGGAGAAATCAGGTATTTATTGGCAATACTTCAGAATCACAAATCAAAGATACAGGACTTGTTGCTAACACAGTTTATGAGTATAGCCTCAAACCTGTGGATTCAAGCGGAAATGCCGGTAGCTGGTATAATTTATCAGTAGGAACAAAAAGACTGCCTACAATAACAATAAATGATCTGATTACAGATATCAGGAATTCAAGCACATACTCAACTATAACTCTTTCATGTGGAACCAGGAAGATGCAGAAATATGTAGAGATTTGGAGAAACCAGGAGTTTATTGGAAATTCATCTGATGCAGAAATTACCGACACCGGACTGGACTCTGGTACAGTCTACAATTACAGCCTTAAACCAGTTGGCACTTCTGGCACTGAAAATACATGGTACAATGTTTCAGTCACAACCAAAACAACACCAATTATAACTGATCTGGTGAATTCAAGTAATTCATCAACCATTACTCTGTCCTGGGATCAGGAATATACTGAACATGTGGAAATCTGGATAAATCAGAGTTTATTGCAAATAGTTCTGAATCAGGTTTCACAGATGAAAACCTGCTTGCTGATACTACATATAATTATACCCTCATACCAGTTGATACTTTTGGTAACACTGGAAACTGGATAAATACCTCTGTTTTAACTTCCAGCTTATTGAGCACAGGAAGCAGCAGTGGTGGTGGAGGCGGAGGCGGCTCCACCGGTGAAGAGTATGAAAATATACATTTTAAGGATGTACTTGCAGTTTACAAAAGAAAGGCGAAGTCACAGACTTTGATTTTGAAGATGATAACAACGACATAGACTATATCCGTTACACATCTTTGAAGAATGCAGGAGAAATCAGTGTCACAATTGAAGTCCTGCAAGGTGATTCTTCATTCACAGACATGCCTGCTCCCGGAATTATTTATAAAAACATGAATATATGGGTTGGAAAAACCGGCTATGCAACCGAATCAAACATTGATAATCCTGTAATCGGTTTCAGGCTCAGCAGGGAATGGATCGGGGATAATGATATCGATCCGGCAACAATAGCCATCTATAGATATAATGATGGATGGGCAGCTCTGACTACAAAGCAAACAGGTTCAGATGAAAAATACCTCTACTTTGAAGCAATCTCCGGGCTTTTCACCATTTGCCATTTCAGAGAAAAGATTGTAACTGACTCCAACGAAGAAATCATAAGTAATCAGGTAAATGCAGGCAGTTCCTTGCAACCTTACAGTAAAGATACTACTGTTCCGGAAGAAAACAAAGCTTGCCTGCAATATCCGGATTGCTTACAATGTCAATAATTACCATAACCTGCATAATTCTCAGGAGACAGCAAAATTAATATTTAACCGGCGCCCATTTAGCGCCGGAGAATCCAATTTGAAAGGAACAGTGCTAGGCATTGAAGGAACTGCATGGAACCTCAGTGCTGCTATCGTTAATGAAAGATGTGGTTGCAGAAGTCTCAGATATGTACCGCCCTCCACAGGAGGAATACACCCCAGGGAAGCGGCACAGCACCATGCAAAATATGCCTCTTACGTAGTTAAAGGGGTTTTAGAGGAAGCAAAGAAAAAGCAGTAGATGCTTCACAGATTGATGCTATTTCTTTTTCCCAGGGACCAGGACTTGGTGCCTGCCTTCGAACCGTAGCAACTGCAGCCAGAATGCTGGCAATAAGTCTTGATGTTCCACTTGTAGGTGTAAATCACTGCCTGGCACATGTAGAAGTCGGACGCTGGAAAACACCGCAGACCCGGTAACTCTCTATGTCAGCGGTGCCAATTCCCAGGTACTGGCATATCGCATGGGAAGGTACAGGGTTTTCGGGGAAACACTGGATATAGGACTGGAAATGCTTTTGACAAGTTCGTCAAGAGCAGGTCTTGGACATCCAGGCGGTCCTCAGATAGAACAGTTTGCAAAAAATGCTAAAAACTACATTCCACTTCCATATGTTGTTAAGGGAATGGACCTTTCATTTTCAGGACTATCCACAGCTGCAACCGATGCCCTGAAAAAATATTCCATGGAAGATGTCTGTTATTCATTCCAGGAAACAGCCTTTGCAATGGTTGTTGAAGTTACCGAACGTGCACTTGCCCACACAGGAAAGAACGAAGTTCTTCTTGCAGGAGGAGTTGGAGCCAATATGGAGACTTCGTGAAATGCTTGATATAATGTGTACTGAACGCGGAGCTTCTTTTTATGTGCCAGAGAAACGCTTCATGGGAGATAATGGCGCCATGATAGCATACCTCGGACTTTTGATGTAAATCAGGAAATACCATTGATATTGAAAATTCTCATGTTAACCCGAATTTCAGGCCGGATGAGGTTGATGTTACCTGGCTTCCGGAAGATTTTGGAGAAGGGAGGGAATAATGTATCTGACAAGTGGCGCAGAAGCTACCGTCAGAGTGGTAGACGGAGTAATCATCAAGGAAAAGGTAGCAAAAAATTATCGTCTCAGGAACTTGATGAAAGGATCGAAAAGAAAGAACAAAAGCCGAGGCAAAGCTCCTTTCTGAAGCCAGGAGAGCCGTGTTCCTACACCTGTGATTTATGACATTGATAACTCTACAATAAGAATGCAGTATCTGGAAGGAACTGCACTGAAGCGTCATTGATGAAAAGCTTAGCGAACAGACAGGTATTCTTGTAGCACAATTACAATGACGCAGGAATTGTCCACGGAGACCTGACAACATCCAATCTTATATTTTTCAATGAAAAGATATACATGATTGATTTCGGACTGGCGTTCTTTAGAAAATAGCACCGAGGCGCGCGGAGTGGATGTACATGTACTATTCCAGACATTTGAGAGCACGCATCGTGAACACGAAAACTCACTGAAGCTTTCTGCAGAGGTTACAGGAAAGACTTCAGACAGGCAGATGAGGTTCTCGAAAGAGTAAAAGAGATAGAGAAGAGAGGAAGATATGCGTAAAATAGTATTTGTAACAGGCAATAAAAGGAAAGTTCAGGAAGTAAAAGATATTCTTGCAACAAAAGGATATGATGTAATACAGAATACGGAAGGATATCCCGAACTTCAGGAAGATGACCTTGAACCTATTGCTGCATATGGTGCAAAACTCTCATCTGAAAGATTGGATATGCCTGTGATTGTTGATGATTCTGGACTTTTTATTACTGTGCTTAACGGATTTCCGGGGGCCATATTCTGCTTATATTGAAAGAACCTTGGCAACCAGAAGGTTCTCAAGATCATGGAAGGAGAAAATGACAGAAAGGCAGTTTTCAAATCCGTGATTGGTTACTGCGAACCTGGAAGTGAGCCTCTCACTTTTACCGGAACCGTGGAAGGAAAAATATCCTTGGAAGAGCTGGGAACCGGGGGATTCGGATATGATCCTATATTTGATTACAACGGGAAAACATTCGGAGAGCTTGGCGATGAATTCAAGAATACTGTTTCTCATCGCAGAAGAGCACTTGACAAGTTCCTGGAATGGCTGGATCAAAAATAAACTACTTCACGGGGTGGATTAGTGGGGTTTAAAATAAAGTCATTTATTAGTGATACAAGAGCAGCAGACACTATACCATTAAAAATGGTTTTTTATCTTGTGATTACAGGTACTGTTATAATTCTCACGGCCTTTGCATGGAATAGTATTTCTCCTGTTTATTTAGGAGCACAAGACAGCAAACAAATCAATGATGCTGCCCTGGAAATCAGGTCAATACAGAATGGTTATCCACGCAACCTTCTTGAACCAAGCAGTCCTGAAGGCTCAACCTGCTCAATAGAACTTTCAATGCCCCATATAAGATACCTTGCTTTTGGTGTTGATCCAGATCCTGATATGAACGGCAATCTGGACGATACTTACTGGGTGGAGGAAAATAACACCATCATTTGCCAGTACGGGAACGGTGCCAGAGAAAGGTATTACATAAAAGGCGATGATATTTTTTTCAGGAAAGGCATGCAGGATACTAATGGTAACTGGATCCTGGACAATAATCAGGATATAAATAAAAGTAATGGTCTTGTTATTGAAGGACCTGTTGAAGGTACCTTCAATTTAGAACTTGTAATTTCAGACAGGAAGTACACACTTTCCCATTTCTGAATTAATTCCCGAATCAGTACCTCAGCAGGATATACTTTTCATCAAAGTATGCTCCCGGAGTTGTAAAGTCAAACACAACAAGAGCTCCGGCTTCAGGTCTTACCTGGAATGAAACCTCAGTCCTTGGTTCAAGACCTTCATATTCTTCATCGTCTGCCTGGAAAACCCTCCTGATATCGACTACTACTTCCATGATGTCACCGGTTCTCAATACTGGCTGCGTGGCCTTGAAAACAGTCTGATCACGAGTCCTTATGGGACTTACTGAGAAATACTCATCTGTTGGCAGATGTTCTTCGTCTCCTTCATCTGCAGTATCATATCTTACATTGGCAACATGTGATCCGTCTGAAAGATATATAATAAGCTGTGAAAGATCTACATCCTCACTACCAGGACCTAAAGATACAGAAATATGTAACTTTGTAATCTCACCATAATCAACTGTATCAGACACAGTAATTGAACCTGCTGTGGTACCGGAAGTTCCTGTTATTGAGAAGTTGTGAGCACCTGAACTTGAAAAACGATGTTCATAATAAGAATCGTCTTCAACCGCAGTTGCTGTTTCCCCGTCCACGGATATATTGAAAGCTCCAGATTCAGAAATCCACTCTATCATGCCTCCTTTGGAACAACTTAAATTAGTTGCAGAAGGAGTACCATCCGTGACAGTTACAGTAGTATATGTTGCTCGTTCACCCTCCACGCGATCAATACGCATATTAGATGCGACCTCACGTGTCGTCTCCTGACCGGTTTGTGATGCTTTCTGCTGTAGCACGCCTGAAGTCTTAATTAAAAGAGCTGACGCTACTGCTGCCACAAGTACCATGGATATGAATATGATAAGGGTACCTATACCTACCTGTGCACTGTTGTCACTGTGCATTGAGTGCTTCTGATTTGCTTTCGTGCGATTCCCTCATGAAACGTTTTAGCAATCGTGTAACAGTATTGTATTACGAGTTATACTATATTAATTATGTTATTTAATGTTTTTGAACTGTTAATATTGCCATTATTATATCTATTGTTTTTTATATAATCAAATATAGTACATCTGGTATTTAAATTGAACTGCAAAAACAGCAAAAAGTGGTTATAAACATTCAGAAAAAGGAGATTCAATAAGAATTGCCCTGGCTGGAGCACCATCAATATTCATTATTTTTAGAGGAAGACATATGAAATAATAAACATCTTCAACTACTTCTGATAAGTGCAAGTATTCAACAATGATTATTTCCTTTTCCAGAAACAAATGATGATTCGGCAGGGATTCTTCAGCATCCACCGAAAGTAAATCAACGCCCACAACTGTAAATCCGGAGTCTAATATCCACTCTCCGGCATCTGCTGCAAGTGCCCTTCCAGAACTCAGGGCAGCATCCGGTGAAAAGGAAGAATCCAATGCCTTAATTAAAAGCACGTCAACATCTTTTTCATCTGAGAACTTCTTCCAGGCAGCATCAAGATCACTGGCTTTAATTTCTCCTGAACCTTTGGATAGATCAAGCAAGATAGCCTTGCCCATAAGTGATTCCGGCAAAATGGCATCAATAGTTTTACCGCCTTTGAAAATATGGCAAGGAGCATCAACATGAGTACCTGTATGAGTCCCAATGCTTATTCTGGAAACAATATACCCGTCTTCCTCCAGAGAGGATACTTTTTCAATAACAGGTTTCGGGTCGCCATCATAGACAGGAGTGCTTTCCGAAATTCCTGTGGTAATATCTATGATTCTGCCTTTCATTTTAAAAAAGGATTCACTTCAGGAAACGAAGTGAATTATTAAGCACATCTTCTGCCTGTTTCTCAGTCAGCCCGGCACCCATGGCGACTTTGCGGGCAAAATCCCTGGTGATGAGGTTGCCCGGGCTGTGAGCATCAGTATCAACTACAAGTGTTGCACCGGCTTCCATACCTATTCTGGCAACATGCCCATTAGTCCTGTTATGACCGTTTCTGGCAGTGATCTCAAGGCAAACATCATTTTCCCTGGCTATTTCAGCTTCTTCAAGAGTGATAAAACCAGGGTGTGCAAGTATGTCCACATCTGCAAGTTCAACTGACGCTGCATTTGTTCCCGGCATCACAGGCTCGTTGATTGTCTCACCATGGACAACCACTATATCGGCACCCAGATCCTTTGCCAGTTTTGCAAGAGGAGCTATTTTCCCTGGTGGAACATGGGTAATCTCCACACCTACATTTACCTGGATATCAAGTTCCTCTTCAAGGTACTTTGCCTTGCTTACGTTTTTCAGTATGTGTTCCACATTTGTAAAATCAGCATGATCGGTGATACCTATCGCCCGGTATCCATGAACTACTGCTCTTCTGACAAGTTCACTGGGAAGAAGCTCACCGTCACTGAAAATAGAATGAGTATGCATATCTATCATAAGAATACCTCATATTTATGAGAATACGCAGTTTTATGCTCTGAAATTAGATAAACCCATTCCATAGGAAAACAAAAATAATATAATGTTTTAAAGGCAATGTTCATAAGTTTGATTATTCGAAATTTACGGCTTTCTAATCAGGAAGGATGAAAAATTGACAGGAATTAGAAGATTGGTTCTGGATGTGCTTAAACCCCATCATCCATCAATTGTTGAATTGTCCAAGACACTCAGTGTACTCCCGGGTGTGCATGGAGTAAACCTGAGTCTTTATGAGGTAGACCAGCAGACAGAGACGGTCAAAATCACCATTGAAGGTGAGAATCTGGACTATGAGGAAATAAAACAGGCTATTGAAAATCTTGGAGCTGTTGTACACAGTATAGATGAAATAGCTGCAGGTAAGAGACTGGTAGAAGAAGTCCAGACACTGCAGGAAAGATAAGATACTGGAAAGTATCCTTATTTTTTATATTGTTGATCCTATTTTAAAAGGAAAGATAAAGTCGAAATATCAGCTCAGCCTTTCAACCACATCAGCAAAAGCAAAATTTGGCTTTACATCCTGTATTTTTATTTTTACGTGGTCTCCGAGTTCAACACCCTTTACAAAAACCACGAAATCATCTATCAGGATAGCACCATCACCGCTTGAGCCCAGTTCCTTGATTTCCACGTCAAACAGATCTCCACGCCTGACAGGAGCTGTGAGGAATTTCTTACCAATCACATAAATTTCCGCGCTCTGGGAACGGGAAGCTTTTGGGGAATATGAACGGGTATAAGTGAAATTATCCTTGACTTCCTCCAGGAATTCCTTGAACATATCACCCTGAAAGACCTTGACAACGAAATGACCACCTGGTTTGAGGATTTTTTTGCACATCCAAGGGCGGATCTGGTAAGATCAATAGACCTTGCATGGTCATAACTCCAGTTACCACTCAGGTTTGGTGCAGCATCACAAATTACGGCATCCACCCCGGCCTCTCCGACAAGATCAAATATTTTCTTTATTGTCCTGTCAGAAGTTATATCCCCGACAATTGTTTCAACACCATCAATTGGGGAAATTTTTCTCAGGTCAACTCCTACAATCCTTCCACCGGATAGTTCCTTTGCTACCTCCAGCCACCCGCCGGGAGCAGCACCCAGGTCCACCACTGTATCTCCTTCCTTAATGACCTGGTGTTTTTCATTAATCTGGAAAAGCTTGTATGCGGCCCGGGAACGATATCCCTGGTCCTTGGCTTTCCAGTAATACTTGTCTCGTCTGTCTCTTGCCATGTGAATACCTGATACTATCCAAAAGTCAAATACCTTATGCCGGCTTCAGGGCTTCTATCCTGCTGCTTAGCTCTTTAATTTCATCTTCAACATGGGAGATATCATCCTGAAGCCAGAAACTGTAGTCATAGTACTGGTTCAGTATGTCACTGTACCTGTATTCCAGATTTTCCAGATCTTTCTCATGGATTTTTTCCTTGCTTACAGACTCAATCTTTTTTTCAAGGTTTTTAATTCTCCGGTGAAGATTCCTGCCCACCCTGACTGAAACCTTGCTAAGATCCACTTCACGCTTTGTCAGTTCGAGAATATCAATAACCTCACTTAACTCAAAAGGAACATCCGGGAAAGCATTTGGCCCTGATATATAATAATCTGAATCATTTTCTTCCATACCCTCCACTTCTTCCCAGGAGACTGCAACAATAAGGTCCTCTTTTTCGGCTCCCTGACATATGTTTTTCAACTCGGGCATAAGAACTGGATTTTCATTCCGCAGATGAGCCAGTTCTTTTGCAGCAAGATAGAGTTCCTCTATGTTCAGGGCACCTGTTGCATCAATTATTCCACAGATTTCTTCTTTACTCACCATGAACAAACAACCTTTATTATAATTTATACCTGCGACAGATAGTCAATTGTTTTAAGATATCGGATATATTATGTTTTTCTATTCTGATATCCGATGAAGAAGTGATCTGCTTAATATCCAGAGGAGCCACGACTGTGATTTCCTTTGCCATCTGGGAGTCTCCTGCTACAAAGAAATAATCAATATTCCCGTCAAACTCTTCAAAAGTGCTTTTCAGAAGCGGTTTTACCTTCTCGATATGATGGACAATATCCTCATCCCGCAGCCTCTCAAATCTTCTCTGGCTAAAACCACCCTTTCCATGTTTGGCTTTAACACTGCTTTTTATTATCTGGAATGAATCAAATTCCTTCATGCTATGTGAGTATCCCACAAAAGATTCACCGGCATGGGCTACAAGCACGCATACATTAAATTCCCTGGTAAGGGAGTTTTCAATCCCATTTGTGTCAAAAGAATTGCCAGCAAGCCAGTAAGATTTTGTAATTGGGAATGGAGGAATGATTACTTCATTCACAAGGTGATCCGGTGAATAGAAAAATACAAAACCTGTGGAAGAAGAGACTTTTCTATCAAAGACAGGGTATTGCTGTCTATCTGTTCGACTAAATGCTCATGGTCTTTCTGGCTTTCCAGATCTTCCCCTGAGCAACGTAAACTGTGAGCAGGGAATCTGGAACTGATTGAAATGTAGCAAGAGACTGAAGAAAATCCCTGGTTCTTTCCTTAGTAAACTGGTCTACACGGCTGTATGAGAAGTCTCCTGAATCTTCTGCTTTTTTCTTTTCCAGCTCATGCTCAAGGGTCTGCAACCTACCGGCAACTTTTAATTTTTCTTCAGCTTCCTGTTTGGATGCAACGGCCTTTTTTCGGATTCCGCACTTTTCTCGTATCTTTTATTGGCAGTGCTGACATCCAGCTCAAGCTCAATAATATGGGACTGAAGCTTGTTAATTTCATGTTCAAGTTCCTCTTACCGGAATACCTGTTAAAAATGGAACTTATGTTGCCAACAATTTTCTCCTTTTCTACCATTTTATAAGAGAAATAGAAACTTACTGAATATATAACCTGCCTTATATTCAGATGAATTTACCATGACTTTAAATACAAATTATAAATCCTTTTGTGAATTTCCATTAACAGAGGAACAAAAAAACTATATATAGCTACAATAAACGATTTATATCTATTACTTAAAGTCAAAAAGAGGAGTGAACATGAAAATAGGCAAAATACTTATTGTAATGTTGGTTATTCTGGGAATTCTGCTAACTGCAGGATGTGCAGAAACCGATACACCGGAAAAAACAGAAGGACAGACAATTGTTGTTGGAATTATGGGACCATATACAGGCGGTGCAGCCGAGTATGGCAATGCTGCAAAAGATGGTGCTATGCTTGCATTTAACGAAGCAAACCTTACGAACCTTGTTGTGGTGACAGAGGACACAAAGTCCGAGACAAAGGAAGCTGCAACAGCCATGAATAAGATGGTAAGTGTTGACAACGTCCAGGCTGTTGTCGGAGATTTAATATCAGCTGCAACCCTTGCTGCTGCACCAATTGCAGAACAGAACCAGGTTGTTCTTATTTCACCTGCATCAACAAGTACCGATGTATCAACTGCAGGGGATTACATCTTCAGGACAATCCCCGGAGATGACGGCCAGGGAATATTTGCATCCCAGACACTAAGTGACGCAGGTTACACAAAACTTGCACTGCTCTACACAAATGACCAGTACGGAAATGGTCTTGCAACCATTATTACCGGGGAGTTCACAGCACTTGGCGGGGAAATTGTCGCAGATGAAACCTATGAAGCAGGTTCATCAGACATGAGAACCCAGCTTACAAAGATCAAGGATGCAGAACCTGAAGTACTATACATAGTAAGTAACACACCGGACTCAAGTGTAGCACTGCTGCGCCAGGTAACTGAAATTGGCATTGATGCCGATGTTTACGGTTCAGAAGGACTTAAGGTTGCATCTATCCTTGAACTTGGAGATTCTGTAGAAGGAGTTACAATCACATCAGTAAGCCCTGAATCCGAGGAATTCAAGCAGAAGTACATGGATGAATACGGTGTTGAACCACCAGCCTTTGCAGCTCAGGCATACGATGGAGCCACTGCAATTGTAATGGCAATTGAAGGCGGAGCAACAACCGGAGAGGAAATAAAGAACGCACTTTACGACATGGAATTCGATGGTGCTTCAGGCCACATCAAATTTGATGAGAACGGAGATGTTTCAGGAGGATATGTACTGATAGAAGTCCAGGGTGGAGAATTTGTTACGCTAGAGGAGTAAAATCCTCTAACACCTTTTATTGAAAAACAAAACTAAAAACATCTAAAGGGGGTAACAAATATCGCGCTTCTGGCACAATCCATCATCAACGGACTTATTACGGGTTCCATCTACGCACTTGTTGCATCAGGATATTCATTAATTTATTCTACAAACAATTTCATGCATTTTGCCCATGGCATCAGTGTTGTTGCTGCGGGTTACATGGTATACTGGCTTTTTACTCTGGCAGGAATGCCATTTTATGTTACCTGCCTGATAACAGTTATTCTCTCAGCTATTTTCGGCCTGGCAATGTACAGGCTTATCTACCTGCCATTACAAAAAAAGGGAGCTTCAAACGTTATTTTGCTCATAGCCAGCATAGGCATACTAACATGTTTCCAGAATGTAATTCAGATAGCCTTTGGATCAGGCGTCAAGCTCATCGGATACATTGAAGTTTCAAAGGGAATTACCTTTGCAGGAGTCACTATGACCCTGCTGCAGATTGTTATACTCATTATTTCATTAATCATTTTCATACTGCTTTACCAGTTTATGCAGAAAACAAAAACAGGAAGGAATATGCGAGCGGTATCAAACAACAGCGAGCTTGCAAGCATTGTGGGAATAGACCACATAAGAATATCAGATATTTCATTCCTCATCGGCTCAGCACTTGCCGGTGTTGCCGGTATACTTGTGGCACTGGAACAAAACCTTTCCCCCTTTATGGGTACAAACCTTATGATAAAAGGCTTTACAGGAGCCGTTATTGGAGGAATAAATTATGTTCCCGGTTCCATCGTAGGTTCTTTCCTGCTTGGAATGGCAGAGAACCTGGGAATTCTTGTGCTGCCTTCCGGATACAAAGATGCCATAGCTTTCTCAATGCTGTTCCTCTTCCTGCTGTTTAAGCCAAACGGACTTCTGGGAAGAAAAGAAGGGAGGTTTGACAAATGATAATATCAGCTTACCAGACCCACATTTTCATTCTGTTATTTATCTACATACTGCTTGCAGTCAGTCTTAACCTTGCGCTTGGTTACACAGGACTGCTGAATCTCGGGCATGTGGCTTTCTTTGGAATAGGGGCATACACCTCTGCGCTGCTGGCAATTGACGGATTTCCATATCTTGCAGCAATGATTGCAGGTGGAATTTTTGCTTCTGTTTTCGGTTTTCTCCTTGTAACTGCCACGGACAAGCTCAAAGGCGATTACATGGCCATGGCAACCCTGGGTTTCAGTTTTGTAGTTTATTCCCTTCTCTTAAACCTCAGGGATATAACCTGTGGTGCCATGGGAATTCCCGGAATTCCAAAACCATCTTTTCTGGGACTTACAGTCCGCAGCAATGACCAGTACCTGATATTTGTGGTACTTGTCTGTGCAATTTCAGTATTCATTATGTACAGGATAGTTAATTCTCCATTTGGAAAGCTGCTTGAAGCAAACAGGGATAATCCTGTCAGTCTCAGGGTTCTTGGAAAAAATACATTCGGACTCAAATACAAGGCAATGATGATTTCCGCATTCTTTGCAGGAATTTCAGGAAGCCTTTATGCACACTATATTACATTCATAGACCCCACGTCGTTCTATATCAGTGAACTGATACTTATTCTGACAATAGTGATTGTCGGAGGACTTGCTTCCATCAAAGGAAGCATTATAGCCACCACCGTTATCATTTATGTGCAGAGATACTGCGTATGCTGGATATCCCGAGTTCTGTACTGGGACCGGTCAGGCAGGCACTGTATGCAGTCATACTGATAGCCATACTGATGATAAGACCAAGAGGAATATTCGGGAAGGTGGATCTGGAATGATTCTCTCCTGTAAAGACATCCATAAGAGTTTTGGCGGTATAAAAGCTATCCAGGGATGCAGTTTCACTGTAAAAAAGAATAAAATAACCGCTATAATCGGACCTAATGGCTCCGGCAAGACAACAATGTTCAATGTGATATCCAAACTCATCAAGCCTGAAAGCGGGACAATAGAATTTGACGGGAAGGATGTCACTTCCTGAAGGATTATGAACTTGCAAGGCTTGGAGTCTCAAGGACATTCCAGGACGTTAAACTCTTCCCTAACCTTACAATACGCGAGCATCTGCAGATTGCAATGTCTGATTCAGATGAAAAGCTGTTTGCAAACCTCCTGAAAAGTAAAAGGGAAGAAGACAGGAAGATTCTGGAAGTAATGGAACTTGTGGGACTTGATAAGCCCCTGAATACTTACGCAACCGACCTGAGCTATGGTCAGCGTAAACTGCTTGACCTTGCAATAGCCATTGCAAAACCACATTCCCTGCTTATGCTTGACGAACCGGTTGCAGGAGTAAATCCACGCCTGAGGGATTCTATCAAGGACATTCTCCGTGAGCTGAACAGCAGAGGAGAAAGCATACTCCTGATAGAGCATGATATGAATTTTGTTATGGACCTTGTTGACCATATTTTTGTGATGGATTCAGGTAAAGTGATAGCAGAGGGAGTACCTGAAGAAATACAAAACGATCCGTATGTACTGGCTGCATATCTTGGAAGTTGTGGCGATGAGGAGGAGATAGAATGCTGGACATAAAAGACCTCTACTCCGGATATGGGGAACTCAAAGTACTGAAGGAATAGACATTGAGGTCGGCAAGAATGAAATAGTGGCACTTATCGGACCAAATGGTGCAGGTAAAAGTACTGTGATTAAATCCGTGTTCAACATAGCTGATGTATCCTCTGGAACTGTTACTTTCAAAGGACAGGAGATTAATTCCCTTAAGACACACGAAATAATCAAACTCGGAATCAGTTACCTGAACCAAGGGAAGATCAATTTCACCAACCTGACAGTCAGGGAGAACCTTACAATCGGTGCAGACCAGATATTTGATCAGGATACTGTTCAGGAAGGACTGGAAAATGTTTACGCAAAGTTCCCGGATCTGAAAACCAAGGAAAATGAACTGGCATATACTTTAAGCGGAGGACAACAGCAGATGCTGGCTCTTGGCAGAAGTCTTATGCAGAGACCATCTCTTTTGCTTATGGATGAACCGTCACTTGGACTTAGTCCGAAACTACAGCAGGAGTTGTTTGCTACAATAGCCAGCCTCAGGGATGAGGGAATTTCCATGCTCATTGTTGAGCAGAATGCAAAGAAGGCAATCGAACTGGCTGACAGAACTTACCTGCTGGAAGACGGGAACGTTGTCCTTGAAGGTGGAAAAGAGATTCTTGAAAAGGATGCCATCAAGAATGTGTATCTTGGTGGAAGGTACTGAAAATTAACTTTTTGGAAAAATGTCTGGTTAAAAAGAGATTAAACTAAAGCCATGGAGGCTTTAGTCTTTTTTATTTATTTTCAGTTCTAATCAGACATCCATTGCAAGACGGAAACCAATTGTTTCATCGCCATCACGTGGATCCTGCTTTCTCCTGTACGCAGTGTAGAGTGCATTTTCCTTGCTGGAGTAACTTCCACCTCTTGCAACTCTTAGGGAACCTTCTCCCTTCTCTACTGCACTGCCGTCCTCACTGGCACCACCATAATTGTCCACCCAGCTGTCCTGTACATATTCCATGACATTACCGTGCACATCATACAGTCCCCATGGGTTTGGCATTTTCTCACCTACTGCGTGTGTCATGTCATAGGAATTCTCCTGGTACCAGGCATAGTCTGAAAGGAATGGGCCTTCGTCCTCATCTATTTCACCAAATGAATAGAGGGTGGTTGTTCCTGCAGCTGCTGCATATTCCCACTCAGCTTCGGTTGGGAGGCGGTATGCATCGGTTCCTTCCATGTCGTTTAGCTTAGAAATAAATTCCTGGACTTCTTCCCATGACACGCTTTCTACAGGAAGGTCATCGCCCTGGTTTGCTGATGGGTTGCTTCCCATTACTGCTTCCCACTGTGCCTGTGTGACTTCATACTTGCCAATGTAATAATCATTTGCAAGTCTTACTTCGTGTACTGGCTGGGAATAAGCATACTTTGAAGTTCCCATATCAAAGCTTCCTGCTTCAATAAGTTCAAACTCGATATCAACTGCCCCTGATGAAGAGGATGAATCAGAACTACTTTCTCCACTATCGCTACCACTGTCATCTGCACATCCTGTTGCTGAAATTGCAAAAAGGAGTACAGCCAGAATTATTACTGCTTTTTTAATACCTATCCGCATAATAAGTCCTCTTTGACTGTTTTTTGAGACATTATATTATTAATAGGTATCTATCCGTAGTTGATAAAAAGAAAAGAACATATTCAGAGTATTACAGATGAAAATAAATGCCCCTTACCTTTCAATAAAGTAACCAAGCAAACTTCCAAGAATAATGGTCATCACAAACATTGGTGCAAGACTCACAGGATCATTCCACCCGACCAGAATACCAACAGGAATCAATAACAAAAGAGAGATAGTAAGACCTTTCAACACCGGACTCAATTTAAGGTTCGACGTGGATATCAGAATTCCTGCAACTACCCAATGAAAAAAAGCAGAAAGATTGGAGTCCCATGTAAGATTCTGGACTATCATCGGAATTACATCAAGAATACCTGCAACTATACCCAGAAAAAAGCCTTTTTTAATTTTGCCTGATGAATCCATTTTAAATATCCTCATTTGTCCTGCCATTTATGCAGTTTAAACCTGTTCTTCTTTTTCCTCAAAATACTCAAATGCATCGATTATATCCAGGTAAACTCCATCAAATCCGGAATCCTGAATCATGTCCAGATAGGCATCTTCATCCCCATAGATGACAGACTGCCACTCAGGATCCCAGTATTGTACCTTGTAGTTACCTTCCCAGTAAGGATTCTCAGCTTCAATCCACTCAGGAGATCCGATACTCCATGAATCATTCCAGTAGTAACGGTAGTCTTCTGCTTCACCTATACTCATATAGGCTACTACAAGTCTTGAACCACCATTTGTTTTGGTTTTAAGAGAAGCGATATCATCTGCTGTCAGAGTCTCATCATCATAAAACAGATCGATGAGGATTATGTCATAATCAGTTTGCTGCAAAGCTTCCAGAAATTCTTCCTTGCTTTCAAATTGTTCCGGGTTGATTATGTAGAGGAAATTCCTGGCATCACCAAGATCCAGAATATTGTTGCTGTTCACAAGGAAAGGTTCTGCCGGATAATCCGGTATGGTGTCAAGATCCCTGCTGTCAGCTGCAAAGGATATGTAATTTTCTTCTGAGTTCCTGCGATAGGACGTGTCAACATACGACAGGCTCCGGCAATAATCTGTCACCAGCACTTTCAGGCCGCTGTCCTGAGCAATGTCCAGCAGGGACATCAGACGCTGTGTGTCTTGTTCACTGGTTGGAGTGTTGTCATCATCATAACCAAAGAAAAGATCTTCCCTGCCAACTCCGTCTATGGCTGCGATGTAATCATTTGCAAGCAGGAAATCAGATCCAACACCGAAGGTCAAAAGTTCCTGGCCGTTCTGCGGAATGACTATGAAATCCGGGTCTTTCTGCTTTGAATAGGCACTAATACCAATGACAAAATTACGCATCCTCTGGCGATAGTCAATATCGGATGTTACGTTACTGACGGACTCAGAAGAATCTTGTTCGCTTATTTTCAAAAGGCTTTCATTGCCATTAGATTCTGAAACATCATTTTCATTATCCACACAGCCGGATGTAAGGAGTATGAATGTAATGAAGAATGTGCAGAAAAGAAGACGAATATTCATGTAAAGTAAGTTTGCCGGGAAAATTGATAAAGGTTGTTCATAAAAGATTTAAAACAGGCTTTGTAGAAATCCTGCTTATATGATTGATACAACCTTTGCTGTATTTTATTTCCACAAAACAACCAGGAATCTAAAAACAAAGCAGCCATCCGCCAAAGGCGGCACATTCCAATGTTGCTGTACAGATTGTAATTTCATTTATGCTGAGAATTCTACAGAAGTCCTGCGATGAATCGGTTTGTTGCTTGCCTTTCAGTTTTGGTGGCAGGATTTCGACAGAGTCGAAACGTGTAAAAAATTAACTACCATTAAGCAATCTCTTTCTCTTTTTCCCTGACAGCATCCAGTATCTCATAATAAACTTTCTCGGCTTCCTTTCCATAGTCTATTGGTTTGATGTTTCTAATTCCTCTTACTGCTTCATAAGCCATCCAAATGAAAGCAATTGGTGAGAGAGAAATAATAAAAGTAATTGACAAGGCTCTAGCAAAGGGAACATAAGGCGTAGCAACAAGTGCAAATATTAATGCAATGGTAAAATATACGGCATAAAATCGATGATAATATCTATGGAATTCCAGCGTGATTATATTCTTATCCAGAAGTTTTACAGTATTTACCTTTACTGTAAAATTGTTCCTTAGCATTATCTTATCTCTTTTTTCATTTAAAGCATATTTCTGGCGACCAAGTTCCACAATAGCATCCATAAATTGCTGATTCGAGAGATTAGTATCGATTCTGTCAGATGACCATAAATCAGCAAACACAAACTCACCTGGCAGGATAAGAAATACTCTATCATACAGTTTCTTTACAGTTTTCGATTCTAAAAGTTTTGGGATTAGTAATTGTGACCTACTTTTATCAACTGAAAAATAGACATCCCTTATAACTGCTTCTGTAGGCTTTTTAGGATTTAAGCGGATAGGAACTTCATCATCCTCACGAAAACTATAATTGTAAAATGAAGAAGTTCTCAACTCGTTTATCGTTTGGTATTTCTCAGCTTGATACACATAAACAATCTCAACAAATGAGCCACCTCTTCTATAGGCATGAGTCGAGGTTACACGAGCATTGACATCCAAACCTTGAAAACATAAGTTTTTCAGGGAACGCATTCTTCGAACAAGCAAGACAAATCCAACTAAGCTTATTAAAACTGCCACCATTGTCCAATGAATATCAGGTAATTTAGAAATACAATATGAAATAAAGAGGTACAAGAACCATGGTAATATCATGAGCCATAATTCAAAATAAGCAGCATAATCTACTTTCAGAATCCTGTAATAATCAAACTCATTTTCCATGGAAATCAGTTTTAAAATTGTTAGACTTATACTTAGAAAAGAACATATCACATAAATATATTTTTATTTTAAAATCACATCCTAACATTCAGGAAATTCCTAAAACACAAAAACATAGATATCATGAACCGGAAAAAATCATTTTTACTCATCCTCGGAATCCTGCTGTTAATACACGGATTTAATGAACCGATGAACTTGATTTTTCCAATGTGGATTTTCACTTACCTTTTCAGAGATAGATTAAGCGAATTGCTTGAAAAGCTGTCTCTTAGGACTGCATTTATCGGCTCAGGAGTGTTGTTCGGGCTTTTAACTGAAATTTTTGCAATTATTGAAAATCTCCCGAAACCTGCTGAAGAGAGAATACTCTTGAGTCCTGATCCGGTAAACGATATTGTCTTTGGTTTTGTGTATTACCTGTTTGTAATAACTGCATGGTACCTACTGCTCAGGAAAATGAAATACACAAACCGGGATGTTTTCCTTATAACAGGCATATTTGGCGTTTTCGTGGAAGAAACTGGACGTGTATTCCTTGGAATATTCACAAATCCTGTATTCGGATTGCTCTATGCAATCATAATAATATTCGTTTACGGTATTTTTCCAATGCTGGCCCATATGCTTAACGAGAACAGGTTTTCCGGTGCATGTTCCAGTATTAATAAACGATACTTGTTTGCCTTTATTGCATTATTTATCCAGTATGCAATTTATGGCCTGTTTATATTTCCACTTTTGAAATCAATGTTATCTTAGTAATTTATGGAAATCCGGGCTCTGTAGAAATCCTGTCATTATGATTTACGTAGAGTATGAATAACTTAAATGAACCCGAAGTGTCTGGCGAAGCCGGCGTCTTCCAATAAGAAAGAGCAAAGAAATCTGCATATCCTATATTATTACTTTACTCGCAGGCCTTCGTAGAATTATCTGTATAATTGTAATAATCTAAGGGATAATCTTCTGTATAGCATCATTGGAACATGCCGCCTTCGGCGGATTCTTACTTTGTTTCTGGATTACCAATTTTTTGCGGAAATAAAATAGTGCAGAGGATGTACCAATCATGTAATCAGAATTTATAAAGAACCGAAATCCGAAGCTGTTAAAAAGAAAAATAGTTCAAGCCAATCAGCCCATCAATTCCTCAGCCTGAAGATAGCTTTCTTCTGCTTCTTCTGTCCTGTTTAACTCTTCAAGAACACTTCCTTGCAGTGCCCAGACCTCACTTGATTCCGGGTTTATTTCCAGAACCTGTTCATAAGCATCCAGAGCCTCATCATAATCCCCGGTAGACTGGCTGACAACACCCTTCTTTGTCAGGGCTTCAACATCATCAGGGTTTAATTCAATAGCTTTGTCGTAAGCATTGATAGCCTCCTCAGGCTCCCCGAGAGATTCATACAATGTTCCCTTCAAAACCCATGCATTCCCCTGGTCAGGATTGTACTCCAGAGACTTTTCCACAGAACTAAGGGATTCAGAATAGTCACCAGAATCATAATAGCTCATACTCCTCAATAACCATGCATCTGCATTTTCAGGATCAGACTCCAGAACCTTATCAGCTGCAGTAAGTGCTCCATCATAGTCTTCATATATAGCACAATAAGTTCCTCTCATGCCCCATGCTTCTGTATTCTGCGGATCAATTTCAAGCGCCTTGTCCACAGATTGCAGGCCCTTATCATAATTACCCATATTGTAATAACACTGGCTTTTCAGGTACCATGCATCCGCATATTCCGGATCCATATCAATGGCACTGTTACAAGCTGTAAGTAAGTCAGTCTTACCGTTGTCGTAGTAGTCCAGCCTCTTCATAGTAATCTTTTTGCATTTTTGGAACTTGAATCAATACATCCGGCACTACAAACGAGGAGCAGAATAATTATTAAAAGAAAGGGGTCGGTTTTCATGAAGTCACCATATTAGCCTGATTTTTCTTCACTTAATGGGGTAAAGAACTTTAAATTAGATAATTTTAAAATTATATTAATTGGATAAAAGCTTTGCTTTTAACTTCAACGGAAAAATCCCACATTAATTCATTAATCAGATAAAATAAGGACTCACACACTATTAACATATCAGGATATAAATGCACATTTGGTATGCAGGGATTACAGAATGAATTGTCTTTGGCAAGATGCAATTTCATAATTATGACCAGAGATGGAATATCCTGCATGAATTTCAATAATAATGATTTCCAATATAGATATTAATAAACATGCTATCAAAGAAGAAAAATATTGAGATCAATGACACTTTTGATCTTGTACAGTCCCCGGTCTTGACAGGAATATTGGGAAAGATGTCATGGAGCTTTGCAGGCAAAAACGATATAGCTTCTTTGAGTTTTTGTCTGTTTTCAAGAGGGGAGCAAACTGAGAATAGTGATATCGATTTTCTGGTTACATTCTCCAAAGGGAAAAGCCTTATCGAACACCTGAAAATTGAAAATGAATTTGAGGATATTCTTGGAAAAAAAGTAGATATTGTCACTGAAAAATCATTAAGTCAATATATTTCACCCTTGATCAAAATGATTCAAGGAGAATCTATTGTAGCTATGATTCAGTCTTTTCAAACATATACTGATGCAATAAACCAGATAGAAGAAGCGACACAGAAGGAATGTCTTTGAGGATTTTCTTGAAAAAAGACTCGTACAGGATGCAGTTATAAGGCAACTTGAAATTATAGGTGAAGCCACAAAGAACCTTTCTCCAGATACAACTGAAGATTTCCCAAATCCTATGGAAAGAAATTGCAGAGATGTGATGTTTGATACGTGCTTATTTTGGTGTCGATATTGAAGCAAAGTATGGAACACAGCAAAAAAAGATATTCCTGAGTTGTACACTGTTGTGCTTTCAATTGTGCATAATAAAAACTAAGCTCCCCATTTAAATACTACATCCACTTATTAAGCAAATAAGGACAGAATATGCCCTGGATTCCAGATGAACACCTGACACTGTGGATTAAATCCTCAAAATCCGAATCATTGAAAGGCAAGACAATCGTGCTTGCAGTCACTGGCAGCATTGCTGCCGTAAGGACAGTGGAACTTGCAAGGGAATTCATCCGCAGGGGAGCGGATGTATATGCTGTAATGAGTGAGGCTGCCGGATGGATAATTAATCCAATGAGCCTTCACTATGCAACCGGGAACGAGGTTATCACATCAATTACCGGAAAAGTGGAATATACGTGGAGTTTTTGGAAATCTTGGAAGGGCAGATCTTGCTGCTTATAGCCCCTGCAACAGCCAATACACTTGGAAAGATTATGGCAGGAATAGACGATACTCCTGTGACAACCTTCGCAACTACAGCCATCGGTGCAGGCAAACCAGTTATGATTGTACCTGCAATGCACGAAGACATGTATAATCATCCTGCAGTCATGGAAAATATAGAGAAGGTGAAAGGCTGGGGAATCAATTTCATCGGTCCGAGGATTGAGGAAGGTATTGCAAAGATAGCCGTAAATGATGTGAGATTGTTCTGGAAGGAAAGGGAGATTGGAAATAAGACCTATGTGGAAAAAATACTCATCACGAAAGTGGTTCAACAGCAGAGCCCATTGACCCCATACGTATACTTACAAACAGGGCATCAGGAAAACCGGAAATGAACTGGCATCAGTTACACCGCAGGGGTGCTGATGTCACAATAGTCCACAGGAACAAACTTGGAGTTCCGGGTATTAATGAGATTTATGCAGAAACAGCTGCACAGATGACAGATGCTGTTCTTGCTGAACTGGATAAAGGTTATGACCTGCTTATGTTCTGGCTGCAATTGCAGACTATACAATTGATGCAAGCGAGCAGAAAATAAATCAGGAGAAGGACTTAAACTTTCATTTAAATCCACGCGCAAGCTCATGTATGAAGTAAGGCATGCCTACCTGAATGTAAAAATAGTCGGTTTTAAGGCTGAAGCCGGAGTTGGCACGGAGGAACTACTCAAAAGAGCAAGGCATACCCTTGAAAGTTCCGGCTTGACATGATTGTTGCCAACGAGGTCAGCAAAGGTGGCATTGGAACTGACAACAATAGTATTACTATATTATACTCAGGCAGTGAGAATCTCAACATTGAAGGTCCTAAAGTCTTATTGCAAATGTCCTTATGGATGAAATATCATCAATGCTCTCAGCAAAGGACGAAGAATAAATGCCAGAGGATAACGTATAGCCAGTGCTTTTGCACCTGCCCATATTACAGGCTTTTCAAATACATGACCATGAAGATCCAATGAAAAAGGTCCACAGAAGGAGTTGTACTTAACAGGGAGTGCACACCACCGTCAGAATATCAGAAGAGATTGAAAGGAACTGAAATATACCTTAATGCAGGCAAAAAAGTAGCAGGGAATACAAGCAGAGCTTGTTGAAGCCATGACAGATATTCGCAAGGGTTGGAAAAAGCATATCCGAAATACCCATTGGATGCGGGTTTGAGCTTCCGGGGCCGGAGCCCTGGAACTGCCCATGCACTTAACCATGCCCTTTCACTTGATTATACTGCAGAAAACTCAATGACATTGCGCATGTTGCTGAAGCCTATGAAATGCGGCGGACTTGGTGATGTTACAGGACAGGCACATGGAGGTATTCTTCTCAGGAAACACCAGGCGCAGACCATCCCTGCTTCAGTTGACAGAATCCCCTTAAGAAAAAACGAGGTTTATTGCGTTGTTCTCGGGAAGCTGTCCACAAAGTCAGTCCTGAGCAACCCGGAAATGGTAAAGATAATAACATCTGCCGGAAAAGTTGCCATGAAAAAACTTCTGCGTAGTCCTTCTGTTGATAATTTCATGCTTAGTTCAAAGGATTTTACAATAGATAGTAAGCTTGCCGGTGAGAAGGTAATGGAGGCAATTGGAGGCTACGCGCGATAGTGCTTCAAGCAGCTTCACAGGCAATGCTTGGAAATGTTTTTTCCATACCACGGGATTCCACAAAAGATAAACTTGAAACTGTTTTTTCTGAATTTGGGGCGTGCTGAAGTTCACAGATAAGAAACCGGCAGTATAAAACTCAACTGAGAGAAAAGATATTTAATAGTTCCATTTTATAGATGAAATAAAACGGTTTTTAATTCATTAAAGAGAGGCACAAATGGTTGTTGAAGTGAGAATGGATCCGGGAGCCTAAAAAGACACCTGAGTTCCCAATAGGAGATATACTCCTATAATAGAAAGTATTCCGCTCAATTGCAGTGGTTTTTGGTATTGTTGATAATATTTTCAGTAATGTTTGGTTCAATATTAGTGTCCGTTGGAGCCGGAGAAGTTGGTGTTAAATTCAACCAGTTCGGTGGTGTGGAGGAAGACGAACTTGGTGAAGGACTGCACATCGTTCCGCCATGGGTCAGCGTTACGAAATACTCTGTCAGGAGTGAAACTTACACCATGAGTGGCGTTATCGGGGAAGGGGAAGTAACAGGAGATGACCAGATAAAAGCCCTTACAGTAGAAGGACTTACACTGGGACTGGACATAACTGTAAGATACAGGCTGATACCTGATGAAGTGAGCAACGTTCACCAGAATCTGGGAACAAACTATGCTGAAAAAATAATTCGCCCTACTATAAGATCATCCATACGTGAAGTCGTATCCACCAAAACTGCTTTGCAGGTATATGGCGAGGAAAGAGAGATGGTAGCAGGAGAAATGCTTGCCAACATCGACGAAGCCCTGTCAAGTGACGGAATTATTGTGGAAGAAGTACTGGTAAGAAACGTCGTGTTGCCAACAAAGGTTGCTGAAGCTATTGAGGCAAAACTCCAGGCAGACCAGGATGCCCAGAGAATGATATTCGTCAAGCAAAAAGAACAGCTTGAAGCCGAAAGGAAGATCATTGAAGCCAATGGTGTTGCAAATGCAACAATCGCAGAGGCATATGGTGAAGCTGAAGCACTGAGGATCATTAACGAGCAGCTTGCAAAGAACCCTAACCTCATAAACTACAAGTACATTCAGATGCTGCAGGGACAGGAGATTCAGACAATGCTTGTGCCAACAGACCAGGGAATTATACTTGATGCAGGCAGCAGCTAAAACATAAAAAAGGAGAGAAAGGACTTAAATGACAGATATCCCGAAGGACCACCCCAGATATGAATCCCTCATCACAAGGGAAAAAATAGTGGAAGGAGTAAACATAGGCATTACCAGCAAACAGGGTCTTGTTGCCCAGGGTCGTGGTGAAGCCTTTGATTACCTGATTGGAGAGAAGACAATTGAATCCGCAGCCATTGCCGAGCGTGCAGCGGTTGCATACATCCTTCTTGCCAACAATCCCATTATATCCGTAAACGGGAACACTGCAGCACTTGTACCTGATCTCATGTCAGCGCTGGCAGACGTAACCTGTGCAAGACTGGAAGTGAATCTTTTCCACAGGAGCCAAGCCAGGGTACATAAAATATCAGACCATCTCAAAGCCCACGGTGCCGGAGTTGTACTGGGGGGAAAGGCTGAGAAAAGACTTGACCTTTCCCATGACAGGGCTATTGTGGATGAAGATGGGATTTTCAAAGCTGATGTTGTGCTTGTACCACTTGAAGACGGTGATCGTTGCCAGAAACTTGTGGAAATGGGAAAAACTGTCATTTCAATAGATCTGAATCCCCTGTCAAGGACATCCCTCACAGCAACTGTTTCAATAATTGATAACGTTACACGGGCACTTGCCAACATGATCCAGTTCACAAAAGACATGAAGGGTAACAGCAGGGATTCACTTCAGGAAGTCATTGACGCCTATAATAATGACAGGGTTATATCCGATTCATTGTATTCCATGCAGGAAAACCTGAAGAATAAGGCTGAAGAGAGAGGCATCACATGGATCTGATAGAAAAAACCCGGCAGTTCGTTGCCGGAGTGCTCGAAGGGGAACCCAGTACCCATGACATGTCTCATATAGAAAGGGTTGAAAACACCTGCATGAAGATCTATGAAAAAGAAGGAGGAGACCTTAAAGTTCTCCGCCTTGCAGCCCTTCTGCATGACGTTGGTATTGTCAGGGAACATGAGGAAGGTGGCAATCATGCAGAATACAGCGCCGAGATTGCCCGGGAGTTTCTGAGTGAGAATGGTGCTGAAGACCATCTTATTGACCATGTTGCATCATGCATCCTGACCCATCGTTTCAGCAGGGGAATGAAAGCAGAAACCATAGAAGCACAGATCCTCCAGGATGCTGACAGGATAGATGCACTGGGTGCCGTTAGGTATTTTCCGCTCCTTGTATCCATGGGAGCATTAAGAGCACTGAAACAAACCATCGGAACAGTTAAGGAAACATCCATGAATGCCTACACTGAAGACCCCTTCGATGGATTTTATGATTATATGGAGAGGAAGCCTTTCAAAATACCTGAAAGGCTCAACACAGGGACAGCAAAGGAAATTGCAGAGCAGAGGCTTTCAATTATGAGGCTGTACCTCAAAGAGTTGAAGGAAGAAACAGTATAAGATTAAAGATCAGGAGAAATATAATGGCTGATATCATAATCAAAAATGCCTACATACTCACAATGGACCCTGAAATTGGTGACATCGAAAATGGTGTCCTTGTGATCGAGAATGGCATGATAAAAGAAGTAGGAGAATCCACAGAGAGCACAGCAGATAAGATAATAGATGCCAAAGGCTCAGTCCTTATGCCAGGTCTTGTGAATACACACTGTCATGCCGGAATGACTATTTTCAGGGGCTATGCTGATGATATGTTACTTAAGGACTGGCTTGAGAACCATATATGGCCTGCTGAAGCCGAGCTTACAGACGATGACATCTATGCCGGAACAAAGCTTGCATGTCTGGAAATGATACGATCAGGTACAATTGCCTTTGCAGACATGTACATTCACGAGAACAGAGTTGCACAGGCAGTTGATGAAGCTGGTATCCGTGCTGCACTTTCCTACGGTATGATTGATTTCGGAGATAAGGAGAAGGCCGATAAGGAACTGGAAGTTGGCAGTGCATTTGTAAAAGAGTGGAACGGCAAGGCTGATGGCAGGATCAGCACAATGTATGGCCCTCACGCACCAAATACATGTTCCAGAGATTTTCTCATCAGGGTGAAGGAGCAGGCTGTTAAGGACAACGTGAAACAGCATATTCATGTACTTGAAACTGAGGCTGAACTCAACTATATGAAAGAGAACTTCGGCATGTGTTCCATACACTTCCTTAAGGGAATAGACTTCTGGGGAACTGATGTTCTTGCAGCACACTGCGTCTGGCTTTCTGACGGAGACATCAAGATACTTGCCGAATACGGAGTCAATATTTCCCACAATCCTAATAGCAATATGAAGCTTGCATCCGGAATATGTCCTGTTGCAAAACTTATTGATGCCGGAGCAAATGTATGTCTTGGAACTGACGGCTGTGCTTCCAACAATAACCTTGACATGTTCGAGGAAATGAGGTCTGCTGCCCTTCTGCAGAAAGTAAGTGTTATGGACCCAACAGTGCTTCCTGCGCGCCAGGTACTTGAAATGGCAACCATCAACGGTGCAAAGGCACTTGGTATTAACAGCGGTATGCTTAAAGCAGGGTGCAATGCAGATATGATTATTGTTGACATGAACAAGGCACATCTTGCACCAGTATATGACGTGGCATCCCACCTCGTTTACTCTGCCAGTGGCAAAGATGTAAGCACCACTATTGTCAATGGAAAAGTCCTTATGGAAGAAGGTAAGGTTCTCTCCCTGAACGAGCAGGAAGTTATAGATGCTGCTGTTAAGGCTTCGAAGGATCTTATGTCAAGGATCAGCAAATGATACATATTATAAGTATATGTGATATTAGAAACTGGAGATTTTAGATGAGCGATAATGAAATGATTGAATCCGGTAATATGAAAATTGACTGGGTTCTTAACCACATGCCTGTTCTCAATATAATAAGAGAGCAGTTCGAAAAGGAAAACCTTTAGCAGGTCACAAGGTGGCAATGGCCTTACACGTAGAGGCTAAGACTGCAGCACTTGTGGAAACACTTGCAATCGGTGGTGCAGAAGTTGCAATTACAGGATGCAACCCCTTAAGCACCCAGGACGATGTTTCCATGGCACTTCACAACAAGGACAGCATCCAGTGTTTTGCAAAATATGACTGCTGCAATGATGAATACTATGAAGCTATTGACAAGGTTCTTGATATGAAACCTGACATCACAATCGATGACGGTGCAGACCTTATTTTCAAGCTTCACACAGAAAGAACAGACCTTCTGCCTGAGATTCTTGGCGGATGCGAGGAAACAACAACAGGTATCCACAGACTCAAGGCAATGGAACGTGATGGTGCCCTTAAGATGCCTGTTATTGCTGTAAATGATGCCATGACAAAGTTCCTCTTTGACAACCGTTACGGTACAGGCCAGTCATCATGGGACGGTATCATGAGAACAACAAACCTTCTTGTTGCAGGTAAGAATGTTGTAATCGGTGGATACGGATGGTGCGGTAAGGGCGCTGCAATGCGCGCAAAGGACTTGGGGCAAATGTTATTGTGACCGAAATAGACCCTATCAGAGCGCTGGAAGCACGTATGGATGGTAACAGTGTTATGCCTATGAAAGAGGCTGCAAAGATAGGCGACATTTTTCTTACAACCACAGGTAACAGGGATATCCTGAATAAAGAAGACTTTGAGGTAATCAAGGACGGTGCAATTCTTGCAAACGCCGGTCACTTTAACGTGGAAATCAACCTTGAGGATTTAAACGCAATGGCAAGCTCAGTAAAAACTGTCAGGAACAATATCAAGGAATACAGACTCAAAGACAGGCGTGTATACGTGCTTGCAGACGGAAGGCTGGTAAACCTTGCAGCAGGTGACGGACATCCTGCAGAAGTCATGGATATGAGCTTTGCAAACCAGGCCCTCTGTGTGAGATACATAGCTGAGAATAAGCTGCCCAATGGGGTTCATGCAGTGCCTCGCGAGCTTGATGTTGGTGTTGCAGAGATGAAACTCATGTCAATGGGAATCAGTATTGACAAACTCTCAGATGAACAGTGTAATTACATTGAACAACTGGGAATGTGGGACATAAGTCCCTTTCTTTTTTCAAAAAGCGATTAATTAAGTCGCTACACCCTGAATAATCGTTTTTGATTTTAAGATTTTACGTTTTCTGTGGGAGGAAACTGTTCTTACTTTGTAAAAAGTGAAAATAATAAGATATAAACATTCTGGTTTTGATTAATTTAAGGGTATATTAATAAAAAACCTATAAGTAATAGTAAATCATTCTAACTTATAGTAGTTTGAACACATTGGGGAAGCACGAAAAGTTTATATCCCATAAGTGCTTTTATCCCCCGCTACACCGAAGTCGATGAACGTGAAGCAGCCTCAGCAAACCTACCCAACAAATTGGGCTCGTAGCTCAGTCAGGCAGAGCGTCTGGCTTTTAACCAGACGGCCTAGGGTTCAAATCCCTACGAGCCCGCCATCACTTTGCACAAGAGTGTTCACGTTCACATTTTTGAGGGAGGAGTAATAATAGTGAGAAAATTTAGCCTGCTCGACCACCAGTTAATCCCGAAACATGAGATCATGTCGGAAGATGAACTTAAATCTGTTTTAAAGCAATATGCAATTGAGAAGGAACAACTGCCCAAGATAAAGGTTGTTGACCCGGTTATTCAGGAAATCGGAGCACAGGTTGGGGAAGTTGTCAAGATTACCCGTAACAGTCAGACTGCCGGCGAGGCATTCTATTACCGACTTGTAATCGCTTAAGGGACGCGATTTACAATTTGAGGCCATCCAATATTGTTTTTTCATATAATCAAAATCACATAAAGAAGGTGCTATCATAGCGTTAACTAAAGGACAGATCCCACGTTCGTTTTTTACGAAAGATAAGATCGTACAGCATCACATCGATTCCTATAATAAGTTTTTGGAGAGAGGTCTTCAGAAGATCATCGATGAACAGCAGATCATTGAAACCGATCTCGAAGACACTTACATCAAACTGGGCGCCATCCGCGTAGAAAATCCTGTAGTAAAGGAAGCAGACGGAGCCATTGAAAACCTCTATCCAAACGAGGCAAGGCTCAGGAACCTTTCATACTCAGCACCACTCTACCTGCAGATGAGTGTTGTGGAGAATGATGAAGAAAAGGAACCACAGGAAGCAAAGATCGGACAGCTCCCTGTGATGATTAAATCCAACATCTGTAACCTCACCGAGATTGCCGAGGATGAAATGGTAAAATACGGTGAAGACCCGCTTGATCCCGGAGGATATTTCATTATCAACGGTACCGAGCGTGTGGTCATGACACTGGAAGACCTTGCCCCTAACAAGATCCTCACCGAGTTCGGAGAGAGATACGGAGACACAATCGAAGTGTCAAAGGTGTTCTCCCAGAGGAGAGGATACAGGGCACTCGTGGTTGTCGAAAGAGGTAGAAAATCACTTCTGGAAGTATCATTCCCTTCAATCTCAGGACGTATCAATTTCATCACGCTCATGAGAGCACTTGTGACAAACTGATGAAGAGCTCGTCAAAAAGCTGTCATCCACTGACCCTGAAATCATGAAATTCATGTTCGAGAACCTTGAAAAGCAGAGGTTGACAACATCGAGGATGCAATGGAGAAAATCGGTTCCAAGAGTGGCTTCGGCCGAGTAAAGGGATTACCAGATCAAACGTGCAAATTACGTAATTGACAGATACCTTTTCACCACATCTTGGAAACGAACCAACTGACAGGGCTGCAAAGGCGAACTTCCTTGGAAGAATGGCCGAATCCTGTTTTGAACTTGCTCTTGGAAGGCGTAATCCGGATGACAAAGACCACTATTCTAACAAGGGCTCAACTCACCAGTGACCTCATGGAAGACCTGTTCAGGGTAGCTTTCAACAGGCTCTCAAGAGATATCAAATACCAGCTTGAAAGAGCCAAACATGAGAAACCAAACTTGAGCTAAACGTAATCTCACACTTGTAAGGGCTGACGTACTCACTGACAGGCTCCAGCACCCACTTGCAACAGGTAACTGGTGGGTGGAAGACCGGTGTTGTGCAGCTGCTTGACAGGACAGATTACATTTCAACACTCACCAGGCGTGTTATTTCCCCACTCTCAAGGGCACAGCCACTTCGAGGCTTGTGACCTTCTGCAATGGGGAAGACTCTGCCCTTCAGGAAACCCCTGAAGGATCTAACTGTGGTCTTGTGAAGAGACTTTGCCCAGATGGTGGGAGCTTTCATGGACAGATGATGACAAGAAATTAAAGGGGAAAGCACACTCTATGACCTTGGGTTGTCAGATCGGTCTTATTCATCACAAAGCGCTTTACTGAATATGATGAAAGCTTGATGATTACCTTGGTGAACCCAAGGTAGCTACAGAGGAGAAGAAAGTAAACCTGAACCAATCAGGTGCACGAACTATTCAGTTGATTAGATGACATGGGAGGACTTCTCAGTGGATATATGAGCTAAAGAGTTGTTCCTCAACGGAGAACTTTATAGGAACCCATACAAATCCTGTTGAGCTCGTTGAGAGCATCAGAGACAACGCAGAACAGGGCTGATCTCTGGAACAGATCAATGTAACCTTTTACAGAGACATACATAAGTACTTATAAACTCAGACATGGGAAGTGCCAGAAGGTAAGTTGTCGTCGTAAAGGTGGTGAATTATGACAGAAGAGGATGAAGCCTCCTTGCAAGTGATGTCATATGATAAAACTTACAAAGGCAGGAAAAGGTAGAATATCTTGATTCCGAGGAAGAAGGAAAATGCATTCACAGCACTCACAGGGATGTGTTACAGACATGGCTTTTACCCATAAGGAGATCAACCCTGGGCTTATGGCTCAAGCATATGTACAGAGATGGTACTATATCCTGAACACAGCCCATCCCCACGTAACGCAATGGGTGCAGCCATGGTCAAGCAGTGTATCGGTGTTTCAACATCCAACACCAAGCTCAGACCTGACACGTACACACCTTTTGCACTACCCACAGCGTGCAATGGTAAGAAGGCTCAGACCTGTGAATCAATCCATTTCGATGACAGACCAGCCGGTCAGAACTTCGTTGTAGCTGTCGCATGTCCTGCGAAGGACACTGTGTGAAGATGGGTTTCAACAAGGTCCAATTGAAGAGGACCGGAAAGCCACTTCCTCAGGACATTTGAGGGTGAGAAAGGACGTTACTGATGGACAGGAAGACAAGTTTGAGATTCCTGACTCCGAGTTCAGAACACGCGAGGTCTGAAGCATACGCAAACCTTGACGGCCATTGCGGTCTTGTAAGCCTGAGACAAAGTAGGTCAAATGACGTACTTATCGGAAAGACCAGTCCTCCACGTTTCCTTGAGGAACAGTCCGACTTCAGCATAACCGTTGAGCAGCGCAGGGAAAGTGCAATCACAATGCGTTCCAACTTTGAGAAAGGAGTCGTTGACACAGTCATTCCTACACAGAATCAATTAACGGTACTCGTCTTGCAAGGTAAAGAAAGAGACCAGAGAATCCCGAGATTGGCGACAAGTTCGCATCAAGACACGGTCAGAAGGGAGTTATTGGGCTTTATTGTACCATTTGCTGACATGCCATTTACAAGAAAGGAATGGTACCTGACCTTGCTTGTAATTAACCTACGCAATTCATACGTACTTTGAAGCTGTTGGTCACATTAACGAGATGATTGGTGGTAGGTAGGCTCATGGAAGGGGAAGAAGGATTGTGCTACTGCGTTCTCAAGGAGAGAATGAAGATGACCTCCGCGGCGCTCTTAAGACACATGGATTCACGCACGCACTGGAAAGGAAGTATTCTTTGATGGTGTAACCGGCAAAGAAGATCCAGGCAGATGTGTTTGTAGGAGTTATCCTTTACCAGAAACTGCACCACATGGTTGCATCAAAGATGCACGCAAGATAAAACCTGGACCTGTACAGGTGCCACAGAAGACTGACAACTGGGTTCATTGCCCGTGAAGGTCTGCGTTCGGAAAATGGAGTAGATGCTTATCGGTGCGGTGCTGCAATGACACTGAAAGAAAGACTGCCGATGAGTCTGACAAGGTAGTAGAACTTGTCTGCGGACACTGTGGAATGATTGCAATATTACTGACAGGAAGAGAAATGTCAGATACTGTTCAACTGTGGAGCTGAAACTGATATTACCCTGTGGAAATGAGTTATCTTTCAAACTACTTTGTGATGAAATCAAATCCCATGGTGTAGCTCCAAGACTGCAACGAGGATGCTGTATAGGGGTGAATAGAAATGAACAATGATATACCATCAATTCCAAAAAGGGTCGGCGCAATTAAATTCGGTCTGATCTCCCCAAAGAGGTCAGGAAGATGAGTGTTACAGCAATCATTACTGCTGACACCTATGACGACGACGGTTATCCAATTGACATGGGTCTTATGGACCTTCGCCTCGGTGTAATTGACCCTGGTCTCAAATGTAAGACCTGTGGCAGCCGTGCAGGAGAATGTCGGGACACTTCGGACACATTGATCTTGTTGCCCCGGTAATTCACGTTGGTTTTAACAAGACAATACGCAAGACACTGCGTTCAGTCTGCCGCAACTGTAGCAGGCTTCTCCTTGAACCAGAAAAGAAAAGGGATTTCCTTGAACAACTTGAAACATCAAAGGAAATGGGACATCTCCTGACAATATCATCAATGGTTTTCAAAGAAGCACGCAAGTCAAAGGCATGCCCATACTGTTCAACCGAACAGCTTGAGATCAAGTTCGAAAAGCCAAGCGATTATGTCGAAGACGGACACAAGCTTACACCAACAGAATCACCCGTGACCACTTTGAGAATATTCCTGATGAGGACGTAAAGGTCTTAGGAATGGACCCTTCAAGCGCAAGGCAGAATGGATGATCCTTACAGTACTTCCGGTACCACCTGTAACTGTCAGACCTTCAATTACACTTGAGTCCGGTGCTTTGAGTGAAGACGACCCTGACCCACAAGCTTGTAGATATTATCAGAACCAACCAGAGATTCCAGAGGAAGACAAGAGGATGCTGGTTGCTGCAGCTTATTATCGAGGGACCTGTGGAACTGCTCCAGTACCACGTTACTACATTCTTTGACAATGATATCAGGTGTTCATCCCTGCAGACACAGATCAGGAAGACCACTTAAGACACTCACACAGCGTCTTAAGGGTAAGGAAAAAGGTTGTTCAGAAGTCTGTCTGGTAAGCGTGTTAACTTCGGCACATTACCGTTGGTTTACTGATCCGAATCTCAGTATCAATGAAGTCGGTGTGCCTTTTGCAATTGCCATGCAGATGACAATTCCTGAAAAGGTAACCACAAGAAACCTCGAACTTCTCCGCATGTACATTTTGGCAATGAAACAGGTACCAGGTGCAAATTACGCCATACGTGATGACGGAAGACGTATCAGGGTTTCCGAGATTAACAAGGAAGAGCTTGCAGAGAAGATAGAAGTCGGATGGACTGTTGAAAGACAGCTCATGGACGGCGACATCGTTCTCTTTAACAGGCAGCCTTCACTTCAAGATGAGTATCATGAGCTCATGATAGGTATCATTTACAAGAACATTCAGGCTTAACCCTGCAGTATGCCCACCATACAACTGACTTTGACGGTGACGAAATGAACATGCACGTTCTGCAGACCGAAGAGTCAAGGGCTGAAGCCAGTATTCTCATGCAGGTACAGGAAAACATCCTGTCCCCACGTTTTGGAGGACCAATTATCGGTGGTATACACGACCACATTTCAGGTCTTTTCCTTCTCACAAGGAATGAGAACAAGATTACAAAGAATGCAGCTCTTGAACTTCTCAGGAAGTCAGACATCGAGGTACTGCCAGAACCGGCAAGCTACTCTGAAGAGAGAGGAACCACTCTGGAATGGAAAACAGATTTTCAGCCAGATCCTTCCAAAAGGACTTTATGTGGAATTCCCTGCACAGCTGTTTCAAGTGTGATACGCATGTAAAAAGAAGGACTGTGAATATGACGCCTATGTAATTCATCAGAAGACGGAGAGATGCTTCAGGGTACCATTGATGAACAGTCAATTGGTGCTTTTAAGGGCAAGATCCTTGATAAGGTGATGAAGAATACGGTTCCGAAGCAGGTGCCAAGTTCGTAGATGACTTTACAAGACTTGCAATCGATGGGGTAGCCGGTAAGAAGACAGGCTCAGTTTCGGCATCAATGACGAATATTCCAAAGACCGCGAAGGTCAGATCATCTCTGAATGAAGCGGAGAAGGTACTGTGAAAGAACTTATTGACGCTTACGAAGCAAAGGAACTTGAACCGTTGCCAGGACGTACCCTCAAGGAAACAATTGAAATGAGGATCATGCAGGTACTGGGTAAAGCCAGAGACCAGACCGGTAATATTGCAGGTCAACAGCTGGGTCTTGAGAACTCTGCGGTGCTTATGGCAAAGTCAGGAGCAAGAGGTTCAATGCTTAACCTTACCCAGATGGCTGCCTGTGTCGGACAGCAGGCGGTTCAAATGGTGAAGGGCAGAAGAGGTTATGCAGGAAGGACACTCCCACACTTTACAGCAAGGGTGACCTTGGTGCAGATGCCCACGGTTTCGTTAGAGCAGTTACAGAGCGGACTTAATCCTACAGAATACTTCTTCCCACGCAATTGTGGTCGTATGAAGGTCTTGTAGATACTGCAGTCGTACATCCAGTCAGGTTATGCAGAGGGGAGACTTGTAAACGCATTGCAGGGATCTTGAAGTCCAGTATGACGGTTCTGTAAAGGGAAACACGTGGAGTTATTGTCCGGTTCAAGTATGGAGAGGACGGAATTGGCTCCACCAAGAGTGACTATGGTAAACCTGAGGCGGTTCACCGTGTTGTCAGGGCAGTCACCGGAAAGGGGTGAACTAAAATGACAATCAGTGAAACTACTATTGATGCAATGATTTCAGGACTCGATCTTCAAGAACATTATGCAGACCCTTAGAGATGACAGTAATAAAGTTAGGCGTTACCAAGAAGGAACTCAGAGATCATTGACGTTTAATGGCAAGCTATGAATAGCCATATGTGGAACCCTGTGAAGCGAGTGGGTGTTGTATCAGCACAGTCCATTTGGAGAACCGGGCACACAGATGACCATAAATGGTCTTTCCACTAGTGCCGGTGTCGCTGAAATTAACGTAACACTTGGTCTGCCACGTCTTATCGAGATTGTAGACGCAAGAAAGCAGCCAAGCACACCAATGATGACCATTGCCCTTGAAGAGGAATATGCAAACGACAGGGACAAGGCACGTCATCTGGCATGGGAAATTGAAGCAACCCACATCGAGCACCTTGCAGACATCACAACTGACCTGGCAAACATGCCGTCAATGATCTTGCTAAGCAGAAGACCTAGACGCAGAGAGCACTTACACCTGATGAAATTGCAGATAAGCTAAGGAAAGAACTTGATGTAATGGTAAATGTGTCGACAATGTTGCAAACCAGGTTATTGTAACACCCAATGCACAGTCTTACCGTGAGCTTCTCCAGCTTGCAAAGAACATCCACTCAATTACCCTGAAGGGTATTGAAGGAATTAAGAGAGTTGTAATCAGGAAAGATGGTGAAGAATACACCCTTTATACAGAAGGTTCACAGCTTAAGGAAGTCCTTCAGATTGAAGGTGTAGATGTTACAAGAACATCCACTAACAATATCGGGGAAATCTGCGAAGGTATTCGGCATCAAGCCGCAGGAACTCATAATTACAGAAGCTACCAGCACACCACAGGTAGGGTCTTGCTATTGATATCAGGCACATCATTCTGCTTGTATCAGAGTATTATGTGCTGTGACGGCGGAAGTCAAGCAGATAGGCAGACGGTATTTCCGGTGAGAAAGCCAGTGTATTTGCCCGTGCTCATTCGAAGTTACCGCCAAACGCCACCTGCTTGATGCAGGTATGCGCGGAAGACCGTGACGGGCTTAATGTTACCGAGAACATTATTGTGGGACAGCCAATTGAAGCATTTGAGGAGACGTACATCTGATTACAAAATAATCGTTCGTTATAGGAGTATAAAGAACAACCAAGTGATATGCGGAATCACTTATTAATACAAATCTCAAACTGACGTTATATGAGTTGATATAAATGGACGTGCCGGTGACAAAGCACTGATCGAAAGTGATCAGAACCGGAAGATCATTGGTTCAAACAGGACTATTGATGCTGCCATTAGCGAAGACGCAAAAATGAGCAGTACTCGCTGCAGCCACTCCTGCAGACGTAAAGGCCAAGATCGAAAGCACAAACGTACCGATACTCAACTACCCAGGCACAGGAACAGAACTTGGTCCTGCATGCGGAAAACCATTCATTATCGCTGCAATGGCTATCATTGACAGCGGAGAATCCGACATTCTCGCTGCCGCTTAAGTTGCAATATTTGGGCGAGATCAAGTTATCCACTGAAGGTATCCGATATATCGCATTATTTGAAAAACTCACAGGGGCAACTGTCAGGGATTGTATTGTCGATGACAGTAGATTAATATATGTGATTAAGGCAGGAGACATGGGTGCTGCCATCGGGAAAAAGGGAGAGCACATCAACCGGATGAAGAAAACAGTGGATAAACAAATTGATCTTGTTGAATACTCGGACGAACCTGTTGCGTTTATAAAAAACGCATTCAGTCCGGTATCTGTTAAATCAGTGAACATCACAAGCAGGAATGATAAGCGATTGGCTTATGTAGAAGTATCTAATAAAGACAAGGGTCTTGCCATAGGACGCAATGGAAAAAATATCGAGAAAGTCAAGCTCGTAGCAAAGAGGCATCACGATGTAGATGATGTCATCCTGCAGTGATTATTCAGATTACAATATCATACTCATCAAATACTTAATTGGAGGACATAATATATGCCAAATGGAAAATATGCAGCTCACACTCTTCAGCGCATGCGAAAAGATGCAAGGTGGAAAGACTCACGCTATAACAGGCGTACACTGGGTCTTGACATCAAGGCAGACCCGCTCGGAGGCGCACCTCAGGGAAGAGGCATTGTGCTTGAGAAAGTGGGTGTAGAGGCTAAGCAGCCAAACTCAGCAATCAGGAAATGTGTAAGAATACAGTTGATCAAGAACGGTCGTCAGGCAACAGCATTCTGCCCTGGAGACGGTGCTATCAACTTTATTGACGAGCACGATGAAGTTACAGTAGAGAGAATCGGTGGCCGTATGGGTGGTGCAATGGGTGATATTCCCGGCGTACGTTTCAAGGTCACTGCTGTAAACAATGTATCCTTAAACGAAATGGTCATTGGCCGCAAAGAGAAACCAAGGAGATAATCAGATGTATAAATTATTCGGAAAATGGGATCTCAGTGAAGTTGAGGTCGCTGACCAGGGAATCAGAAGGTACGTAAACCTTGACCCTGTAATCATTCCACACACAAA
Organism: Methanolobus sp.; assembly: GCA_041395005.1. GTDB lineage: Archaea > Halobacteriota > Methanosarcinia > Methanosarcinales > Methanosarcinaceae > Methanolobus. Next base: position 17,431 of record JAWKHE010000010.1, on the reverse strand, counting down.
TGGAAAGCATGCAAGACAGCAGTTCAACAAGTCAGATATCTGTATCGTTGAAAGGCTCGTCAACAATGTCATGCGTAACGAACAGAACACAGGGAAGAAACAGAGAGCAATGATGATTGTCTCTGAATCATTTGATATTATCAATAAAAGGACACAGAAGAACCCTGTACAGGTACTGGTTGAGGCTATCTCAAACGCAGGCCCAAGGGAAGAAGTTGTCAGACTTAAGTACGGTGGAATATCCGTACCAAAAGCAGTAGACACAGCTCCACAGAGACGTGTTGACAGTGCACTCAGATATATTACAATGGGTGCAAACAAAGCTGCTTTTAAATCTAAAAGAAGTGCAGCAGAATGCCTTGCATCTGAACTTATCGCAGCTTCAAACCGCGATGCTAAATGCTTCTCCATCAACAGGAAAGATGCGAAGGAAAGAGTCGCAAAGGCAGCACGTTAACGCTGTACATAATATAAGTAAATCCAGGATCAGGTAATTAATATGGCTAAAGATAAAATGGTCGACCGTGTTGCATCACTCATGGGTAAACCAGAGATGATCCGTAACATTGGTATTGTTGCGCACATTGACCACGGTAAAACAACTTTATCAGATAACCTTCTTGCAGGCGCAGGCATGCTCTCAAAAGAGCTTGCAGGTAACGCATGCTGGACAGACTCTGATGAAGAGGAACAGGAAAGAGGTATCACAATTGATTCCGCAAACGTTTCAATGGTCCACGAGTACAATGGCAAGGAATATCTCATCAACCTTATCGACACACCAGGTCACGTAGACTTTGGTGGTGACGTTACACGTGCAATGCGTGCTGTAGACGGTGCAGTAGTGGTAATTGATGCTGTAGAAGGTACAATGCCACAGACAGAGACCGTACTCAGGCAGGCACTCAAGGAACACGTCAAGCCGGTTCTTTTCATCAACAAGGTTGACCGTCTCATCAACGAGCTTCAGGTTGACGGACAGGAAATGCAGATCAGACTCGGAAAACTCATCGATCACGTTAACAAGCTCATCAAGGGTATGAACGAAGAGCGTTACAAGGCAGGATGGAGAGTCGATGCAGCAGAAGGTACCGTAGCTTTCGGTTCAGCACTGTACAACTGGGCTATCAGCGTACCAATGATGAAGAAGACCGGGGTTAGTTTCCAGCAGATTTATGATTACAACAAATCAGACGATCCGGAAAGCATAAGGGAACTTGCAGACAAGTGCCCACTCCATGAAGTCCTGAACGATATGGTCATCAGATTCCTTCCATCACCACTTCAGGCACAGGAAGGAAGGATTGGAGCTATCTGGCACGGAGACAAGGAATCCCAGATCTACAAGTCAATGATCAGTGCAGATCCTAACGCAGAACTTGCTTTCATGGTAACAGATATCACTATGGACCCACATGCAGGTGAAGTTGCAACCGGAAGGTTGTTCAGCGGATCACTCACACGTGGTATGGAAGCTTTCGTATCCGGTACATCAAGAAAGAACAGAATTCAGCAAGTAGGTGTTTTCATGGGTCCAAAGAGACTTGAAGTGGAGAACATCCCTGCTGGAAACATTGCAGCTGTAACCGGACTTAGAGATGCTATTGTTGGTTCAACAGTAACAACCCTTGAAGGCATGGAGCCTTTCGAGAGTATTACTCACGCAAGTGAGCCTGTAGTTACCGTCGCTGTAGAAGCAAAAGCACATGAAGGACCTTCCAAAACTTGTTGATGTACTCAGACAGGTTGCAAAGGAAGACCCAACACTTAAGATTACACTTGACGAAGAAACCGGTGAACACCTTATGGCCGGTATGGAGAACTCCACCTTGAAGTCATTGCACACAGGATTGAGCGTGACAAGGGTGTAGAGATCACAACCACACCGCCTATTGTAGTATACCGTGAAACAATACGCGGCGCTGCAGGACCTGTAGAAGGAAAGTCACCAAACAGACACAACAGGTTCTATGTTGAAGTCCAGCCACTCGAGGAAGGCGTAAGAGACCTTATCAAGGCCGGTGAGATTTCCATGCGTATGCCAGAAGTTGAGCGCAGAGAAAAGCTCATGGAAGCAGGCATGGACAAGGACGAAGCAAAAGGTATTGTAGATATCTTTGAGAGCAATGTGTACCTTGATATGACAAAGGGTATCCAGCACCTCAGTGAAACCATGGAACTTATCCTTGAAGGATTCCACGAAGTAATGAAGGGAGGACCTCTTTCAAAGGAACCATGTATGGGTGTAAAGGTCAGACTCGTTGACGCAAAGTTACACGAGGACGCTGTCCACAGAGGACCTGCACAGGTAATACCTGCATCCAGGCAGGGTATCCAGGCAGCAATGCTCATGGCAGATGACACACTTCTTGAACCATACCAGAAAGTTTTCATCCAGGTACCACAGGACAATATGGGTGGCGCAACCAAGGAAATCCAGGGACGTCGTGGAATCATTATTAACATGACATCTGAGGGTGACATGACCATCATCGAGTCAAGGGCACCAGTATCCGAGCTTTTCGGATTTGCAGGAGACATCAGATCAGCAACTGAAGGCCGCGCAATGTGGAGCACAGAATTTGCAGGATTTGACACACTCCCAACAAACCTGACTGCAGAAATTGTAACTAGCATCAGAGAAAGGAAGGGACTTAAGAAGGAGCTTCCACAGGCATCTGATTTCCTTAGTATGTAATCAAGGAATTTGCAGTAATTTACTGCAAAAACCTTATTTCGTCAGAAAGGTTTAAACGTAGAAACAACCATTAGGTCAAATCATATTCAAACTAACATTAAATAAGGAGTAATTAAAATGGCAGCTGAGAAACCACACATGAACTTAGCAGTTATCGGTCACGTTGACCACGGCAAATCAACCTTTGTCGGAAGATTGATGTTCGAGACAGGAGCAGTACCTGCTCACCTTATCGAAAAATACAGAGCAGAAGCTAAAGAGAAAGGAAAAGAATCCTTCGCTTTTGCATGGGTTATGGACTCACTCAAGGAAGAGCGTGAGAGAGGAGTAACCATCGATATCTCCCACAAGAGATTCGATACCGACAAATACTACTTTACAGTAGTGGACTGTCCAGGTCACCGTGACTTCGTAAAGAACATGATCACCGGTGCTTCCCGCAGACGCAGCAGTTCTGTCGTAGCAGCACCTGATGGTGTAATGGCTCAGACAAAGGAGCACGTGTTCCTTTCAAGAACCCTTGGTATCAACCAGCTTATTGTTGCTGTAAACAAGATGGATGCAGCAGAATACAGCGAGGACAGATACAACCAGGTAAAGAAAGATGTAAGCCAGCTTCTCGGTATGGTAGGATTCAAGGCAGACGATGTCCCATTCGTCCCAACATCCGCATTCGAGGGTGACAACATCACAAAGTCAAGTGCAAACACACCATGGTACAATGGTCCATCCCTTCTTGACTGCCTTAACGAGCTTAAGTTGCCAGAAAAGCCAGACACACTTCCACTCCGTATCCCTGTACAGGATGCATACACCATTTCCGGTATCGGAACCGTACCTGTAGGTAGGGTAGAGACCGGTGTCATGAAGAAGGGACAGAATGTCACATTCATGCCAAGCGGAGCAACTGGTGAAGTCAAGTCAATTGAAATGCACCACGAAGAAGTTCCTGAAGCAGTACCTGGTGACAACATCGGCTGGAACGTAAGAGGTATCGGAAAGAACGATGTCCGCAGAGGAGACGTATGTGGACCATCCGACGTACCACCATCCGTAGCAGACGAGTTCACAGGACAGATCGTTGTCCTTCAGCACCCATCCGCTATCACAGCAGGATACACACCAGTATTCCACTGCCACACCACCCAGACCGCATGTACTCTCATGTCCATTGACAAGAAGCTTGATCCAAAGACAGGTCAGGTCAAGGAAGAGAACGCAGCATTCATTAAGGCTGGCGACGCAGCAATTGTAACCATCAAGCCAACCAGACCAATGGTAATCGAGCCTGTTAAGGAAATCCCACAGCTCGGTAGATTCGCTATCCGTGATATGGGAATGACCATTGCAGCTGGCATGTGCATGAGTGTCAAACTGAAACAGTAAGACACTCAAATTTTCCTTTTTTTAGGAGAAGAGTAACATGTCACAGAAAGCAAGAATAAGATTATCAGGAATCAGTCCTGTAAACCTTGATGGTGTTTGCGATCAGGTTAAAGCTATTGCAGACAGAACAGGGGTAAGTATCTCAGGACCAGTTCCACTGCCAACTAAAAGATGGTAGTACCAGTCCGTAAAAGTCAAGTGGTGACGGAACCGCTACATGGGATCACTGGGAAATGCGTGTACACAAGAGACTCATCGACATTGCAGCAGATGAGCGCGCACTCAGGCAGCTCATGCGTATCCAGGTACCAAAGGATATCAACATCGAGATAGTACTCCAGAACTAAGAACTATAGTTATTGCTCATCAATAACTATAACCTTTAGTTACAGATTACATCTGTAACCTACTCTACTTCTTAACTTTCATTTAGCCAGCCAGTGCTGGCTATGAAAGATTTTCAGATAGAACTGCTGAAATTACTCTTTTTTGATAGGTTCTTCCATTTGCTTAAATACTACTGAATAAAAGTATCAGTACCGCAAATTATATGTAAACCAGTAACTTATAAAAAATATGGGGTTTTACAATGAAAGAAAAGGTACTGATATTAGGAGCAGGTTACGCCGGCTCAGTTGTAGCCAATATACTGGCCAGGAATTTAGAAAGAAAATTGCTAAAGATGAGTTAGAAATTACAATTCTTGACAAAAGCGACACAAATATTAATCAGGGTGGATTTACCTTCATTCCTTTTGAACTTTACACCCCTGAAGACATTACAAGACCCAGGAGTAAGTTAATTAGCCCCAGGGTAAATGCATTTTACGGAGATGACGGGGAAGTTACAGCCGTTGACCTCCAGACCAGGGAAGTGACTGTCAAAAGCGACAAAAAATACACATATGACTATCTTGTCATTGCAATGGGATGCAGAGCCGATGTTAATGCAGTACCCGGACTTACAGACGACCTCAATACATTCTACACATCCATGGAAGATGCATTCAAGGTCAGAGACCTTGTTAAAAGCTTGGATGGCGGAAAAGTTGTAGTTTCAGTAGCCTCAATGCCTGTTCCATGCCCCGGTGCTCCGGTAAAGTTCACCTTCATGCTGGACAGCTACCTTCGCAATGTCAAAAAGATCAGGGACGATGTGCAACTAACACTTGTATGGCCAATGGAACCAATTGGACCACCGGAATTTAACAAATTCGTTACATCCCAGTTTAATGAAAAAGGTGTTGAAGTCGTAAGGAATTTCCCCCTAGACAATGTGGACGCAGCAAACAAGGAACTCACATCAAAGAATGGTGATAAAGTCAAATATGACACATTAATCACAGTTCCACCACACAAGCACCACAGGTTTTAATCGATTCCGGTCTTACGGACGAGAAGGGATGGATTGGTGCAGACAAAGCCACATTACAATACCGTGGTCCTGCAGGCAATCATGACAATGTATATGTCCTTGGTGATCTTGGACCTGCAGACATACTCAAGACAGGAATCGGAGCACACTACCAGGCTATTGCAGTCAGCCAGAACCTCAAGAACGACATCCACGGAAACAGTATCAAGACACCTTATGAAGGGGAAACCGGATGTCCACTGGTTACTGAACTTGAAACTCCCGCCACTCCGGGAAGGGGATATATTGCCACATGGAAATACGCCAAACCACCTGAAGCTTTCTCAACCACCAAAATGGGATGGTTCCTGTACCGCATGTATTACCACATACACTGGGACATCAGTGTAAAAGGACTGTTCTGAGGAGGAAATAACATGAGCGATGAAAATATCATGAACCAGATATCAGGAGTCGAAATCAGACCTGGTGACGTTGAAGCGGTTTTAGACCTAATCAGAACAGCAAGAATCCTTCAGGATTACATAAATGACCAGACAGCCCACGGGATTGCAGACCTCACATCAACTGTACTGAAATTAACCAATGCCATAATGTGCACTGATCTGATTGAAGTTATGGAAAGGGCAGTACAGGACCCTGAGCTTGACAAGGCAATTCTCAATCCTCCCAAAGTTGGACTTGGAGGAATGCTGAAACAAATGGGAGATGAAGACTTCCAGAAAGGAATGGGAGTTATGATTACACTTGTAAAGGCAATTGGAAGAGCTGCAGAAGAAGAATAAAACGCTAATTCCCGCAAAAAACGCGGGAATTTCACTTTTCTTATTAGTTTCTGGTTATACCCCGGAAACATTAACTTTCGCTTGTGCGATAAAATTTGATAATAAAAGTCGTACCTGAAGGATTATTGTCTTCGACAGATATTTCACCATACCTTTCAATTATCCTTTTTGCAATGTATAATCCAATACCTGTATGACCGGAAGGACCATATTTGAAGCCTTCATCAAAAATTCTTCCTTTTATTTTATCAGGTATGCCCCCACCATTATCGGATATCCTGAGTTCACAATGGTCATCCTCTGGCTCTATTTCTATATTAATAATATCAGCCTTGCCATGTGTAATGGCATTCTGAACAATATTACCAATTACAGAATGAAGACCACTATCTGCTTTCACAGTGCATTCACCAGATAAATTTATTTTTACAGGGAATTCCTGTGCCACCTCCAATGCAAGAATATAAAGATCAACATCTATCAATTCTCTTACATACATAAGTGACTCAAAATCTTTCATTTCGTTAATAAGCTTAAGACTATGCCTTAGGGCCTGTTCGGACATATCAAGCTCTTTTTCTTCCCTCCTTTCCTGGAGGTTAGCTATAGAAAGAGATATAATATTCAAATCATTGCGGATATCATGCCTCAGAACCTGATTTATAAGACCAAGGGTTTCAAGTAAATGTTCCTGTGATTCCTTTTTCTTAATAAGGTCATATTCCCGCATCTTCAGTTCCCTGTAAAGCAAATCGTAAGGTCTAGTAAGACTTGTGACAACTATAGCCTTGTATATAAGATAGAAGGAAAGCAGTTTAAAATAATGACCTACAAGGTTTGAAAAGCCATAAACATCTATGTAAAAAGTAAAGGCCAGCTCTGCAAAAATCGTTAAAACAATGGAAACTGAAAGTAAGCTGTATACTCTGGCATCAAATTCCCTTTTGTGCCTGTAAAGCAACATAAGTGAAGCAAGTAATATAAGTGATATAGCATACTCACTGAGAATCTTAAACTGTGTCAGGCCGCTGCCTTCAATATAACAATCCGGGAAGTAACCTTTGAAAATTAATCCAAAGATTAATGCTACAACTGCAAAATATGCAACTACAACTTTTCTGGGATTAAATTCCTTTCCCAGTAAAAGAGGGGCAATTAATAATGATATTGCCTGTAAATACCTTGCAGCTATCCAAAGCTGGGTTGGCAGGTTTGCATCATCGCCGGGAAATATCCCCATTCCTTTATAGCTGATTAAATGGAAGAAATCAATCCAGGAAACAAAGAAAAAGCTAATTCCCAGGAACAAAAGATATGAATTCTTAAGATAGTGCCTCGAATTCCATGCAATCAGGAAAACAGAAACAACTACTATTATACTTGCCACTTCAACAATACTGTGAAAAAGAAGGTAGCTACTCAGGCTGACATAATATAGTGATATCAAAACAAAGAATAGAAGTAAAATTTCAGAAAATTTCTCATTCTTGTGTTCCATATCTACAACCCAACTTAGTATTTGTTGCACACATATTCATAGTAAACAACCCATTGTTATTATATATTTATTTGGAAGTACATCGACTTCAATGGACATTGTTCATAATTGCAGAATCAAGTTCAACTATAAATTTAGTTCCACATGGATAATTGTCTTCTACACTTATGCAGCCCTTATAACGCTCAATTGTTTTTTTTGCGATGAAAAGACCAAGACCGGTATGACCTGTTGTCCCATGCTTAAAGCCTTTTTCAAAAATACGGGGCTTAACATCTTTCGGAATTCCCCTTCCATTATCAGCTATTGATATCCTGCATTTTTCATTAAGGGTGTCTATATTAATATAAATCCTACTTGCATTCCCGTGAAGAACTGCATTGCTAACTATGTTATCAAACACAGACAAAAGAGCATTGTCCCCCAGTACAATAGCATCTCCCTCTACATAAAATTCCACATCATGCTTTCCGGTTACTGTATCAAGCACCTGTCTTACATTGAAGAATTCAAGAACATCCTCCCCTGAGGAAAAACTATCAAGTTCCCTGACATTATTAATAAGCAAAGCACTTTTTTTTGCCGCATTCCTTATCATTGAAATATATGATTTATTATTTTTTTCTTCAAGCATATCCAGGGCAATGAGTATAACCTGAAGATCATTGGCAATATCATGCCTGAGAATACTATTCGTATGGCGGAGAAGTTCAGCAAGTTTTTCCAGTTCCTCTTTTGAAGTAAAAAGCTCATGATAGCGTCTGACATTGGAAACAGTAAGACCTGCTGCCTTTGCTATATCGTAGGCTATACTCAGGTACTCTTCCAGATGTTCCGGGAAAGCAATATCCCGTATCTCTATAATACCTAGAAGGGAACCACCTGATTTGATTTTCATGACGAAACCGTCTTCATTTTCAAAAACAAAATGATCTAAATAAGAATTCCGGAGTGTGGAAATATACTTCTCTTCAGTATTAGTGGGTTTACAATATTCAAATTGCATTTTTCCCTTTTTAACAGAATAGTAAATAATGGAACCAGGAGCAAATAGTGTACTGAAAATATTGCAAACAGAACCTATAATGGCAGGTTCATCTGTCATATCTGCCAGTGATTTTATGAAATCCAGTGACATGGCATATGTTGCTGTTTTTTTATTGCAGAGCTTTAGCTTGCTGTTTGTTGATTTTAAGCTCCATTTCAACACCAGATGTTCAAAAGCCATTCTGAAATGGTCCATTCCCACATACAATATTTTGTAAGGAATACCGGTTTTTCTTGAAAAATCTTCGGCCTTTTGTGAAAAATCACCATGAATACCTGTGTCCAGTATCAGAACATAAGAATATGATTCTGAAAATAATTTGCCAGGGTTATCTTCGTAATAACCCCTTAGCTCCATGAGCTTTTTCCAGTTATCAAGCCATCCCGGCACCACAAAAAATGCACCTTCCTGCCGGTATTTATCCAGTACACTGTTTTCTGTGAGAAGAGAATAGATATGCTCAATTTTGTTTATGTTAACAGATTGAGAGTACTTCTCCGGGACATTAATTTCCGGACAGGAACCATCACACAGCAGAAGAATATCAAAGTCTGATCTTAAACCTCTGGAAACATTGAAAAGATATCCAGGATCTCCTAACTCTTCTGAATAATCAAAATAAGATGACTTTATCCCCTTAAGAAGCTCACTTCCGGCGGTCACCTGTTCTACTTCTTTCCTGATGCATCCAGGTGCCAGAATATGATGATTTCGAAACATTTTTCCTACCTAATAGTATCCCCATTTTTCCACAGAGCTTGAAATATCCATCAACACATCCGCAGGCACACTAAACGGTATTTCCCCATGATTATCTGACAAAATATAACCACCGCCGGAAGCAGCTTTGTCTATTGCCTCCTTTACCCTGGACTCAGCATCCTGTCGTGACCATCTCTTCATTTCTATACCATTGAGATTTCCCAGCACAGATATTTTCCCGGCACAGGCTTTTTTTACATCTGCCAGGTCTTCCAGTACACTGGTACAGACTATTGCAGTCCCTGTTTCTATAATATCATCAATTATAGGAAGACATTTGCCTGAGGCCATGTGTGTTGCAGTGGGTCCTTTTATTCCTGGAAGAGTACTTTTTGCAACTTTAAAACCGGTTTTCCTGTAAAGTTCAGGAGGAATCATTGTTGAAGAGGAAATTGGATCAAAATAACAAATTACAGTTGCACCTGCCTCCAGTTGTACATTTGCCCACTGGACACAGAATTCCTCGTTAATTTTCATTAATTCCCGGAATGTTTCGGGATCTTCATAGATTAAATCAAAATAGTGTTCAAGCCCCATTTGCATGGAAGGCAGGGCAAAGGGTGACATGACAACACCGACTATTGGAATATCTTCTCCTGCATGTTCCTTTAGAATGGATGTGGTTTTCAGCACTTTCTGTAACTGAGGTGAAGCATTTACATCAGGAGCTTCCAGGGATGAAATAGTATTTACGTCATGTACAGGTGGCATTCCGGAATTTGGTGATGAATCTTTATAGAAAATGGTACTTCCGCCCCATGCTTCTATTTCAAGGGAAGCATAATAGAAGGAATAATAGCAATCATGACCATAGCGTTTCTGCATGCTTATCTGGGCTGATGCAACTTTTTTAGGATCTGAAAAATACTGTTCAATGGAAATACCAAACTGTCTGGAACCCTGTGTGGTCAGCAAAAGGAAATAAGGAACCCTGTCGGCTTCCCTGTGATCCAGGCTTGTAAGAACCCTTTCCATGGAAGTCATCTCATTAGTTAACACTGGATTTTCCCCCTGTTAATTCACATATTTTTTCAAAGGACTCTGTTGCATCAACAGCCATTGCATCTGCACCAACTTCCTTCCACAGATCTGGATCAAATATGAAAGGTGCGCCTCCAACAATGATTTTCGTATCGGATTGTACACTATCCAGGATAGTTCTGAGTTTTTTTACCTCAGAAACAAAATTAAGCATGAGGGTGGAAACCAGGATGACATCAATTTTATCCTCTTCTATTTTCAAGGCAACTTCTCTGGCACCTGTAGTTCCATAATCATAAACTTCAAATCCACAAGATTTGAGGAATGAAACAACTATTCGCTTACCAAACATATGCTCATCACCCAGAGTTGTAATTCCTATGGAAGGAAGATCCTTTCTTGAAGGACTGTCCGAAGGAAGAATTGATTCCACTATTTCTTCGCAGATTTTACTGGCCATATACTCCTGTGACAAAGCAATTTCCCCAAGAGCCCACATTTTCCCAATATTTTCCAAGGCAGGAACGATGAGCTGCCGAATAAGCTCAAAGCTATTGTCCCCGGATAATTTATCCATTATCAGGTTCTCGGCAACAAATCCTGTTTAAAGATAAAAGTGCGTCTTCGAATTCCCTCACTTCAAAAGAGTCACTAGTTATGCGTTCACCACCAGCCTTAGGTTCATTTTAACACCACATAATAATATAAATGTATTTTTAAATAAATAACTCATCATTAAAATAGTTAATGTTACAAAAATGAACAAATTGTCTTTTTTTGATAAGATTATCTTCGTCATTCCAATAAATAAGGACAAATATACTCGTACAACACTTTAACAAACTTAAGATTCGTAATATCCACAATTATAAATAGAAGTTTTCTTTGAGAAAAGTCTTTTAAGATCAATGTCGTATTCACAATTGTGAGTTATTTTCGATTTTCAATTAAGAGCTAAAAAGGATCAAAGATATGAAACTGCCCTGCCAGAGAATAGTATGGGATGTACTGCCAGCCATCAAAGCAGCAATCGCAGAAGAACTAGTAAACTGTGGTTTGTCACAACAGGAAGTTGCCAGAGAACTTGAGATGGCACCTTCGGCTATTTCACAATACCTTTCGAAAAAAAGAGGCTACCGTATTGTTTTAGAAGATGAGGACATCAAAGATTCTATCCATTCCCTTGCAGAAGATATAAAAGAAGGAAAAGCAGGTAGCGTTCCTGATAGAATATGTGGTATCTGCAAAGCGCTGCGTGATGATGGGCAGAAATGTGAAAATGACTAGAAAATAAGTTGCCTTTTTAAAGACTTCTGCTAAAACATCCCTGAGCCCAAAAGTCGAACCTGAACATTTCTGAACATCATATTTATGTTAAATGAGAAACATGCTGAATTGTTTATTTTAGCTGGACCTGTAGTGTAGCGGATATCACTTAAGCCTCCGGAGCTTAGAACCCGGGTTCGAGTCCCGGCAGGTTCGTCAAATTATTATTGGGGATGCAATGAGCCAGAAAAAGATGAATAAAGGAAAAAGGAAAAACATTGAAAACCAAAATACCAGCATAAAAATGTTACCGCTGGCAATAGGTATCCTGCTAATGATAGCGGGTGTCATCGGAATTGCTGCTAATTCTGACGAAACGGCTGAATGGTCAGTTTCAGATGACGGGATACTTTCATACACTTTTCCTGAAAATATAGAATACACTCTTGAAAACGGCTCTGCAATAATTAACGGTACATATATTGTAAAGACAGTTACTTTTGAAAGCAGAGGTAGTGATATCGAAGCTCTGATCAGGATTCCTGCTGCTGCAGATGGTGCTCCCGGAGTTGTAGTGCTGCCCGGAGCTGGTGTTTCAAAGGAAAAACAATTGGCAATACCGGAATTACTTGCCAGGAACGGGTATGCATCCATCACAATTGATCAGAGAAATCTTGGGGCAATTGATCATAAAACCGATATGGAACTTTTCCTGAAAGGCAAAGAACCTGTTGAATACATGATGGTTTATGATGCGCTTGCTGCTGCAAAGGTTTTAGCTGAGCAGGCAGAAGTAAACGGGGAAAACATTTCCATGATTGGACTGAGTAATGGCGGCAGGTTTGCCATCATTGCCACTGCAATAGACCCTTCAATAAAAGGTGTCATTGGTATAAGCACATGCGGCTACGATAGTGACAGTATAGAACTTAGTGAAAATGTAGATTCTGAAGCGTACAGGTTCTATCGCTCAATTGACCCGGATATTTACCTGGAGAAAATCTCACCCCGAAGATTTGTCATGATGCATTCACTGAACGATAGTATAATCCCCTATGAAATGGCAGAGCTTAGTTTTGAAAAAGCAGAAGAGCCTAAAGCAATTTATGCATTTAACGGCAGTGCCCACGGATATTCCAGTCAGATGGAGCAGGATTTGATAAACGAAACAGGAATCATTCTGCAGTAAAAAAAGATGAATTGTGTCCTGGCAGTCAGTTTATTCTTATAAACGCCTGTCCACATGATGAATAGAAACCATCTTCATCAGATCTGGACTTCGCTGTTTTATGTCCCTGTAGTACTTTTTTTGTACTACTGCCAGTTATTTCAGCAATTCCACCATGGTCTTTTGTATTTTCCGGCAAAGCCTGTACCTCCTTCATAGCATTAAATTACAGTATACAATTAAAAATATATAAATGGTGCGTATGAGTTTATCAACTAAAATATAAAACAGGAAAACGATATTAATAATTGAAAGGAATTTACAGAACAGGCGGGATGCTCACATGACTATAAAAGGGTATCATCTTTGACATGGACAACACACTCTTTGACTTTGTTGAAGCAAAAATGATAGCCTGTACCGAAATAATCTGTTTTCTGGGAAAAAGGTGACCCTGAGGATCTTTTCCAGTATTTCAGGAGAGGTATTTATGGTTTTGAGAATCCCGAGAATATCAGGGATTACATGAAAGATACCGGAATTGACCAGTATGATATTTCCAGAAACTACAAAACCTGTGTTATGATTTATGAAACTGAGAAAGTAAAGCACATCAGACTGTACCCCGGGTGAAGGAAACTCTTGTTGAACTGAACAACCTGGAACTTGAACTTGGCATACTTACCGATGCAAATAGCCAGAATGCAAGAATCAGGCTTGAAAAAGCAGGCATTGACAGTTTACTCCATTCACTTACAGCCTATGACATGACCGGAGCAAAAAAACCCTCTCATGAACCTTTTATCTATGCCCTGAACAGCATGGGATTATCAGCAGGTGAAACACTTTTTGTAGGAGACAGTTTAAGGAGAGACATTGAACCCTCAAAGAAGCTTGGAATGCTCACTGCCTATGCAGCCTACGGAGATCGTAACAGTGAAGCTGACAAAGTAATTACCGGGATCAAAGGACCTGATCATACCATCAGTAATTTCGGACAAATACTGGAAATCATACTGGAATCAGAAAAATGAAAGAATATGATGTAATCGTCGCAGGAGCCGGACCCGTAGGTTCAACAGCAGCAAGATATGCAGCAATGCATGGTGCAAGGACACTGCTTGTTGAAGAGCATGCATTTGTAGGAAGCCCTGTGGGATGCACAGGACTGCTCAGCACCCGTGCCGTCAGGGAATGCGACATTGACCCGCTTGATGAATTCGTATATAATTCCGTAAGGGGTGCTTTTGTACACACAATGAATGGAGAACCTCTTCCAATAGATGGCAAAAAAACAAAAGCATATGTTGTTTCCAGGAAAATGTTTGACAGGCGACTTGCAGCCATGGCACTTGAGGAAGATGTTAAACTAAGCCTGAATACAAGAGTCACAGGCATAGAAACATCTGCAAACATGCAAAAAGTAACTGTTGTCAGGAACGGCATACAGGAAACACTTGAGACCAGGGTGATTATAGCGGCTGATGGTGTTCGCAGCAGGATTGCCAGAATGGCTGGCCTGGGTAATGTCAAAACTGTTTTTCCCGGAATTCAGGCAGAGATGCCTTACCGTTCAGAAGATACTGATTTTGTAGAATTATTCATGGGATCACAGGTGCCAGGTTTTTTTGGATGGACAGTACCTTTAAACGAGGAAATCTCCCGTGTGGGGCTGGCTATTAATCCTAATTGTGGTTTTAATGCAAACCAGGTACTAGAGAACCTGATTAAGAATAATCCCCACATTGCAGAAAGATGTGGAAAGGGTAAACTGGATCTTGTAATGGGAGGAATTCCCCTTGGTCCTCTTGAAAAGACATACACGGATGGGGTGCTTGTTGCAGGAGATGCGGCAGGACAGGTTAAACCTACATCAGGAGGAATATATACCGGTGCAGTCTGTGCAAGATTGCCGGGGAAGTGGCTGCAACGGCCAGCGTCACAGGAGGACAGTTCTGCAAAATTCCTGATTGATTACGACAGGCGCTGGAGGGAAAAAATAGGAAAGAACTCTCCATGGGTATGAGAATACACAACTTTGTCAGGGGACTGGAAGACGGGAACTGGATGAACTTATAGGATCAATGAACAATCCCACAATACTTGATACCATTACACCGCTACGGTGACATGGACCACCCATCAATACTCATAAAGAAAATGCTTCACCCTTCAAGATCCCTTCAAATGCTTAAAGTATGCAGGGCTTTTGCAAAGGCTGTACTTTAAAAATGAGTTAATAGATACTGACGCCTTTTACGGAATCCAGTTTCAGTAAATCCTCAACTATGCTCCCGGGTACTTTGGTATCAGTGATAATTGTAAGTTTTGGTTCATTTACAAAGAAACGGATCGTCGATACCGCCTGCCTGATACTGATGTTGTGACTGGCAATTACTGTGGAAACATCGGAAATTATACCCTTGTGAGATGCATCATCAGGAGTAATAATTATTACTCCCTGCCCCATTAAGGGGGCCACATCACGGAGAAATGGTATTGACTTTACATTCTGGAAGATTTTCTCAGCTGCTCATCTGGAAAGAATTACTCGGTAGTGGAATCCACCACGCCTGTCAACACCTGCTTCCCTTGCAAGCTGCGTGTGGGCTATTTCGATTGCTCCGGAGGTAACTTTGCCCTCATCATTGACCTGAAAACCCCTTTCAAAAAGGATCTTAAGGACCTTTTGCTGGGCCGGGTATTTTTCAAACTTCCTTAGTAATGTGCTCCACATATGAATCATGTAATCTTTTAAAATATAAAGATTTAAAGGTTTAGTTTAATCTTTGTAGGAAGCAGTAGTCCTCCTGCAGCCATAGAAACGATAATTTAAGTAGAAGTTCCACCATAATAGGAGTCTACCTTTCAATACAGATAATCACCCGGAGTGAAATTGCATCCCACTCATGCAGCTGAATCAGACTTATTCTCAAAACAGGTGATGCATTCCGGGATTTGCAGAATTATACAAAAGGAGGTATGGAATGAAAGTATACAAGGATTATGACGACCTTCCAAAAATAAAATTGCCTCTGGGGCAGGAAGTATCTATTAGTGACAGCACTATCAGGGATGGGGCACAGATGCCTGGTATTGTCATGAAGAGTCAGCAGAAGTTTCAGATATATAACTACCTGCACCGGATAGGGATTGAGAAACTTGAGACCTTTGTCTATAACGACAGGGACAGAAAAGCTATTAAGCTCATGATGGACCAGGGATATGAATTCCCTGAGGTCACGGGTTGGGCACGTGCAAACCCGGCTGATATCGACATGGTCCTGAATATTGACGGCATCGAGGAAACAGGTGTCCTGATGTCAGTATCAGACCCTCATATCGTAGACAAGATGGGACTTACACGTGAAACAGCTGAGGAGAAATACCTCAACGCGCTCCAGTATGCAGTTGACCACGGTCTTCGTACAAGGGCCCATATCGAGGATATGACCCGTGCAGACAACTATGGTTTCACATTCCCTCTTATTAAGAAGATAATGGATATTGACCCGGATTGTACAATACGTGTCTGCGATACCATTGGATTTGGCATACCGTTTGAAGGTGTTGACGAACCATTCGGTATACCAATGATAACAAAGTACCTGAAGGATGAGCTCAATGTGAAGAACATCGAGACTCACTGTCACGATGACTTCGGTTTTGCAGTTGCTAACTCTATTGCAGGTTACTGGCACGGTGCAAACTGGTCTAATGTTACCTTCCTTGGAATTGGAGAAAGGGCAGGTAATGCCGAAATGGAAAAACTACTTCTCTTCCTTGCAAGAAGAATCGAAGGCTTTGACAAGTACAACCTTGATGCTATTGTAGAGTTCTCAAAATTCATGGAGAAAGAGATCGGCATACGCATACCAAGGAACAAGTCTGTTGTAGGCAACAACGTATTTGCCCACGAGTCAGGAATCCACTCCGCAGGTGTCATCAAGAATCCGTTCACTTACGAGCCATACCCACCTGAGATAGTCGGTGGTAAGAGGATATTCCTCATTGGCGATTCATCCGGTATTGAAGTACTGAGATACAAAGTCCAGGAAACACTGAATGAGCTTATGGAAGTCAATATTGAGATAGACAAGAACGATAAGCGTCTCAGGGCTATCCAGGCTGAGATCCAGAAGCTCTACAATGATGAGAAGAGGGTTTCCTGCATATCCGATGAAGAGATCATGGCATACGTGAAGAAGTACTTCATGTTTAACCAGATGGTCAGCAAGGATATGAACCGTAAGGAAGATGAAGAAAACGGCAATCTTGATGAGGGGCACAAAAACAACGAGATCAAACCCCGCATGCACGATACCATCGACGAATAATAGAATAAAGGTTTGATTATATGGTGGTTATTTCCCACCATAAAACCATTTTTTAAAGGGATTTTGAAGATATTATTCTTCAACTTCTATTATTTCTGCATCGGCAGCATTATTTTTTACAGATTCAA
>JAWKHE010000009.1:0-123217 GCA_041395005.1 Methanolobus sp. | reverse complement strand
ACGCAATACCCTGCCTTCCTGCACGTCCGGTCCTTCCTATCCTGTGGACATATGATTCCTCATCCTGAGGCATATCGTAATTGAACACAACCTCAATATTCTCCACATCAATTCCACGGGCTGCCACATCGGTTGCCACAAGAATCTCAATCTCACCTTTCCTGAAGCGCCCCATTACCTTTTCCCTCTGGTTCTGCTTCATATCCCCATGAAGACCATCTGCCAGATAACCCCTGTTCTGAAGGGTCATAACAAGCTCATCAACCATCTTTTTGGTATTGCAGAAAACAAGACCGGATTTTACATCATGAATATCAATCATCCTGCAGAGGATATCAGGTTTCATATGGTGCTTTACTTCAAAATAGGCCTGTTCCATATTAGGAACTGTAACTACTTTATGGATGGTCTTGACCAGTTCCGGATTCTGCTGGTACTTCTTTGTCAGCTTCATGATTGGTTTTGGCATTGTAGCTGAGAAAAGAATTGTCTGCCTGCCCTCGGGAATGCTTCCAAATATACTTTCTATATCTTCCCTGAATCCCATGTCCAGCATTTCATCGGCTTCATCAAGTACAAACATCTGTACATTGCTAAGATTAAGTGTTCCACGCTCTATGTGGTCAAGTACCCTTCCAGGAGTACCTATTACGATCTGAACACCTCTCTTGAGGGCCTTTATCTGCCTTTCAATGTTCTGTCCACCATAAACAGGCAATATTTTTGTACCGGCGTACTTTCCGAGTTTACCCAGTTCATCTGCAACCTGGTTTGCCAGTTCTCTTGTTGGACATAGTACGAGAACCTGTGTTTTCTTGCTTCTTGAACTTACCATTTCAAGAGCAGGTATCCCAAAAGCTGCAGTCTTTCCTGTACCGGTCTGCGCCTGGCCGATAACATCCCTGCCTTCAAGAATAAAAGGAATTGCCTTTGACTGGATAGGGGTGGGTTCCTCAAAACCCAGTTCTGAAATTGCTTTTTCAATATTACGTGATAATTGAAGGTCTTTAAAAGTTGATGATTCCATGTTAAATTTCCTGTGAATATATGAATGAGAATTATACGATGAAAATAATCATCAGAATAAATTCCCGGATAGTTATTTTTGGACTAATGTTCCAGATTGCTTTGGCAAAACAAAACAAAAAAGAGCAGTGCTCTTGTAATAGCAGCAACGAAGTTAAGCCTGTCGGTATTGCATGCCAATTGTTATATAAGTAGAAGACAGTGCTCTTACTAGGAGTTGGTTATGACAATAGATTGCTATTTCTGCCAGCATCCAATAATGTTTGCAATACATATGCGGGGTTAAAATATGACAAACTGGGAATTTGCTCTCAAGGAAGAAGATCTGAAAGAAGGTAAAATAAAAGTAGTCAAAGCAGAATACAAGCAAATTGCATTGATTAAAAAGGGAGATGAAGTTTACGCTATTCTGAACGAGTGTCCTCATGAAGGGTGTCCTCTCAAGAACGGGAGCCTGGAAGAGTACACACTTAAATGTACATGTCATAATCAGATTTGACATAAGGACCGAGAGAATGTGAAGACACCGGTGAGTACATTGACATGGATGACCCGAAAGTCGATGTTTTTGAAACAAAAATAGAAGATGGGAATATATCAATTCTTGTCTGAAAACTTTTTTGCTTATTTTTTCAGGATTCCAGTAAATTAAAACTTTTCTCACCTAAGAATTGAAAAAGAGTTTTTAATACCTGTAAAAAATAATAGAAATTCATTTTATTGCTACAAACCTGTTTGAAGCTTAAGCAACTCTTTAATAATTCCCGGTAATAGTAGGGTATAGGACTTTGTCCACCAAAGAGAGGAATCAAATAAAAACCAAAATTACGGGGAGAAAATATGAAAAATGTATTAGTAATTTTACTTCTTTCAGTTGCAATTTTGTCTGCAGGATGTACAGGAGACCAGGACAGTAAAACGGATATTTCCGATGATGCGATTATTACGTATTACTCATATGGGGCCTTTACTTTAGCGGAAATGGCAGAACAGAAACTTGTAGTTAATTCCACAGCTGCAAACCTGAGTTATTATAATTATGAAGGGGAATTGACATCCAGATATGTGCGAAGTGTAGATGAAGATATGAGAACTGAATTGATAGAGCTGTTTGAAAATAATGAGTTTATGCGGATGATTCCGCTTTATCAACCGCAGGAAGGACAGCCAATTGTTGCTGATACAGGAACAATTGAAATATCAGTCATTCAGGACGGAGAAACAAAAACAGTAAAAGTCAGTCCATATTCACATGATTACATGCCTCCGGGTCTTGTTGAAATAGATGATAAGCTCATGGAGCTGAGAATTTATGCCATGACTATGCCTGAAGATGAGGCAAAAAGTATTGCAGAGGAATGGATAGTAAATGCACCTACTTATAACTTTGATGGTTCTGAACTTGAATTCCAGGACTATCAGGTGCATGAGTATATCCTGCAGGAACAGACTCTCACCTACACGTTCACAAGCAGCCATGGAGGCTATGGTGACAGAACAGATGATATGGTTACAGAAGTGATTACCAACCATACAATCGTGGTGACCCTTAATAACGGGGAAGTAATCTCAGCATTAATTGATGCAAAATGGGATGAAGTTAACCAGATTATGCAGGATGAAATTGGTGAGATGCAATCCGAGAAATGGAATGTGACCAGGCACCCTGGCAGCTCTGGTATACCCAGGGAGATGTCAGTTTCATAAAAGAGCCAACTGAGGAAGAACTTGTTATCACGTATTTCAGTACCTTATATGAAATAGAGATATCGGAGTTCAGCAGTGAAAAGCTTGAAAACGGTATGTGCCAGTATACAATCAAAGTAAAGCACAAGTATGCAGATAATCTTGAAGAAATGGGATGGCAGCAGGTTTAACCTGCTGTTATTTTTCAGATTGGAAAACACCTGAATTAAAAAAATCGTGATTATATCATTTTGTCCATTATGTCTGATTCTGTAATCACACCTGTGTAATTTCCTTTATTGTCAATTATCAATGCCTTATATTCATGCTGTCTTTTCATCATGGAAATAACTTCTTTTAATGGAAGTCGTTCTTCTATTTTCAGGATTGGAAGTAATTTGACTGCCTTTAGTTGTTCACTTAATGATGCACCATCAGCAAGGAGATTTATTATCATTTCCGAGCTGATCATACCAAAAGGTTCCTCATTCCTGTTCAGGACAGCAAGCGAGTGAATATGTTCCTCATCCAGAAGTTTTATGGCATCATGAAGGGTTGCTTCATCATAAAGTGCAAAGATGCCTTCTTCCATAACGTCTTTTGCTCTGTCTATGGTCTTTCCGAATATGACATCAGTGAACCTGACATACCATGCTGCAGACTGTACCTGAATGATGTATGCCAGTGCGATGATCATGGCAATATCAGAACCCTGTTCTCCAAATACAGCCATGGCAAGTGCAAGTGCAATTGAAAGATTTCGCATAACAGTGCTATAGACAAGAGCAATACCATCTTCACGGCTGAAGATAAGTTTTGCAACCAGTGTGCTTAGTATGAAGTTCAGGGCATAGAAGATAGCAAGAGGTATAAGCAGTTCAACCAGCATGGAAGGTTCCGTTATAATTGTTTTTGATTTGAGTGACATGGCAACAAAAACAATTCCAAGAACACCCAGAGTTGAAAGCATGGGAAACTTCTTTTTGATATCCTTGTGATATTTTGCTTCACCGTATTTCCATATAATATATCGCTGGGTAGCATAACCTGCAATCATAGGCAGAAATACTATCAGGGCTATTTGTTTGAAAACATCTAGCAAGGGAATCTCAACAACAGCTCCCATCAGCCATTTGGCATACAATGGAGTTGCAAGTGATCCTGCAACAAGACCGATTACAGTCATTTTGACAGCTGCATTTAGGTTTCCTTTTGCAAACCCGGTCCATGAAATTGTCATTCCGCTTGTAGGAAGCAGGGATGCAAGAAGTAGTCCAAGGGCAACCAGTGGATTGTCTGCAAAAAATATCCTTCCCAGTCCAAAAGCTAAAAACGGGATTACTGCAAAGTTTATCAGCTGCGTTGCAACCTGTACCTTTGTATCCCCTCCAGAAAACACTTTCTTAATCTGGAGGTTGACCATCATTGGGTAAACCATCAGAAAAGTAAGAGGAATGATAAAAACCTTCAGGAAAGAAGGATTATAATAATAACCAAATATTATCCCTAATACCATGAACAAAGGTATGCTATATACAAGATTTTTCTGTAAATAAGATATTCTTTTCCACATCTTTTCCACCTCAAATAAATACTCGTGATAATTTATTCATTACTTTATGAAAATTAGAATATAATTTAAAGACTTTCAAGTGCGGACATTTCTCACTGTGAAAATGAAGTACTCCTTAATTATAGTTAAGGAATCAACTAAAAAGAATATGAGGATCGCAGATTAAGAATATCAGAGGGCATCCATGTGCATTGAACACCCTCTGGAGGGAAAAACAAATAATCAGAATGTATCAAAGGCTTTACAGGGGAAGTGACAGGTACAGGCCATAAAAATGAAGGTTGTGGAGTTGGAGGTAGAATTGATGGCGTTGTGACCCCGTTTTTTACTGTAAAGCCTATGATTTTTATTGTGGAGTTAATTTGTAGTGATAATCGTGATTTGATTTCGTTTTTGAAATATGAAAGAAAGAAGTTTTTCCGAAGAAAAACTTCTTAGTACTACATTTAGAGAGCGTAGTTCTCTGGCTTGAATACTGGAACTTCCTTTGAGAACTTCTCCATGCATTCGCTCATGAATGTCTCGGACTCTGAGGTGATTGCGCCGAGTTCTGCGGTTGCCTTTTCGAGTGCACCGAGCTCGAACTTTGTCATCTCAAGACCCTCTGCGTTGTTAAGTATGTCACAGCATGCTACTGCAGCATTCTTTGCACGGAGGAAGATATCATCTGAGTCCTTTACGATTGCTTCACCGACGGTGTATGCGTTGTCGTATGCAAGTACGTATGACTGTGGGTCTCTGAACCTGTCGGAAGCCATGAGGAGGTCTCTGAGGATCTTCTCGTTTCCGGACTTAAGAGCTGTGTTCATAAGAGCACAGTCGTAGTTGAGGGACTCTGACCAGCACTGTACTGAGGTACCACCGAATTCTGCATGGTATTCAACAGACTCGTTTGACCAGAGGTCACAGCACTGCATGATAAGGTTACCCATTACATCGGAGTGTGCACAGGTTGATGTCTTACCTTCAAAGGACATTGGCATACCGGAGATTGCCTTTACGATGATGTTCTCGTATCCACAGTCCTTTCCTGGACCTACTGCGCCAGCCTCGTATGCTGCGAGTGATCTTGGAGCGGAGATTGCTCTTGCGAGGATTGCAAGGGTGTGTGCAAGGTTCTTGTCGAGGAGACCACCTGCAATAAACATTGCAGTGTTTGCCTGTGCACAGTCTGTGTCACCAGCAGCGGTTACGCCCTTCTGCTGTGCTACCTTTGCGATCTCCTGCCAGAGGTATTCCATATCCATGGTACCGAGGCAGCCGATTGCGTAGAGCATACCTGGAACGTCGTTCCTGAGTACTGCGTAGTCGAAGATTTCCTTTCCACCCATTGACTCGATGGAGAGAAGGTCTGCGCCGCTTTCTGCGATCTGGTCGAAGGACTCCATGACTACTGTCATCTTGTCGCCTCTGAGCTCCATGAACTCTTTGTGTTCTCTGATGTCACCAGGGGTGTGTCTCAGTGCACATTTGATTCCGTATTCTTCATGGTACTCTTCCATGATGGTCTTCTGTGCGTGTGCGACAGCTGCTCCCCATGATGGGTTGTTGGTCATCTGCTGAACGTGCTCTGTCTCAAGTACTACGGATGGGAAACCGACCTGTACAGCTCTTGCCATGATATCTTTTGTGATCCTCTGGTACTCGTTTACGAGCTTCTCCATGGACTCACCGGCTTCTGGCCTTGGTGCGTAGTTTACTTCTGCAGTTGTGTATCCTGCTCCGATCTCGAGGTCAAGACCTGCTTTTACAGGTTTCTTTGCGTTACCGAAGACCATTTCATCTGCTTCGGAGTATGCCATTGATGTAAATCTGTTAATTGCCATTTTTGATCACCTTAGTGCTGGTGGAATTTCTCTCTCAGTGCTGCTATGTCTGCGCCTGCAAGGATAGCGTCAGCCATCTTTGGTGCGTCTGCTGCTTCTTCTCCGTATACACCAAGTGAGTAGGTTGATACGAAGTCCTGGTTTACTGCTCCGCCACCACATGCGAATGGCATTGTGATTCCGCTCTCGACGAGAAGGTCGTTGACTTCCTTGAATGCGTACATGGTTGTTGTCATGAGTGCAGTTCCGGTCATCATGATTGGCTCGTGTTCCTTGACAGCTGCGAGTGCTTCTGCGGATGGTACGTCTCTTCCGAGGTCGATAACTTCATAGCCGTTTGCTCTGAGGAGTGCTGCTACGATTGACTTTCCGATGTCGTGTACGTCACCTTCTGCGACCATACAGACGACCTTACCCTTCTGGACTGGGGTCTCTGTGGACTGGCTCTTACAGAACTCGATACCTTCGAGCATTGCATCTGCGGACATCATTACGTTTGGAAGGAAAATTACACCCTGGTCGTAAAGGTCTGTTACTACCTTCATTCCTACCATAAGTGCGTCGTCGATGAGTGCGATTGGGTCCTTGCCTGCTGCGATTGCTGCCTCAAGACCTTCGATTACATCATCTTCTTCACCCTCAAAGATCGCTTCTGCGATTGGCTTGTATAACTCCTCTTTTGGATAGAGTTCTGCTGCCGCCTCTTCAGGGGTCATTGATTTTTCCATTTTAACGTTGTATCTGATAAGGATACCTTCTTTGTCTACTATTAACATTCTATACCTCCTTCAATTTGGATAGTCTAGTTTATTGAGCTTGGGTCAAGCTCAATCCAATCTACACAAAAAGGTTCTTCCGAACCTCAAATCATGCACTTTTTTTATGTTATATAAATGTTGTCTTGCAATAATACTATTATAAAAAACATGTGGTCATGTATTAATTCGAAGAATAAAATAAAAATAAAAAATTATGGCTATTGATTTTGTTTATTTGTTTTTTATGGATTTATGATATTCAGCAGCTACAAATAAGAGCAAAATGTTTTTGTAGTATGAATTCAAGTTTTGCTGAAATTAGCAATATATAAAATAATATACACTCTACTATACATTTTCTCCTTTGCAAAAACATGTGATTGATTTGCAGGTTCTATTGATGCTGAAAATTGTTTAAAACTTTTTACTTTTCAAAAGTGACTTGAAAACAGATAGAAACTCTTAAATATATCTTTATCTGGAAGTTTAGGACTAATTATTATGAATTTCAGAGAGTATTTTATGAAAACAGGATCCATGGATATAAGATCAATAAAATCAAAAAATAGACTAAATATAAAATATAAGATATTAATTTAGTAACTCTGATTAAAAGAAAATAGCGAAAAAGACATGCTTCAACCAAAAGAGATATATTATAGCTTTTCCCTGCTCACGCATATCGTTATTGGATCATCGTCCAGTTGCCCCATTGAACAGCGCATCTCAACAGGAATTAATTCACGGGAAGCTGACTCAAAAGGCAGGCTGCAGACATTTGCCTTACCTTCAAGTATCATTTTTATTTCAGCCGCTGCCTCAAGCAGCATTTTCTGTGGGTAAATATTGCTCAGGTTCTTTCCAATGAGGTCACTTTCCAGGTATCCAAGCCTTCTGCAGGAATATGGATTTGCATAAAGTATGCAACCATCATTGTCCAGCATAAAAATCATATCTTCCATAGACTCAAAAATAACTTTCAAATTTCTGATATTTTTCTGGACATCGGCCTGCTCGCGCATGCGGCCAATTACCGGTCCCATCTGGGAAGCTATTGTCTCAAGTGAATCCCTCACTTCAAACGGTACAGCATAGGCACTATGAGATGAAAGCATCAATATGGCTACAAGCTCAAGGCCATATCTTACAGGGATAAGGGCTGTTGCTTCAAGTCCTTCAAAACTTAGTTTTTCCCCTGGAATCATAGCCGTGAGTTCATAATACCGGGTATAAAGAGGATATTCCGTTTTCAGGAGTCTGGCATGAATAGAGTTCCCATTGTAGTGCCTGGCAGCTTTTGAAATCTGATGAGAGCCCTGAATGGGCTACTATATTCATGTCCCCTGTAATCCCATCCACTAGATACAGTGCCCCACAGTCAAGGTCATCCATCTGGGTTGTGAATTCCACAAGCTGGGAAAACATGTCACCCACATCACCGAGTGGACTGAAAAGCATACCCATGTCCGAGCCAATCTGCATAAAGCTTTTTACATTCTTGCGCTCGGTTATGTCTACAATAATACCCTGTATGTACTGAAGATTGCCCTCAGGATCCCTTTTGATAACTGACCTTTCATCCACCCACCTGACCTCGCCGGTCTTTGTGAGAATACGGTATTCAAAGGAGAGATTTTCCTCACCTGAAAAAATGTCATATTCCATAGTGAGCCTTTCCATGTCAGACGGATGTACTATATCTCCATACAGAACCTTGCCTGACATGAGATCATCTGCTTCATATCCAAACTGGGATATGTTCTCAGAAACAAATTCAACTCTCCAGTCTTCATCAGGTTTCCAGAAAAATACAACTGCAGGACTGCTCTTGATTACTGTTTCAAGAACTTTCTGTACCTCAATAAGTTCAAGCAGTTCTTTTTCTTTTTCCTTCTGGTCAGTAATATCCCTGATAATAGCCATTATGGCAGGCCTGCCTTCATGATCAATTATAGATGAGTTTATTTCAGCAGGCGTATTCGTTCCATCTTTTGAAACCAGCTCAATCTCATATTTAAAAGAAGCTTTACGTTTCTTTTCAAGACTCTTCCGGAACTTGCTAATAACAAGACGTTTGTATTCAAGGGAAAGGAAATCTTCAAATGGGCGCCTGATGACTTCTGTTTTTGAAAAACCTGTTATTTTACAGAACATCTGGTTCGCAAAAACAAGGACATCATTCTGTACAACAATTATGCCATCGTTTCCTTCCTCAACAAGGGTTGAATACTTTTTCTCAGAGGTTTTCAGTTCAGTTTCGGCTTTTTTTCTTTCAGAAATATCCCTGACAGCCATCATTACACAGGGTTCTTCCTCATGAACAATAAAGGACAAACTCATTTCAGCCGGAAAGAGCTCACCATTTTTTTGAAGAAACTCAATTTCATCATTTCGGCGGATACTCTGCCTGCTTTTCAGGACTTTACTTATTCGTTTTCCAACCATGCGCTGGTATTCAAGAGGAACATGATCGATGAAAAATTTTCCAACCAGTTCCTCTCTGGAAAAACCGGTCAGTTCTGAAAATTTGGAATTAATGAACTTAAACTTACCATTGTTAAGAATTACAATACCATCATTACCCTTTTCAACAAGGGTTGAATACTTTTCTTCCGAAGCCTTAAGTTCAGCTTCAGCCTGCTTTCTTTCAGAGATGTCCCTGACAGTCATCATCACTGAAGGCCTGTTTTCATATTGGATGTAAGAAAGACTTGTTTCAGCAGGGAAGGTACTTCCATCTGATTTTAGAAATTCGATCTCATCGTGTCTTTTGACACCACGCCTGTCTTTCAATACCTTTTTAAGTCTTTTAGAAATCATACGGTAGTACTCAAAAGGAACCCTGTGGAACATTTCTGTTCCTGAAAGTTCCTCCCTGCCAGAACCTACCATCTGGGAGAATTTACTGTTACTGAACCTGACTTTGCCGTCCTGGATAATAAGGATACCATCACTGCCTTTTTCAACAAGTGTGGAATACTTCTCTTCGGAAGCCCTAAGCTCGTCCTCGGCTAATTTTTGGGCACTTATATCTTCAATTGAAAGAAGGATTAGTTTGTTGTTATCTATTTCAATATCAAGAGGCCGGGCATTGACTCTCATTGTCCTTGCACCAAGACTATCTATGTTGCAGCCTACTTCGATATAATCAAAAAAATACTCTTCTTTTAAGGCTTTTTCAAAGAATGAGCTTAACTTGTCCCGGTTTTCATTATTGAAACTTAGAAAATGTTTTCCTTCGGTATTTTCAGGTCTTAATTTGAAAAGTTCATAGAAATACCTGTTAGCAGAAAAAACGTGAAACTCACTGTCAAGAATTAAAAGGGGGTTTTGTATACTGTCAACTATACTCTGACAATAGTTTTTTGCATCCCCTGAATTAAAATTAAAACCGTCTCTGAGGGATATAATTCCATGGTAAAGGTTTTCCCCATTTGCGGAAAATTTAACTGTTTTTTCAGTAACCTCACAGACCTTGCCGTCTGCAGACTTTAACCTGTAATCAGAAACAAAAACATGACTTTGGTTATTCCCTGTGAATTCACCAAACTTTTGTGAAACATTTTCAATATCCTGAGTATGGACTATATCTGAAAATCCCACTTTTCCTGAAGTAAAATCATCAGAGGTATAACCTAAAAGATTTACAGTTTCAGAAACTGATAGTACATTTTTTTTGTCGTTACCTTTCCACAGAAATGAGAGAACATTATCTGATTTCAGGCATTCCTTGCTCCTCATCTGGGAAGAATGCATGTTTTCATTTATTTTTTCATTATTGATAATAGAACCCCCTTAGAGGTTAGTTGTTCTCTCACGACATTATAGTTGACAGCTATATACTTACAAATCTTTTGTTTAAACAAACAGCCTTTAGCAATACAGAAAATTGGCTATTCCTGAACCTTTTTTATTTATGGTAAAAAAGGAGATATTAAATATATGGAGATGAAAGCATTAATTGGCTCTCATTCGAATATCTTACTTCCTTCAATCCAATCTACACAAGAGGGATATGTGTTTGGATGTGAGCCACCTTCTTATCTGTATTAACGCTAAAGATTTAGTGTAAATGGAATTGTTCTCTTAATTCATCGATGCTTTTGTCCTTTACTATCATGTCTGCTATTTTGGGTACAACAGCAGCATCTTCACAGTAAATACCCAGTTCATAATTCATAACGAAATCCTGGGTGACAGCTCCGCCTCCACATACAAAAGGAATCTTTATGCCATTTGCTAGCAGGCGTTTATTAACTTCCATGAAAGAGTACATGGTGGTTGTCATAAGTGATGTTCCTGTCAGCATCATAGGCCTGTACTTGAGGACAGCCTGGATAACTTCATCAGTGGGCACATCGCTTCCAAGATCAATTACCTCATACCCGTTGGATTTCAGAAGGACTGTTAATATCTTTTTACCGATGTCATGGATGTCTCCTTCCACAACATAGGATACAACCGTACCCTTAAATTCATGAGTTTTTCCTGATATCTGTTTACAGTACTCAATTCCATCAATCATAGCATGGGATGCAATTATGACATCCGGAAGGAAAAGTGCACCATCATCATATAATTGTGAAACTATGTTCATTCCGGCCATGAGTGCATCATCTATAAGGGAGATAGGATCTTTCCCGGCACTAACTGCTTCTTTAAGAGCGATTATTACTTCATCCTCATCACCTTCAAAAACTGCTTCGACGATATTACGAAGAAGTATGTCTGAAGGGAAGAACTCTCTTGCTATTTCATCGGGAGTTAGCTCGTTTTCAAGTTTAACATTGTACCTGACCAGAATCCCTGATGGATCAATATCCAGCATAGTGCCTCCTTTTTTTAAAATTATTCATCATATTGTGCATGTGTGCAAAGTACATGCAAACAATTTCTGCAGATAAATAAATATTGTATATACAATTTGTTGTTGGCTACTTTAATTGTAAATCTGATATGTAAATGTAACGTTTAAAAAACAAAATTAATTATTTTTAAAATGATCTCTTATTCCAAAAAAACAGCATCGTGTGCTGACACCTCAACTATACATATATTTATGAAAAGTATAAACAACACATGATAACGTTATCCTGAAAACATTATGCCTGTGATTTTCCCGATCCATACCAGATTAAAACGAACATAGTTAGCATCGTGGATATAATATAAAATTAAAAGTAGTTAGAACTTATTTGGAAATGTGCAAGGTTTCTACAACAAAAATAGAAAAAATCGGAATTCAATACAGGCTATCAGGAATACTTACTTTGCTTCAGGATCTTCTTCCCAGATTCCAAAACCATTCCCTTCGGTATCCTCGCACATTGAAAGATAACCCATTCCGGGAACTGGCGTGGGCTCGGAAGCTTTGCCGCCTGCAGCCTTTATTTTCTTTATGTACTCATTCATTGATGGAACTTCTATGAAGTTTGTAACACCCTGGCCGGGCTCTTCCCTGTTGCCCATACCTCCTGCAATACCTTCATTTCCTTCCAGATCCTTGGTTGCAAATATGTAATAATCCATGTCAGGAAATGGTTTTTCAAATGTCCATCCAAAAAGCTCCGAATAGAATTTCTTTGATCTTTCAAAATCGTCTGTTGGTATTTCTATGTGAACAAAAGTTGCCATATGTTAACCCCGTTAACAATGTGATATTTTAATACTTATAACTTTGTATATTCGTACCAAATTCTTTATAGCCTACTTTGGCATTTCCCAGATAATGAATCCGGGACCAAGAAAAGCATATGTTGAACTTATTTCAGGTTCCATTCTTTTTGGACTCCTCGGGGTTTTCGTTGACTATCTGAAAGAAGTACCAACGGGACCAATGATCTTTTATAAGCAGCTTTTTGGACTGGTTGCACTGCTTGTTTTTATCGTATTTACGGGTAAGTTATCCCAGATAGTTCCACGTAGAAAGAAAAAGTACCTGTTTCTCCTCGGATTTATAAACACCACTACAATATTCTCTTATTTTACATGCATTCAATACACCAGTTTTTCAGTTGCGATATTGATGCTTTACACAGCACCGATGTATGTAACTCTGCTATCGCCAATTATACTGAAAGAAAAAATAACCCGAAAAGGAATAATTGCACTTGTACTTTCATTAACAGGACTTTTATTTATTGTTGACATTGGTATGCTGAGCTCAGGATTTGCTTCAGGTAGTGGATACGTGCTGGGAATTGCTGCCGGTATCCTTTCAGGATTTTCATTTGGCACTGAAATTGTGACAATTCGCTACATAAAGGATGATTACTCCAGTGTTGCCCAGTTATTCTGGTACACCCTTATAGGAGTTATTCTGATGTTCCCTTTTGTAGGCAACGTCGCAACACCGGTATTAATGGATAACCTGACTCTGCTTATAATATTCGGAGTGATCAATACTGCCATGGCAGCATTACTTTATGTAAGCGGGATATCCCAGATTGAAGCACAAAAAGGCAGTATACTTGCCTTGCTGGAACCGGTAAGCGGCATCTTTTTTGATTTTACAATACTACACACCCCTTTACTGTCTGACACAATTGCAGGATGTCTTTTTATCCTTCTGGGAGCCTATATTGCAGTTATGGAAAAAAGCCCTCGGATATTTGGAAAATACTTCAAGATACAGGTTTGAAGTTTTTACTATAGAATACCGGGAATTAGATTTATATAGCTATTTCAACATAATTTGAAGTAAGCGGTTATGAAAGCACCTTTCATATGTGAGATTAACACTGTTAACTGTGATTTAACAAATAAAGTGGAGACAAATACCATGAGGATGTTAGAAGAATTCTTCCCGGAGTTTACCGAAAAGCTCGATGAAATTGACAAAATGTATGCTGAAAAAAGGCCAGTTGATGAGAAAACATACCAGTTCCTTTGCTTTGCCCTTTCTATCAAGGCAAGATCAAAACCCTGTGTGCTAAAACACTTCAAAGGTGCACTTGATGCCGGAGCTACAGTAAAAGAGCTTTCATACATACTTGCCCTGACAATGAGAGAAGCTGCAGGTGCTGATGACTGCTGGACCCATGATGTGCTTGGCGACTGGCAGGACATCCTTAAAGGAAATATCTGCTGCAGTTGTTCAGGCGACGAAGAATAAGTGCATTCACGATGTGTCAAAAGGCACATTTTACTTTTTCAGGTGCAGGCAACCAGAACTGCTGAAAAACAGCCATTTTTTTATTTTAACAAAAACTTTTAAAACTACATTAATCAATCTAGAATAGTGGTTTTAATTTCAAATAACTAAAATGAAGTGCAGGAGCTAAAATATGGCAAGCAGTGTAAAAGTTAATTCAAGAATCTGTGGCTTTAAACATCAGATTAACGGCCAGCTCGAAGGCAAGGAAATAATAACCGATATCCAAACTGATTGTGCCAAAGTAGCCAAAATGTCACATATGGAAATACCAAAGAAGCAGACACTTAACATCAAGGAAAACTATGCAATGGATAAAGCAAAAGATACCTGCTGTTCTATGTGCATTGTTCCTGCAGCAGTCATGTACGTATGTAAATTGGAAACAGGAATGATTTCACCAAACCTGGCAAAGAAGGCTGGTACTGTCGATATAGACTTCAATGAGGATTAAGATTTTTCAGTAAAATGTTTTCATATAAACTTTCATTTTAGCGGGAAATAAGAACCTGACATGTTTGTCAGGTTGTATTATTATCTTGAATTCAGATTTTCTTACTTTTTTCAAGTACTTTTTGTCTTTCTTTGAAATATTCAAGGTACTTATTTTTCATCCGTTCCCTTTCCGTTCAGTAATATCCTGGATAACACCCATGTAATGGGTTACCACTCCTTCATCATTGCGCTGGATGAATGTTTGTTCTTCCACCCATCTTTCATCTCCGGACTTAGTTATGATCCTGTATTCCTTGACAAAGATTTTTCCACCTTCTTTGACAACATCAGACAGTTCTATCTGGATATATGGGAGGTCATCAGGGTTGACTATGTCACCATAAAGAATTTCCCCGGAGAGGAACTCATCGACTGAGT
This sequence comes from Methanolobus sp., assembly GCA_041395005.1. Lineage (GTDB taxonomy): Archaea > Halobacteriota > Methanosarcinia > Methanosarcinales > Methanosarcinaceae > Methanolobus. Next base: position 108,322 of record JAWKHE010000009.1, on the reverse strand, counting down.
ATCCAAACTGACTTATGTTATCTGAAACAAATTCAACCGGCCAGAGTTCATTTGCTTCATCTGGCTCTGCTTTCCACAAAAATGCCACTACAGGACTGTGGTTGATAATTATTTCAAGGGCTTGCTTTCTTTCCAGGAGTGCAGCCTGCTTTTTAAGAGATTGTTTTAGGGCAATTCCATTTTCTTTCTCCTTTGTAATATCCTGGACTATTCCCTGAAAATGAGTTGCATTCCCATCCCTGTCCCTCAGGATGAAGGTCTTCTCGCTTACCCACAATGTCTTATTGTCTTTTGTTACCAGTCTATATTCCTGGTTGTAATAGTCACTGCCGCTATCACACTGCTCAGCAAGCGTATCTTTAACCATTTCATAATCATCCGGGTGAATCAGGTCACTATACATAATGCGTCCTTCTACAAAATCCTCAACCGGATAACCAAGTTTTGAAACATTCTCCGAAGCGTAATCTGCAGGCCAGAACTGTTCATTTCTCCACAGGAAGACCATGATAGAGCTATTGTTGATAATCTCTTCCAGAAGCTTATTTTTCTTTAGTGTTTCCTGCAGAGTCAGTTCTTTTTCCTGCTGATCAGTTATATCAAAAATGGTACCCTGATAATGTGCCACATTACCGGATTTATCGCGCATTACGTAAGTCCTCTCATTAACCCAGCGCACGTCACCGGATTTTAATATAATCCTGTATTTGTGATCAAAGAAATCAACTCCTTCATCACATTGCTTTGTAAGAGCTTCACGCAAACTCTTCAGGTCATCAGGATGAACTATGTCTGCATAGAGCACATCACCGGAAAGAAAATCATCTGGTGTGTACCCTAAAAGTTCTACATTACCTGAAACATATTCCACCGGCCATTTTTCCTCTTCATAAGGGACTTCCGCTTTCCATAGAAAAGAAATAACAGGGCTTCTGTCCCGTATCTTTTCAAGTTCATCTTTTCTTTCAAGCACCCTGTTTAATGCTCGCTCAGAATCTTTCTTCGAATCGTGAGATGATGTATTCGACGTAATATTACCCCCATATTTTATTCTGCTGGACTGGTTAATAAGGCTATCCGCATAATTCCTGCATAGAAAAGCAACTTCAATACATCAAAATTAAATATATTATTTAATTAAAAATTTGAAGTTCTTAAACTAATAACTTCAATAATAATAGCTTATTATTTATTTCCAAAAAGTGATACTGATTTAAACCAAAAATGCATAACTAAAAAAAGACAAAAAAGAAATACCTGTAATCACGACTTTATGAAAATCTGTATATTATCCTTCTTTGAACTCAATTGTCATTGTTTCTACCTGTTTTGCAAGGGTTTTTGAAATCATTCCCGACTCCAGCCTGCAAACATGCAAAACTCCTGTAGGCAAAATGCATCCCGGACAGCAATGAGCTTCCTGCGCCCTGTCCATTACATAATTATCCTTGATGTCAAGTGTTTGCATCATTGGAATTTCCATACTTGACATTTGTTTGACTTTGGAACAGGGTGATTCAATATCTACTATGATGTTTTTCCCATCAAACTTTCCTCTAATTACATGAATGAAACCACAGATACTTGAGTTTACGTGCACAACCGATTGCATGCGATACCTCCTTTTTTAGATTTCAGCCTGAGTTTTAAAATAAAACGAAAGACAGGCAACCTTATTTTGCTTATTCCCGGGGTTCGGGACAAAAGCACCATATAATGGTTGTTAACGCCGTTAATATAGCTTTCTCCTGAATAGTGGGGAATAACCTGTGAACCGTGTTTTATACCTCTTTTAGAAGTCGGAATCCCGTAAATCCCATATTGTCTTTGGCTATGTTGGCACTGCGAAGCGCTGAACAACAAAATCTGGACAGGCTGCTCCAGCAACCGCCTCGATCAACACGCAGGGAGCTGGAGCCTGATTCCCAGGCACTGCCATCTACAGGAACATCTTCAAAACTTGAATGCCATTTATCTTCGCACCATTCCCATACATTGCCATTCATGTCATACAAACCCCAGGGATTTGCTTTCTTCAGACCCACCGGATGGGTCGTTTTCCCTGAATACCAGCCATAATCTTCAAGATCTGATTCTTTGTTTCCAAAATGATATTTTCCTGTTGTACCTGCCCTGCAGGCGTACTCCCACTCAGCCTCTGATGGCAGACGATATTTATCAGTTGCCTCTTTTGAATTCAGTTTAGCAACAAAGTCCTGTGCATCATCCCATGAAACCTGCTCTACAGGGTGCTTATCGTGTCCTTTAAAAGAAGATGGATTGCTGCCCATAATTAAGACCCATTCTCTCTGTGTTACAGGATATTTTCCAAGATAAAAAGGCTTTGAAATTGTAACTTCATGAACTGGTCTTGAAGTAGCATCTTTTGTTGTCCCCATCATGAATTTACCTGATGGAATCAACACGAATTCCATTCCTATGGAGTTTGTATAAACTTTGTATACATTCCCATTTTCATGGATTTTACTACATCCAGTTCTAATATTTTCATTTTCTTTTCGTTCATTCTTATGGTTGTAATTATGTTTAGCAGTGTGGTTTGCTGTTTCACAATGAACCATGTTCAACACCTGTGACTTTATATCGGACAATATCATCTGTCACAATCTGCTTCAGGAAGCAAATGAAAACCAAACGCATACATAAACGTTGTTCTGATAAATAATTGGAAAATTAACTCAGGATTCTTTTACGGTTCCCCCTGCAAACTGACCCTCAGATCATGGCTTTCTTCCAAATTGCCATTATTATCCTTTAAAAGAAGTATGTCTTCTATAATTGTTATTTTTTGCGCCCGGTTGAACTAAACTGTTTACCAGGTTGTTTTATATGTATAGCCTGAGACTTGATTTTTAAAACAGATTTGCCTAGGGCTGAATGAATTGCAAAAAAGAATTTGGATTTAAAAGATTTAGTCGACTTTCTCAATGGAAAGTACAACTTTACCTATTTGTTTTGCAAGGGTTTTTGATACTTTTTCATTTTCAACCCAATATGCATTCATAACTGTAGCAGGAACATAACAATTTTCGCATATGGAATTCTTCATAGTTTTCATGATGATTTCATAATACGGAATGTTCTGCTGTGTCATTTCAGCATTGGGAAGATCAAAATCACAACCCCATTTTTCCAGTTTCTCACAATCTGTTTCTATATGAATGTGAGTCTTCCTGCCTTCAGTAATTGCAGTTATATAGGCCTTATGTCCACAAAGGGAATCTACTGACATAGTTACAACCATATTAATCCTCCATAAAATTCGTTCCGGATATCCTCATCATTTGATCTCTTCGAATGTTATGTCTACACTCTCATATTTCATTGCAACTTCTTTTGGGATCTTCTCATTTTCTATCCAGTATGCGCTCATCACTGTTGGAGGAACGTAACAATTACTGCAAATGGAATACTCTGCTCTCTTTTTATTAAGAAGATCAAAAGATACATCCCTGTCTATAAGATCCATTTTAGGAAGATTGAACTCATTCCCCCATTTTTTGATCTTTGCACAAGTTGTATCAACATTTATACGTGTATTTTTACCTTCATGCTGGGCCAGTATTGTTGTCCTGTTACGGCATATATTTTCTAATGAAATTACTACTGTCATGCTATACAACCCTGAAATATGCTGTTATCTGACTTTAAAGATAGAATCCATAGTTAAGTGAATATTTTTATGTGAACAAGAGCTTTTAAACTTTCGTTAACGCATGAGAACAAACTAAAAAAATCAATTAGTTGATAAGAACGGTGATTTTCCTGAAAAATAAAAAACGATTTTTTTGGGAAGCTTTTAAAAATGGAGGAGATGGGTGCTGGACGGCACCCATTTTGGAATCTTTACCCTTATTATTTTTGAAGCCGGTCTTCTTATTGGAGAGATGGCAGTTTCGTTTTTTGTAAAGATTGAATTGATGTCGTATAAGGGATACGTTCAACCGGCTTCACACTGAAAGCAGGATATTTGCTTCTTTTAGAGTATGATGTAAATTGGTGGCTTATTCTGCTCATCATACATCTTCTGAAATGGTTCAGGTTTATGGCCCCGTATCTCAGTTTTGTTGCTATATCCATGTTTTCACCTTGCCTCAATCGGCAGTCTATATCTGACTTTATATTATATAAACATATCTTTCTATTATATTTTGAAGAGACCATCAAATTAGAACTTCAATATAAACATCTTCTTTAATTGGAGTAGTACAGAATAGATTTATGAAGGTTAATTTATCTGGGAGTTTCTATTGAAAGCGCTTTGTTTAATTAAAATATAAAATCTTTAGATATATTTTGATTATTTTAAATAAACACCTGAGTAATTTAGAAAGTTTTATATATAGATAATACTGTAGAAACGCCCCGGATCTATGTAATTAAAATTACAAATAGAACCTATGTCTTTATGCATTTTCCGAAGTCAAAACTTGCTTACAACTCAAATGCGAATCGGTGGGTGGTATGACAATAGTATCAGTGGTCCCGGTGTCCAATGAAGATTTGCACATGCATAATGTGTTAAGAAACCTGGTTTACCGTCAATTAGTCATCCGGATTCAACTTTTGCAGTTAACGACGTAGTTCGATAAACAGGTATGAAATAGGGTATTCAATAGATAAAAATTGAAATGTGTGATGCTATGCCAAAAAACAGAAGGAAAAAGAACGTGTGTATGATAGCTTACCGCCCCCTTCCTAAGTTTATGAATAGGATAAAAGTAGCTCGTTCTGTTTACGATGCTGATTACTCAGTTGATTTTATTTGTCCTAAAGAAAATGGTGAATCATCACATGACGTAATAGAAGATATTAATGTTTACAGAACAAAAGATAGTTTTGGAGAATGGGATTCCTATTTGCAATTACTTGGAAACTACCTGCTTTTTTGCATAAGATCGTTTTTTTTGATTTTAAAGCTCAACAAAGAAAAAAAATATAGCTATTTTCATGTCCACACACCTCCGGATTTCCTGATTGTAGCTGCATTACCTTTTAAGTTACTTTATAGGACAAAGATTATTCTTGATCTTCATGATATGTTGCCTGAATCTGTTGGAAGCAACCTGAAAGGAACAACAGGTAAGATGTGTCTTGGACTGGCAAATGGAATAGAAAAAGTATCTATAATCTTTTCTGATGCTGTTATCTGTACCAATGAACACGATAAAGAGATAGTTCTTTCCAGAAATAAAATAGATGAAAATAAAATCTATGTTGTAATGAATGTCCCCAACTTAAATCAGAATGGTTTAACTCATGCAACAAAAAAGGATTTTGACTTAGAAGATAAATTTGTAGTCTTATTTGAAGGAACTATATGGGAAAGAAGAGGAATACAAACAGTAGTTGAAGCTGTAGACCTGTTACAAAATAAGATACCAATTTTATTCTTAATAGTTGGTGATGGACCATATTTAGATCAGTTAACAGAAATAACTGACAAAAAGGGCCTTTCATCTCATGTTAAATTTACTGGCTGGGTAAATCAAACTGACCTGTCAAGATATATTTCGATCTCAGACGTAGGTGTGATACCCTTTTTGAGAACAAAGGTAAACGAAAGAGGCGTGCCAAATAAACTCTTTGAATACACGGTACACGAAAAACCTGTTTGTGCTTCTAATCTGAAAGGAATGAACTCTACTTTTTCAAAGGAAGAAGTCATCTTTTTTGAGCCAGGAAATGCTGAAGACCTGAGCCACAAAAATTGAATGGTGCTACAATAATCCAGATCAAGTATCCGAAATGAAAGCAAAAGCCAGGAACAGGTATCTCCAGGAGTATACCTGGGATCGAATGGAAAAAGAACTGCAAAGATGCTACAGCTATCTATAACTGAGAATATCCTATGAAAATCGCAATAATAGTAGGTACAAGACCAGAAATAATAAAAATGAGCCCTTTAATCAGGGAATGTCAGCAAAACAATCTGGACTTTTTTATATTACACACCGGCCAGCACTATTCATACGAAATGGATAAAGTTTTCTTTGAAAATCTTGATTTGCCTAATCCAGACTACAATCTAGATGTAGGCTCAGGCAGTCACGGAGAGCAGACAGGAAAAATGCTGACTGGAATTGAAGGCATCCTTTTAAAAGAAAATCCAGATGTTGTTCTGGTCCAGGGGGATACAAATACTGTCGCAGCAGGTACTCTTGCTGCATCAAAAATAGGAATTAAAGTGGGTCACGTTGAAGCCGGGTTAAGGAGCTTTGACCGTACAATGCCTGAAGAATTAAACAGAATACTGAGTGACCATCTTTCTGATTACTTATTTGCTCCCACTCAGGAATCAATAAACAATTTAGTACAAGAAGGTATTGATGAGAGCAAAATCCACCTGACTTACAATACAATTACAGATGCAGTTTTTCAGGGTATAGGTATTGCTGAACAAAAATCTACAATCCTGAAAAAATTGAATTTGAAAAAGAACAGCTTTTTTTAGTAACAACTCATCGTCAGGAAAATGTAGACACTAAAAACAAACTTGATGGAATTTTCCGTGGTCTGGACAAGGTTGCTGATTCTTTCTCCTGCACAATCCTATTTCCAATACACCCTCGCACATTAAAAAGAGTTAATGAATTTGGCATCAAAATACCGGAAAGTATTCGAATCATTGAACCAGTTGGATTCCTTGATTTTCTTCAGTTGGAAGCGAATGCACGCTTAATTATTACAGACTCTGGCGGGCTTCAGGAAGAGTCATGTATTTTAAATGTTCCTTGTGTGACTTTAAGAGATAATACAGAAAGACCAGAAACAGTAGTCGCAGGTTCTAACATGCTTGCCTCTACTAATCCGGAGCAAATACTCCGGGCTGCTGAAGAAATGCTTAAAAAAGAAAGGAAGTGGGAAAATCCTTTTGGTGATGGAAAATCCGCCAGGAGAATTATTGAAATAATAAGGAGAGAGCGTGAATGAAAATTTGTATTATTGGACTTGGATACATGGGTGTTCCTACTGCTTTGTTATTATCTGAGAAGCATGAGGTTTTTGGTTGTGACATAAACGAAAACGTTGTTGATCTTATAAATAAGAAAATCCCACCGTTTATTGAAAGTGGTATGGAACCTCTTCTCGTTAAATCCAGTATTAAAGCATTTACTCATCCAGTAGAATGTGATGTATTCGTCATTTGTGTACCAACACCTTTTGATAAAGAGGTTAAGATGGCAGACCTGAGATACGTAAAAAGTGCTGTTGAATCTGTTGTTCCGTATCTGAAAAAAGGCAATCTCTTAATCATTGAATCAACCATAACTCCTGGTACAAGTGAAAAGATTGTTGTCCCTATAATTGAAAAATCAGGCTTGAAAGTTGGTGAGGACATATTTCTTTCACATTGCCCGGAAAGAGCAATTCCGGGAAATACATTTGAAGAAATGATAAATAATGACAGGATTGTTGGTGGAATATGTAACAAATCAACAGCATTGACAGTAGGAGTATATGAGTCATTCGTTAAGGGTAATATCTACGAAACAAATATAATTACAGCAGAATTTGTGAAGCTAATGGAAAATACTTTCAGGGACGTAAATATTGCACTTGCTAATGAGTTTGCAATTCTTTCTGAAGAAGTAGGTATCAATGCTCTTGAAGCCATCGGACTTGCAAACAAACATCCAAGGGTAAACATCCTTAATCCCGGTCCCGGCGTGGGTGGACACTGTATAGCAGTAGACCCATGGTTTTTGACAGAGAATACAATTAACTCAAAGATAATCAACACTGCAAGGGAAATTAATGAGAACATGCCTTCTTATGTTCTTTCCAAAGCAAAAAAGATAATTAAAGTACAGAATATCAAAACCCCGACTGTGACAATATTTGGTGCTGCATACAAAGCAAACATAGATGATACAAGGGAAACTCCCGCACTTAAGCTCATAAAACTATGCGAGAAAGAGGGCTGGATTGTTAAAGTATACGATCCACTTGTTAGCAAATTTGAGTATCCATTATTGTCATTTGAAGAGGCTGTAAAGGATTCTGATCTCATTATAATTGAAGTTGGTCATAACGAGTTCAAGGAGCTTGATTCCAGGCAAATTGGAATTCTTATGAGACACAAGAATATAATTGATGCAGCTAATGTGATTGAACCTGCTAACTTTAATGATAAAGAATTCACTGTTCAAAAACTGGGAGTACATTGATTTACCCTAAACTAACATATGAAAACCTGTAGGTATGGTTGAAATGCCGAATAAACTACTGTGTACACCTATTCATCAGGTATGTGTGTAGTATTAAAATTTTTAAACTTCAATTCCCAGCACTAACTTCACTGAAATGCCCACAATAACAGCAATGGAAATGCTCAGAAGAGTACCTATCACAATATACTCACTTGTCTTCCTGTCCCCGGTAAATCTCAAAATGGATTTTGCTGCAATCAGTAAACCCATCAAGGAGTATTCGTCAAGCAATATGAATGTCAGAAGAAGAAAACGTTCCAATCGGCCAATCCACATACCTGCATTGGCCAGTCCCTCATCATTACCCTCACCCTTATCCTGTCTCCACGGGTCAGCAAATTTCCCGATGATTATTCCACTTGGCCATATCACCAGAACATAAGCAACAAGTAATATCCATATATCTGTGCCAGGCAATATACCTTTGTGGAATCCGGTTGCAATCTCAGAGGGACCTGTAATTATAGTCCAGACAATGAGCAATGTGATAATATGTGCTATCTGGTCAAGAATCAACCATTTGAGATCATCTTTTCTAGTAGATTTGAAACCATCTATAATAATATGAGATAAAGTATAAACAATAAATAACCAGAGATAACTGAAAGCTCCTGAGAGAACATACGCAAGCGACCCTGCAATAGACCCGTGTATGTAAAGCCATCTGGAATTCCATTTATTATCAAAACGATCCTGAACCATGGATTTTGTCTGGAACACAAAATCTGCAAGCAAATGGGAAAGAAAAAGCCTTGCAAGCAGAGATATATTCAAAAACTCCGTATCCATTATTCATCTCCCCTTACAAATATACCCTGTTCTTTAAATAACTCTTCATAGTTCCCAACAAATGTTTTAATAACATTAAATCCTGCGGATTTCAGGCTCTGGGATATTGAGGACTGGGATTTTCCCTGTTTATAAGCGATTTCCTCCTGCGTTAAACCCGAAAGCTTTCCGGAAAGTATCTCTTTTTGTACCGGGGTCCACCTGTCTGCCAGGAAATCAAAGAAAGCACACTGGCTCTCAAACATCAGATTCAATGAAGGGTTTTGAGTGCTAACCAGAAGCTTCTGCCCTCTTTGTTTCATCTTATCCAGATTCTTTCCGGAAAGGCGGAATGCAAGGCCATCTGCTTCTCCTATATTTCCTGACTCAGGTATGTAATCAATCGTACCAATTCCAATAGAAATCCTTGAATTAACTGGCTTTTTGCCGGAATAAAATAGCATAAGCCTCAATGAAAGAAGCACAGAACTTATCAATGCGCGCTCAGGAGAGCTAAGAACAACCTGAAAACTATCTCCGCGGTATATTTCAAAAGGCAAAAGAATAGAAGAACCTAGTTCTAACTGTTTTTCTATTAAATTGAAAGAACTATGCAAATAATCAATTAACTGGTTTCTTGCTGCATAATCAAATTCTGATGATTTTACAATATCTCCTGTTATGACTGCACATAATTTGCTCTTCCCGGTCATTATGTAATCCTCTTCCCGAATATGTATATGGTCTTAAAAACTTATATTAATAAAATATAAGCTTAATAACCTATAATTATTAGTTATAATATTTAAAACTTATATTATTTTTGGTGGTAAAGTACCCAACACATTTTTTCAAAACTAAACCTATATAAATTCACATATAGTTAACAATACATAACCAAGAAAGTTAATCTGAGATGAGTAAATGACCATAAGAGACAAAGCATCTGTTGCAGGAATCATACTGATTATTCTACTTGCAACTGCAATCTCCGGTTGCACAACGCCTGATGATGGTGGTAATGAATTGTCTGCCGGGAATACAGCAGCATATGAACAAACGCAGCTTCTAACGACGATATATTCAGAAAATGACAGCCAGAGTACTGTACATGGAATCATCGGAGACACTTATATTATACAGCTTGCCGGGAATCCTCAACAGGATATTCATGGAACATGAGTTCACTGAAGGTGTTAAACTAATTAATGATAGTTTCAATGAAGCAGCAAATTCCGAAGAAATTGTTGGTGCCGGTGGCGTACACCAGTGGACTTTTGAACTGGCAGAAATTGGAAGACAGAATATATCTGCTGTCTACATGCGTCCCTGGGAAGACAAAACAGGAGATGAAGATACATTTGTCCTGGATATTGATGTCATTGCAGAAAATGAATTAATTAAAAACAGTGGAACTGTAACCTTCCTTGAGCTTGAAGGAGGATTTTATGGCATTCTTACAGAAGATGAGAATCGTTATGATCCTATAAACCTGGCAGATGAGTTCAAGAAAGATGGAATGCAGGTAGAGTTACCGCATATCCTAGAAATGATATGATGAGTTTCCATATGTGGGGACAGCTAATAGAAATAAGGACAATACAGGAAAAGTGAGTAAAATAAGAGATCTGTTAGATAGTAACAGATCCTTCTTTCATTTAGATTTGAAAAAATCCGATGAAAAATTTTAAGTATTCAGAAGAATGGAAAAACATTTTTAACTATACGTATGATACTATTTCAGGATGATATAATGGATAAGAAGAAAGAAATAAATGAAAAAAAAGTAGAAGATATCGAAATTCCAAGTCTTGACGAACAGATTGATACATGGTGCTCAGTGCCTGACCAGGATGATGATTCTAAGAGTGCTGCAGACTTAGAGGTTGATGCCTGGTGTGACAGCAGCACCGTTGAAGAAGAAAAAAAGAAGAAAAAATAGTACTTTCTTTTTTAACAGTATTTCTGATGATAAAATCTATTGTTGTCAGGAAACATTCTCCATCTCATTGAAATATTTCCTTGTTTCTAACAGCACAATCTTTCTTAAGGCTACCAGGGTAATAAGATTGGGTATTGCCATCAAAACATGGAAAATTATTTGGTTAAGATGTAACATAAACTTTGGTTTGCATCAGTTTGCTAATCCTTTGTCATAAGTTATCCTGAATACTTTTGGAACAAAGCGGAAGCTGTGAATGGTAACATATATTCCCATCTTTTAAAGAGAAGAGGAGAGGGAATACCTTAACACCGGTTTCAAGTGCCCTGTTAAATGTCTCTGCAAATGCCGGATCTATTATATCGTTGGCTGTGAAACACTCCACCTCCGGTCGGAATACCAGTATGAGAACTGCCGCATCATAACCTTCATTTTTTGCCTTAATAAGCTCTTCAAGATGCCGCTTCCCCCTGGTAGTGGGAGCATCGGGAAATGAGGCAATTTTACCTTCTGCCAGTGTGCAGCCTTTTACCTCTATCCACGTTTTCTTATCATCTTTCAGTAAGAGATAATCAAGCCTGCTATCGCCATATTTTTGCTCCGGCAGGATACTGTCAGAACCACTCAAAAAATTCACAATACCATTTTCAAGTACCCATGTAGAAATCTGCCTGTGAAAAGCAGAGTTTATAAGTATCCAGTTGTCCCCGGATTTGCCTGCTATCATGTCCCATGCAGTTTTTCTCTTCGGGTTTGTGGCTTTTCTCAGAAGCACACTGTTTCCCGGGTAAAGAATATCAATAAGCCTGCCAGGGTCATGAACATGAACTTTTTCCTGCTTTTTGACGCCGTTTTCATCGATTTCAACTATGGCAAGAAAACGGTTTGGCCGCTCTATAAATATGCCTTCTGTATCAGTATGAATCTTACAGACTATATTTTGTGTTCCCATATCTAGATATCCAGCTGAGTTTTGCTTCCTTTTAGTTTTTATTTCTTAAATGATTGTTGTGAAATTAACTAAGAGGAAAAAGAAAAAAAGGGTAACTGCCAGTCATGAAAGTGCTTTTAAAGCTGCAAGCGCTGTTTTCTTTACAAATCCCTTGCATTCAACGTTAACAGTCTCCTGATTTAATGCTGTAACAAAATAATCCAGTGGATCACTGCTTTTTAAAATAGCACGAATTGTATTTTCATTGCTTGTAAGTGTTACAGTTGGATCTACGTCCTCGCCAGAGGAAAGCTTACGGAATTCAGTCACAAGACCATCTTCTGTCCGAACTGCTACGTTAAGATCTGTGTTATCGTTCATTGAGATTTCAAGAAGTATAAGATCATTTCCTGCAACTTTTTTAACAACATCAGGAACCTCATTAATTCCACTATTGTAGTATTCTGTATATTTTTTAAGCAGGCTGAAAAGATCGGTTTGTTCAGGTTCCTTATAAGTTTGCGGGGATGAAGAAACCGAAGCTGTATTTGAACCTGCGCCTGAGTTTGAGGAGCTGCCTGAACTATGAGTATTTGGAGATGACACCGGCTTGCTGTCACCTGTAATGACATCATCCAGCGGGGACAGTATTTCGTGTTCACCTATCTCATTCCTTATTTCATGCACTACTTCTGCAAAAGACTGGCTTGAAAACAGGACTATGATAGCAATTATGGCTATTAAAGGCAGGACTACTTTTGTTTCCGGCTTTTTCGCTTCTTCTCTCATATATTCTACAAATACATGTTCATCATAAAAAGAGTATGTTCATGGATAAGAAATTCCATGCACAATTAAAAGCTAGACAGAAAAATAAAGAATAACAAAGAGCCTGACAACAATCATTAAATATTGCAACTATCAAAGAAAGATGCGTGATTGATATGGATTGCCTGTTCTGCAAGATAGTTGCCGGTGAGATTCCTTCCCACAAAGTCTATGAAGATGAATCAGTTTACGCTTTTCTCGACATTTACCCATGTTCCGAAGGACATGTCATAGTTCTTCCAAAGAAACATTTTGACAGGTTCAACGATATGGATGAACAGAGCGCAGCAACTCTTTTTGCTTCAGTTAACAGAATAGCAAAGGTTGTGGAAAAAACCCTTGGACTGGAAGCCATGAATATCGGAATTAACAATGGAGAGATAGCCGGGCAGACTGTACCACACGTACATGTGCATATCATACCAAGACGTGAAGGCGATGGCGGGGGAAACATGCATACCATTGTAGAATTGCATCCTTCAACCGATAAGTTGCCGGAACTGGCAGAAAGATTAAGTAAAGCCTTTGAATAATTACAATGATGATTTTTTGCAAAATCATTCTTAGTTTTGTTTCAATTAAATAATGGAGAAATGAATATGGCAGATGATGATCAGAAAGTACTCGATGCACTTAAGGATTCAGGAAAACCAATGAGACCAGGAGAAATTGCAGAGGCAACAGGTCTTGAAAGCAAGGAAGTCAGTAAAATACTCAAGAAACTCAAGAGTTCAGATGCCATCTGTACTCCAAAAAGATGTTTCTACGCACATGCTGACTATGAAAAGTCAGAATAATTAAATCCCGTTTTCTTTTTATTTTTTTGTTTGGATTTAACTGTTGTTTATTCATTTACTTCTGTTTTAAGTCACTACTGATAACAGTAACAGTAATTTCTCGTGTTCTTGGGCCATCCAGCTCCGCAAGAAAAACACTCTGCCAGGTCCCTAGATGCAATCGGCCATCTACTATTGGAATTGTTTCATTGCTGCCAAGCAGCACAGCCTTCAGGTGAGCATCTGCATTGTTATCAATCATGTCATGGGAATAGCCTGCATGTGCAGGGATGAGTTTACCCAGGAGTGTAAGTATGTCAGAAACAAGACCGTCCTCATTTTCATTAACAATGATTGATGTGGTCGTATGCTTTGTACTGATTACACAGATTCCATTCAAAATTCCGGCTTCACTTACATTTTTGCGGACTTTATCCGTGATATCGATAAGTTCTATCCTCTTTCCGGTTTTAATTTGCATAGTTTTCACTAAGAAAATATAGTATCCTGAATCTTATTAGTATTATTGGAATTAAGGAAAAAAGGAACTAAAAAAGAAGAAAATGAATACAACAGTATTCATTCAAAGTCTTTCAGTCCTTCCAGATCAAGTGTTGTAAAGTAGTCGTCTATGCTTTCTGCTCTTCTGATCTGTACAAAACTGCCATCAGGTCTTAAAAGAATCTCAGCAGACCTGAGTTTTCCGTTGTAATTAAAACCCATTGCATGGCCATGTGCTCCTGCATCGTGAATGGCAAGGATGTCACCTCTTTCTATTTCCGGGAGAAGCCTGTCAATTGCAAACTTATCATTGTTCTCACAAAGGGAGCCTGTTACATCGCAGAGCATCTCATGTTCTTCGTGTTCCTTACCCAGAACAGTAATGTGATGATATGCACCATAAAGTGCCGGTCTCATGAGATTTGCCATACAGGCATCCATACCCACATAATCCTTGTAAATGTGCTTCAGGTGGCGTACGCTTGTGATTAGGTAGCCGTATGGACCGGTTATGACCCTGCCACATTCAAGGAATATCTTAAGCGGATGGAGGTTGTTTGCCTTAATTATTTCATCGTATGCCTTTGCAACACCTTTTGCAATTACATCATATGGCACAGCTTCCTGCTCCGGCCTGTAAGGAATACCGATTCCACCACCAAGATTCACGAACTCGAATCTGATATCCAGTTCATTGGAAATTTCGGCTATGAGCTCAAAAAGGATTTTTGCAGTTTCAATAAAGTATGCAGGATCAAGTTCATTAGAAGCTACCATGGTGTGCATTCCAAACCTTTTGACACCCTTTTCTTTCATTGTCCGATAGCCTTCAAAAAGCTGCTCCCTTGTAAAACCATATTTTGCTTCTTCAGGATTTCCGATGATTGCATTTCCTTCCTTGAGAGGACCGGGATTGTAGCGACAGCAGACTATTTCAGGAAGACCTGCCGTTTCTTCAAGATATTCAATGTGGCTGATATCATCCAGGTTGATGATGGCACTAAGTTCCCTTGCCTTGATCAAATTCCTCTGCAGGCGTATCATTGGAACTGAACATAATATTCTCGCCTGTAATACCTGTCTTTTCTGCAAGCAGAAGTTCCGGGAGGAGCTGCAGTCTGCACCAAAACCTTCGTTTTTAAGCAGCTTCATGATATAAGGATTGGGAAGAGCCTTCACAGCAAAATATTCCTTAAAACCATTAACCTTGCCGAATGCCTCCTTAAGCTTCCTGGAATTTTTATTATTGCCTCCTCGTCATAGATATGAAAAGGAGTGGGATACTGCTCAATAATCTCTGTTATCTTTTCCTTTGTAAATGGGAGTTCTTTTGAAACCATTGGTTTGCCTCATTTGAATATTATGTTTCTTTACAACTCGGTTCACAGATAAATAGTTGATTGGAAAAGTCCAGTAAATTCAGATTTGTTAGTTTGCCTACTACTACACCTGTTTATTTTTTAGAACGCAGAATATATATAGTACTTGTTCGCATATGATAGAACAATCGGGGTTACATGGTACATACTAATAGCTGAGGACAGTTTACGAATACCATTTTGAAAAAAGAGGATACAGAAATGAATGACAAAGATCATTACTCCGGTGATGATGACTCGTACGACAGAATTACCAGCATTGACGAACTCATAGAGCATATTATGGAAATGCTTGCAGACAGTATTAATTCAGATGATAGAAAGCCTATTATTCGTGGATTTACAATTGTCAATCAGCCTGGTAAAAAGCCTGTTGCCTTTGGCTTCAAGGGACGCAAGGAACCTGAACCTGCCGAATTTGAAGAAGAAAGCGAGGGAGATTTCTACCTCTTTAAACAGGAACCATTCATAGATATCTGTGAGGTAGATGGAAAGGTATTCCTGCTTGCCGATCTCGGAGCAGAAGAGGAGCAGGTTGAATGTTACTCCTATACATCCCATGTTGAACTCACTGTAATTACATCAGGTACCGGCTACTCAAGGGTAATCGATCTTCCATGCAATGTTGACCCTGACAGCATGGTAAGAAACTACAATAACGGTGTACTGGAACTTGTTTTTGAACGTGCTGCTGACACAGAATAAGCAGCATAATTTTCATTTTTAAATTATTTCATTTTGTTGAAAGACTTGTAAGACTTGTTTTTCCAAGTTTATTCCTGAGTGGCAACTCTGCTTTAAAGCTCGGTTAAAACACGAAATAAGTAAACATTTCCATAAGAATCAAATACTTTAACCCGGATGTCAGTTTAGGCTAAAAACCGGGAAAGATAAACATGATAAAGATAGTCAAATCAGACGAAAGACACCTTGTTGATAATAAATCACAGCACAGCTTCTGGCTTTTTTCCTATTCAGACTATCTGGATATGAAAAACACACACTTTGGTGGGCTCAGGGTTTTTAATGATGATACGTTAAAAGCAGGAAAAGGATTCAAAACAGAATCAGTCCACGACAAGGAAATAATTACCATAATTCTTGACGGTGAACTCACACAGGAAGACAGTACAGGAACAAAAGATGAATTGAAAAAAGGTGATGTGCAGGTTCTGTCAACAGGAAGTGGAGTTTCCTTTTCTGCAATGAACATGTCAGGTGTTGATGCACATTTCTGCAGGCTCTGGATAGAACCATTGATGCAGAACATGAATCCTGCCTGCAGGAAGAATAATTTTGATATTGCTTCCACACCCAATGAGCTGGTGTCTATTGCCGGACAGGGCTATCCGGGTGCTGTCAAATTGCGTGCCAATTCAAATATCTATATGGCAAAATACGAGCAGGGAAAAACTCTGGAATGGCTGACTGATGTATCCAGATATGTTTTCATTTATGTACTTGAAGGTAGTATTAGCATCTGTGGAGAAAGACTGGAAACCAATGACCAGATCCGCATAAACCAGAATGAAACAATTGAACTAAAGGCAGAAGAAGACAGTTTCTTCATACTTGTTGACGCAGCAGGTAACTAATGAAAATGATAATAATCAGGGCGATCTTTCAATCCTCTGAATATCAGTAAAAATAGAGAACAACTTAAATAGGCAGGAATTAAACCTCCTGCTGCTCTTATAGGACCTGGAACTTGCAGAGAATTTGAAAGACTGATGATTATTGGTGATACTTCCTGCATAAAAAGCTCTATGTGCTGGAAGGTGCAATTCAGGGAATACATGGGCATCACCTGAAGGAAGAAGATAAGAAATCACTCAGGAATACTATTTTTCACTGAAATAATCTGACAGGTAATTGAAAATTTCCCCAAGATCGTCGTATTTCAGATTGGCATAACCGTCCAGAGGTGTGGGCATGTTGTTAATGATAACAAGTTTCCCGCCTGCTTTAAGTGATAGCATTGGAAGACTGGCAGCTGGCTGGACCACAAGTGAAGAACCTATGATCACAAAAAGATCTGCAGTTGCGCTTACATTTATTGCCCTGTTAAATGAATCCTGGTTGAGCATTTCCCCGAAAAAAATAATGTCCGGTTTAATCAGACCTTTGCAATCAGTGCAATAAGGAACTGTATGGTTTTTCAATTGTTCACGTATCTCATCATATGAGTATGTTTTATTGCATGAAAGACACCTGTGCGTAGCTGGAGAACCATGAACCTCAATTATATTAAAAGAGCCTGCTTTCTGGTGAAGCAAATCAATATTCTGGGTAATAACAGCCTTTACATAGCCTTTTTCTTCCAGATGAGCCAGGGTACGATGAACAATGTTTGGCTCTTTTTCATCGAGGTTATATATGAAATCCATTGCATGGGTATAGAAATAAGAAGGATCCTCCCGGAAGTATTCGATATCAAAAATTTTATTGGCATCATATTTTGCATAGAGTCCATTGCTGCCCCTGAAGTCAGGTATACCGGATAAAGTAGAAATTCCCGCACCACTCAGGAATACGCAATTTTTCGATTTTTCAATAAGATCAGCCAGTCTTTGCATATTTTCATCTTTGATTTAGCAGATATATATTGATATCATTTTTGGAAAGATAGTTTCATTAATTTGAATAAAAAGATGGCGGATTAAGATTCTTTCTCCCAAAAATAGAACAGGTTAATACAAAAGTAATTCAAAAAGAATAAATTTTCCAGTTTTCAATTTTATTTCCATTAAATAATTTTATATACTAAAAAGAAAAAGAATTCGTATAAAATCATCAGGGTGTTATGTAACTTTTCTAAAAATAATTAACTAAGTAAAACGAAATAACTGGGATAAAATGAGAACAAGAATAAAAAACAGAATTACACTTATGTTTCTTGTAACCCTGCTGGTTTTTATAGCGATACTTTTTCACATTTACACAAATCCCCTTGCACAAACCAGACAGTGTTTCGTATTTCTTTCTGTAATTAGTTTTTTTATGCTATTTCATTTTCTAATCGTAAAGGGTCTTGAGAAAGAACTTGAAACGGAAACTATGAAAAATGAAGAGTCGGAAAAAACACTTTTACTCAAGTACAGAATTGAAAAGACATTATCAAAAATCTCTTCGTTCCTCTCTTTTTCCGAAAATCTTGATGAAAAAATAGATGAATCACTTGGAATGCTTGGTAACCTTTGCAAAGCTGACAGGGTTTATATATTCAAAATAACCCCTGACGGGGAGCTTGTTAACAATACACACGAATGGTGTGCTGATGGGGTTGAGGCTCAGAAAGATAAACTCCAGAACCTGCCAGTATCACAATATGAATGGTGGAATAGAAAACTCTCTGAAGATGGAGCGGTACATATCAAAAGCCTTGATGATTTACCCCCTGAAGCAGAAGCTGAAAAAAAACTGCTTGAAAGTCAGGATATAAAATCACTGATCGTTTTGCCCTTTAATTTAGAAGGTGAACTTGCCGGTTTTATTGGTTTTGATTACATAACTAAAATCGGAGGATGGAATGAAGAACATATTGAAGTCCTCAAAACATTCGCTAACATTGTAGCAATGGCTTTCAAAAGAAAAATGGTAACTTCAGAACTGAATCGTGAAAGAGAGCAATTGTTATCTGTTTTTGATAGTATGGAAGACTTAATCTACGTTTCTGATCCTGTTACACATGAAATTCTCTACATTAATGAAGTCCTCAGAAATCTGGCTGGCAAAGACATTAGTGGTGAAAAATGCTACAAAGCTCTTCAGGGTTTTGATTTCCCATGCAATTTCTGTACAAATCCTATAATACTGGAAAACAGGGATGAAACTCATTATTGGGAATATCACAATCCTCTGACATCAAAGGCTTATGCAATTTCTGACAGGATCATAAAATGGCCTGACGGAAGAGATGTCAGGCTTGAAATAGCCCATGATATAACTGATATCCGGGAAACTGAGAGTGCCCTTAAAGAAAAAGAAGAAGAACTCAGAAAATCCAACCAGAGGCTTATTGAAATAAATACTGAGCTTTCAAAAGTCAATGATGAAATGTATTCACTTGATGAAATGAAGAGCAATTTCCTGTCAACAATGAGCCACGAACTGAAAACACCCCTTATTTCCATAATGGGTTTTAGTGAACTTGTCGGGGATGAAGTGCTGGGACCACTTAATAAGGAACAAAAAAAGGCAATGAATCTGGTCAACAGCAATTCTTCCCAGCTTAAACGCCTGATAGAATCCCTGCTGTTTATGAGTTCCATGGGAGCAAAAAATTACAACTATGATTTTGATGATATGCCTATCAAACCGATAATAGAAAATGCACTTGAAATCATATCAATGGAAAACAAAGATAAAAAGCTCACCGTGGAAAACCAGTTGCCAGAAGAGCATTATTTTGTTCACGGAGACTTAAACTACCTGAGTGAAATGTTTATCCACATAATAGACAATGCATTCAAGTTCACACCGTCAGATGGTAAAGTTTCCATTTGTGCCATTCTTAAAGATAGCAGTCTCCATATAGTGATAGAAGATACAGGTATAGGAATACCTGAAAACAAAATAACAAAAACATTCGACAGCTTTTACCAGCTGGATGGATCCCTCTCACGAAGGTATAACGGAGCAGGCATCGGCCTTAACATATGCAAAAGGATTGCCGAGGATCATGGTGGAAAACTCTGGATAGAAAGCACAGAAGGACTTGGAACTAAAGTCCATATCATGCTTCCTGCACAGAAAAAACTGCCATCATATTAACTTTTAAGTATCATCATTGGATTACCGATACCCACCACAGTTATTTTTGTTTCAAGTGGCGGATGTGACCAGTTATCAGGTGAAGTTGTTTTCCTTGTTACAGTTATTTTCGTGTCATCTTTTAAAATACCACATCGCAGTTCGTAATCTAATACAAGTTCGGTACCTTTTTTAGTTGCAAACTCAACTGCATCGGCATATCTTAAGAATCGTTCCCTGCCGGAAGGGGAAAATACCAGAAAATCCTCATCAGGATTCTCTATTGATGCAGGCATTATCATTATTTCTATTCTCTTCACACCTTTTCCTGCAAGGGCACCAACAGCATTACCAACATCAGCAAATTCGGGAACTGCCACATCGGCTTCAATAAGTGACCTGAGTTCACTTTCATATGCCTGTGAAGGCCCTCCAAGGACTACAACCGGAATTTCAACCTTGAATTTTGCAGGATAATCGTGACTCAAAAGATCCCCTATCATTTCAGAAGGATGATGGGGCAGAATATAAGACATTAGATCTGCGGCCATATTTCTGGCTACAAGTCCCCTTACATGCGTACAAAAATCATATTTACCCATGTTGATATAACGGGAAAGATTCATAGCTCCGGTTTCAGCAGCATCAACATTCCATTTTGTGTACACGCCAAGAACATGCAATGCATCAGTCGGCGTAAAACCTATTCCCTGTATAAGTCTTTTTTTCAAAAGCATGTCAAGTGTTTTTGAAAGAGAATTTATGTTTAGTGCTGTAGATATTTCACTGGCTGCCACAGGTTCATTGCCCATGAACGAAAGGATTTGCTTTTCATTTTCATCCAATTCAATTGTCTTGTAGCCAGTCCTTATGAAAAATTTAGTTGGCTGGTAATTCTCATCAAGAAGGTTGCGCAAAACAATCCTGCTTCGTTTAAGTTTATTCAAAAACTCAGGATACTGCGCAGCAGCAACACACAAGGGAATGACCCTTCTGGGACCCACATGTACCCTCTCATCCATTACCCAGATGTGACTGTCTCCTCCGGTAGCAGATGTTTCCATTTTCATAGCCCTTACACGTGTCTTCCAGCCACCGACAACAGCTCCTGATAAACTGATTTCCGGAACACCGTTGTAAATCATTGAAACATCGGTACTTGTCCCACCGATATCTATTACTGCGCAGGTATCCATTTCTGAAAGGTAAGATGCACCCAAAAGACTTGCAGCCGGGCCGGAAAAAATGGTTTCTATAGGTTTTTCAAGGGCATCTTCTAAATTATAGACAGAACCATCACACTTGAGCATCAAAAGACGTGCGTCAATTCCTCTTGCCTTTATATCACTGATAACAGAATTAACAAACTGGTATGTAATCGGGATTAATTGTGCATTAAGAACAGCAGTAACAGCCCTTTCATAAGCACCAAGTTCCTGGGAAAGTTCATGTCCGCAGACAACCGGCATTCCGGTTTTCTCCATTATGAATTCTTTGACCTTTAACTCATGTTCCGGATTGCGGACACCAAAATACCCGGAAACAGCGTATGATGACACTTTTGATTTTGTCTGTTCTATAAACTTTTCAACTGAACAGATATCAAGCTCACAGGCTTCATCTCCTTTTGTATCGTGACCCCCTGATACGCAATAGGTGTATTTTGAAGGGAATTCTGTCTGAGCAGGTTGCTCTCCGACTATTATCAGACCTACATCCGTTCCGGTACCTTCCAGCAGGGAATTGGTTGAAAGTGTTGTTGAAACAGATACAAGATTTACATTCTTTAAAAGCTCCTGATCAAGTTTGTCCAGGACATTTCTGATTCCTTCCTGAAGGTCGGGATATGTGGTAAAAGCTTTTTTGGAATCAACTATTGCTCCGTCTGAACCTCTTATGAGTACTGCATCCGTATATGTTCCACCAGCATCAATACCAAGACCAAAGTGCATGCAATATCACCTATTTTAAAATAAATTGAACTACGATTTATACAATGCATGATGAATATTTAAGTGTAGCCGTTTCAATTATTTTTAAAACGCGTTTCAAGCTCTTCTGAGTGTATATATTAAGAAAATCGAACATTTTAACTAGTGCAGGGTCTTTCCTTATTTACTCCACAACAATAGACATCCTGCAGAGCAGGGAAATACTAAACAGGAAAGCAATTCTTATAACTGAAAATACCATAAGAAACAGAATACTTTTTTGACTTAAAGAGGAAAAAAGATGGCAGAAAAGAACATATTAGGAACAAAAATAAAGCAGATTCGTGAAATGCAAAAAATGTCTGTTGAAGAACTGGCAGAAAGCAGCAACACAAGTGCCGAACTTATTGAGCAGCTTGAAGATGGCGCACTTGTTCCTTCACTGACTCCGCTCATGCAGATCGCACGAGCTCTGGGTGTTCGTCTTGGAACGTTTCTTGATGATGCACCACAGAACGGTCCTGTGCTTACAAAAGGTGGCAACCCAAAGAATATTGTAAGATTCTCAGGAAACTGTGACACTTGCGAAAAGAGCACACTGGACTTTTTTGCACTTGCAGCTGACAAGGCTGACAGGCACATGGAACCTTTCATAATTGATGTACATCCACCACAGGGTGATGCAAAGCAGTCTTCCCATGAAGGAGAGGAATTCATCTATGTGCTCAGCGGTGAAATAGAAATTCTCTATGGGAAAGAAAGCTACAAACTTGCAAGTGGTGACAGCATTTACTACGATTCAGTAGTTCCTCACCATGTACACGCAGTGGGCAGTGAAGCAAAAATATTGGCAGTGGTATACGCACCTTACTGAAAAAGAAGATTTGCATGTTTAAAACAACTGTTACTCCAAGATTCGGCGATATTGACGGACTTCAACATGCCAACAATATTGCAATTGCTATATGGTTCGAACAGGCAAGAAACCCTGTGTTCAGGCTTTTTACACCGGACCTGAACCTCAGTTATGAAACCTGGAAACTGATCATGGCAAGAACAGAATATGACTACGTAGGTGAAATGTTCTACGGACCTGACGTTGAAATTGTTACATATATTTCCAGAATCGGAAATTCATCATTTGTAGTTACCCAGGAAGCCTGGCAAAACAATAAAATCGGAGCAATTGGCATGTCTACAATTGTCCATTATGATTTTATTAACAAGAAATCTGTTCCGATACCTGATGATATAAGGACTGAGCTAGAAAAGCACCTGCAGGAAAAGAGTGATAGTTGTAAAAAATAAAGGAGATTAACCATGCCTTTTACTAATGAAACTATAGGTGATTTCTTTGAGCAAACAGCTAAAAATGATCCTGACCGGGAATTTGTAATCTACCCGGACAGGAATCTCAGGTTTACCTATAAGGAATTTGACGAACGTGTCAATATGCTGGCAAAGGGTCTGCTTGAGATTGGGATAAAAAAAGGAGACCACGTCGGTATATGGGCAACAAATGTACCTGACTGGCTAACTTTCCCTTTGCAACCGCAAAGATTGGAGTTGTGCTGGTAACTGTCAACACCGCATACAAAATACATGAAGTTGAGTATGTTATGAAGCAGGCAGATCTTAAAGCCATTGCAATTATTGACGGTTTCAGGGACGTAAGCTACATTGACACAATCAATGAACTCGTTCCTGAACTTAAAACACAGAACCGTGGAAACCTGAAAAGTGAAAAATTCCCTGAACTAAAGAGTGTTATTTTCATCGGCCAGGAAAAGCACAGGGGAATGTACAGCACAAGGGAACTGTTCCTTCTGGGACAGCATGCTAATGATGAAGCAATTCATGATATCATGAAAACACTCGATAAGGACGACGTCATCAACATGCAGTACACTTCCGGAACAACCGGATTCCCAAAGGGAGTAATGCTGACCCACTATAACATCCTTAACAACGGTTACTATATCGGTGAGAGGCAGAAGTTCACAGAAGAAGACCGACTATGTCTTCCGGTACCATTGTTCCATTGCTTTGGAATAGTACTTGGTGTGCTTGCAACACTGACCCACGGCGGAACACTTGTAATGCTTGAACTCTTTGATCCGCTTATGGTACTGGCTGCTGTACAGAAAGAGAAATGTACAGCCCTATATGGCGTTCCCACAATGTTTATTGCAGAGTTCAGCCACCCGATGTTTGAGATGTTCGATCTTTCATCGCTGAGAACAGGTATCATGGCAGGATCACCATGTCCCATTGAAGCCATGAAGCGCGTAATCAATGACATGAACTGTAAGGACATCACAATTGCCTATGGACTCACAGAAGCATCACCTGTATTCACACAGACAAGTACAGATGATGCAATTGAACGTCGTGTCAGTACAGTGGGAACAGCCCTGCCTGAAATTGAAGTTAAAATTGTTGACCCTGAAACTGGTGAAATTGTGGGACCCAACATGCAGGGAGAGATCTGTTGCCGTGGTTATAATGTCATGAAAGGCTACTATAAGATGCCTGAAATGACAGAAAAAGCAATTGAACCGGATGGATGGTTGCACAGCGGTGATCTGGCAACAGTTGATGAGGATGGTTATTACAAAATAACCGGTCGTATTAAGGACATGATCATCCGTGGTGGTGAGAATATTTACCCAAGGGAAATTGAAGAATTCCTTTTCACCATGCCTGGAATTAAAAATGCACAGGTCATTGGTATTCCAGACGAAAAATATGGTGAAATCGTAGGTGCTTTCCTTGTCAAAGATGAAAAATCCGACATTACCGAAGAGGATGTAAGGGATTTTGGTCTTGCAAGAATAGCACGCTACAAGGTTCCGAAACACATTTTCTTTGTGGAAGATTATCCACTCACTGCAAGCGGAAAAATCCAGAAGTTTAAACTAAGGGATATGGCTGTTGAACTTCTTGAAAAATAGAACGGAAAAGATGATGTGAAAAACATCATCCTTTCATTTTTTAATTTATTTTGATTCTTTCTTCTGCCTGAGAGCTATTGCCAGCATACCTGCTACAGCAAGCAGTCCTGTAAACCCTGGAATTCCCGGGCTTTCAGTTTCCTGTGTTTCAGGCTCTTCTGTTTCCACAATACCTGCATATGATTCGTAATCCTCGTAGACCACTATGGATGTTCCAAGGAATGCACTATCTTCAGCATAGTAATCCTGAATATCTGTCAGAAGAGTCTGGACATCGGAATTTGTCATGAAATCCTCACCTACAGCTACGCCAATAAGTGCTTTTCCTTCTGATGCCCTGATCTCACCCATTCTGGAAGCCACTGCATCTATGACATCACCTTTTGTTGCCGGGTTCTCACCTTCGGTATCATAAGTCTGGAGAATTACCAGATCTGCAGTTTCCGAAACACCGGAAATGTCAGAAACAGTATATGATGAAGGAATATCCACTGCAATAGCAAGATCATTGCCTGCCATTTCACGCACGTCCTCAATCAAAAGCAGGTTCAGGGTACAGGCAGCACTCAGATTCTCGCTGCATGGGTCAAGTGCAATATCCACACCGTCAAATGATGAAAGTGACTTACTATTGTAATCAACTACATCCTGTACCACAGATGTGACATATTCGGAATTGTCCATATCTGATTCACTTGCAGGATTATTGTGTATCATTGCATAGACCTGCATATCGTTATCGTGGGCTGTTTTTACAAACTTCTCAAGATTCCAGATGTTATCCCCGTCAGTAAGCAGCATAACAGTATTCAGGCCACTTTCCTTCAGTTCGGCTATAGCTGCCTCATCATAGTCTTCTGTGTCAAATATCCTGATAGCAGTAATTATTCCACTTGCAGGAGTTACATTAATTTTAGAAGGTTCTTCAACAGTTACTGTTTCCTCTACCATGGATGATTTAAAAGTCACTGTTGGTTCTTCTGATGCAAACTTTCTAACGTATGCATAGTCAATTGATGAAAATCCAGTATTATCAGATACATCTGAATATGTGCCTGTGTAAACGTAAGCCTTCATATCAGTGAGCGGAACATAATTTTCCTCTTCAGTAGATTCGAGGTCCATTGCTCCAACCCTTTCACCATTTTTGAACATGGCAATGTTTCCGAATTCCTCTCCCATATACCAGGCTACACCCATTGTGTACCAGTCTCCTTCAGTAACACCAATATTTGTAAGGTCCTTTGGGAAATAGCGGGCATCACTCTTGGAATTTTCAAGTATCCAGCTAACATCAGTTTCATTTTCAAGTTCTGTGGAAACAAGTACCTGATTCTTGCTTTCCTTTTGTGGATCAACAAATCCCTGCATAATTACCGGTCCACGGGTATCAGTTCCTGTTGTAGTCTTCTTTCTTTTAATCACGAACATGGAATTTATAGGGAACTCATCATCGGATTTGATTGTTACAACATCTTCCGGGTGGAATTTCGGAGTAATAAGATTGACAATTCCGGAAGATACTTCAGTTTCAGAACCACCTGTTGTGAAAGTTTCCCAGTTTGAAAATAGTCCGGAAGTCTCGAAATCATCGAACAATTCAAAAGTAGCTCGACCACTGCTTATATCAGAAGCACTGGGGTTTCCGTAGTACATTGTTATCTTCGTGTTGCTGTTAGCAGGAATAGATGGAACCTCTACCCATACAACTGCTGTCTCCCTGTTAACATCCCAATCTTCAATCCAGTGCTGGAGTTGTTTATCTCCGATTCAAAACGCAATCCTGGCCTTCCGAGCGGGCCACGGAGAAATTGAAATTTGAACTGTCACCCTATTGGTATCTGATAATTTACAAGACTGCTGCCTGAGTTTTCCTTAATGGTGATTTCCTGTGAATAAGCCCATTCACCACCACCCGAGTATGTCAATGCTGAGGCTGATTGAACAAAAATAATAGAAACAGAAAGTAATATTGCAATACAGATAATTCTTTTTAAGATCAATGTTACACCTTCCCTGATTTTTTTGCAAGTATACTACGTACATTCTCAACTAATTATATAGGATATACTAAGATAAATCCTCATAATTTATGCTTATTAATAATAACACTATGTTAATATTAACTTTTTAGCCTTACTGTTTTCCTTTTAAGCTGAATATTATTAAAATGTTATATTAGAAAGAGCGAACTGTTTCTGTAATGAATTAAGAATGTTTCCTGATAAAGGATGTAATCAATTGTCCGGATATGCTACCTGTTCCCGGAATATTTGGAATTTCATCTTTAAGAACCATCCTGCATATTCTATTTCAATACCATCGACCTGTATGTCTCCTTCCAGATGCTCAGCTGTAAAACCTATCATTAAGGAATCCGGGAACGGCCATGGCTGGCTGCCAAAATATTTTACTTTTTTAACAGATATACCAACCTCCTCCCTGACTTCCCTTACCACAGCCTGTTCTATGGATTCTCCAGGCTCGACAAATCCGGGCAATGATACTGTATCTTCCCTGCGGAAAATGTGAGAACGCCAGAAGGACTTTGTCCTCTTTTTCGATAAGGACAATTATAGCAGGAGAGATTTTAGGGAATGATGTGAAACCGCATTCCGGACATTGTTTTGCTCTTTCTTCTTCCTTGAGTGCTGTTTCACTGCCACATCTGCCGCAATAAAGAGTGTTTTTGTCCCATTCCATGATATGTACGGCTTTCCTGCAAGCGCAGCGAGGGTTTCTTCAAGAATGCCGTCTAGTTCCCTGAGTCCCACAAAACACGCCTTTTCACTGAAGTTTCCTTTACAGACATCTGTTGCCGCAGATTGTGTTTCAAAAGGGTCACTTGATACTAAGTCTTCTGGATCTTGAACCGTCAAGTTCCATTGAATAACAGGAGATCTCCCTGAGCTTCGCCCAGATACTGAGTTCTTATGCCATGTAATCAAGTTCATCCATCTCTTTCATGAAGGAAGCCTGTAATCTTCCTTGTCACCTATGAGCACAGCCCACGGTTCTTGGAATGCAAAACAAAGACTGGAACTGTTCTCATCCTCTGCGGTGGCCGGACCAATGGCATGAAGTCCGAAGCCTTGATTGTGTCCTCCTTGCGTTCATAACTGGATTAATAGATGTTTGGGAATATTTATCAACGTTAAACCTTTAGATTCGCTTTTCCCGATAAATCGTGTTGTTGATCGAAAAATAGATTGAACGTGATTAATTGTTCGATACTACATTTCGAATAGTTGTGTAGAGTAATAGTAATAACCAAAAAATGCAACGGTTATTAATCAAATCATTTTGTTTGAAAAATATCTTTTATCTTAGTATATAAAAAAAGTTGAATGGAATCAAAGTCAGATATTTAAAGTTCAGATGTTCCTCTTGTGGCTTTTGTAACCTCATAGGCAACAGCCCATAACTTCCAAGTCCATAAGTTCCTACAATCAAAGGTTTTTGATCTATAATTTCTCCTTCTTTCAGTACGATACAACCCGGATTCTCTACGGCTATCCTTAAACCCATAGTCTAAATTGATTTCTTCTTCTGTTAACTCAATATTTCCAAGTGTAAAAATATCCCATCGTCCAACCTCGGAAATTTACTATACACGGAGGTATTGAAGTTCATTAACGTCTAAACTATCGGGCATTTTCTGTTCAGTTGTAGTTTTTTTATAAATAAGTATTGTGTTCATGCCTTTTATGAAAGGATCTTTGCATCAATATTTGTTTTAATCACTTTCCCGTAAAAATAAATGGATTCCCCTTGGCTGAATTACAAAAACATCTTCAACCTTTGGCTTTTTCCTTGATCTTTTAATAGGAAGAAGTTCATCAGTCATGTGAGTTTTGAGTGTGCCGTTCACTTGCTGTAACCAATTGTCATAGCTGTCGTATAACAAATTGATATTTTCATTTCCTTTGGAAACTCTTTAGAGTAAGAGAGTGAAGCATTCGCATCACATCCATTTGTTTATTATATCTTTCGCCTATTTTAAAACCCAATATAACGGGTCTACCTTCGTTGACACTTTGTTGTGACACCCCCATTCAGCAGTTTCGTAGTTCCTAACAAAACCTCTCCGTACCATACATAGCAATATCCATAGCTATTTTAAGTGTCGTTGTGCTAATTCGGTCAATGTCTATTATTGTATCCTTGTCCAATCGGGAGTTTCTTTGTGATTCGTCTTCAGTTTTTCCGAGTTATTATTAATCGAGCTTCGACATGTGGCATGAACCATTTGCGAGTTTTGATTAAAGACTTGGGAGTATAATTCAGTTCCTCTTAGTGCCCCCTCCTGTTCTTTCAAAAGCATCCAGAAGAATTCTTATTCTGTCGGGGAGCACGCCTATGTACCAATCAAAGTATTGCTTGGCTTGTTTTTGTTCATTTCCACTGAATTTTGTGTGCTCAAATGGAGGCACTAGTTTGTCAGAAGAATAGTTCATATCATTGATATCTCCACCAGTTAGAAATTATTTTGAGTTTAGCAAATGATGCTTTCTGGCTATAATAATATATTTAATTAATTTTGCGAATTTGACTATTCAATATCCTCTTGCTTTCTTTTGAAGTCAAGTCAACAACCACTTATTAAATTCTCTTCATCAATATTGTTTTACTTACCTGTTAAATCTTCTTGATTCAATCTTCAAACAAAATATTATCCAGTTAATATTTCCAACACACACCGCTTAGAACCTTAAAGTTTTAATATAAAACCTACAGAATACTATTAGGTTAATGGATTAACGGGAATGATAAAATGAACTACCTGATACTGGTAAGACACGGACAATCAAGATGGAACCTTGAGAACAGGTTCACGGATGGTTGATGTACCACTTAGTGAAAAGGAATAAGAGCTAGCAATGGACTGCGCTGTTGAACTTGGAGAACGTGAAAATCGATGTTGCGTTCACCTCCAAACTCATAAGGGCTAGGAGCACACTTTCCTTATACTGGCAAAGCAGAAGAAAACCGGCATTTTCCCGCATGAAAGCACTAAAAGGGATGAATGGTCACTTCACTCCTGACAGATTTGAAGAGAAATGAAATCTGTACCAAACGATGCCCTGAACGAAAGGTTCTACGGAGAACTGCAGGGACAGAACAAACAGGAAGCAGGGATGTGTTCGAGAAGAACAGGTCTTCATCTGAGACGAAGTTACGATATACAACCTCCCGGCGGTGAAAGTCTTAAAGATACATATGAGCGCACAATTCTTATTTCAAAGAAGCGATCATCCCCCAACTTGAAAACGGGAAAAATGTGATTGTCGCTGCACATGGAAACAGCCTGCGCTCCGTGATAAAGTATATTGAGAACATCAGTGACGAGGATATACCAAAGCTTGAACTGGAAACAGGAAAGCCAGTGTTCTATAGTTTCAACAACGGGAATTTAGAAAAGGTGAATAAATGCCTAATAATAGATTATGATGAAATCTTTGTGTTTATGTTAGTTCACAAATCAGTTGACAATCAAAGAACAATAACCACTGCCGAAGGGCGGCACATTCCGATGCTGCTATACAGAAGATTATTCCTCTGATCATTGCATTTATGTAAATAATACAGGAGTTCTAAAAAGAACATATCCTGAGTAGTACGCAGATAACTTTTTATATTATCGGAAAACGCCGGCTTCGCCGGATCTCTTCGGATCATTTAAGTTATTCACTATCAAAGATTAATGATCTATAATATGGCAGGATTTCTGCAATTCAAAAACCACATCACTCATAAGGAGAAACTTATCCGGCATAGGGGATGTATGCAGCACGCATTCATCACCATGTTTTATCAGATCTTCAATGGATTTCTGAGAATTGAAGGATATACAAGGCCAATCCTTCTTTAATGGCATTGCCTTTGCAGAAGAACTTGAAAGTTGAGTTCCATGCACACCGTATTTTCTTGCAGTCATGGGACCGGGTTAAGCCCATTCATCATAACAAAAATACATGACTTATGGAATTCAACTGAGGCATCCTTAAAATACGGTTCTATCTCCTTGCAGTGAACGCAGGTTGGCAGATAGAACATGACAACCATTGAGCCCTGATTCTCAATGAGTTCTGCCCAGTTAGAATCATTAGCTTCCAGAATATTAGTTTCAGCCATTTTACCACTCCCATATTGTAAAAGGGAGCTTCTACAGCTTACAAAAACTTATTCAAAAAAGTAGAAGTAACAGGCAAAGAAGCCTGTTTAATTCTTAACTTTAAAATCTAATAGTTCAGATATTCTCTTTTGCCCAGACAAATGCTGCTCCAGAACTGCGTGGTTATGGGAATAAGCTTGCCTCTTTTTTGGAGAAGGTCTCTGCAAGAGCTGACTTGAAAATGTTTCTCTTCAAGTCCTGTAATTCCAAGAGCCATAATAACTCCAAGCATTACAGTGTTTGCAGCCTTCAGAACCTGCATCACCTGCAATTTTCACTGCAGGAACAGCTACTCCTTTTACACCTTCAGGAATGTCACATTCTCCAATGGATGAATCATAGGAGGAATATATCCCCTCCTTCCCTTACATCAGCAGCGAACTTTTCCAGTGAAGGACGGTTCATTGCCACAAGGACATCAGTGTGTAGACTACCGGAGAACCCATGGATTCACCTGAAACTACTACTGAACAGTTGGAAGTTCCGCCACGCTGTTCAGGACCGTATGAAGGGTACCATGAAACAAAGCGCTGTGCATCGCAACCTGCGTGTGCAAGGGTCAGACCCATACTCAGGACACCCTGTCCACCAAAACCTGCTGCCTTTATCTGGACCTCAGGGAATGAAGGATCAAGTTTTGCATCAGGTGATGATCTGGTCTCAAGGTTGAAAAGGTCATCAATTGACTTCTTGTCAAATACGCTGTCTTCCCTGAGGAGTGATTCAGTCTCATCTGAGAGATCCCTGAAATTTCCAAGAGGGAATTCCTTCTCCATTTCCTCATTCACAAAGCAGTGCTCTGCTCGAGTTCTGCCCTGAGGTTTGTCGGACATGTGGAAAGAATCTCAACGAACGCGTATCCTTTGCCGTCACGCTGAATTTCAAGTGCTTTACGGATAGCTTATGCTTTTCTGATGTGGGAAATATCGGAAACTGAAACTCTCTCGATGAAAACAGGAGCCTTCAGGTTGATAGTTTCACACATGTGAAGCGGATAACCTGCAACCTGGGTCTCTTCCGTGTCCGGACAGGTTACGGTCTTCTCACCAATGAGAGTTGTTGAGCCATCTGACCGCCGGTCATTCCGTAAACAGTGTTGTTAACGAAGAATACCGCCATCTTTTCGCCACGGTTGGCTGCCTGCAGGGTCTCGTTAAGACCAACTGATGCGAGGTCTCCGTCTCCCTGGTATGATAACAACTGAGTCATCCTGTGCCCTTGAAACACCGGTTCCAACAGCAGGAGCACGTCCGTGTGCTACCTGGATGTTTCCACAGTCAAAGTAGTAGTAAGCGAAAACTGCACAACCTACAGACTGCATCATTACACTGCGGCTTCTATCTCCATATCGTGCATTGCTTCACCGATAAGCTTGTGAATTACACCATGTCCGCATCCCGGACAATAGTGAGTTGCAGTCGGCTGCACCGCCCTTACGAGTATATTTGAATAAAGACCAGTGCTCTTAATTACTTTTTCAGCCATTTTCAGTCCTCCAGAGCCAGTGATGTTCTTTATGCTTTCAAGCACCTGGTCCATTGTTATGAGATTTCCACCTATGCGGTGCACAAGTGCTGTTGGCCTGCTGCATTCAATTGCCAGTTTTATATCTTCAAGCATCTGTCCGTTGCTCATCTCAACTGAAACGAATGTACATTCTCTTGAATCTGCAATGTCTTTCAGTTCTTCCTTCGGGAACGGGAAGAGTGTCTTTGGTCTGAAGAGACCTACTTTGATACCTTCCTTTCTTGCCTGGTCAACTGCAGATTTGCATATGCGGCTGCTGATTCCGTATGACACAAGAATGATAGATGCATCCCTTGTCATATAATCCTCAAAATCAACTTCCTGCTCCTCGATGGTTGCGTACTTTTCCTGAATCTCGTAGTTGAATTCCTCAAGCTGGTTGAAGTCGAGGAAAATAGATGATACAAGGTTCTCCCTGGTTTCTGCTGTACCGCTTACAGCCCATTCAGTGTCAATTTCAGGTTTTACTGAAACTTCAGGGAACTGAAGGGACTCCACCATCTGTCCCAGGACACCGTCAGCCAGTACAACTACTGGATTGCGGTATTTGAAAGCAAGCTCAAATCCTTTGATAACGAAGTCGCACATTTCCTGCACGGAGTTTGGAGCAAGTACTATATTCTTGTAGTTACCGTGTCCTCCGCCTTTTACGACCTGGCTGTAATCTCCCTGCTCAGGTCCGATATTTCCAAGTCCCGGACCTGCTCTCATGATGTCGACAATGACACATGGGAGTTCAGCTCCTGCCATATAGGAAACTCCTTCCTGCTTCAGGCTGATTCCCGGACCGGATGAAGCGGTCATGACCCTGTGACCGGTAGATGCTGCACCATAGACCATGTTAATTGCAGCTTCTTCTGATTCTGCCTGTACGAATTTCCTTCCAAGCTTTGGGAAATACTTGGAAGCTTCCTGCAATATCTCACTTGCAGGAGTGATAGGATAACCGAAATAACAGTCACAGCCAGCGTATAGTGCACCTATAACAGCCGCTGTGTTACCTTTTACTAATTGTGTTGCCATTTTCTCACCTTAAGTTCAATCGTCCTTAAGCGGAATGTGTATCTCTATGGCAAGTGGCTCAGGACAGGTATAATAACAGTTGGCACAACCTGTGCAGCCCTCACCTGCATATTCTATGTAATGGTACCCTCTTTCATTGAGATCGTCGCTCATTTTCAGGACACCCTTGGGACATGCTACAATACAACGTCCGCAGGCTTTACACTCTATGATATTAATAACCGGGTATGGTTCTTTTTTGCCTGACATAATACAAAGCCTCATTTGAATGATAAAAATAATATCCCGGATAAAGGAATAGACCCTAAAGACATTAAATACCTATTTACTTTATGGTCCGGGATTTTATTAAAACAAATAAAAAGAAAGGTTATTGTGAACCTTCCTTGTCGTGGTCACGGATCTCGACACGCCTTATTTTTCCACTGATGGTTTTTGGAAGTTCAGGTACAAATTCCACAACACGCGGATACTTGTAAGGTGCTGTGACCTTCTTTACGTGATCCTGTAATTCCTTCTTAAGCTCATCTCCTGCTGTATAGTCCTTTGTAAGAACTATGGTTGCCTTGATGACCTGTCCTCTGACCGGGTCAGGAACACCTGTAATTGCACATTCTAGAACTGCAGGATGCTCAATAAGCGCACTCTCAACTTCGAAAGGACCAACACGATAGCCGGATGTCTTTATGATATCATCGGCACGTCCGACAAACCAGTAGTAACCATCCTCATCCTTCCAGGCCATGTCACCTGTGTGATAATAACCGTCATGCCAGACTCTTGCAGTAAGTGTCTCGTCTGAGCGGTAGCCGGTAAAGATTCCAGGCGGATTTCCAAAGCTTGTGTCAATGCATATTTCACCTTCTTCACCTGCTTCACATGGCTTGCCTTCACCATTCAGGAGAATGATATCATATTCCGGTGATGGTTTACCCATTGAACCTGGTTTTGGCTCAAGCCAGGGGAATGTAGCAACGGAAACAACAGTTTCTGTCTGTCCGAAACCTTCCATGAGTTTGAGTCCTGTGATCTTGTAGAACTGCTCATAAACTTCAGGGTTAAGTGGTTCACCTGCTGTAACACAGTACTTCAGACAGCTGAAGTCATAGTTGCTCAGGTCTTCCCTTATAAGGAACCTGTAGATAGTTGGCGGAGCACAATATGTTGTTACACCATATTTGATAGCATTTTCAAGCATCTTGTCAGCGCTGAACTTTTCGTAATCATAGACAAAGACAGCACTGCCTGCTATCCACTGACCGTATATCTTACCCCAGACACATTTCGCCCAGCCGGAATCAGCAACGGTATAGTGAAGACCGCCATCGGTTACATTCTGCCAGTACTTTGCAGTAATAATATGAGCAAGCGGATAGGTGAAATTATGCTGTACCATCTTCGGGAAACCGGTGGTTCCTGATGAGAAATAATTCAGCAATACATCATCGTTGCATGTTGCTTCCTCACCTGTTGGACGCTCAAAGTCCTCGGATGCTTTTTCCATTTCTCCGGTAAATCCAAGCCATCCTTCTCTTTCAAGACCGATTACAAGGCGGTTTTTCAATATGCTGCTTACCTCATCATAAGCCTCGTCCACGTAATCAAGAACTCCTTCATCAGGTGCACATATTACAGTATTGATGATTGCACGCTCTACCCTATACACTACATCCTTCTTTGTGAGCATGTGTGTGGCAGGCACTGCAGTGGCACCTATCCTATGGAGAGCAAGGATACAGAACCAGAACTCATAACGGCTTTTGAGCATGAGCATTACATTATCGCCTTTCTTTACACCAAGGCTTTTGAGCATATTTGCGGTCTTGTTACTATAATGCTGAAGGTCCCTGAAAGTGAAGATTTTTTCCTCGCCGTTATCATCGCACCAGATGAGAGCCTTTTTATCAGGCTGTTCTTCTGCGTAAACGTCCACAACATCATAGGCGAAGTTGAAGTTATCAGGAATGTTTATTTTAAAGTTCGTTTTGAAGTCCTCATAGGACTCGAATTCCACACGGGAAACATATTTTTCAAGTAATGAAGTCATACTACCTCCGAATAATCAAAAACAAATTTACAGTATCACAGCCAGGAATTTTGCAGGTTTTCCACCCATTGCCTGCATTCCATGTTCATAGCTGGAATCAAAGAAAATAGAATCTCCCTCTTCAAGGATAAGTTCGTTACCATGAATGACTACTTTCAGGGTTCCATCAAGGACATAATCAAATTCCTGTCCTGGATGAGAATTTGTTGATATAGCTGTACCTTCTGGTTTTGGGTCTACCCTGACAACGAAAGGTTCAGCCTTCTTGTGAACAAAACTGGCAGCAATGTTCTGGTATTTGTAATCCTTGCGGCGCTCAGCGCTTACACCTTTATCCTTGCGGGTGACTGAGAAAATATGCATACGAGGTGCATCACCGGTAAGAAGTACTGACATGTCAACCTTAAGACACTGGGCAATCTCGAGAAAGAATGCTTGCAGGTATGTCTTCTTCCCATTTTCATACCTAGAATAAGTTTCGACAGGCTGTTCAGTTTTTAGCCATTTCCTCTACAGAAATGTCTGAAATATCACACGTAATTCCCTTACACGAGCTGCAATTTCTTTGATCTTTTCCTGCATAAAAATACCTTCATAAATAGTTATACTAATACGAGCAGAACAAATCCCGCTTTGCCACCTTGTATCAGGTTAATGTATTCTGCTGTTGCATCTGATTAGGTCTGTTTTTCTAAGGGTTACTATTATTTGAACATATTTGTTAAAACAGTGTCATGCTCCTGCATAGCATGCTTTTGAATTCATAGAGCGTTAAAGAAAAGAAAAAACAATGCTGATATTATAGGAAAATATATTAATATTATAATTTTTCATTAATCATTATCAATATATATCATAGCTAAGTATCCTAAACAAAAAGTAAAACCGATTACCATGGAAGTAAGTCTGGAATTTTTTGAGGAAATGGATCATGAATACAGAAGGCAGCTACTTCATGCTGCATTTGGCCTGCTCATATTGCTATTTCCTTTTATTGCTTCTGAAATAATGCTTTTTTTGAGTTTTATTGTAATAATGTGGCTGACCTACCTTCCTGAAGATGCACTTGTTTGCAAATACCTTTACAAGAAACCGCTTCCAGGTTCAGAGAAAAACTCAGTAACAGCATAAATGAAGGGATTAAAGTGCAAAGCATCTTGCAACTGCATTTTCATTCTTGTTTTTATCAGTCTTTTTCTTGGATTTACTCCATACCAGCTTCCAATTTATGTTATTGCCGGGGCAATTGCAATCTCTACTTTTGGTACAAGTTCAGCAAACTTCATAAGACACAGGAAAAAACTGGAAACAATTCACAGCTACCCCTGGAGAAAAGGAGAACATGAAAGCTATCTTTTGCCTTCAAGCATTGTTTTGCTTGGAGTTGGCATAATAACAGCTTACATTGCAGGAAGCTGGCTTTTGTACTGGCAGGAAGTGGATGTCAGTCCTAATATGATATTTTTCCTGGCAGTTATAGGTTCAATAACTGGAGCTTTGTTTGAGTCAATCCCTTCGGATATCGATAATAACCTGTCAGTTCCTCTTGGTTCCGGAATGACAATGTGGCTGTTTAGTTCATTCGGATATTCAGTTCCAGCCAGACTGATGTTCCTGGCCCTTATTTTTTCACTGGTACTGGGTTATCTTGCCTACAGGGCAAAAATAGCTGATCTTTCTGCCCTTTTCAGCGCATCACTTCTTGGTGTTCTTATTATTGTTTTCAGCGAACTATTCTGGTTTATACTGCTACTTACTTTTTGTACTGGGTGGGGCTTTTACCAAATACAAGTACGGTTTCAAGGAATCCATTGGCCTGGCACAATCCAAAGGTGGGGTCAGAAGCTATGAAAACGTATTCAGTAACAGCACAGCTGCCCTTGTACTTGCAATTTTGTATGGTATATACCCCCAGCATGCTGAGCTTATAATATTTGCTTATCTGGGTACAGTGGCTACAGCAACAGGGGACACACTGGCAAGTGAAGTAGGAACCACTGCACGTTCCCAGCCAATAATGATTACAACGCTGAAAAAAACACATCCGGGAGTTGACGGTGCAGTGACAATCCTCGGTGAAGTTGCAGCCCTGCTGGGATCAATGGTAATTGGAATTTTACCTGTTCTTTTCGGCAAGGTTGACAGTGCATTGCTCGCTATAAGTATAGCAACAGCAGGAGGATTTATAGGCACTAATATAGACGGTCTTCTTGGTGCAACCCCTGCAGAAAAGAGGAGTACTTACAAACAGCGGTGTAAATTTTGTTGCGACATTTGCAGGTGCTATAGTTTCAGGTGCACTTTACATTCTTTTAGTGTAATTTTTGTGACATTAATTTCATTGCCAGTATTCAAAATCCTTAAATATAATATATATCTATATAAAAATAAGTACTGGAGCTATTTAGTTTCTATGCATAAAAGGACTTTTGGATAACATGCCTGTTATGAGCAAACTTCAAAAATAAACGAAGAAAAAGCTTACAAGTGTGGAGATCAATCTTTTTCATGTAAGCAGGAATTTATAAGACTTTTAAAAGAGTTACCAATAGGTGCTTTGCTGACCAACAGCATTCAGCAGATAGAATACTGCAACCCTGCCTTCACAACTATTTTTGGATTCGATATTAACGACATATATCACTCTGATCTAAAATCAATAGTATCATGCCCGGAAAAGAAGGAATCAGAGCACACTATGGAGTATATTGACAAATTGCCACCAGATCATTTTATCTGCAACTGGAACACAAAATCAGGTTTTGAAAAAGAGATAAGATGTACAATATCTACTGTAGATTTTGCTGAAGAAAACTTTTTGGGAACAATATGGTACATTGAGGATATTAGTTTCTCTTTTGATGAAAAGGAAACATTTACACGAAAAAAATATGAGGATAATTCAGCTTCCATCGGTAAAAAAATTGAAATCGAAAGTGTCATTTCCTCAATATCCTCTAATCTGATTGCTCCTGAGGATCTTGACGAGAGCCTGGTGCATTCTCTGCAAAAAACCGGAGAAATTTGTGGTGCAAGCAGAGCTTACCTGTTTCGTCTCAGTGACAACAAGGAAAATATGAGCAATACCCATGAATGGTGTGCTGACGGAGTGGAAGCACAAAAAGATAATCTCCAGGATCTTCCGGTTAGCATGTTTCCATGGTGGATGGAAAAGATCAACAATGGAGAAATTATTCACATAAAA
The DNA here is from genome assembly GCA_041395005.1 of Methanolobus sp. Lineage (GTDB taxonomy): Archaea > Halobacteriota > Methanosarcinia > Methanosarcinales > Methanosarcinaceae > Methanolobus. The sequence continues at coordinate 69,349 of JAWKHE010000009.1, read as the reverse complement.
GATGTTTCTTCAATGCCTGTTGAAGCCTCAGCTGAAAAGGAAATTCTTGAAATGCAGGACATTACTTCACTTCTTGTTTTGCCCGTTCACATTTCAGGGAAAGTGAAAGGCTTTATCGGACTTGACAATGTGAATGCCACTAGTAGCTGGAATGTAGAAGATGTTGTTGTACTCGGAGCTGTGGCAAACATCATGGGAAGTGCCATTGGCCATAAAGAGGTCCATGATGAACTCAACCAGCGTAATGAAAAACTGGAAAAAGCTTACAATGAGTTAAGAAAAACAGAAACTATGAAAGATGAATTCATTTCAAATCTTAGCCATGAACTCAGGACTCCCCTTAATTCTATTCAGGGATATAGTGGATTGCTTGCCGAGGAAGGAATAGGAGAACTGGATTTTAAGCAGAAAAAAATAGCTAAATCCATATTCCGCAGTTCCCAAAAAATGGCTGTACTTATAGAGTCACTACTATATATGGGAAGTGTACTGGCAGGAAAGCTTGATTACCAGTTTGACCAGATACAGATTGAAAACATTATCGATAATTCAATTTTGCACTATTCCTATGAAGCCCATAAAAAGAAAATCTCACTAAAAAAGAAAATAAAAGGAAATATGCCTGTCATTTACGGGGATGTGAACTTCCTTCCACAGCTATTTTACAAGCTTCTGGACAATGCTATCAAGTTTACTCCTGAAGGTGGTAAAATAACAATACACTGCAGGAAAAAAGATGGCGGGATCGAAGTAAAAATTATAGATACCGGCATAGGAATACCTGAAGGAAAAATGGATGAAATTTTTAACAGCTTTTACCAGGTTGATGGTTCCTCCACACGCAGATACGGAGGCACTGGACTCGGGCTACATATTGCAAAAAAAATAGTAGCAGCCCATAATGGAGACATCAGGGTTGAATCTGTAAAGGATGAAGGCACTACGGTCCGTATTTTCCTGCCTTCAAACAATCCGAAGGGTCTTAATTAGAAAAAACATTTCTGGCAACACCACTTTTTACAGCTGCATCAGCAACAGCCTTTGAAACTACACCCACTACTCTTTTGTCAAGAGCATCAGGAATAATATAATGCTCATTAAGCTCATCCTCTTCAACAATAGATGCAAGGGCAAGAGATGCTGCAATTTCCATCTCTTGGTTTATATTGCTGGCATGGACATCAAGAGCTCCACGGAATATCCCGGGAAAACCCAGACAATTATTGATCTGGTTTGGACAATCTGAACGACCTGTTGCAACTATTCTTGCACCGGCTTTTTTTGCAGCAGCAGGCATAATTTCAGGAACAGGGTTTGCCATTGCAAAAAGTATGGAATCCTGTGCCATGGATGAAACCATATAATCACTGACAATTCCCGGTGCCGAAACCCCAATAAAAACATCAGCTCCTTTAAATGCATCAGCAAGACTACCTTTTTTCTGTAAGCTGTTTGTCAGGTCGGCAAGTTCGTCTTTTTCACGATTCATACCTTCCTTACGATCTTTATAAATTATTCCACGGCTGTCACACACCAGGATATTTTCAGGTTTTACGCCAGCATAAACAAGTTTAATTGCAATTGCCTTGCCAGCTGCTCCTGCACCTGATACAACAACACTGATATCATGCAGCTTTTTGTCAACTATCTTCAGTGCATTGATAAGACCGGCAATTATAACAACAGCAGTTCCATGCTGATCATCATGAAAAACCGGAATTGGAAGTTCATTGCGTAATCTTTCCTCTATTTCAAAGCAGCGGGGCGCACTTATATCTTCCAGGTTGATTCCTCCAAAGACAGGTGCAATGTTCTTAACAGTCCTGATAATATCTTCCGTGTCCGTAGTATCAAGACAGATTGGAAATGCATCTATCCCTGCCATTTCCTTGAAAATCAGGGATTTGCCTTCCATTACAGGCAACGCAGCGTACGGACCTATGTTTCCAAGACCAAGTACTGCAGAGCCATCTGAAACGACAGCCACAGAGTTCTTTTTCAATGTGTACCTGTAGGCATTCCCGGAATCCTGTGCTATTCTTTTACATGGTTCAGCAACTCCCGGGGTATAAGCAAGACTGAGGTCTTCAATTGTATTGAGGGGGACTTTTCCACGGGTTTCTATAACTCCTCCTGCCTGTTCATGAAGTTCCAGTGAACGGTCACCCAGGCTTGTATCTCCTTCTCTGCACATTGATTGTTTCAGGTTTTTGTCCATTTGTTCCACATCCCGATAAAAGAAAGACCAGAACTCTGAAATTCTGCTGTATAAAAATAGTGTATTGAAAAAATTTATATGTTCTCCCTGAATAGTCTGTTTATGAGTGCTGTTAAGGGAATTGCAAAGGAGACTCTTGAGTTTATAATGGAAGTAAGCAAATCCACATACCCAAAGGAATTTGCAGGACTCATGGAAACAAAGGACGGAGTTATCACTGATATTTTGATACTACCTGGTACTGAATCAAGTGAAGTCAATGCTATTCTCAAATTATTCATGATGCCAAACATCGCTGCCGCAGGATCAGTTCACAGTCACCCAAGCTCAATAATAAAGCCTTCAAAGGCAGATCTCAGGCTATTCAGTAAAACAGGTACACACCATATTATAGTAGGTCATCCCTATGGTCCTGATAACTGGAAGTGTTTTAACGGCAGCGGGAAGAAATATATCTTGAAGTACTCGACATTGAAATCGAGGATGCTGAATTGCTTTAAAGCGAATTACCTACTTGAAGAGTTGTTGGGCCCCAAAAAGGCTTTCAATATCAGCCCTTGAATCAGGAGTTAACATGGGCAATACGACCTCAAACCTGCTTCCCTCTCCGAGATGGCTTTCAAGTGAAATCCTGCCACCATGTGCTTCAACAAATTTCTTGACAATGCTTAAGCCAAGGCCTGTCCCTTCAAATTTCCTGTTTAAAGACCAGTCAAGCTGGACAAATGCACTATACAGTTTCTTCTGATCCTCTTCTGAGATACCCATGCCATTATCCGTAACAATCAAATGAAGTTCCTTGCCTTCATTCTGTTTAACACTAACAGTTACAAGACCCCCGGATGGCGTAAATTTTATACCGTTGCTTATAAGGTGATGAAGAATGGTTTTTACTTTAGTTTTATCTGCGTAAATAGCATTTATACTCGAGTCCATCTCAAAAATCAATCTGATACCTTTCTTGTAGGCAGTTGGATGAAGCATTCTTTTCATGTCATTCATAAGGCCCGGAAGCGAAAATACAGCAATGTCGAGCTCCATTTTTCCTTCTTCAATTTCTGCAATGTAGATGAGAGAATCCACAAGATCAAGGAATTTTGAGCCGGCAAACTTGATTATTTCCGCATAATGCCGCTGTTCTTCTTCAAGTTTGCCTGCTTCTTCTGCCAGCAGGAGATCGGCATAGCCCAGTATCAGGTTTAAGGGAGTTCTCAACTCGTGATTCATATTACAGAGAAACTCACTTTTTGTACGGGAGGCATTCTCAGCAAGCATTTTTGCCTCAAGCATTGCATGCTCGGCCTTTTTTGAAAGACTGATATCCTGTAACGTTTCAATGGCACCAATTATTTCATTGTTATGATCCCTTATTGGTGCAGCTGTAAACTGCATCCATTTGTTCAGTTTAGGAAAATAATCTTCAGCCTGGTAACCTCCTTCAACAAAAGAAGGGTGGAGTTTTTTATCCCCATACATTTTTTCTATGCTGCTCAATGAATCGTCAACAATCAGATCAGCAAGAACAACCCTTTCTTCCCCGTAAAAAGCCAGCCAGGAATCCTGTGTGCCTATAATCTCATTTGCCTTTATACCGGTACTTTTCTCACAGGCACGGTTCCAGTAAATAATATCATGATCCCTATTTATTACAAATGTTGGAATCGGGCTTCCATTTACTATCTGGAAAAGCTCATTCTTTTTATCCTGTAGTTCCATTTCTGCATATTTGCGCTCAGTAATATCACGCCCAACACCCACAACACCTATAACTTCATTATTTTCAGTTATTACGGGAGCTTTGAACGTTTCAAGAAGTATTCGTTTACCATCTGCACGGTTCAACCATTCCACACTTTTGGAAGAATTACCAGATTCAATTACTTTTCTGTCATTAGACCTGAAGAAATCCGCCTGGTTACGATCAAAAATATCATGGCTGGTTTTGCCGATAATCTCACTTATGGGTTTACCAACATATTTTGAAAAAATATCATTACAGGAAAGAAAAACACCATTTGTATCTTTAAAAAAAACAAGATCCGGAACAGAATGAAGCAATCCGGAAAGTAAAGCCGTCTTCTGGAATAATTCCCTCTTTAACGAATCAGGAATGTCTGAATCAGCTTCAGCATCAATTTCACAATTCACCAAATTTACCATCCCCCACTACTATAATTTGTACTTACATCTCCTATGATTTAGGTAGGTTAATTTATGACTTTTTGCCTAACATATTTGCAGTTTATAAAACTATATAATAAGCCATAATTTTTTTCACAGAGAAGTAAGCTATCACATAATATAAATTTTATGCATAATCTTATTAATATTATTTTAGTGGAACAATAATAATTGATTGTTAAACGGTTTTAGCAAAAATATTCAGTTTAAACTTAAGGATAAGAAAAATATTTTCAACATAGCAAAAAAGTAAATATGACGGAACATATGTTCCGTCATTATTCAGATCTTCTCAGGAAAAGAAGTGCAAAAGAAATAAACACCAATGACAGCAAACCTGTAAAGCCAGGTGTACCTTGTGTTTCTTCTTCCTCTTCTTCGACTATAACTTCAGTTTCGTCCTCAGTGACTGGTGCTGAAGCCGGCACCTGCTCGGAAACTTTACTGATCTTGTCACCCACAACCTCGAAAATGGAGAATCCAGGTGTTTCGGCATAGAAATAAATGTATTCATCATCTTCCCTTTCCTGATATGTAGGGAGAGCATTCCACTGGCCTCCATTATAACGCTCCATGCGAATAGTTGATAGATCAATGCCATTCTGCTCAATCCATTCCTTACTTACTTTAAAGCGAATCCTGAGATTGTCAGCGTTATCCTCTGAAATGGTACCGGTTGCACCTACATCTATGCTCATGATTGAATATGAACTACCCTGCGGAGCAGGCAGATCAGATGGTCGTTCCTTAATTACCTGCACCTTTGTCACGACAAGGCCCTCATTGTCCTTTGCATCAAAAGTGATTGCAACAACCGGATCATCTCCTCTGGAGAGATCAAATTCTACAGGTGTACCTCCCATCACATACTTGACAGATGTATCAGAGCCACTTACAGTTTCAGGTTCCAGGCTCGGGCCAACGGATGTCCTTCCTCCAGAACTTGGGACATTTACAGTTAGAACTGTACTATTTGTGGTTTCGTTGTAATAATAGCTGGTATTATAGAACCTTATAGCATAGTCATAAGTTCCTCTTGATGTCTCTGTAGCATTAAATGTTACATTGCCATTTGTAACATTCATTGGTGATCCCACAGGAGTTCCATCTAAAGTTAATACGGCATCACCGATGAAAGTTTCATTATACTCACCCCTTGCACTGGCATTTATCCAGATAAGGGTACCTGAATTCACAGTGTTATCTGTTTCCGGCTGGATGTGACATTAATATCCCTTTTAGTGATGTTAAGCACAAAGGTTTCAGAATCATTGATAGCGGAATCATCTGTGGGAAGTGGTTTCCAGAAGAACTGTCAGTACCTGTGCAGTCATATTGGAAAGCGTCTGGTTATTCCATTCAGTGTCGTCTGCCAGAACAATTCCATGGTTTTCCGATGATATCCAGGTAAACATTATAAACGGCATTTACACCGTTTGCAGTATCGGCTATTGAAGTGATGGAATGATTTAGATTGAATTCCTTCCCAGTCGGCATGTTACATCTTCTACGTTTCCAAGAGAAAGGTAGCATTTACATCAGTTACATTTACTGTAATTGTTTCTGTTACAGTGTTTGAAACAGCCTGACCATCATCTGCCTCTATCTCCAGAGTAACTATCCTTTGTTTCATAGTCTATCGTAGATGCTCCAAGGGAATTCAGGTGGACTTCACCGTCATCAGAATCTATGTCAAATAGCAACTGCCCGTCTCCACCTGTAATGGAATAAGTAATATCCTGATCATTTACTCCTCCGTCCCCATTATCAGCCTGCAGTAATCAAGGCAATACTGAAGTCAGGCTTTTTTGATTCATCTTCTGAAATAGAGAATGAGCTTGCAGAATTAAATGTTGGAGAATCACCATAGACCGAAAGTGTTGCTGTTGTGGAACTATCACCATCTGAATCTTCTGTGCTGATTGATATTGTTCTGCCAGTTACTGCCGTTCCAGCAGGAGTAGAACTTGTATAATTATAGTTTACAGCCTGTGCAAGGGAAGTTACTGCACTGTCTGTTACAAGCATTGCACGAATGTTGTCAATTCTCATTGCTGTCTCCCTGACAGCATATCCACCGGGCTAGCATCATAACTACCGAGACCATAAACTGGAATTGTAAGTTGCTGATTATTCTGGAGCTACTGTTACTTCTTCCGTCTGCCAAGGGCTAGAAGAGCCCTGATCTGCAAAAAGAACAGTAGTAACACTGTTATCATTGTCGATAAGCAAAGCATAAGCTACATACCAATCACCAGCATTAGTTGCCATCCAGTCAAACAGAATCTTGTCGCCAGCATCAGCTGCAAAAAAATTGTAACTGGTTGCTGATGTGGTTCCCATACGTAACCATATCCATGACTGCTTGTAATAGCACCGGCATTGCTAAGTTGTAGACAATATGTTCCTTGATTTGTAGAGGTACTATCTATAGATGCTACTCAAGCTAACGTATCATCAGTATTATTTAGATCATATCCATCACCGGTTATACCGGGTCCATCCGACAATGTTTCATACATAACCGCTCTTAGCTTCAGAGGTATCTAAATGATGATATACTTGTATCTGTGGTCCATCCGGTCAAATCCCCAGATTCAAAATCATTATTTGTTGGTACACTTCCACTCTCAGCTATAAAATCAATTCGAAGTTTCTGACCATCCTGACCGCTTCTATGTTGAATTAATTGTACCAATCTGAACAGCAATTGCTTCCTGTACCTAAATAAACGCTGGTTCCATTAACAGAAATTTCACCACTTGTGGTTGGGGAGCCTGAACTTTGTATATCAAAATCATCGTAAACAGTTGAATTTGAAATATTAAATTCAATGTATCCACTTCCAAAACCAGTACCATCTGGATTTGTTATAGCAATATCAGTGTCTAGTATTGTAACAGCTTGCTTTTCTCGTATGTCACTGTGATCATCAAGGTTAGAGTAAGTCGAACTGCAGCCATTGCAGGTGATAGTGTTGATATTAACATTACCAAAATAATATTAATGACTGCAAGTTTACTTAAATTGAATTTCAGCGGAAGAACACCCCTATATCCGGGAAAATAAAACAAAGTCTTCAATCTGAATTGCAAGAATAACAGAATGTATTTACTCAGTTGTAACATTATCGCACCTCATATATAGATATATAATATATAATTTATTATAATTTTACATATATATAGTTATTTGCAAATGTTACTTCAATTGCGGTTAAAATAAACAGTATAAACTAAAAAATTTAAATGGAAATAAAGAGGCAAGAGAAAATAAAGAAATACAGAGAGCTTATCGCTCTCCTTTAAGCTTAGCCTATTCCCTTTTCAGAAGAACTGCAAGTGAAATAAACACGATTCCTACAAGTGCAGTGAATCCGGAGTGCTTGATGTTTCTTCTTCCTCTCTTCGACTATAACTTCAGTTTCGTCCTCAGTGACAGGTGCTGAAACTCGCACCTGCTCAGAAACTCATTTACCTTATCCCCCACAACCTCGAAAATGGAGAATCCGGGTGTTTCGCATAGAAATAAATGTATCCATCATCTTCCCTTTCCCATATGTAGGGAGAGCATTCCACTGGCCTCCATTATACCGCTCCATGCGAATAGTTGATAGATCAATGCTATTTGCTCAATCCATTCCTTACTTACTTTAAAGCGAATCTTAAAGATTGTCAGCGTTATCCTCAGAGATAGTTCCCAAGCGTTCGACATCAATACTCATTATAGAATATGAATTACTCTTCGGAGCCGGTACATCAGATGGCCTTTCCTTGAGTACCTGCACTTTTGTCACAACAAGACCTTCATTATCCTTTGCATCAAAAGTTATAGCTACTACAGGATCGTCACCACCACTTAGATCGAACTCAACTGCTGTACCTCCCATTACATGTTTCACAGAGGTATCTGAGCCACTTACAGTTTCTGGTTCCATGCTCGGACCAACGGAAGTACGGCCTCCTGAACTGGAACTTGAACTAGCAGCATCTACAGTAATAAAATCTGTTGAAACTGAAGTATTACTGCCCGCAGCATTAGTAGCGTTAAGACTTACATTATATGTACCTGCTTCTGTATAGATGTGTGTTGGGTTTTGTTCAGTGGAATTGCTTCCGTCACCAAAGTCCCAGAACCATGAAGCAGGTGTGTTTGCAGACTGATCGGTGAATGATACAGATAATGGTGCTGTTCCGGACGTTACATCAGCTGTGAAATTAGCTTCAGGAGTTGTTACAGCGGTAATATAAGATGCTTGTGTTAACTGATCTGCTCCTGCCAGGTTGGTTGCAACCAGGCTGACGTTGTAGGTACCGGCTGTTACATAGGTATGTGTAGGATTCTGGGAGGTGGAAGTATTGCCATCACCGAAGCTCCATAACCATACTGTTGGATCATTACTGGAAGTGTCTGTGAAACTAACGACCAGTGGAATTACACCAGATGTGACATTTGATGTAAAGTTTGCAACCGGTGTAGCAATAACTGTTATATACTCAGAATGTGTGATGATGTCGCTGCCACCTAAATTTGATGCATTCAAACTGACATTGTAAATACCTGCTGTTGCATATGTGTGTGTAGGATTTTGGGAAGTGGAAGTATTTCCATCACCAAAATTCCAGAGCCAGGTTGTTGGACTATTGGTGGAAGTGTCTGTAAAAGCCACAGAAAGTGGAGCTGAACCTGTGGTAACATTGGATGTAAAACTGGAAACCGGAGTTGCAGCAGTCGTGATGTAAGATAACCGCGTACTTACATTACTGCCACCTGCATTTGTTGCATTCAAACTGACATTGTAGGTACCTGGTGTCACATACACATGTGTTGGGTTTTGAGAGCTAGAAGTATTGCCATCACCAAAATCCCATAACCAGGAATCAGGAGAGTTTGTAGAAAGATCTGTGAATTCAACTGTTAATGGAGTAGCTCCCAAACTTACATCTGATGTGAAGTTAGCAACAGGAGGAGTTGGTCCTCGAAGCTGTTGAAAATGTCTGATTTACACAGTAAAGTCCGACAGCACCATTATTATCCCAGGTTCTTACTCTCCAGTAATATGTATTACCCCAGTCTAAAGATGAGCCTGAATATTAGATATCTGTTGATAAATTACTTTCAACCATGTCGCTATCCCACATATCACTGGCTCCTTCACTTGTTCCAACTAGTATCTGGTAAGCACTCTGTGAATCACCACTGTCATTATCTGAGAAAGTCCAGCTAAATTCAGGAGTAAGATCCATTATGTTGGTCGCATTTATTGCGCCTTCACATGTGGGCAAGACAGGAGAATTCGGACTTGTGGTGGACACAAAGGACTCACCTTCAATAAAAACAACAGCATCGACTATTTCATCACCCATATCGGCTATGGCAAATTTCATATGGTTCAAAGAGCCTGGTGTCACTTCTGCATTTGCCGTAAGTTCTATACTAAATCCATTAAAACAATTATTGAGCGGACCTGCTTCATAATAAGGCCCTTCCCTTATATTAAAAATGCTTACAGGATTTCCATCTGGCAAGAGAGCAATGTTTTCGCCATTAACAAAAAGGCCAAATGCATCATCATAGTCATCCATAAAATCTTCTTCTGAACCAAACCGATAATTAAAAGCCAAACTACTTTTGTCAGGAACAAAATCAAACTCAAGAACTATAGCATCGAAAGTGGTATCACCAACAAGTTCATCAAGATCACTATCACCTGGCTGGCCATTATCTGTATCTGCATCAAAGGACATGTCGTTAGGTACATCTGAGACTACACCGGAACTCATAACAACACCTGTGTCAAAACCTAGCGCTCCACCGCTTGTGAAATTACCAATTGCCAGATTGCTTCCTGTAACAGTAATATTAGAAACTACAACAGTACTATTTTCTCCTAACAAAAGGTTTACCAGGTCATTTGCTGTTAGATCACCTGACAAATCAGCTACTTCTATTGTGTTCACAGCTGCAGCATTTCCTATACTCAAGAAAAGCATCAAAAAAACAGTGATTGTAAGTATAATATATTTCAAAAAATTCCTCCTGCCAAAAATTATTAAATTAAAATTGATTCAATTGCTAGTTTTCTACAAGACAAAACAAACAAATCATAAAGAAAAACTAAAAGGTTCATACCTAAATGATTAACTTTTACATACATGTTCAAATAACCATCTCCATATCTCGCATAACAAAATTTAAAATATATATTGTAACGGATATATTATAAATCTAATATAATATAAATGATGTGTTAACAGTGTTAATTTGATAGTTTTGTTAAAGAGTGCCTCTCAAAAAAATCTTAACAACAAAATTTTGACTTATAAAAAAGTTTGGAGAACTAATCAGTTGTAAAAAACAGCAATAAGATGTATTTAATCGTGAAAAAATAGATGCTAATCGAAAAGAAAGCAAATGGATGGTGGTGCGATCCATTTGCTCTTTCTACACTAACTCCCGACTAGACCCATTCTGTATATTGTGTGGTACAAATGTGATATTCAGACTACACCATGGTAGCTGAGGAATGAATAGTATGTCAACAGAGCGATCATGAGTGAAACAAGCAGTGTTCCGAAACTGTATGAATTGTGGTTAACGTGGTATTCTGTCATGTTTTATCATGATATACATGATTTTTATCATATATATACTTTGCCTGAATTTATCATGATTAATCATTCTATTTGTGTGCTTACGAACAATTCTTCAATGCAATCAACAATAGATAAGTACAAGAAAAACCAACAGGAACAGATATCAGAAAAGAGATGACCAATATGGAAGCAACAGATGATTTCACCATGGATGACGTCAAAAGGTATTTTTCACAGGAATGTTTCGCATCAAATTCAGGCATGATACTGACTGAAGTATCTAAAGGATATGCAAAAGCGGAAATGAAAATAAACAAAAAAAGCACCACAATATCCTGGGAACCGTTCACGGTGGTGCAATATTTACACTGGCTGACATGGTCTTTGCTGCTGCATCCAATTCCTATGGGAACGTGGCTGTAGCCATCAATGCCGATATTTCATTTGTTAAAGCCGCAATCCAGGGTACCCTTTATGCTGAAGCAAAGGAAACCTCCATCAACCCGAAAATATCAACCTATGTTGTGAACATAACAGATGATCAGGGTGACACAGTAGCAATATTCAATGGCATGACCTACAGGAAGAAAAATAAAATAAAAATACCTGAAAAATAAGACTGGTTAAACCAGTTCCCTTGGTTGTTTTTCCTCAGGCAGTGAAGGCAGTTTTGCAGAAGTTACAACTAGAGGAGAATCAACTTCCTTAGCCCTCTCAAGCAGTAATTCCTTGCCCCTCTGCGTAATTCCAAAAAGCGGCACTGCAGTTCCCACCTGTACCAGTGGTTTAACAAGTTCACGGATATTCTTTGAGGCACAGCTGGTAACAATGTCCGTATATTGCAGCAATTCCCGTGCAAAATCCCTGTCTATACCTGTTACATGTGCTCCTATTATAGTAAGCTCAAGATCCATCTCTTTTTCCAGTTCACGTAGTATTTTTGCAGTCTCAGGGAAAACAACTGTCACTGCAATTTTCCTATAACCAAGTTCTGCTGCTTTCCTGGCAGCTGCAACAGGATCTATCTTTGCAGTGGACGGGTCAAGGACAATTCCACCACGCTCATTTATTCCATTTATTGTAGCATCAATTGGTTCTGTCTCCACAAGACCGGAAATTCGTGCACCCATGCCCTGCACAAGATTCGGGTTGTTTGATATAACAGAACCTGCACCATCACAGGCTGTAACTGTTGTGTCTAGCAGGCCACGGTTAAGACCGGTCATCATGGTTTCGGAAGCTCCAAAACCAACAAAAACATCCATGTCAAGCTGGCGTTTATCAGTAAAAAGACCGAAATCCTTTATGCGGAACTCCATGTTCTTTTTTATCTCTTCCTTTGTGATTTCACTGATTCCACGGGCTTTTTGAAAAATCGGACACCAGCTGATAAGAGGGTCACTTACCTCTACAACCTCACCGTCTTTAACAACAACCCGGGCCTTGCCCAGAATTTCCATGACATGTGGCATTTCTTTTCACCTGTAAGTATTATTTGGAGTCAATTAAATTATAGTATGCTCAAATAGCATTTCTTCTGTCAACAACTTTCTGTGACTTACCGGCAGTTCGGGGAATAGTACCTTTTTCCACCAGTTCCACATTTGTCCTTATATTAAGTACGCTTTTAAGTTCATTCTCCACATGCTTGCGTACAGCTGCAAGGTCTTTGAGCTCTCCGGTAAAAGCATTTTCCTCAAGTTCCACCTTTACAGTAATTTCATCAAGCATCTTGGCATTCCTGTCCAGAAGAACCTGGAAATGTTCTGTAACTTCAGGAATATCCACAACAACATCCTCAATCTGTGATGGGAATACGTTTATTCCCCTGACAATAAGCATATCGTCTGCCCTTCCAAGAAGCCTTGAGATACGTGGTGTTGTACGACCACATGAACATTCACTCTCAAGAAGCCTGGTAATATCACCTGTCCTGTACCTGATAATCGGAAGTGCTTCTTTTGTAAGGGATGTGAGCACAAGTTCTCCTTTTTCACCCTCAGCAACCTGCTCACCGTTCTCATCCAGGACCTCAACATAGAAATGGTCACTCCACACATGCAGACCATCCTGTTCTTCACATTCAAAGGCAACTCCGGGACCCATGAGTTCAGAAAGACCATAGGAGTCATATGCCTTTATGTTCAGGGCATTCTCAAGCTGTTTTCTTGTGTTGGCTGACCAGGGTTCAGCACCAAAACAACCAACTCTTAGTGATAGCTTGTCAACAATATCCATTTCCTTTGCAGTTTCTGCCAGGTATAATGCATAGGAAGGAGTACAATGCATTGCAGTAACACCAAAATCCATCATCATCTCAAGCTGTCTGGCAGTATTTCCTGTTCCGCTTGGAACTGTCATGGCACCCATTCTTTCCACACCATAATGGAAACCAAGACCACCTGTGAAAAGTCCGTAATTAACTGCATTCTGGAAAACATCATTACTGTCAAGACCTACCATGGTAAGGTTTCTTGCCATGAGGTCTGACCAGTTCTCAATATCATTTTTGGTATAACCAACAACAGTTGGTTTTCCACTTGTCCCTGAAGATGCGTGGATCCTTACCACATCTTTTCTTGGAACCGCAAAAAGTCCGAAGGGATAATTGTCCCTGAGATCTGTTTTCCTTGTAGTTGGCAACTTACTGATATCATCAAGTGATTTTATGTCATCAGGACTGACACCAAGCTGTTTGAACTTTTCCCTGTAGAAAGGGACGTTCTGATAGACTGCTGCAGCCGTCTTTTTCAAGCGTTTTAATTGGAGTTCAGCAAGTTCGTCTTTTTTCATAGTTTCGTATTTTGGCTGCCAGTATTTCATTGGAACATCTCCGCAAAATATCCTCACATGGGAGTACATCTTTAAATGGTTTGCTATTATGTCTCATATTAGCAGACTAAAACAAAAACATCTGTCTTGTAATTTATATTTGTACATGTATATTTAATTCCGCGTACATAAATTAATAATTTAGACTGAATTATTATATTCCATGGCCATGTATTGCTATTTTTATGTACATGATTTTAATTTTAGTGACATAATAGTTTATACGGTGTACATCCAGTCTGTTCATTAGATACCAATGGGATATTCTAAAAAACGTACTTTAATCGCAGGAATATCAATTTGTATTATAATCCTGTGTACCATACAATTATCAATTGCTGACAACACCGATGTTGGAACGGAAATAAGCTCCAGCTATAAGCTTGTCCCTGAAAAGGGAACTGTCGAGGTTTCCAAGGAAATTACTTTCTCAAACAAGGACACTGACACTAAATACTGGAGAGGATATTACTCAAACTTTAACTATTACCTTCCTGCAGGTGCGATGAATATACAGGTAGTTGATACGGAAAAAGCAATGACCTACTCAGTATCAGATGAAGGCTACTATGTATTCTATTTTAATGAAAAAGTCTGGTATGACGAAAGCTATACCTTCTTCATTACCTATGAACTTGAAATGAACAAAAACACTGCTGTTTTCTCCCTGAATGAATACGGAGACAACATTGAAGTTACCCTTGAAGTACCTGCTGACTTTGATACACGCCTGAGCAGGGACGATTATGAAGTGGAAGAAAAGAAGTATTCCAGTGTATACAAATTTGAAAAGGGAACAAAATGGGATAAGGCATGCATTGTTAATTCAGTAAGAGCATCAGAGCGCCTGAGCCTCAAAGATACTGCCCACCTGAGCGAACAGGATGTAGGAATTGAAGTCAGGTACTGGGAAGGAGAAGATGAGTGGGCAGAAGATGTTATGCAGACAACAATTGAAAGCCTGAAAATCCTTGAAGTGAAATGGGGATTTGCATATCCTGCAAACTACAACATTACAATAACCCAGGCAAACGCAACTGAAACCGGAGGCTATGGAGGATATAACCAGGGCAGGGAAGGAATATGGTTATTATACACTTCCAACCACGGAATCCTTATTCATGAACTTTCTCATTACTGGACACGTGCATGTAACTTTGACCAGTTATGGATGGACGAGGGTTATGCTGACCTTTATACATATATAGTCCTTTCTGAACTTGAACCTGCTGAAGCAAAATCAAGACGTGACAGATTCCTTAACAAGTACGAAACACTTGAGAATGAATACGATTATCCTTTAGCTGACTGGGACACCTGAAAAACTTGATGAATTAACTGAAGAACAGGTAGATTTTGGTTACAAAAAAGCATTCACTCTTACATACACCCTGTACGATAACACGGGAATTGAAACATTAAAGGAGATGAACGCTCAGTTTATCAATTCCGAAGCTAAAATTGATAATGATGAATATCTCGAAATTTTTAGTTCCAGCTCAAACCTGGACACGGAATTCATTGAAGGTTATATCTATAACTGAATGAATTCTAATCCTCATTTTTTCTTTTTAAGCGCATAATTAAAATAATGAAATAAATATATATGTATTATATACATACTGTAGATATATTTATAAAATAAAAAAACCTATAATGACTGGGTTAGTGGGAATGTTCTGCATTCTTTGCCTGAATTACCCTATTTATTTGTAGACGGGGAAAAAAGGGAAATGAGTAATTCCGAAAATAACGATTGTGCCATTGAATACGTAGCTGACATTGTCAGTATAATACTGGATAGCAAGCCTATCGAAGATATTTTAAAAAATCTTGTTGAGAAAATTCCGGCATTGTTCCCTGATCCTCCGGACTGGATACAAAAATAGAATGGAAAACCAATCGTAAAAAGCCCGTCTTTTGGCCGGTTTGATACAACACTTGGAAGTGATATTTTTGTTGAAAGCAAAAAGCAAGGGCAGGTAGAAATTAATTTTCAGGGTACTGGCATAGGGAAAATAGAAAACTATCAAAAAACACTCGACCGGATTTCAAACATTCTTTCTGTCTTTTTTGTAAAAAAGCTAAAATGGAACATTTAGAAAGTCTGGAAGAAAAACCAGGGATTATTGTGACAAGCTTGAAGACTATATTTTTGTTATAGATATCAATGGCAATATTACAGATTTTAACACTAATTTCCAGCAGTGTACAGGTTATGCTGAAAGTGAACTCAGGGGAATGAGTATAAACAATATACTTTCCGGATGCACTAGCGATATTTCAGATTCAGTTCTTATCAAAGATGCACGCAAAACAGGTACCTCATCTATAGAAGTTGAACATACCTGCGGGAACGGGGAAAAAATACCTATGTGCATTACATGCAAGCCTCTTGACAAAAGTGAGGGTTTTATCTGCATAGCAAAGGATATTTCAGAAACGAAAAGAGCAGAATCTGAACTGCATGAATCTGAAAGAAAATATTCAACAATTGTTGAAAAAGGAAATGACAGTGTTATTATTATCCAGGATAAAGAAATAAAATTTGCTAACTCAAAAGTCCTTGATATGAGTGGCTACACCCGGGAAGAAATAATTGGTAATTCATTATTAAAATATATACCAGAACCTGATCATAGAAAGTGTGTTGAATGGTTTGAAAACAGAACTGCCAATGGGAATAGCAGCAACATAATAAGTGTCAATATACTGACAAAAGATAATAGGGAGATACCCACAGAGATCAATGTTTCCATTATAGAATATGAAGGTAAAGATGCAGAGTTGCTGATTATACGGGATATCAGTGAACGAAAACATGCCCGGATCTTCTCCGGAAAGAAAAGGAAAGAATGGAGAATTACCTGGATGTTGTTGGATCTATAATAGGTATTGTCAACAAGGATTCAGAAATAATATTTGTCAATAAAGTCGGTGCTGAAACTCTTGGATATCCAAAAGAGGATATCATGGGTAAAAACTGGTTTGATGAATTCCTACCTGTAAGTGTCAGGGAGATGACCAGAAATAACTTTTTCAAGGTAATGGCTGGTGAAATAACCCCTCCACAGTATTTTGAAAACCTGTTGCTAACTAAAGAAGGAGAAGAAAGGTTAATTTTCTGGCATGATGTGCCTCTTGAGGATGAGAATGGTAACAGAATAGGCATGATCAGCTCAGGAGAGGATATCACAGAGAACAGAAAAATGGAAGCAATGCTGATTGATTCCGAGAAAAATCTGAAAACTATTTTCAATAACGTTGACGATCAGATCTACATATACGAACCATATGGAAAGTTTATTGATGTAAACATGGCTGTAACCCATTCTACAGGATATTCAAGGGAAGAAATGCTGGAGATGAGTCCGCAGGATTTGCTTAAAGAAGAAATAAAACCTCTGATGAATGGCTATACAAGGCGCATAATGCAGGAAAAGAATGTTATTTACGATATTTACCATGTGCGTAAAGACGGATCTTTATTGCCTCTGGAGATTAATTCCAAGCTAATTGAATACAAAGGTGAGGAAGCAATAATTTCAGTTGCAAGGGATATAACAGAGCGTAAAAAGGCTGAGGAAAGACTGAGAAGATATGCAAGTGAATTAAAACAGTCTAATGAGCTTAAAGAATTGTTTACGGACATAATCAGGCATGACCTGTTAACACCTGCAAGCGTGATAAAAGGCTATACTGAAGAATTGCTACTGGCTATTAAAGATGAAAAAGCACTTCTGCTGGCTACAAAAGTAAAGGAGAACAATGAAAGATTGATTGAGCTTCTTGAAACAGCCACAAAACTGGCTAAGTTACAGAAAGATGACGACATAAATTTTGAAGCAATTGATATTGTTCCCCTTGTAAAAATGGTGAGTGACAGTTTCAGGATCCAGCTTGAAAGTAAAAAACAGGAAATTATTGTTACAGGGGAAGAAGAATGTATTTCCATGGCAAATCCTGTTATTGAAGAAGTGTTTACAAACCTGATTTCAAATTCAATTAAGTACAGCCCTGATCAAAGCGTGATTAAAGTTAAATTTGAAGATGAAAACAAAATGTGGAAAGTAAGTGTAACTGACAATGGTATTGGTGTCCCTGATAACGATAAAACTTTGCTTTTCAATAGATTCCACCGGGTAGATAAAAAAGGAATTAAAGGAACAGGACTTGGGCTGGCCATCGTTAAGAGAATTACTGAATTACATGGCGGAAGATATGGTGTTGATGATAATCCGGAAGGGGGAGGAAGTATTTTCTGGGTTACATTGAAAAAAGCAAAAAATATTAAAAAATAAAAATCCCTTTTTTATAGCTCAATAGGTTATTGTAATTTTTATACTGTTATTCTCTGATTTTAAAAAGGAAAAAAGCAGTTTTGTCTCACTTAGATCGAGAGGATTTTTCCAGAATCAAAACAATAATTATTTATAATATAATTACACTGAAGAACAAATATCCAAAAAAAATTACTTTTAAAAAACAGGTGGTACATTGAAAAAACGTATACTTTTAGTACTTTTAATTTTGATGCTGTCTGCATCAGGTTGTACAGAGCAGGGAAGTAATGCTCAGGAAGAGATAGATATTGCTGATTCACTGATGATTTCAGCTTATGAAATGCTTGAAGATATTGATCCGGCTTATCCAAGCGATGCAGAGAACAGGCTTTACGCTTCACAAGTAAGCTATGAAGATGCCCTGGAAATCCTGGAAAATATTGAAACAAAGGATGCTGAGCAACAAAAATTAATTGGCATAGACATTATAAGATGCAAGTATTCCCTGGAAAGTATTGAAGCTGAGAAACACTTAATAGATTGTTATACTCACCTTACAAAAGCAAGCTCCTATATATCTGCTGAAGAGTATGATAAAGCACACGAGGAAATATCATTGTTCAATTCAGCAATCAGTGAGGCAAGTCTTAACGCAGAAAATGCAAAAGAACTTGCAGACGAAATAGATATCGATGAAGTTCCTATTGAATCTAAATCGGACTTAATCTATGAAAGGGAATCCATATACGATACAAAACAAATTATTTCAGAGTTTAGTAATATTCAGGCTGCTCTGAATTATGAAGTAAATGGACTTGAAAGTTATAACAGGGCATTAGAAAACATGGATAATGAAGAATGGGGCAAGGCTGAAGTAAACTTTAACGGAACAGTTTCAAATCTCTCGCTTTCAAATGATATATTCATAGAACTTCAGGATTCCGAATATAGTGAAATATCCACTGTTTCCATAGAAATCAACAGCGCTTTTGATTATATGATAACTTTTTCAGAACATTGTGAAACTGCTTGTGGTTACATGGATGATGGCAAGATAAGGCCTGCAAATGCCGAATTTGAACTTGCTATACAGTCATTGAGTGAGTGAATTAAATAAGAGGTGCCGGTGTTATAAGGCACTCATTTTCATTTATTGTTGCTTTTTCTCCTTCTGGATTCCTGCCAGATTTTTACCGGGATGTTACCTCCGGGAATTATAAATCCTGCAACTTCACCCCCAATCTCAAACAGGGTTTCCTCAGTGAAGATTTCTGCCATTTTCTCCCTGAGTAACGTACCCTGATAGAATTCACCGGTAATAGCATCAAATTCAAGGACATTCTGCTTACTTTTCGGAACCCAGTTGTATTCAAAAGCGTAAATTGGCCTGAAGTATAAATCAAGATTTTCTATCCTTACAGTGTCATCCAGTACTTCGTCTGCATCCATTGGTTTCATCATGTCACTCAGGAGTTTTTTGATTAGAAAACTTGCTTTTACTTTTGGAGGAACAACAATATTATCACCTTCATTAAGTTCCTCTGTCTGCAGGATTTCACGGGTTTCCATACCAATGTATTTAGAAAAATCAGGCTCTTCTTCAGTATAGGCATCAACAAAAAGTTCAATTTTGTTTTCTTCAAGACAGTGCTCAATCCCTTTAAGTCTAAGATTTCCTTCACTACCTACTTCTTTTTCCTCACCAAGTATTGTTACGGTTTTAACAGCGGGATCAGATATTTTAATTATATATTCAGCATCACGTTTGTACTCATAGTGGCCTGAACACAATGCATGCCAGAAAGGTTTATACTGCTTTTCACTATGTGTGATACTTATGTCTTCAGGTTTTGGCCTTGACAGCAGGTTTTTGATTCCACCAAAAGCCGTGGTTTTCTTGTTCCAGGCAAGCTCTTTCATTTCCTCAAATGATATCTCACCTGTCAATACCAGCATCCTAGGCTCGGTGACTTCTACATATACACTCTCCACAATAAAGGTTATGTGAAAAGGAGGATAATAAGCTTTCTATTTAGGTGATTAACAACTTTTTTAATGTCTTTTTTAAAAAAAAGTCTAAATTTCAGTTATTAATTTAGCATCTTTCTTGTAATACTCATATAACTCTTTACCCCACTTGCGCCCTTTTTCACCGGAAACAATTAGCTGTTTATTACTGAACTCACCGTTCTTACCCAATAATCTCAGTAAGAATCCGCTATCAGTCACTGTAAGGGAAGATATCCTGATATCTTCATTATAGATGTACATTTCCAAGTTTTCATATGGAAAAAAATGTTCACAGGCAGCAGGCATTTCAGTCGTAAGTTTTTGAATAAGCTCCGGTGTATTAATAACTTCCACATGAATTTTTCTATCCATCAATTCCTGTAGGACTGAAGGAACACCAGGATGCATGAAAGTGTAAACAAAATATATACTCTTAGATCGAAATCCTTCAGCTTGATAATCAGTATTCAAATCATGAACATTAACATATTCTGGCTCTATTAATATGGAATCTTTTATCTCCCTGATTCTCTTTAAGAAAGGTTCAGGGATACCACTAATATCATGTGCTGTGAAGTAGTCCCTGTTTTTATCCAGTGTTTCAAGGGTGTCTATAAAAGGTTTCATTCTGCTGGCAACCAGTGTCCCCATTGCTGTAAGTTCGTAAGCATCTTCCTGCTGTAAAACAAGATCATGTTCTTTCAGTATCTTGATCTGAGGTAATAAAGCCTGTCTGCTTGTATTCAGTTCTTTGAGCAGATAACTCATTTCCTGCTGCCCATGCTGCAATAGCAGGAGTACTCCTTTTCTTTTATCTGAAGCAAATATAACATCAAGCAATGATTTTTTCATAGAACTGTTCACCTTGTTTCAAGATATTGACGGGAAATTATAGTTATTTCATTGGCACCGAATCTTTCAGGAAATACTCATAAAGCTCCTTAGCCCACAATCTTCCCTGTTCATGCATACACATCACCTGTTTATTGCTGAATTCCCTGTTCTTAAACAATAACCTGAGCAGAAACCCACTGTCTGTAACCGCAAGTGATGATACTGAAAGGTTTTTATCATAAAGGTAAAACTTAATGTTGGAGTATGAAGTAAAAAGCTTATGTTCCTCCGGGAAATCCCTTTGCATCTTTTCAGCAAGCTTTCTGGTAAGTATTATTGAAATGTCCATTCCTTTTTCAGCCATCTTTTTAAGAATACAGGGACATTCAGGATGCATAAAAGTAAACAGCAAATAAACAGTTTCAGATTTAAGGGCTTCTTTGACATAATCCTTGTTAATGTCATGAACATTAACTATTTCCGGTTCAACAATAGTGCATCCTTTTATTTCGTTAATACGATTCAGTAAGGCATCAGGAATTCCATTAATATCATGCTTTGTCAGATAATGTGAACTTTCATCCAGTGTCTCTATTATGTCAACAAATGGCTTCATTTCTTCAGCTATGAGTTTTCCGCTACTGGTAAGTGCATAAGTATCATCAAACTGGTATACAAGATCATGCCCTTTTAGTATTTTCATCTGGGGAAGTAATGCCTGTCTGCTTGTATTAAGTTTCTCGAGTAGTAAAGGCATTTCTAGAGGACCGTCAATCAGCTCCAAAATGACATTTTTCCTTTTTTCAGAGGCAAATATAACATCTATTAAGGTTTTCTTCATGTAAATCCTCTTGATTTCAAGTACGATCTGTTAATGTTTTTAAAATCGTTGAACACTAAAAATTTGATTTTTGGGCTAAGTATAAACTTAATACTCATAAGCTTTTATAATTCTTTCTTCTTTTTTTGAATTTACAGTATATATTTTGATTTTACTAAAATTATTTTACTAACTTTTATTTTAAAAGTTCAGAATTAACAATAAACGAATCTGTATTTTATTCGATTTCAATATCAAACACATTTAACAGAGAAAGTACCTCAGGAATAGAGAACTTTGTTTTTTTCAGGATGTTTTTGTTTGGATCAATTTCATAATTACTGGTATTTTTAAAAGAAGCAAAACTAAGATTAGAATCAATGAAAATACTATTCAAAAGGTCTGAACCTTCAAAAATGGCATTCATTAAATTAGTATTAACAAAATCACAATCATTTATTCTGCAGTTGAGGAAAACTGTATTTTCCAGATTCATATCAGTAAAAATCAGGTATGATAGAAAACAGTCCTCAAAATTAAAACTGAAAACAAAATCATTGCATTTTGAAAAATCCAGTCCCAGTAATTTACATCTTTTAAAAGTAGTATTGTGAAACCTTGTATTATTAAGATTCACACCTGAAAGATTACAATTTTCAAAAACACAGTCTATGAACTTAGAATTAATGAAAGACATATCTGAAAAATCCATGTTTATAAAATTTTCGTCCTCAAATTCCGTGTTCTGGTAATTCATACCTAATAGAAGTCCTTTAAATATTAAACAATACCTGACTCTGTGAAAATACTGTTTGGAAAGTAATAAAAACTTTGTTTATTTTCATATCCACAAAACAACCGGTAATTTAAAAAAAAGTAAGCATCCGCCGAAGGCAGCACATTCTAATGATGCTATACAGAATATTCTGTTTTATCCTGTGGGAAAACGCTGGCTTTGACGGAACCTTCGGGATCATTTAAGTACTTCATACTCTACGGTAAATCATAATACTCTTTTTTTAATATCTGGTACCAAATAGCCTGTTAAAGAAAAATACCAGCGTATCCACAAATGATCTTTTAGTTCCAGTTTCTTCAGTTTCATTGAATTCAACAGGTACATCAATATCAAGTGCTTCAGTGATATTTAGTTTTAAATTCTCAATTTCCGGCTCGTCAAAAGACTCAACCTTGTCTATGCCGGCAGCATAACTGGATACCCTTTTTGATTCATATAAAACCAGACCTTCCTCAGTAAATCCTGCAATAGAGTAATAAATATCCTCTGAATCCAGTGGGTTTGCTATGCCAATCGTCCGTGAATCCGGATCAATTTCCATCTTATACCGCAATATACGCGAGTCTGTTTCAAAATTAATATTTTCGATACCTACCCTGTCAAGATAATTCTTTTCAATGGCATAAATGGTTAGGTCATTTGCCTTGTAGAACTGAGTAAGGCATGTATTTGAAGTTATAATATATGGGTTTTCACCCTGTATAACCGGACCTGAAATGTAACCTATCAAAACAATATCCGGAAATTCATTCAGGTTAGCTATCTTAACGCATCTGTCTATTGATTTCATGCCCGGAGTCATTATATCAGCCTGGGCCGGCACAATAGAAATTAAAATAATGATGAATAATAAGATGCTGATTTTTGTCTTCATTTTTTGTCTTCCGGTTTCAGGTAATTTAAGCATACAGCATTTAAATATTTTGTGTAGTAATCAGAATTCAGTAACAATAATTCATCCAGCAAGAACAATTTCTTTATGCAATATAAATGGATTAAGTTTATCTTCTATAACATAATAGTAAAATTGGGGGTAATATGAAATATATATTACATATTCTATTACTTCTGATAATTTTTACCATTCTTTTTTCAGGTATCACTAAAATATCAGAGGAAGAAAAACAGTTTACAGTTGAAACCATTGCACATGGTGCTGAAATTCGTAATGTGAATGGTATTCTTTTTGATGAAAATGACCAGTTATACCTTACAAGTGTTTTTGGAGGGGAGATCGTAGTGGTCGATCCTGAATCCGGAGAGGTTATAAGAAAACTTGGTGCGGAAAGTGGCGTTAAATGCCCTGATGACCTGATATTCGGACCGGATGGATCGCTTTATCACACCGATCTTGCTGTAGGAGAAGTTGGAAGACTTACACCCGACAACCTATCAACGACCCAATTCATTGCGTTTGGTACTAATTCAATCACGTTTTCTGATGATGGAAGACTATTTGTTGCACTTGATTTCATGGGAGATGGCTTATATGAACTTGATCCTGAACTTTCCGCAGAACCACGCTTGATAGCTTCAGATCCGGGCTGGGTGAATGCTATGGACTGGGGTCCCGATGGATATTTGTATGGTCCTGTATGGACCAAAGAAAAAGTAATCAGGGTTGATGTTGATTCAGGAGAAATAACTACTGTTGCAGATGGATTTGATGTCCCTGTTGCTGTTAAATTTGATTCAAAAGGAAATCTTTATGTAGCTGATCATTTAGGAACAATCTATCGCATTGACATGAACAATAATACACAGGAGAAAATAGCGAACGGTCTGGAAATCATTGACAATATAGCTTTTGATTCGTCAGACAGGCTCTATGCATCTGCCCAGGATGGTTCTGTATATGAAATATTGGATGACGGGACCAGAAGGGCAGTAATAAAAGGTGGTATGATAGGTCCTGGTGGTGTTGCGATTGTTTCATCATCCGGTCAGGACAGTATCTACATTGCAGACCTTTCTTACTTGCGTGAACTGGACGGTGAAAGTGGTGAACAGCTCTCTGTTGAGAGGCATATTATGGGAGATCTTATCCTGTACAATGGATCCGGATCAATAACCGCACCTACAAGTCTTTCTTATGACGGTGAAAATCTCATAATATCTTCATGGCTGTATAATATAGTCCAGGTATGGGACCCTGTTGAAAACAAACTGGTAGAGGAATATTTTGATATTTCAGTGCCTATTGATGCACTTCGATTCCAGGGCGATATAATTGTTACAGAACTGGGTATGGAAGAGGGAATGGCGCGTGTGATCAGGATAAATGATTCCGGTCGCAGTACTCTTGCTGGCGGGCTGGCTGTGCCTGCAGGACTTGCCGCAACAGAAAATGACTTATGGGTAAGTGACTGGTACACGGGCATGATTTTGCAACTTGCAAAAGATGGTGACGCACTTCCTGAACCAATACCCATAGCATCCAATCTTTCTTATCCGGAAGGAATGGCTGTTGATACCGACGGAAACCTGCTGGTTGTGGAAACAGGAACCGGGACTCTTTCAAAAATAGACATTGAAACCGGCGAAATAAGCACCATAGCAGATAATCTTGAAGTTGGTGCACCAATGGTTCCCGGTATGGTACCAACATACATACTCAGCGGTGTAGACGTAAGTTCTTCAGGTACTATATATGTTACAGGTGACGTTTCAAATGTCCTTTACAGGATTAAGCCAGCTGGTTAATCTCATATACCAGAGTATTCAATACTGTTTTTGCCACAATACCTGATAGTATTGATGGCAGCTTTTCTATTTATTTATTTAAATGTTTAAAGTCATTATACAAAACTACTTAAGCAACCACTTTCAACACTTAAAGGCATTATTTAAGTGGGAGGAGACATGAAATATAAATTTGTTTTTTTTGTAGTACTGTTGGTCATGCTTGCAGCAGGTTCGTCTGTTGTTTCGGCAAAATCCAGCTATCTGGGTTCTTTTAACAGTCACTACAATACTGATGGGACAAGACTTGACTCCTGTGCGGTCTGTCATTCTGGTCCTAACGGCGGTTCAATAAATGTTTACGGAAGGGCATATTCCGGAAACAGAATCAACATTGCTTCAATAGAGGATATTGATTCTGATGGAGATGGCTTTACAAACATCGAGGAAATCGAGGCATTTACTTTCCCCGGTAATTCAGCAGATTATCCGGAAATTCCTATTGAAACAGTAGACAACACAACTGATGTACTTGCCAATACAACTGAAAATTCAGTTGATGAAAGTGCTGTTGAAGAGATCACTGAAAACAGAAGTTCTCAGGAAGAGGTTGTGGAAGAAATACCAGAACAGGAAAGTACTGAAGAAACTGCTGATGAGTCACCAGCTGAGCAGCAATCACCAGGATTTGAAATAATCATTGCAATAGCAGGAATGTTGTCAGTTGCATACCTGAGGAGAAAATAACTTTAAACTAAATATAAAAGCAGAAATTCCATTATTTTATTTAAGCCTGCGTAACAGGGCTTAAACTTTCATTTTTTAGGGTACTGTTTTATCAGATTACTTATCAACCTGTGCAGGGTGTTAATTTATTATGAAATAAAAAAACTGCAATGCAAAAATACAAATTTCATGTCAACACAGTTTCTTCGGGAAAACATATGGACGAAGAAAGAAAACCTGTCATTAAGGTTTCAAAGGATGGACCTTTTATAGTTAAAAACCTCAGGACACTTCGCAATTCAAAGGGTGTTTTTATAGAGACAAAACCAACAATTGCTCTTTGCAGGTGTGGAGAATCTGAGAAAAACCTTTTTGCGATGGTGCACACTCAAAAGCCGGTTTTTCAGGTACTGGGAGAAAAACATCCTCCTGAAAAAGTTGTCAGTTGATGAAGGAAAACACATTATAATTCACGATCTTAGGGGTGTATGTTCCCATATAGGCCACTGCATCCTTATGTTACCTGAAGTTTTCAGGAAAGGCAGGGTACCCTGGGCAGACCCAGATGTTGCTGATCCTGAGGAAATAGCAAAGGTCATCAGAACCTGCCCTTCAGGAGCTCTCAGTTATACCCTTAAGGATGAATTCTGCAGGGATTATCCTCATGAAACTGAAATATTTATGGTCAAAAATGGGCCTTATCACGTAATAGGCGGGATTAAGCTTGAAGATCCTGAGGGAATTAAACCTGTAACAGAAGATCATTACTCACTTTGCAGATGTGGCAAATCCGGGAAAAAACCGCTATGTGATGGTACTCACAGGGATACCGGATTTAAAGACAGGATCAATTGACCTGTCTTTGCTTTTTAGAATATGCTTTTGAATTTGGAAACAAAGCTGTCTGAGACTATGTGAACCTCCATTGAAAGTACCATGCCTGCAATTGCAGGTACAATAAATCCTGGCGGTACACTCTTAGCTTCAAAACCCCCGATAAAAAGTACCATGGCAACTATAATTGCCAGATTCAGCACTATGGACAGAGGACCTATTACCGGATGATGGGAATAGCCCCTGTGCTTAAAAATGACCTTATAGGGCCACCAGAGTATCTTCAATAAACCCCATCTTTTGTAGGGCTTGCTCTGTATATCAAGATCCGGACTCAGGAAAAAGGTTGCAAAGATGTATCCAAGTGAAAATATCAGCAGAACTGTTGCATCAAAGTATTTGATAGCAAACTCATTTTCATTTATGATCATATAATAGAAACCTGCAAGCACTGCTATAAGTACAACAGCGTTTATGGTTTCATGTGTTTTTCCATCTGGCATAATTCATCCCCTGAAATTGTACAGTATGTAACTTCATACTTTAGTTTAAGCTGTTTTAAAATAGTCCGGTATATATTTTTCTTTTGTGGTCCGGAGTGCAAAATCTGATTTAAAAAGATTCATATATACGTACTGGCCTCCCTGACGCTTAAGGGATGTAATTCATGAACCTGCAGGAAATTCCTTACCCATTCCGGATTGGTTTTAGAATATTGCCTCAGTATCCAGCCAATTGCCTTGTTTACAAAAAACTCATCTGAATCTCGGTTTTCCAGAATTATTTGCTCAAGAAGATCGGTATCCGTATCTTCTTTATACTTAAGCTGGAAAAAGAATTGAAGTTCGTACAAGCCAAAAGTTGTTGCTTTTACTCCATTTACTCATTGTGCTTTCCTTTAGTTCCGGATATTCCAGGCATACTTTTCCTGCAATATTTGAGGCAAGCGCATCAACTGTGTCCCACCATGACTTGCCTGTGATGAGCATCTCTATGTTTTCAATATCTTTGTCTGTCAGTTCTCTACTTAAGGCAATGAGTATATCCATGGCAAGATACTGGAATTCACGTTCAGGCAGTTCCCATAGCTTAAATATAAAACTCCAGTCAATTGTCCTGTCTTTTTTTACCTGCTTCAGGAATTTTTTCTGCAGGGCAGTCCTCTGTGGTCTTTTAATTCCAAGAAACGGAAACCTGTTTTTCATATAAGCGGACATCTGTTCTGCCTGCTCTTCATTCCTGTTTGCATAAAATGAATCAATTATTTCTTCATACATACCCGAACTCTCATTTTTCACAGAAAATATGAGATTATAATAGTATTAGAATTTTTCAGTCGATAAAAAATCCATCTCAGCAGATATGCATAAAGACTAATACGCAGCAAAACGTTTAGCTTATAAGTGAAAGAAAATGATTTTCTATTCTTCAAAGAATGGTTTAGCAAATATGTCAGTGATTTTTATTCAGATGATGAATTTGTTAATGAAAATATCAGGCTGAAAGAAGAACACAGCATCAGGGTTTGTGAAAATGCATCTCTTATTGCATTGGCTGAAAATCTGGATGACGCAAATATTTATCTTGCAAAAACCATTGCCCTTTTTCATGACATAGGACGTTTTGAACAATTCAGGAAATACCGGACTTTCCGGGATTCGGATTCAGAAAACCACGCACTTCTGGGAGTCAAAGTTCTCAGGGAAGAAAATGTACTTTCCATCCTGCCAGGTTCTGAACAGAAAATTATACTGGCTGCAATTGCAAATCACAATAAAAGGATTTTGCCGGATATAGCAGATAAAGAGATCCTTTTTCATTCACAAATCATCAGGGATGCAGACAAACTGGATATCTATAAGATCCTGACTGATTATTTCGAGGTCAGGAAAAAATCACCAAATCCGGCTCTTGAACTGGAGTTACCTGACACTCCGGGATACTCATCTGATCTTGTAGGGGAACTGTTTGAAAACAGGGTTGCAGTCATGAAAAATATAAAGACATGCAATGATATGAACCTTGCACGTCTGGCATGGGTTTTTGATATGAATTTTGCTGAAACCTTAAGACTTGTCAGGGAGCAAAAGTACATTGATAAATTCATATCCACTTTGCCACAGACAGAAGAGATAAAAATGCTTGAAAAGCATCTGGAAAGTGTGATTGATGCAATTCTTGAGAGGGAAGAGACTTGAACTTCAACTGGATTCACAAAACTGGGTTTTGTTCCTGTTGAAGAACCGGAAATATTTTTTAGCCGGGCAGTAATTCTGAAAAAGAATTGATTTTAACCTTTTATTACGATTAACTCTAACTTTTTCTGCACCAAAACAGCTAAGTAAAGTCGGCTACTTCGACTGCACAGAAATATATTATTTTAAACTGAGATGATAAATTGGCAGTAAAAGATGGCAATACTATTAAAGTAGAATATACAGGCACATTGGATGATGGTTCCCTTTTTGATTCTTCAGAGACCCACGGTCAACCTCTGCAGTTTACAGTTGGTGCCGGAAATGTGCTTAAAGGATTTGATGATGCAGTCAGGGACATGGAAATTGGTGAAGAAAAAGAGTTCAGGCTTGAGCCTGCTGAAGCCTATGGGGAATACCATGAATCGCTTATAGACACCGTGTCAAGGGATCTTGTCCAGTCCAATATGATGGAAATGGAAATAGGAAAAACCTTTATTGTACAGGCTCCAAGCGGACAGCAGATGCACGCAAAAATTATTGAACTTACTGATGATGATGTTACTTTTGACCTTAACCACCCGCTGGCAGGAAAAGCCCTTACTTTTAAAATCAAACCCATAGAAATTCTTTAAGGAACTATTAAGGTCTTTTCATTCCACTTTTAGCCTGATATTTTAGCTTGATATAAATCAAGCTGGAATCTTTTAATTCTTTTTGATTACATGTCCCTTAATTGTTATTTTAAATCAGGTAACAACTGCTTAAAACGTTGGATTACAATTATCATTCTCATTATACAATAAACAATAGATATATTTATTATAGTTGTAATTATACTTGGGTATGTAGTCAGCATAAAATCATAATAACCTTAAAAATTGCCTGACAAATCGGCGGTACGATTTGACATGATAATCTAAACAAAACGAAAAAACTGAACGTAACAGGTTCCTCCCCATATTACTTCCAAACACATCCGGCTTGTTATGCCCAGGTTTTAGTTTCAATTCTTTATCCTGAGCATGAGCAAAAGGAGAGCAGCTTTTTACAAATGAAGTATTATCAATAAAAGAAATCGAACCGGCAGGTCTGGACTAATAAAACCATACCGGAAATTTGTTATTCAATTTTAGTAATTTACATGGCATCCTTTGATGCTTTTGTAAAGAAATCAATGGCTTTTTCAAGCTCAACATGGTTTTTAGCGTATTCTTCAATGGCTATCCCTTAAGGTAAGCTTCACATGCCTGGACAAGGATTTTGCACCGGACTGAGTGCCATCAGGGTGTGCATGTACGCCTGAACCCATAGCAGTTATAAAATCCACATTACCCATAACATCAATGAATGGTTTCAGCCTGACAGGGTTTAAACCACCGGATACAATACCGGGACAGCACTTTTTCTCGCCTCTCCAGCTGTCATCCTCAAGAATAACATGATGGGCGATATCCTCATTTACAATATCAATGGCATCCTTATCGGTTTCCGGTATCTTGGACCAGCTCTGCTTAAAGAAATGCCCTTCTGAGCTCATATACTGAATTTCGTGTGTAGCTACTACATCCTCTTCTTTTGGTGTTCCCTTCATTTTACCAAATCTTTCGCAGTGCTCAGTAACTTTCGAGTGCACCAGCCAGTTCGCAAATTTGGACAATACAAGTACAGAGAACTTGCGGGTTTTCCGGTCTTGTGAAAGCACCGTGTGCAGCCCTGTGGAAGTGAATAAACACATCAGGATATCTTCCTGAGGGTCTGTACAGCCATCCATTCGGCTGTAAAGATCAATAAGGAAAGCATAGCTTCCCGGCTCAAATCTCGCATTGACTATCATTTCACAGCGCGCTCAATCATTGTATCGTAACCTGCTGCTGAAACATTAAAAGAATGTACCTTTTTCTGTCCCGTTTCCTGGACGCTTTATCCATTGCTTCTTTTACATGGACGACCATTTTATCATATGGACAGAAATCCCTGATTAGCCTGCGGTTCATCATTCTTAACAAAAATCCCCTGCCTCTCCAGAAATCATAACATATCTCAGCATATACTCTGCAGAAGTTAGTCCTATCTTGGTTTTACAATGGTTCCAAGAATTGGCCTGTCATAAACACTAAGGTACTTTCATATCATCTACTGTATAACTTGGACCATCATATTGTTCAAGCATGGAAAGGTGGGAACCATATATCAAGCAGTTTAAGGGCAGCAACTTCTTTCATACCGAGAATATTTCCTACAATATATGTCAGAATATTTCGGACATTTCCTCCTGTCAAAAAGTCTCCACGGATAGGCTATCCACACGAGTTCCTCTCAATATCAAGCTGGTACACAAGTGCATTCATTGTCCTTGAAAAGGGTGTTTCTGTAGTGACCTTTGAAATTTGTTCCTGTGGATGACTCCGCAGTACCTTCAGCTGCTGCCTGCAGTATATTGAATTTAATTGGTACAAGGTGGAAAACACCAAGCAAAAACTCACCATTAGTCGATCAGGTAATTCCAGGTTTACGTATGCTTCCTGTTTTGAATTAAGCGATTTAACCATATCTTCTAGATTTGAACTCATATTAAGAAAAACTGACTGCAATCTATTTTAGTTTTTGTATATGAGAGTATGAATAAGCAAAGAGTTTTTAGCGACAAAAGATCTTTTCAATAGATGCCAAGGATTACCAGTAAAATGCAAGCCTGAAAGAATTAACTGAGGTGTAGATTTCCTGATTCCTTAAGCTTTCTTTCTCTTGTACAATCAGGATAAATACTGCAAGATTTCCAAGCAGAAGTAATAGTACGAAAACAGGAATTAACTGGATTGAAAAATGAAAGCCGAATAGATAAGTCCGACACCTTCCAGCATCAATACAAATGAAATCTGTGGTATGGTACATATCCTGAAATAGAACGCTGGTTCTTTTCCTGAAATAGGTTCCTTTCCCCAAAAACAATGTGCATAACACAGATAGCTATCATTAATGTTCCGGCTGCCAGAAGATACAGGTTCATTTTAAGAATCCTCTAAATTGCTTATAAATACATTTTTTAAAACTCAATTTCAGATAATCCTTTTCTTTTTAGTTTCCTATTCTTTTAAAAACCTTTAATATAATATGACTGCATTATTATAATTATTATTTTTTGAGGGTTCTGGAATGGAATATGCAAAACTTACAAAAATCGGTTAACACGGTTCTTGATAACATTTTCATGTACAGCATCTCTGCACTAATAGTGGTTTTTGGCTCCAGTCTGATAATAACAGCCCCTCCGCTAAGTTATGGATTTGTCTATATGCTTATGAAAGGACAAAAAAATGAAAAACTTAAATTGAGTGATGTGTTTGAAGGTTTTCAGCCAGGTAATTTCTCACGAAGCTGGATTTGCATGCTCCTGATTATTGTAATTAGCATGGTAATTTCACTGTTTGCTTTACTTGTTGCCGCTTTTATTGGATTAGCCTTATTTTCGTCTGAAAATCCATACAATTTGTCTGATTCAGTTATTTATGCAGTTGCCATTGTACTTTTTGTGTCTTTGGGAGTATAGCAACGCTTCCAGCTGTTTTTATTATGTGTATACATTTTCTCTTTTAGTGATTAAAGAGTACGTTGCTATGGATGCATTGAAAAAAAGCATAAATCTTGTTAAAATGAAATTTTAAAATCTAAGCGTTATTTTTACGCAAGTATTAATTGGAATTGTAATGTTGCTTTGGTGTCCCGCCTTACTATGCTGATTGTTCTTGGGTTTACCCGGTATTATTAATTTATTCATTTATGCCACAGGCATAATTCTCACATATCCGTTCAGCCAGCAGTTACAGTAACCGCTACCATGGAACTAATTGGGGAATAGATCCGGATTTTGTATTTCTTTTTTGATTTAAGAATTAATCTAAGATAAAAGAGCATTAAACAGTTTAATTATTGCTTTTATGAATATTTCCTGCTTTTTATTAAAAAACAGGCTTTAAAAAGTTTAATTTTATTTTTAATAGTTATAATTCTTTTTTTATTTACTCTCACTCTATTTTGATAATTAATTATCGTTAATAATCAGTTTTTAATACTTAAAATAAATATTAACTTTAAATTATCCAATATAATCTTGAATTAACAGTTTTAAACAATCAAAAATAATAATACCAAGTTTGAATCTGATAATTTATAAGAAAAAAGGAGTAGATATGAGAAAAAGAGCATACTTTCCTCTGGATGAATTCATCTCAGAGGAGGATTTTAAAAGAATTAAAGAGTTTTCAAAGGACAAAGAGACACCTTTTCTGATTATTGATCTTTCCAGAATAGAGAAGATGTACGATGAACTGGTAAAAAACATGCCCTTTGTAAAAATATACTATGCAACAAAGGCCAATCCACTTGATGAAGTAATAACGACCCTGAATAAAAAAGGATCAAACTTCGATGCAGCCACTGTCTATGAAATAGACCAGCTTCTCAGACTTGGCATTGATCCTGATAAAATCAGCTACGGCAATACCATCAAAAGCAAAAGACATTGCCTATGCATATGAAAAGGTGTCCGTCTTTTTGTAACAGACTCTGAAAGTGACCTTTTAAAAATTGCAGCAAATGCACCAGGTTCACGAGTATTTTTCCGCCTGCTTACTGAAAGTGATGGAGCTGACTGGCCTCTTTCACGCAAATTCGGTGCACACCCTGATGTTATCTATGAATTAATATTACAGGCACAGGAACTTGGACTGGAACCTTATGGACTTTCATTTCACGTTGGATCCCAGCAGCGTGACATAGGACAGTGGGATAATGCTCTTTCAAAATGCAAATATCTCTTTGAAGCAGTTTCAATGCAGGGAATCAAACTTAAAATGATTAATCTCGGTGGTGGTTTTCCTGCGAAGTACCTTTCACCTGCTAACGAGCTTGAAACATACGCCCACGAAATACTGCGTTTTATCCAGGAAGATTTTGGAATAGAACACCCTGAAATAATCATTGAACCGGGGCGCTCCCTCACTGCAGACGCAGGAATAATCGTAACTGAAATTGTAATGGTTGCAAGGAAAGCCAAACTCAACCAGTACAAATGGGTTTACCTGGACATAGGCAAGTTCGGAGGATTAATTGAAACTCTGGATGAATGCATAAAATATCCGATTTATTCTGAAAATAAAGGATTTGAGGAAGAAGTCATACTTGCTGGACCTACCTGTGACAGTATGGACATTCTTTATGAGGACCACAAATATGGATTCCCTGATTCTATTCAAGAAGGTGAGCGTCTTTATGTGTTTACTGCAGGTGCTTATACCCAGAGTTACAGTTCCGTGTCCTTTAATGGATTCCCACCGCTAAAAGCGTACATTATTTGAAAGGATATTATATCCTTTCTTTGAGTATATTCCCAAATCAGGAGCTTGTCCAGTCACTGTATACATATTCTGAACTGCTGTCTGAAGACCATGCTCAGATTCCCACCTATACTTTTCTCCGGCAGGAACTTTAAGATTTGAAACTGTATAACTCAGGGATTCCTCAACATCCAGATCAATCTTTGTGTCAGTTTTCAGGTCATCCCATATCATCCCTTCTGTTTCTGTTTCCAGTGCGTTGCATAGATAACAACATCTTCAGCAACTGCTGAACCAAGAGTTTTCAACTTCTATGTCCAGATCTACATAGGTAACATACTTGTTCATTCGGCCTGTTCCTCGTGAAAGTAATACCAAGCTCAGGATAATCATCGATAACCGGAGTAACTATTGCCTCTTCACCCGAATATTCATCAGGTATTACCCCTACATCCCATCCGGAATTAGTTGTTTCAAGGTGGTCAATACCGCGAATCACCATAAAGGTAGTAACTTCCTTTCCAAGCTGAGAATTTCCTTTTACCCCCTGCAGCCATGTGTCCGGGAAGCTCTATCAGGGCAACACCGTATCCCATATCATTAAGCAATGCAGCCAGCAGAATCGAAGAGTCCTCACAATCTCCTCCTCCGTGGTAAAGTGTCTCAAAAGGAAAACGAGGATACTCATCATAACCTGATGAAGCACTGTACTTCCTTACATATGGCAACGACTGGACAAATGCCATTGCAATATAAGGTATGTCTTCACTTTCATAGCCATTTTCCATGGCAAGCTGACCCATCTGCTCTGTTATCTGGGATATCAGTTCATCGTCAAAAGGATCATTCACAAAATTAGTATAATCCCTTGTTACGACTTCTTTCAGAATACATGTCATATGCTTCAATATTGTATTCATAAGTTACACTGAAATCCGTGTATTCATATTTCCACCTGTATGTACGGGTAATGGTATTTTTTCCTATAAGAACCTCGGATTTTATAATCTGGCCGTCATAAACTTCAGTTTCAAGCATTATTTCCGGTTTGAGAACGCAGGTTAATTGAACCATGAAGCTGTTGTCCAGAATCCTGTCAACAGAAACGGTGTAGATTATGTCCTCATCCCGGGTGTCCCGAATATAATAAGTAAGCAGAACCGGACTTCATGGTACGTGTACCATACTCATTTCCATCTTTACGTAAGGATACCTGGATTAATCTATCCCCTGCTTATCTATGTCTATTATTTTGAGGGAATAATTATTTTCCAGTTCCAGTATTCCTGTTTTCTTGACAGATGTTGTAAAAGGGCTTCATTAAAAGAGTTATCATCATATGAGTACTCATCAGGCAAAGCAGTTTCAGAAACGGTACCTGAAGTATTGACATCAGGGTTTCCTGAATCCGTATTACCTGGCAGTTTGTCGGATAGGCAACCGGATTGAAACAAGTGCAAAGCTTAGCAGCAGCACTACAAAACAACGAAAAAGTTCCTTAAATTCATACTTATCTTTGTATCCTGTGCAATGCTATAGCCAGCATCTCAGATATAACTATTCTTTGTCCTGAGACTCAGAATAATAAGCAGGTATAATAATTTTAAAACAACTTCCTCTGCCGGGTTCACTTTCAACACTAATTTCACCATTATGCATTTCCCAACAAACTTGCTTACAAGGGCAAGCCCCAGACCGGTCCCATCATACTGGCGATTGTAGAAAGAATCAATCTGTTTGAAAGGATGGAATAAAATATCGAGATTTTCAGATGAAATGCCTATTCCTGTATCACAAACATTTATTGAGATGCTCACCATGCCTGTTTACATTTATAGAAACTGAGCCTCTCCGGGTGAATTTAACAGCATTGCTGATAAGATTATAAAATATCTGTTTCATTTTTGACCAGTCGGCTTCAATTTCCAGAGCGATGGAGTTTACCGTCAATATTAATGTTCTTTTTCATTGCCTGTGGTTTCATTATTGAAACTACTTCATCAACTAACCGGACCAGGTCGAGAGTTTCAATGTTTAACTGCATCTCCCCTGATTCTATTTTTGCAATATCCAGAATACCATTAATTAAAGTGAGAAGATGCTTTCCACTATTGGAGATGTTAGATGTGTAATGAATTTGCTTATCGTTAAGTTCCCCAAATGACAGATCAAGTAGTAAATCTGAAAAACCAATAACTGAGTTTAATGGGGTCCTGAGTTCATGACTCATATTGGCAATGAACTCGCTTTTTATTTTATTTGCTGTTTCAGCTATTATCCGCGCTTCAATAATTTCATTTTCGGTTTTCTTCTGTTCAGTAATATCCCTGACATGTTCAACTATTCGCTCGACATTACCTTCATTGTCCATAACCGGAATTACGCGAACTTCCCTTGATGTATTGTCTATTTCTATTGAACACCTGATAGGTAATCATTTCACGTGACTTAAAAACCGTGAAAGGCATACAGGGTTTACAGGGCGAATCCTGGTGTTTGAAAACCTTTGATAGCAGGGATGATGAATACTTTATCTTCTCTCTGAAATAATCATGTCCTTTCCAGTTACTAAGAACTATGTGGTAATTGCTGTCAATTACTGCAAGAAGGTCAGGAATTGACTCTAATGTGCTTGATAACAGCTGGCGCTGCTCTTTTATTTCCGAGTGAATTCTTTTAATTGGTAAAATCCCTATAATTCCGGCAATCATCACGGGCTGGTTTTTTCATTGTATACCAGATGGGCATTAACTGAAGAATTACTATGCTTCCATTTTTCTTTTTTAGAAGGATTTCGTAATTTGTTACGAAACCATTTTCTGTTATTGTATCGAGAAAACGCTTACGATCTCCGGGATCATTGTAAATCATTTTTATGGAATAACCGACGAGTTCTCTTTCTTCATACCCCAGATGTACCTTTGCAGAAGGACTTACAGTAAGGATATTGCCTTCAAAATCCGTTTCGTAGTACACATCATGGATTTCATTAAAAATGCGGCGGTATTTTTCTTTATTCTCAAACAATTGTTTGTCGATGTCCCTGCGTCTTATGCTATTAACAAAAATTTGCCCGATTATGTTTAGAAGCCTTATTATTTCAGGATCAAAGTCTTTTACCTCCGAAACAGAATTAAGGCATACAAAACCAATTTTTATTTTCATATCAAACATAGGGATAATCAGGAAACTAGTGTGGCCATTTTTAGTAACACCATCAATATCGTAAGTAATTCCGACATTTTCCATCAGATCCTTTCTGGTGATTATTGAAAAATTATCACTTAAATTATCAAACCATTCTGAGTTCCCGTTTACAATTTCATCAAGAAGATATGCATTTATCCTGTTGTTTTCATCTGCATACCAAAGCAAAGTGCTGACGAAACGACTGTTTTTATAAAACTTGTAAATGCAAACCATGCCTGAATTTGTGGCATCACCCATCATTTTAAGGATCTGAGTATTCCTTCATCTATTTCGCTTGAGGAAAGACTCACTGTTTGTAGAAATGTCTTCAACTAAGTGTCTAATACGCTTGATCCAGAAGCGTTTTTTCTGCAATTTTCCTTTTCGAGATATCTTCAATGGTACCAAAACAACCGGTTACAATACCTTTCTCATTTTTCTCCGGACTTATGGCTTTCATTTGCAGGTATAGATCCCTTCCCCATGCGGTCGTATAGAATTTTACATCTTTTTTTACTTCGCTGTTTTTTTCATAGCCTGGCGAAGAAGGTCTGAAAAATCCTGCTTTTATCAGTGGGTCATGCTGTGTTGTTAATAGCCTTCGTGGCTTCTTCTGAAGGGGAGCCAAGAATATTAAGTAAAAATCTGTTTACAAAAGTAATTTCACCTTCAAGCGTTACAACAGAAAACCCCAATAGGAAGTTGTAATAACAGATTCTTGTATTTTTTCTCATGAAGCATACAGATATTCCTATGGATTGGGTGAAAAATAAATTATTGATATTTGCAGTAAATATTATAGAAGCTTATGCTTTATAATTATCTATAAATATTAGTTTATATGCAAAAAGGATTATCTATCAATTAATAGCCATATCCCGCTCCGGAATATTGACTTCAGGGGCTTTAATGCCATTTTTATCGAATTCTGCCATGCTCTCGATAATATCAGACCTGAATACAAATCATCCCCGAGATCATTTACGCAAGCTTTTGCATTTAAACATTTGTAAAAAGGATAATCGTTGAGGAGAATAATAACTATCTTGAGGATGAAACATAAACAAACCGTGAGCTTATTACTGCTTCCCTGAGGATTTTGCACTGCAAGTTCTGCATCAGAGTCCTTTGGAAATATAGATATTCAATGGAGCCATCATTTCAGAACTGCCATAGTTCCCACTGGCTACAGCTTCATTGGCACAAGATTATTAGAGCAGTAACCATGTTATCTTCCGGTGTTACGAATTTAGTGGAACGCAGTCCAATATCTTTGACTTCGCTACCCATAGTAATCTCCCATTTTTATCCTGTCACCAACCTGGTATGGTTTTTCCATTGTAATTACAATACCTGCGGCAATCTGCTCAAAGAGGTTCCTGAGTCCAAACCCCAATGGCTGCACCAAGCAGAGCAATCAGAAGAGCCAGTTGATTCATGGAAAAGAAAAACATGAACCATAATATAGTATATAGCAGTCACATAGACAAAGATCTAAAACAGGTATGATGGTGGTTATATGAAGACGATAAAGATTCATTTTTTCAGAGAAATAGCTTAGCAGAAAAACACCAATTCTGGAAATAATAAAAGCAATAAAAATGACTGCTAGTGATATGAGTATCAGGTTAAAATCAATCCCTGGAAATTGTTTACGAAAATCTCGATATTTGATTCAGCCATTACCACACCAGCCTTATATTTTCCAGATGACGGATAACTGCATACAGTTTCTCAGGCCTTATACTGTATACTCCGTCTTTATCAACTACAAGTCCTTATCCTGCATCTCGAAAAGGATTTATTAATTAGATCTTTGACTGCATAAGGATCATTAATCAGGATTTTTTTCAAGCTCTTCTGCTTTTATGTGCCCCATGGTAACTATCAGATGGAGAATAAAATCAGAATATTTATCAAGCTCAATATTCCGGACAGGTTCATGAGTATCACTTGTCCTGATAACCTTTGTGTTTTCGTTCAGACATTTATCCCAGATTTTTGTTGCAATTCCGGGATTACCAAAAGATAACCGGGTTATTTTCTTCATGATCTTGTCTCTGGGAGATTCCTCATTGTTTCTTCTAAAAATGAAATCCTTAAAGCTTCAAAATCAAAATCTACCTTATAGAGATTGATTTTTTTGTTGATCAATTCTAAAAGAACTGTTTTTTTGTTGAAGCTTATTGTTTTTCTTTCTCTTTTTCCATATCATCAAAAAAAGTAATCTCATTTTCACTGTACTCTTTGATAAGAGGAAATCTGTCATTATTTCCTCATATTCCAGAGCAGGTATAATTATCTGGTATGAAAAATATGAGCTTATGTCCATGACCTGATTTAGATAATTCCAGGAATGGATGTTCCATGTTGTTATGCAGGATGTTGCTGGAAGAAATAATATAATCCAGGAACTTGCGGAGAGTAATTGAAGCCGCCAACCCTTCTCTGGTAAAGATAATGACAGTTGTCAAAACGACAATTTTTTCCGATGAATTCGGTAAGTGTAAAATCACTTTCTTTGTTTACTACAGATTCATAAGTAATTCTTAGAATCAGAAAAAATAGATACAGTATCCTCTGCAAGTTTACTTTTTCCTCCATAAGGAAGGGACAAATATAGCAATATTTAGATTATCTCCTTCATTTAAAGAGGAAATTTTTTCCGGATGGTCTCGAGAGGTTCGGCCCAAATACTTCTGATCTCAATTTTCAGAACCTGTTTCTGAGCTTGACATGATTTTTTCTACATTAACTTTAAAGAGATTAATACAAAAAAGTAAATACAACATTTAGTTAAAACTAATGAAAACTAAGTTAAAAGTTCACCCTTTGAGTTGCGCACAAAAGACCTTAAACGTATATGAGTTTCTTTGCAAAGTAATGTTAAAAAAACGCCTTTAGCAGAAGACTATCTAAAAAATTTTTATAGCCCGGCACGGATTCGAACCGAGGTTGCGGGATCCAGAGTCCTGCATGATTGACCACTACACTACCGGGCTACGGTGAATGCATCTCCTTAATTGTAAAGGTTAGATATTAAGATATCGGTCGGATGACTATTCAAGACTATTCAAGATTTTCAGGATTCTCATTTAATACTGCAGTCCACCACCATCTGGCCATGTCAACAAGGTCCTTGCTGAACTGTCCGGAAAGGCGATACTCCTTGTTTTTGTGAGTGATGAGTCCTGCACCAAGCAGTTTATTTCGCATAGCGTAAAATGAAGCACGGCCTATGTCCAGTTCTTGCAAAAGACCTTCCCATTCACTGGTTTTAATAGGATCGCCACTTTTTTGACGATCTTCTACCATCATAAGGAACTTCTGCCCCCTTA
This sequence comes from Methanolobus sp., assembly GCA_041395005.1. Taxonomy (GTDB): domain Archaea; phylum Halobacteriota; class Methanosarcinia; order Methanosarcinales; family Methanosarcinaceae; genus Methanolobus. The sequence goes on along the minus strand of JAWKHE010000009.1, from coordinate 28,476 downwards.
CAGCAGTAGCATCTTCCTGAAAAAGGCGTCTCATAAGGTTATAATACGGGTCTCTGGAATGGGTGATACGGGAGTTCGCATCCGAACGTACTACTAAGGTAGTCGATGTTCGTGGTGCGTTTTTTACTATAGACATTTCAGATCAGGGTTGAAAACAGTTCTGTAATCAGCAACCGCTATTTGCCGGTTTTGATTCCAGTGCGGATCTAATCAGATCTTCATATTCTTCTTTTAGAGAATAGACTATTGGAGTCTTATAAGATTCCTTATGAGACCTGAGTATGCCTAGTTTTGAATATATGTAGCCTACCATTGATGCAACAGCACTACGTGAAATATCATACTTTTCAGTGATATTGGCATGCAGTTCATCTACTGTTGTCTCTTTTACCTTAAGGAACAAAGACAGTATATGGCTGCGTAGTCCGTTGCAATCAAGCTCGATGAACTTCTGCAATCTTCGTTTTATTTTTGCGCGAATCGAGTCCATTACTTCACCTCATATATAGCACAAAATTTTATATGTACTTCAATCTATATATATGTTTTTAAAATATTATAGAATGATCTTAATATTACTGTCAATGTAAAATGACTAATAAGATAAAAACATTCTTTGAACTCTCAGTTTTTGGTGAATATATGGATATAAAGTACGATATGGAATCAAATGTAATGCAGGTTGATGGTATTGATTTCTATCCTGACAACCTGGAAAGCAATTTTATTGGTGTTTGCAGTAGTTGTAATTCAGATGTCAATAGCCTCAGTTATCATTCTTTTGATGAGGGGATGATTGTAGCTGGAAAATGCACCCTCTGTGAAACAGTTTTTGCCATATTATATGATGATAACTGGAACTGGCAGGGAGAAATTCCCATCTCTCAGTTTTTCAATCTGAAAATGAGTAAAGAACTGAATACTCTCGAGGGTATTGGAGAAAAGAAACTTGCCGCTGTTTTCACACCTGCTGAAATTGGTGCTTTGTATGCTAAAGCCAGGGGTGAGAAATATGTCCGTCAGTATTTATACAGAGCAAGAAAAAAATATATGGATTTTGAAGATCTTTTCGAAACACGCATAGATATCTGAATATACACAGAGGTCTTTTTGCTTTCATTTTGTATGAGTGTCATCTAAAGTAGAAACAATTACACAAATAGAACTGGACAACTTGAATGTGTGTACATCATGTCTACTACTAATGGTTTTTTGGAGTGCTGAATCAAAATACTTAAATAGCACAATAAACATAGCAACAATAAGAGGGAAAAAATACAGTTTTAATCCTGATAAGGGCAAAAAAAATACCACCACATTTAGCCAAATTACAATTTGTACCGCCATCATTTATTCCCTCATTTGCCCTGTCAGGATCTGCTTCTTGTTTTTATGTTCACCAATTTTTTTAACAACTTATTTAATATAATTAAACATTATACCATTAGTCAAAATTAGTAAATTAAACTTATAAATATAGTGAGCATAAATTACACTATGGATATAGTGTGGGAGAGAGTATAATAAGCTATCATCCAAATGTCTGCAGAGTTTTTCTTAAAATCCACTAACCCTAACATGACTCTGCAGACAAACCTTCCTGATGGTAATTCTAATTTTTGAGATAGGTTTTGCATTTTTTAAGAAAATAGCAACATTTACGCATATCACCAAAATTGGTATATACAACAAGTCAAAACTAAAACTTAGTGAAAATCATGCATCAGAATTAAAGTATATAGTTAACTATATACTTCAAATATTTCTAATATTTCTAATATTCTTAAATGTCATAGTTAAACTCAAAAATGAGTAGTTTATTATATATTATACAGTATCTATATAAACAAACGTAGATTATAAGTAAAAATTTCATATTAAATAGTGTTTAATTTTTTAAGTTTTATTTTTATTAACACAATATTATAATATATAAAACTGATTAGCTAGCCTAGCAGAAAGATGCTAAATAATAAATAATAAATATAGATAAATAAAAATCATATATTCTGTAAAATTTTAGATTAAATAAAACAAAAATTAGTAAGTTTTACTGTTATGAGTACATTATTAAATTTTTTGCACATTAGAGAACTACGTATTCATTAGTCTTAATTCATCGAGTTTATACAAATTAATTGATTGGATAATTTAACTAAAAACAAATTTATTGGCAAGCTATTTCACATAATATATAACATGATAAATTACAAAGTATATATGAATAGTACGTGCTCTAAAACATCTAGTATGATTTCACTATTTTTCATGCAGATCATGATAGGGTTGTAAGTCAGAACTATTGTATTACTATAGTCTATGGAATGAGTGATTTTAGAAAAACATAGCAATTTTGGCAATTTTGAAGGATCGCTATTTTTGTGCATATATACTATAGGAATAAAGGATTTGTGGGATTTTGACCCCTTGAATACCTGAAATATAAGTTATAATTTTTAGAGAGTCGTTGAAAAGAACATATAAAATAAGATTGTAAAGTACTCAAAAAATTAGTCACTTTATACAATATTGGCGTTAGTTTAAGATTGATATTTCAAGCACTTAACCTATAGACTAAACATCTCAAAAACTATTATATAAAAATAGCATAATATATTAGGTCAGGAAAACGACTAACTTTATTAAATAATTCGTAAGAATTACTGATAGTAATAGATTATTATAATATATATTACAGTTTTTCAGATTTGTTCATAAAATAGCCAATTTTGCAGTTTTTGTTCGTAATAGTACGAAAACAAAGAGTTAATTAAGTGTATTTTTATAAATGTAAGTGAATGATATTAAATCCGTGTTACTTTTAAAAAATAAACGTAACAAAATATTGTTACATACTAGTATATACTAAACAATACACTAAAATCACAGATTTTGTAACAAAATATAGCTACATTTTAACATTTTGGAGATACTTTAAAGTTTTCGCAGTTTTTTACTCTACTTTCAATACTTCCTAATTTATACCAAACTGATGCATTAATGACTAAACTTGCACTAGTTAGCAAAGAAATAAGGAGAGTTTCAATTCCCTCCATTGTCAGACCCTCCTGATGCAAAGTAGTAAGCAACTACTGAACCTGTGAGGGTGTATAATTCCGTACAGGGTACTTGTGTAGCTGTAAAAGCAATACTAGCACCTGTCAATAAGAGGGCCAAAGCAGCTCTTACACTTCTTTTGGTAGGTTAAAAGCCATGCTCATTTAATACCTCCTGATACCTTTTTTTAAGCATGTTTCTCGTGTATTGGTCACACTCCGAGGAACCTATAAGATCACCCCGGAAAACTCCCCAAGGATGCATAACAAAACCTTCTTTCATAACATGATCAAGGCTGTATTCGTGTCCAAGCTCATGCATTAGTCTAAGTTTCCAGTTAAAGAGATAACAGATACCTAAAGCAAGAATGCCAGGATAACCACCATCAGTTAGTTTTGTAAGGAGCTTTAAGCCATGACGTTTGAGCCTGTACACTAAAAAGGGAAGCACACCCATGATTCTTACATTGTACATAGAACTCCCTCTTATACAAATGCAATCCAGCCGTAAGACTTACCGCCACCGTTACCGGATTCATCATATTTAGTTGCATTACCAACATAGAAATAAGTTCTATTGGCGGCTGTTACTGTGTATTGTAGTTGGCATTTTTATTTTTGTAGACATTATCACACCTTTGTTTTTTCGGATAGAGATAATATCAGGCACTAACTACAAACATTTTTTTGACGCTTATTTCCTCTTTAGGCAAATTTGCTAATTTTTGCCCGTCGTGAGTTTAGAGATTTTGTCACAATTAGGCAAAAATAGCCTTACTTTAGAATCATATTTGGAATGCATTTATATAGAAAGCCAAAAAATGCCAACGCGGGTTAAAACGCCCGTCGGGAGATTAAAAAAAGTTACCTGAAAAGGTCACATTATAGGTGTCTTTTCCATATCCTTTACAGGCGGACAGGTCTTAAAATTACGTTTCTGGTCTACGAGCACATAGTGATAATCTTCTAAAGCTCTCACTGCATCCCGAGGCCCTCACTAATGGATTCCATGTACTGATAATCATTTTTCCCGGTGAGCCTGAAAAATATCAGATAATGGGCCAGCTCAACAAGATCAGTATTAAGCTGTGTGGGATTTCGTGAAATATACCCGGTTGCAAGCCTGAAATAACGGTTAAAGTCATTGAGTTCCCCATCTGCTCAGGCTATGGTTTTCTATTCAGACAATAGCGATTTGCTTCACCCACAATAAAGAACTGTGGGCGGCCTTTTTTGGTTGTTAAATACTTCTTTATGTAAGCGTGTAATTCGTCCTGGGCTTCCTCTGAATAGTCCCTGTACTGCGGTAAATATCGGTCATATCCTTTGTACTCGTGCAGGGTGCCATAAATCAGAGCTTTTTAGTGGTGGATAAGAGCGCCTTTTAGCGAGGGCGTAAGACCTTGCCACAGCCCACAATTTAAGCTATTTTATATTAGTTAAGGTTTGGTAAGCTGGGTGAAAGTATTATTAAAGCGTGATGAACAATAATAAAGAAATCGTAATAAAAGATAATTGGTTAACCCTCGCGTCTGCATAGTTAGTTTTCTTTTGTTTAATAAAATAAGCTACAAGCGCTGTAATGGCAACTAAAAAGAGAATAATCAATGGAGCTAAAAAATTCCAATAAAAACCAGCATTTAATAGAATCATAGAATAAATGACAGGAAAAATTGGTTTATAAAAAGGCTTGCCTGAGTGTGAGTTTTTCATATCATCATCAAATGCAAGAAGTAATAATTTACTCAAAATTAGAACTAAAAAATAACTGTAATTGATATGAATAAGATTTATTTCAAATAATCCATATGATATAAAATACAACATTAACATCATTGCAAAAGAGATAGATAAATAAAAATAAAGATCATTGTCATTTTTCTCTTTATTGCTACTAATCAGTGGCATGCTAATAATTGTAATAGAGCTCGCTATGAAAACAAAAATCATTAATCCGAATGTTGTGCTTAAATAGAAATTAGTATCATGCACTTCTGCATCTATTTTGTTAAATCCTGCAAAAGAAAACCAGTAATAATTAGTAATACCTCAATAAGACGATTCTTGTTTTCTTGAATTTTTTCTCTTTTCTTGTAGTAAAAACTTCATAGCGCCTACTCATATCTATATATATTACATAATTATTATTTTAAAGCTTCTACAAATTTGCAGTACTTAATTGCACAATTTTTGTGTGAGTCAGTTAGAGTTTGATTGTTTGGAGAAAAAATCTATTTGTTCAAACTCAAAAATGCTTTCATGAATTTAATATAGTAGTCTAAATTTGCTTCAATTACATGATAAAATCCAGGCTCATCAGATATATCAAAATCAATTTTTAATGTTTTATTATCAAAATCGAGTTGCATTATGCAATAAGTACCTTCATCGGGATTGTCAAAAGAACAAAAATACAACCCATTCAAAACATAATGATCAGTATATTCAATAAATAAATAAGCAACATCTAGTGCATTCTCAACATCTTCAAGAGTAGGAAGCTTAAATTCATGTTCAAGTTTATTTCTTGTTTTATTTATTTTAGCTAGAATATTTGGGGATACTATTCCCATTTCATTTAAGTACTTAATCTTAGTAGGGAATCCCATTCTTTTTTTCTTTGCAATTTCATACAAGTTTGTGTAAATCAACAATGAATCTATTTGGCATTCAATTGCTCTTTTGATATTAGAAAAACAATTTACTAAATGGTGATCATAAGATGCTTCAAAATCTGATTGTGCATATTGAAGAAAATCTCTTGGTTTTATTTCAAAAGGATATACAAGGTAATGGGTGTATTTGTCTTCAACCATGCAACATTCAACTAGTTCTGTAACTAGTCTTAGTTTGTCTTCATCATCAAAATAGTCATCTCCCATATAATTTCATTGTTATGTTTAAGAAATAAATCTTCCTATATTATTTTAATTGGCGCAAACTATATATTTTGTTCATATAGTATGTGAGTATAAAAAATTAGTATAATTTGCAAAACATACGCCAATTTTACTGTTACGGATTTTTGTTAAGGTTGTAAGTCAGAACTATTGCATTACTATAGTCTATGGTATGAGTGATTTTATAAAAATATAGCAATTTTGAAGGATCGCCATTTTGTGCTATAGACCTTAGGAATAAAGGATTTGTTGTGATTCTTATAATAGATAGTAGAGCGCAGAGTCCCGATTTAAGCGCTCTGGACAATATGTTTCAGATCCTACATTTATAGTCCATGTGCACTTATCAAGCCATAGCATACTTTTTTTGCATCGAATTTAGTTATGGTAAAAAGGAAATATATAGCTATAATGTTAGAAGAAGGTACTAATTTTCAACTAACTTGTGAGTTTGACTTTTTGGGATTTTAACTTATACATAAATATAGTAAAGTTTAAAAATACTGTTTATATTTTAATAAAATGTTATTGAGGGAAAAATCGCCACATTCCGTATTTATTTAGATAGATTTTTTATATACTTTTATGTTTAAAACTGGTATACTAAACAAAACAAAAATAGATTTATAAAAATAAGCATATTTATTTCACAACATTTTATTAAAATTTATTCTGTTTGCCCAGACAGTGAATTAAAAATTAAAAAGTTCAAAACATTTTGATTTAATTTTAATTGTATTTTCACTCTTTGCCTAAAACTCAGATTCTTTACAAAACACATGCTTATTTTCCAAATCTATATATTGAACACAGTTCAATTAACAATCTGTACCAGGAGGCATTTATGAACAAAAACAGATTGATTATCTACGTTTCTGTATTTCTTATAATGGCAATGTCAAATTCCGTAATTCCGGTACTGCCAGAAATAGCAGCTGCAGGAAATGTGTCTTCAGGTACTATTAAGTATACACTCCTGTTTTCAGGTTATTTTATAGGTGCGTTGCTCACAATGATTCCTTTTGGTTTTCTTGCAGATATTTACAATAAAACAAGAATCATTTATGCATCAATTGCACTCACTTTTTTTGCAGGTTTAATCCTAATAATAACAGATAATATTTACCTGCTTATCGCTGCAAGATTAATTGAAGGCATAGCATGTGGAGCATTTTTTCCACCTGCATATGCACTCCTGTCAGGTTTTCGGCATAAAAACCGATACATAGGTGAATTTAATTTTCTCTTAAATGCAGGACTTGCCACAGGTGTACTGGTTTCCAGTTTTATTGCTGATTGGTCAGTAAAAGGAGCATTAGTACTGTTTACTGGAACCACAGCAATAATTTTTATATTCAGCATAGTAGCAGTTTTAACAGAAAAAAAGCCTGAAAAAATGAGAGTTAAGCAGTTTTCTCCACTTAAAGAAACTAAAAAAGCATTCAACACTATATTTAACAAAAACTTTATGCGTATCTGGATCACAGCATTCCTGATATTTGGCATTACAGGAGTTATGCTTGCATTTTATTCAGATTACAGCAAGGATTTTCTCAGCAAACCGGAACTTGGCATTATTATTGCTGTTCTTTACGCAAGTTCAATGGCAACAAACCTGGTTGTCGGCAGGATTAATGTGAATTTCAGGAAAATGATTTTTGCGGGAATAATAATAACAGCTGCAGGGATAATATTTTCAATCAGTCATCCATTCATAGGCTTCACCCTGATAGGCATTGGTTCAGGAACAGGAATGATTGGCCTGCCTGTAGCTGTATCCCACATGCCTTGTGACAGAGGTCTTGCAATGGGAATTTTCAATACCTATACATATGCAGGTCTTGCTTTTATGCCACTGCTTGCAGGTTTGTTTATCAATCTTGGTTATCCATTAATTTTTACCTTAACTGCCTGTGTAATGCTACTGACACTTTTTATAAAAGACAGGTTCTATTCCTGAAAAGGATCTCATTTTACAGAAAGTAATTCTAAATAGAAACTTTATTATATAGAGAAAAAGTTTCAGAATAGTTAAAAACGGAACAAAAAAATGAGACTTGGTTATCACGGATTTTTATGCAGTAATACGAGAAAAAAACTTACAACCAGACATGTTTTTTTACTTCTTTTCCTGCTCTCTTCTTTCTTATTATGCCCGGTATCTGAAGCAGAAACAATTGAAGAAATAAGTCCTGTGCACACACCGGATGGCGCAGTAATTTTCATAATTGATGGTCTTAGTTCATACTATGTATATCCGGAATACACGCCTCATGCAATTAATGGCGATACCCTTGAAAAAGCAGTACCTGAGAACATGCTTATCATTTTTAACCAGAGCTGCAGGGTACTGGATGTAGAAGCACCTCAGACATTTACAGAAGGTGGCCATTCTGTAATAGCTACAGGTTATTCAAAAGCAGATAGTGAAATTACAGGAGCTTATGACACAAGCCTTTATGACGTAGCTCATGACAATGATTATCTTACATTTGCCATTATGGAAAAAGGAGATTCTTCAGGCATTTCCAGTAAGCAAAATGTGATAATTCACGACGTAGATAATTCTATAACAGAACCTGAGATGATTACCTCAATAAACGGCCTGTCAGGATCCGGATAAAGAAATACTTCTGGATGTTGCTGATTTTCTTCAGGCTCATTCTTCGGGTCTCCAGGCTACACTTAACAAGTATCCTGCTGGCTCCCAGGAGATATATGATGCTTACAATATATGGGCAATAGAAACCGGAACAAGCCTTATAGAGTTCATGAATACTGAATACCCTGACCAAAAATACATATTAACAATAAATGCCGGTGCAATAGATTCCGCAGGACATTACCGAAAAATGAGGGTTATATTGCCACAATTGAAGGTATTGACAATGCAACAATGGATCTCTACAAAAGCTGTAATGAAAATAACATAGCTTTTATCCTTACTGCTGATCACGGTATGTCATTTCCAACTGCCGATTCACGTGGAGGACACCAGGCAGAAAAGTATTCTGTAATGGAAGAATCGCAAAAAATACCCTTTGTAGTTTCAGCTGTTGATGTAAAACCCGGAATTATTGAGGGAAAATATGGACAGGAAGATATTGCACTCACAGTTCTTGAGATTCTCAATATCCCCGGAAAACTGAGAGTTTCCGATGGAACAGCAATACCTGTTAAAGATTATACAAACATCAAAGTAGAAATCCAGGAAAAAGGTACTCTTGAAATTCTAAGAAATGATGAGCTTATTTTTGATGATATTATTGCTGAAACGACTACTTTTGTGGGTCTTGAAAAGGACACAGAGTATAAGTTGAAATTTAAGCCGTTTGATAGTGAAAATAAAATAGAGACTAGTATTATTACTTTTTCAGGTTCAATTATAAATTTCGATCTTAATTTAAATCAATCCAAAAGTGATAAATCCTATCAGAACCCTCGTTATATTGTCGGAGGAACACTTATAGGGATCGTGAATTTAGCAGGGTTTATACTGATAAGCAAAATACTAAAAGAATAATAACGGCATCAAGGCTGCCTTTATATGATGGCTTAAGGAGGGAGGCCATATGCAGAGGTATTTAAGTAAACTTTTAAGTGAAACACTTGAATTGTTCAAAAATGAAAAAGCAATTGTTAATATTAATTCTGAAAATGCTATGATCGTAGGAGATTTACACGGAAATTTTGAAGCATTGGAATTTCTGTTAAATTTCCGAACAAAAACAGAATGTAAAGACATGATTTTTCTTGGCGACTATGTAGATAAAGGAGAAGAATCTGTTGATGTCCTTTCCAGGCTACTTGAACTTAAGCTCGAAGAACCTGAAAATATAACCCTTCTCAGGGGAAACCATGAAACAATAGAAGTTAACCGCTCACATGGTTTTTACGAAGAAATACAGGATGAAGAACTTTTTTAGTATGGCAAACAGGAATTTTGAAGAAATGCCTGTTGCAGCCACCATAAATAATTCTATATTTTGTGTCCACGGTGGCATTCCCGGACCTATGAGTCTGGAAAACATCAGTAAAGATGAAGCATACCATTTTCTCTGGAGTGATCCCTGTGGTTGTGATGGAATATCAGCATCATCAAGGGGTTCCAAACCACAGTGCTTTGGTAAAGATATATTTAATGAGTTCATGGAGAATAATGGTCTTTCCCTTATGGTAAGAGGTCATACTGCACTTTTTACAGGATATGCATGGTGTTTTGACAGGAAGTTGCTGTCAATTTTTTCCACTCCGGAATATACAGGAAAATCTAATGTTGCTTCTTTTGCCTTCCTGAAAGGACATGAACTTTCTGTCTTTGTTTATGGAAGAACTGGGGAATGTTACTCTTTGATACGTACACATTTCTGAGCTGAATCATCCTGATTCACAATTGTTAAATACCACAGATTTCATAGTATAATTGGGGTACTTAACAAATCCGGGACAAAATTCCCGGATCCAGAGTGATCAAATGACTGAAACAAATATTGATGTCAGGGGAGAAACATGTCCTGTTCCCCTTGTAGAATGTCGAAAAGCAATTCGAAAAGCCCAGTCCGGGGATGAAATAGTCATTCTTGGTACCCATCCTGCTTCTAAAAAGAAATACCAATGGCCTGTACAGCCATGGGAATTGAAGTTGTAGAAGTAGACGAAAATGAGGATAATGAATGGAAAATACGCATTAAGAAATAATTATTGGGTTTTCGGGAGAAAATATGACAGATAAAGCTGTGATCGTGGTTCATAGTGGGGACCTCGATAAGATATACAGCGCCTTAATAGTTGCAAACGGCGCACTTTCAATGGGGATGGAAGCTTCTCTTTCTTTACATTCTGGGGATTGCAGTGTCTAAAAAAGAACGGACTTGGCAAGGGTCCTCTTTCCAGAATGAATTTACTTGGTCTTGGTAAATGGATGGTTAAAAGCCGTATGAAAAAGGCAAATGTTGCTTCCCTTGAAAGACTAATGCAGGATTACAAGGAACTTGGAGGCAAGGTTATTGCCTGTGAGATGACCATGGAAATAATGGGCATCAAAACAGAGGAACTGAACCGGGAATGGATAGATGAATATGGTGCAGTAGGAACTTACATTATGGAAGCTAAAGACGCGAAGATAACACTTTTCATATGAACAAAGTAAATCAAAAAGAAGGGGATTTTAAGGAGGAGTAATGTTCGACAAAATGACATATTTAGACAATTCGGCCAGTACCAGACTGGATGAAAGAGTAATGGACGCAATGAAACCTTATTATTTTGATACTTATGCAGTTGCAACCTCGGAATTTGGTTATTCTATGGGAATCGATGCAAAAGAAGGACTGGAAGAAGCCAGGGAAGCAATTGCATCCTCACTCGGTGCAACAGCAGATGAAATTGTGTTCACATCAGGCGAGACCGAGTCCAGCAACATGGCGATCAAAGGAGTTGTCGCAGCCCTTAAGAAAAAGAAGGGAGAACATATTATCGTATCAAAGTTAGAAGATTTTGCTGTCCTGAATACTGCCAAGAACCTGGAGAAACAGGGTAGCAGTGTGGATTACATCAGTGTTGATGCAGAAGGTATCATAGACCTTGAGGAACTCAGGAGCAAGATACGGGAAGATACTGCCCTAGTATCCATCCAGCATGCAAATCAGGAAATAGGTACCCTTCAGGACCTTGACGCCATTGCAAAGATTTGCAAGGAAAAGGATGTACTGTTCCATACTGATGCAACACACAGCTATGTAAGAGTGCCGATCGATGTCTCAAAAACACCTGTTGATCTGATTAGCATGTCAGCACACACTATTCATGGACCAAGAGGTGTTGGCGCATTGTATGTACGTAAAGGCACTCCCCTTACCAAATGGATGGATGGCGGATACCAGGAAACCGATCGTCGTGCAGGACTTGAAAATATTCCGGGAGCTGTTGGATTTGCAAAGGCAGTTGAACTTGTTACTGAGAAGGAGAATAAGTTCCTCGCATCACTCAGGGACTATACTATAAAGAGAGTCTTCGAAGAGATACCTCATGTCACCCTGAACGGAAGCAAAACACAGAGAACCCCTCAAAATGCGAACATTACTTTCCACTATGTAGAAGGAGAATCCATGACACTGCACCTTGACATGAGAGGCTTTGCAGTCAGCACAGGTTCAGCGTGTTTTAGCCGCTCACTTGAGGCAAGCCATGTAATCCTTGGTATCGGAGGAGATCACGAAAGGGCACACGGCTCCATCAGGTTCACTTTCGGACGCTATAACAGCATGGAGGATGTGGATGCAGTTGTTGACGCGATTAAGGAAATTGTAAGCCAGCTAAGGGCAATCAGTCCCCTGTACAATAAATGAGGTGAGAATATGAAATTCCCATATACTGAAAAAGTGCTTGAGCACTTTAAGAATCCACGTAACGTAGGGAAACTTGAGAATCCTGACGGGAAAGGACTTGAAGGCAGTCCTGCCTGTGGTGACATGGTTGCCGTTTACCTTCAGGTCAACCCGGATACACAGGTCATTGATGATATCAAATTCGAATCATATGGATGTGCTTCCAATATTGCCACAGCTTCTATTATTACAGAACTTGCAAAAGGTAAAACCATCGAGGAAGCAAAGAAAATATCCTGGCAGGAGGCTACAGAAGAACTTGGAGGGCTGCCACCTGTTAAAGCCCACTGTTCAGTACTTGCGGTAGAAGGTCTCAGGGCTGCAATACGTGATTATGAGGAAAAGCATGGTCTTGTAAGTGAACAGGAACCTACCACCGTAGATGTGATCAGAAGCAGACTGAAGCATGTAATGAATCCTATGGCCGGACTTGATATTATAGGACCGAACTTGTGACTAAAATGGAGATTAATGATGGTGTTGTCAGAATACTAATTGACCTGCCATCAAATCACCAGTTTGCAGCAAACATAAAAAGAAGAGATTATGGAGAAAATCGAATCCCTATGGGATGTTAAAGAAGTTAATGTTGTCTTTACTGAGTAAAAAAAAAAGTGGTTCCTTTTTTACCACTTACCTTTCAATTTCTCAAACTTAATTTTTTTCAACATGATCCATGAAAATTTAAATTGCTTTAATTTTTAAGGAATTATTATGAAATCAAATATAACAATTCAGGCAATCATAAATGCATACTATAGAAAATGTCTGGAAATTTTATACAGAACCAGAGCATATTATGAAATGGAACTCTGCTTCAGAAGACTGGCATACGCCAAAAGCCGAAAACAATACCTGGAAGATTGGAGGAAAATTCTGTTCACGGATGGAAGCGAAAGATGGAAGTGCTGGATTTGATTTTACACGGAACATATACGAATATGTAAAGGAAAACGAATTAATCGAGTATCTTATGGAGGAAGATAATAGAAAAGTTAAAATCGAGTTTTATTCCATTTCAGAAGGAACGAAAATAATAATTAGCTTTTTGACCCTGAAAATGAGATGCCTGTTGAAATGCAACGTGAGGGATGGCAAGCTATTCTGAATAATTTCAAAAAATATGCAGAGGAAAATAATTAAAACTTATATTTCTCCTTTAATCTCTGCCACAATAACAACATAGTTCTTTCCATATTTTTTAGCACATTTTGGGCAGCTTGTGTACCACATGTACCATTTTCCAATTTCAAGACCCTGCTTTTTTGCATATTCCTTAAAATAGTCGCTCCATTTACCTGTATCCTTAAAAGGTCCTTCATAAACTTTGCTCAGGAATTGTCCCGCTAAGAGTTACGTTCTCTACACCCGGTACTTCTTTGTCCACAGCAATATAAACATCCATGTTCCATTTTGACGTGTGATCGGAAAGACCCAATAGCGTCTGGCATGTTTGCTCCTGCACTCTCTTATTTTCCTGTCAAGCTTTTTCATGACCCCGCCAAAATTAAGTGGCATATAATAAAGTGTCAGGACTTTATCCTTTACGAATTTCTTATTCTCCCACTCAATTACTTTTCCATCCCAAGGCGTGGGATCGAATTTAGGACAGCATTCTTCTTCCAAATGACATCACTCCTTTAGTTAATTGAATTTTACATTCAGGATATAAAAAAGCACCGAAAAAGTACGAAAATTAAAATGACGGTTACCTGTCGCACTTAAGAACAAAAATCGATTAAAAACTGATTAATATTTAAACTATTGTGTTTTATTAGCGATATCCATGACAAAAGATATCCAGCTATTATTTGACAGGGCAAAAGAAATTGGACTTAAAGCCTACCTTGTGGATACATCTGATATTGTTATTGAAAACAGGGCAGCACTTAAGTGTGCTTATGGTTGCAAAGGTTACGGAAAGCGCCTGAGCTGTCCACCACACATTATTTCTATTGATGAATTCAGGAAAATAATGGGGAATTACACATGCACGGCAATCCTGCTAATAGAAGAACATGATACTTCCGGTGAAGCAGATATACTCAAAGCCTGGTCAGCATTGCGTAAGGGGTCTTTTCATAAAATGCTGGATCTGGAATATACTGCCTTCAGGGATGGGTTTACTTTTGCACAATTACTTCGCCCGGGTGCCTGCAATGAGTGTACATACCTGTGGGGATACATGCAAGAAACCTGATATGAGACGTTTTCCTCCTGAAGCTGTAGGAATAAATCTTTCCTTCCTGCTGGAAGACAAAGGAATTAAAATGGAATACTGTAACTTTAACAGTGTAAAGTGCATTGGAATATTACTTCTGGAATAATCACCAAATAATTTAGAGGATAAAAAAGTGAGACTTAATCCGGACCTGACTGTTAATGAAACTGATCTTGAAATATTTCAGGAAAATATAGGTTTTCAGTTTAATGACAGGAGCTACCTGATACAGGCGTTGCTGCATGGATCTCTATTCAGTGGTGACAGGGAAAAGTTGCTTGCTTTCAGGAAAGCCAACAAGCTTGAAGAAAAGGACTATGAAAAACTCGAGTACCTTGGGGATTCTGTACTTGGCTCGATTATTGCAGAATATGCTTTTCATGACAGGGAAATTAATGATTATGCAAAGGAAAACGGGATTTCCATTGAGGGAGTTGCCACAAGGATCAGGACAGTACTTGCATCAAATGAAGGACTGAAACCCGTTGCCAGGAAAATAGAGTTATCAGAGTTTGTAATTTCTGAAGGGCATGTGAATATTGAAGGAAAGTTATGCGATTTTATTGAAGCTCTTATTGGTGCTATTTATATTGATGGCGGAACCTACGGGATAGATTCAGATTCTAAAAAATAGATAACTATCCAATTGCCAGGGACTTTGTTTACAGGTTCTTTGACATAAATACTGCACTGGAAAAAATTCAGGCATTAAATCCTAAAGGAACAATACAGGAATTCTATCACCAGAATGGACTCGGAAATCCGGTGTACAAAGTGATTGATGAAGAAGGTCCTGACCATGAAAAAGAGTTCACTGTAGGGTTATACATTGGCTCTCAATTGCTTGCAACAGGTTCCGGCAGTACAAAAAAGAAAGCGGAAAAAGCTGCTGCGGCTCTTCATCTGAAGCAGCTTAAAAAATGAAAAAAGTATGATATAATAAAGTGAAATTATTTTTAAATTGTTTTTAAATTGTTTTTTCATTTGATGGAGCAGAATGGGAACCAGCATCAAAAAGAAGTAACAATTATAGGCTTTTTTTAGTACTTTGTACAACCTGGAAACAAAAGTAACAGTTGTCAGCATTCCTGAAATTTATCCAATCATATGAACATCTTTTTTGTCGAAATTTCAGAGATCTAATGTGTATTTTCAGGAATTAAACATTCCCCATCTTTTCTAAAAAGAAACTTAATAATTATATTTTGTATCATTTTGAACAGCAACTAGGTTTAAATAAATTCTCATATATTCTCATATATCTTCATATTACAAGACCTACTCTATAGATAATCGAAACATTAATGGCGGAAATCAAAATGTTATATCCTAATCCCCAGAACCAGCACCCAAGAATAAGTGAGAAAGCATGGATCTCTGAAACTGCAGTTATTGTAGGAGATGTAAGCTATCGGGGACAATGTGTATGTAGCCCATAATGCCATAATAAGGGCTGATGAACCCGGTTCTTCAATTGTTATTGGAGATAACTGTAATGTGCAGGACAATGTTATAATTCATGGCCTCTCGGGTTCAGAGGTCATCATAGATGACAACACATCACTTGCTCACGGATGTATAGTTCATGGTCCGTGCGTTATTGGTATGGATGTTTTGTTGGATTTGGTGCAGTGGTTTTTGACAGCATCGTCGGAGATAATGTAGTAATTCTGCATAATGCAACTGTCCGTGCTGTGGAAATTCCACCTGGAAAAGTTATATCTGACGGCCAGGTTGTTGTCAGTCAGGAAAATGTAGAAGAACTGGATGACCTTACACCTGATCTGGATAAGTTCAAGAGCTCTGTTATCAATGCCAACGTTGAACTTGTTGAAGGTTACAGCAGTCTTTCACAGGAAGCATGAAAGACTAAAAAGTGAGAGTTAATTTGTGGAAGGGAACAAATCAGATATATTTCCCATCCATTTTTTCCAAAACTGTTTTCCCTGTATCAGTAAGAGCATATTTTTTCCATGTTGTTTTAGCCGGAGTGAGACATTCTACAAGACCCATATCCTCGAATTCCTTTAAAGCATGGCTTATGTTCTGGGTTGAACGTTGTGTTTCCTGAGCCACTTCAGAGGCTTTGGCTATCATATGTTGTTTCATATATTCCATCAAAACAAGGCGCCGGTCTACACTTACTATCCACCGGATCTGCCCTTCTATCGAATCTTCTGCCATATTCATTTCATCTCATTTAATACAGGTACTGTCCAGATACCCGCTGTTTTAAGCCAGTATTACTACTGCAGATTACTATTTAATTAATACTACTACTGTTTTGCTTTCAGCCTGTACACAAGCTCAACAAGTCCTGACTTATAAGCATGTGTATCTACAAGTTCAAGGCCAATACTATTCCTGATATCCCTGAAGAGAGGGATTCCTTTCCCAAGTATAATTGGCTGTATTGCTATCCTTATTTCATTAATGAGCCTGTGATTGAGAAGCTGTGAGATAATTGACGAGCCACCAAGAACCCAGATTATGTCACCTGTGCCAAGTAACAGGTTTTCTGTAGTACCCACCGGATCGTCTGAAAATATAACATGTTCATCCTTAGAATGGAGATGCTCTTTTGTAAACACATAGCATTCTTTACCTTCATAGGGCCATTTCCCAAAACCAAGAACCTGATGATAGGTTTTGTAACCCATGAGTATTGTGCCAACTCCCGCGAGGAATGTATCAAAGTCATATTCATCCTCGCCAATCAGCCAGTCAACACTTCCGTCCTCTGCTGCTATAAAACCATCCAGACTGCATGTTATCAATAATATAACGTTTCTCATTTATTCCTCCTTTAAATCCAGATTCATTCAGATCCAAATTTCAGGTAAGAGCATACGGAAACTGGGAAATTTTCCATTCATTTTCCTGTTTTACCAGATTTACTTCCTTTGTAACTTCACTATATTCAGGTTCAAATTCTATTAATTTCTCAAGAGAAAACTTAACGGCAACTGAGGATTCGTTTACCAGCACATCTACAACTGCACTTTTCTCATCACTATATTCCTTTGTTACTTCAATGAAGTCATATTTATCGGGATTTACATCCTTGCATAGATTGACAAACAGTTGCCAGATCAGTTTCATTCCTGTACTCGGATGACATCAGTTCATAACATTTGTCGTAATTACCAGCTTCATATTCTGAATGGAAACTTTCAACTGTATCTGTGGGACTACCTCCAAGACCTGCACAACCGGATACCAGTAAAATTGCTATTAAAATGAAAATTATCGATTTTTTCATGAATACACCAGACCTGATATTATAGTTAAATTATACTTGCTTCTTTAAATAATGTACAATTACCGATAATGAAAGAAGGCCCTTATAAAAACGGATAATATCCATATCAGATTAAAATTGAAAAAGAGGGTGCTAATATCAGGCTGCATTCCTCTTTTCTATCTTCATTTAAGCCTCATTTTCCTCAAAACTTCAAATACTGTCTTTTACTTCTTTAATATAGGGTCCCAAAATCATATCCTTATAAGCTCCTCCTGCAGGAACCTTAGGATAACAGAATTTCTTCCCTGTCCGTGCATATTTCAAGGAAACAAGGACCTTTTGAGTTCAGGAAGGCTTCCATTCCTTCTTTCAGGTCTTTCCTGGCAGCAATCCTTTCTGCAAATGCAAACCCGAAGGACTGTGCAATCTCTGCAAAGTGAACATCCTTTGGTCTCTGTGTTCCGGTTCTTTTTCCTTCATATGCAGCATCCTGCAGGTTCTGGACCATTCCATCACTCCTGTTGTTTAGCATGAGAATCTTAATGGGCAGGTTCAATGATGCTATTGTGTGCAACTCACCAAGGTTCATCCTCAGGCTGCCATCACCGTCTATTGCTATGACCTTTGCTTCAGGGTTGGCAAAATGAACACCGATGGATGTTGGCATGGAAAAGCCCATTGTACCGAAGGAGCCTGATGTCATGAAGGATTTTGCTGTCTGCATTGGAAGATACTGGGCTGCAAGCATCTGGTGATTGCCGACACCTGTAGTTATCCTTGTATTGCTGTCAACATAGCTGGACAGCAGAGACATTACCTCAGCTGACTGTATATGTTCTGATTCCCTGTTGTAATCCAGCGGCCAGCATCTCTTCAGCAATCTGGCGCGTTTCTGCCACTCATGGATGTCCAGGGTAATATTATGCTTTTTAGCGTAGTTAAGCAAGTCCATGATAGCTGTGGCAGCATCTCCGATAAAAGAGAATTTAGGTCCTCTTTCAATCTTTATCTGGTGCATTTTCTCAGGGTTGATATCAATGTAGGCTATATCGGTTCCTATTGCAAAGCCGACCTTTTCAGCAACCCTGTCATCCCAGCGGACACCGATTGCGAAGAAAAAATCATTCTCCTGTATCAGCATGTTGGCATAGGGTGTGCCAAACATCCCCAGCATTCCAAGGTTGAGGTCGTCTCTTGCGTCAACGACACCTTTTGCCATGAGAGTGTTAACCGAGGGTATTCTGAAATAGTCGTTAAACTCCCTGATGGCATGACTGCCAGCTTCTGAATTGAGACCTCCTCCAAGGTAGAGTAATGGCTTTTTTGAATTCAGGAACAACTGGAAGAATTCCTCGCACTGTTCTTCACAGAGATGCCTGTCATCATGGTAGCTTTCCTCGAACCTCATGACGTTCATGTTCTGGTATTCATGCATCTTCTGCTGTTTGTCCAGTGGAATATCTATGACAACAGGCCCGGGTTTTCCTGATTTTGCGAAGTAATAAGCATCCTTGATTATTGCTTCGAGGTCATCGCTATCAGAAACCAGCATAACCTTCTTAGCAGCTTCTCCGAAAACTCCCTGGACATTGATATGCTGGAACGAGTCCGTACCTATCTTATGCTCCGGGACCTGCCCTGCAAAGACCAGCATGGGAATGCTGTCACCATAGGCATCAGCAACACTTGTGAGTGTGTTGGTTATTGCAGGTCCTGATGTGACTATGGCAACACCGACCTCGTTACTTGACCGGGAATAACCCGCTGCACTGAAGGCTGCTGACTGCTCATTTGAGTTGATGACTATCTCGATGTCACTTTTTCAAGTGCATGGAAAACCGGCAGTATCGCCGCTCCGGTATAACCGAATATTTGTTTGACCCGGGTCCTCCAGACTTTTAACTAATATTTCTGCTCCATTCATTTCTTCCATTGTAATTCTCCGTGAAAGAAACGATCCCGGCACAGAATACACTAATCAGTAAATTGACCAAAAAACAGCGCACTTGAGCCAGAAAAGTTTCTATTATCGTGCTCAAGCGTTTAACACTACCACTACTAAGGACACTTCAGGTAAGGTGTGAGTTGTGGTAGGATTTGACATTAACATGAAAAAAGAAGAAATTGTATATAAGATTATTGGAGAAAGATCCTATTTGAAATCAATTCTGAATTTCTTTAGCACCCATAACGGTTATCCATATTATCCAGATAAGTTCTCCCATTGTTAGAATATCAACATAGCCTGGCACATATCCTATTAGGAAATATGAGACCGTTGCTCCGAAATATCCCAAAGACCCGACATATAACAGGTATCCAATCCATTTAGGGAACATTCCTGATCTTATTACCAGGGTGCCAATTGGTATAAGCCACAATCCCCAGAATATCTCTGCTAAGTGTATTGCTTCAGGCATGAGTATTCCCATCAATGAGAACGGTACTCCTAGTAGACCGAATATGACTATCAAAGATGCCTGCTCCTTGTCAGTATCCATGAATAATTTATACAGCAATAAAGCAATCACTATCTGAAACACCTGTACAACAATCTGACCTAACTGGCCAACTTTAAATAATGTAGATTCACTGGCAAGTGTCGGTGCGTATAACAACGAAAATATGCCTATGACAGTCCATACCGGATAAAGTATCCTAAGTTTGGTTATGGTCTTCATGATAAGATTTTTGCTGGTTTAACATATATATTTTTGGTTATAATTTGAATTGGTGTTGGGAAGGGAGTAGAAACATACACCGTTTTTCATAAATACTATCATTTTAGTCTATTCATCAAATATTTTATGAATTAAAAAGGATGCTAATTACCAAACAAGAGGGAATATGCAGGATAAATCGAAGAATAACTTTTCACCTGACAACGCTCAAAATTGTCCACTAAGCAATGAAAATGAAAGTATGCGACCAGTCTTATTCATTGTATTGTTCATAATTTCATGGTCAATTCTTCTGCATTATTATTCTCCGGAAGATATTATCAATTTTATAGGAATAAACAATATTTATATCTTTATTTTTCTTATAGCTCTGGTCGGTGGTGTTTCAACCTTTACTTCAACTACATTCTATACAACTTTAATAACATTATCTATAGGTGGAATCAATACTGTTGTAGTTGCCTTACTTGCAAGTATAGGTCTCACTCTTGGGGACATGCTTTTTTATTATTTGGGTTCTCAAAGCAAACAATGTATAAAAACGCGATATGAAAATAAAGTCAACAGCTTTGTATCTTATATTGAAAAAACCGGTGATACTGTCGTTATGGTTATGATATTTATCTATTCACTTGTTCCTCTTCCAAGTGATATACTTGCAATCACGCTTGCAATTGTAGAATTCCCGTTTAAAAAAATGATTGTTCCTTTACTGCTTGGAAATTTTACTCTGATATTTAGTCTTGTCGAGCTTTCAAAGTTAGGGTACAGCCTGATGTAAATTTATGGAAAAATAGTTCTGTAGAATTCCTGCCATTGAGATATTGTGAAAGTTTGTCAACTGTTTTATCGTAAGTCATGAATAACTTGGTTGATCCCGCAGTGTCCGGCGAAGCCGGTGTTTTCCCACAAGAAGAAACAAAATGATCTGCAAATTTCGTTCTTGACCTTCGCAGAAAAAGTAAAGCTAACGAAGTCACCACAGAAGTTATTCTATACCTCCCCTACCAACCATCACTGTTCCTTAGAATTCAGATATTTCCTGTAAGCTGCCACCCCTTTCCACTTTTTCTTCTCAACTCCCTTCAACCCGATCTCAGCCTTATCTGCCTGGAAGGCCAGTTCATCACTGAGCTTATGATAGCTATCGAACCTGTCCTGAGATATAATTCCCTCATCGACCGCTTTCCTGACCGCACAGTGTGGCTCGTTACGATGAGTACAATCCTTGAAACGGCAATTCTGGGCAAGTTCAGAAATATCGGAAAATGTCCTGTCGATACCATCGGAGGAATCTCCGAGCTGGATCTCACGGATGCCGGGGTTGTCAATGAATATTGTGCCGTTGGGGAGAATGAAAAGCTGTCTTACAGTGGTGGTGTGTCTTCCTTTATCGTCATCCTCACGTACAGTTAATGTCTTCTGGACATCGTGGCCTAAAAGAGCATTGATGAGGGTGGATTTGCCAACTCCTGAGGAACCGACAAGAGCTATGGTTTCATCCGGGTTCATGAATGGGTTCAGTTTTTCCAGATCAGTGCTTGTAAGAGCACTGAGAGTAATCACTGGGACATCATCAGCGATATCTCTTATTTCCTGTATCGTTTCTGAGACATCATCCTGCAGGTCTTTGGCAAGATCGATCTTATTAATGAGAATAACAGGTTTTGCACCGGAAGAATAAACGATGGTGAGATATCTTTCAAGTCTTCGTACGTTAAGGTCATGTCCTACTGCTGTGACGATGAAGATGGTATCGATATTTGCAGCTATCAACTGTTCTTCACCGGAATCACCTGCAGAGCCTCGGGAAAGACAGGATGTTCTTGGGAGAATATCCACGATGGTGTATGAACCTATGTCGCTCTGGTCAAGCAGTACAACAAAGTCCCCGACAACAGGCTGCTTGCCGACCTTACGCATAGCTCCGGATATTGATGCCTGTATCTCACCCTTTTCAGTAAGGATATGCCAGACTGTCTTATGCTGGGTTGAGATCCTCCCGGGAATGTAAGGGCCTTTATAGGCCGAAAATGAAGATTCAAGTGAAGTGTTCCAGCCGGGAATAGCACATATGGCTGAAGTATCACTTTCTTTGTTTCTGTATTCACCATTCATAAAGTAAACACAAGATCTTATGATGAATAAAGTTTTTGACAGATGTTACCGGGTTTAAAGATGAAAGAATAAAGTGTTTGATTCTGTATTTTATTGTTCACTGTGTCTTTGTGCTTATAATATTTCTACAAAAAACGTTGACAAACAAAGAACAATGCAACCATCCGGCGCAGGCGGCACGTTCCCATAATGCTATACAGAATATTGGTGATTTTATGCTGATAATCCTACAGAAGGTCTGCAAAAAATACTACATGGTATGCAAACTGTTTTGTTTAGTCTTTTGGGAAAACGCCGGCTTCGCCGGACCCTTCGGGATGGTTTAGGATATTTATGGATCGTTGGCAACATAGAACAATTCAACCACCCCCGCAGGTGGCACGTTCCTTCGCTGCCATCCTGAAGATTATTGAAATAATATAGTATTAAAATTGCTGAGTTCATAGTTCAAACTAACAAGGTTTCTACAGAGCCAGTTTTTTATTCAAATAAAATAAATTCAACTCGCTTACATTCAATTCCTGATTTTTTTAGCACCTACAAAGGTTATCCATAGCACCCATATAATCTCACCCATTGTGAAATAATCAACAAAGGATGGCACATGTCCTATAAGGAAATATGAGACCGTTGCTCCTAAGTACCCCAGGGATCCCACATATAGTAGATATCCAATCCATTTTGGAAACATTCCTGATTTGATAACCAGGGTTCCAATTGGTATAAGCCACAGTCCCCAGAATACCTCTGCTAAGTGTATTGCGTCAGGCATGAGTATTGCCATCAATGAGAAAGGTACTCCTAAAAGGCCGAATATGACTATCAGAGATGCCTGCTCCTTGTCAGTATCCATGAATAATTTATACAGCAATAAAGCAATCACTATCTGGAATACCTGTACAACGATCTGACCTAACTGACCAATTTTGAATAATGTAGATTCACTGGCAAGTGTTGGTGCGTATAACAATGAAAAGATGCTTATGACAGTCCATAACGGATAAAGAATTCTGAGCTTGGTTATGGTCTTCATGATAAGATTTTTGCTGGTTTAACATATATATTTTGGCATGTAAATGAAATTAATAGGTGTGAATCAAAGTGGAAAATAGAATTTGAGGAGTATGTCGTTGTCATTCTTTTTCTCTATAAAAATGATTTCTGCATAGGCTGCATTACACAACAAAGTTACCAAAATGGAAACGACTGGAGACACTAAAGAAAATAAAAAAAGAATTGAGGGAGAAAGTTCTCCTCTGTTCTTAAAAGACTTACTCGAAAGCAACTCCATCTACGTAAAGTGTGTAGCCGTTCAACTCAATGTTGTCGGTACTTCCACTAAGCTCTGTAATATCGCTGTCACCGGTGAGTGTCCATGTGCTTGTATTATCGATTGTTACTGAAAGCACAGAAGCTTCTGTTCCGTCTGAGTTGATTGCGCCGGTGTATGATGATCCATCTGAGATTGACAGGGCCATTTCAGATATTAAATCAACCATGATGTCACCTGTTGCAGTCTGATCAATAAAGTCTACTTCACATACACCGCCATTGGAACCTTCAGTTCCCCAGCCTCTTGAACCATCATTGCCAGCGATCAGTATAAGATATGTGTCGTCAGCAAGTGTCAGGTCAACATCTGTTAGTGTGATAACACTCTCAGTGTTTGTGACATAGAACATGTCTCCGTTATTGGACACAAGGGATCCACCGGTCATTGTGAATGAGCTGGTTCCAACTTCTGCATCACCGGACATACTCTGGTACAGCATCACATTATGGATGTTCTCTGAACTTTCATCGCCGTATACACCTTCCATATTTCCTGCTACATCACAATTATTGATGGTAACTGAATTCAGTCCTTCAACAACAACTGCTTCAGAAGTTTCTGCTGTAAGTGTTGCATTGCTTACTGTAATGTCTGCTGTGCTGTAAATTGCAGGAGCACCTGAGCTTCCACTGGTTGTGTATGTTCCACCATCAACGACCATTGTTCCGCCGCCACGGTCACTGCGTATTGCAGCTTTTACTGTTGAGTGTACATTCAGATTTGTCGCATACATTGTTCCGCACGGCAACTTCGATACCACCTGCATTTCTGCCGGTTACAGTAATTTCAGTATCTTCAATGTAAATTGTTGCACCATCATATGCAAAAACACCATTGGAACCTTCAGTTGTAGCTGTAACTGAACCGCCATTAATGTGCAGGACTGCATCTCGGTGCCAAGAATTGCAGAATTTAAGCCATAGAAACTTGATGCATCGCTGCTTGATGCAGAACCTTCTGTTTTCTCAACAGTTACATCGTTAAGTGTTGCAATAACTTCACCTTCAGCCCTGATTGCGTTTTCATCATCATTTGTAGATGTGTATGTTCCTTCACTTAGCTCTTCACCGTCAGTTAAAACATATGCCCCGATTCCGGTATCCACGCTTGCAGAACTACCTTCTACTCCAGGAGGCATACCCATTGCGCCACCTTCAATTCCGTCAGGTGGGGTCATATTCTAAATCTGCCAAATCCTTCTGGTGGTTCTCCCATTTCTTCCATTTGAACATCAGATGAATTAGAATCACTTGATGTTTGTTCTTCCTGTGTAGTGGTACAACCTGAAGTCATAACCACTAATACCAGAAAGACCATTAGTGTATAAAATTTGAAATTTTTTCATAAAAGTACCTTCCTATTCTCCTATTTTTTATTCCTTATTAGTGTTAGATTAATTTGTGTACATCTTTTTAAAATGAAATAATTAAAATTATCATTAAAATTAATGAAGAGTGATTGTGAGATAGGATTTTAACCCTATCTCAATTTGGTGGTATTATGGATAGTTTACAACAATCATTTTATCTTGTAATCATTCTTCATCTTTGACGTGTTTTTTAGGTAACACAGCCTTGAGAAGCCATAACTGGCTGTTGCAGCCACCTGAGCTAAACCTTTCAGGATCTTGTGTTTCATTCATATCCTCCATCTTTGTTTTCAGTTCTTTTTGCAGATAACATTGAGACTTAGAATCTAAACCTGAGCCAACGTTCTTCCGACAAATCCTGATTAGCTGACTTAAATATAAGCATACTTTAAGCATACTTTACAGAAAAAGGATTAATTATGGCATTGGAATGAAAATAAAGCTTTATAAAAGCTTCATTCCCTGAAATATTCTTTAAAAACAAAAAAGGATAGATGCACTCAGGCATCCATGTCCACATTAATCTTTCTGACTTACAGAACAGAACATTTTTTCCGTTCCATATATCAATATCCGGTAATACATCATCAAAAAACTCGATATCCCAAAAACCTTCCGGTTCCAGCATCTGTTTTAGCTTATCAGATGCAAAGAAATGAGTCCAGAAGCGATAGACATCGAAATTCTCAGATTCATCAGCCATCACTATATGCTGGTACAGTATCACCTTCTCATCCGAATACAGGAAATATCTGAGAGTATGAGGTACGGACTATCTTTCCAGAAGCCGCTCTCTTCCATCTCCCATGACCTTTGTGAGACTTTTGTTTCAAGATTCCTGTCACTCAGGACATCAAATATGAAGATTCCACCTGGTTTTAAAGCCCTGTAAACGTTCCTTATGAGTGTTTCTCTTTCGCGTAGTTCCAGTACACCGAAGTCTGTGAAGACCATCATCACAAGATCGTACTTGTTATCCTCATCCAGTTCTAGATAATTCAGATTCACATACTCAATATCCAGACCTTTGTTTCTGGCCTGCTTTCTGGCATACTCAATGGAATTTTTTGAGAAATCGACTCCGGTAACATTGTGTCCTCTCTTTGCAATTAGTTCGCAATGCAAACCAGGACCGCATCCTAGGTCAAGTATGGTCATATTTTCCTTATTCTGCAAATTGAGAATCCAGTCAACTGTACTCTCAATAGATGAACTTCGCCTGCTTGCCAAATCTATATCCGGATTTAAATGAATGTTCAACAACTGTTCTGAAATGTGGGCATCTGTCCACATAACTGCATTTCCTTCAGCATATAGCTGTGGTTTCTGTGTAAATTCAATAATATCTTTAAAATTCATAATGAGTCCTCCTTAATGGGAAAATCCCGGGACTCGAAATCTTCGATTAACCGCTAACAACTTTTAATAGAACAGGATGCTTAGTTGTTGTTCATCAGTGCTTACATTAAAAAATATTAAATTTAAACTTAATGGTACACAATCTTTTTAGTATCTGTAAAACAATCTCTATTTTACGTGGGATTTTATGGCAGTACAAAATATAGCCTACGACATAACTCCCATTTCCATGGGAAAATCCAATGCTTATCTTGTTTCCGCCCCTGACTTAGTTATTCTCATCGATACAGGCTGCTCCAA
Source organism: Methanolobus sp. (assembly GCA_041395005.1). GTDB lineage: Archaea > Halobacteriota > Methanosarcinia > Methanosarcinales > Methanosarcinaceae > Methanolobus. The sequence goes on along the minus strand of JAWKHE010000009.1, from coordinate 1,509 downwards.
AAACCTGAACCCATTAGAACAAGCCTTGAAACAAAGAGAACTTCAAATCACTGATATCGATTATATTATCGTGACTCATTCTCACTATGACCATGTAGGAAACCTTGCTCAAATCAAGGAAAAAAGCGGTGCTAAAGTTTTAGCCCATAAAAATGCAGTTGATTATCTCAAAAAAGGGCATACACCTTTTCCAAATGGGACAATGCTTCCCTTTAAGGTTATCAGTAATGCCGGAAATCGTTTCTTCTCCGTTGGTGGCAAATTTACTCCAGTTGAACCGGACATCATCATCGAAGAAGAATACGACCTTTCAACACAAGAATTATCTGTCAAGATAATTCACACTCCGGGTCATACTTCAGGTTCAATCTGCGTGCTAATCAATAATGTGTCTGCAATTGTTGGTGATACACTTTTCAATGTAATCCCGGGAACTGTCTATCCACCTTTTGCTAATGATGAAGTTGAGCTACTAAAAAGCTGGAAAAAACTCCTAGCCACCGGATGCAGCACTTTTTATCCGGGACATGGAAAACCATTCTCGCGTGAGAAATTCAGCAAATGTTTTGAGAAAAGGAAAGCTAAGTGAAATTTTATTTCTATTTCTTTCTTTTTTGCCGCTTTTTTAAATAGAGTGACTACAACCATTCTTCAAACTTGTGTAAAATCAATTTATCAGGCTGGAGCGCACTTTCATATTCTTGAACATCATTTAAAGATTCCTCGATTATTCTGCTGTTAGAATGCCAGATATCACCCTGCGGGTCATAACAAACACCATTTGTGAGTACTGACAGTGTTGCAGATCCTAACAAGGCCATTCTCAATTCAAAAGTATCTGATGAACCCCATCTGAAATACAAAACCTTTTTACATCTTTTGAGTTTTTCATCAATCTCTTGATTTGCAAAATAAACGGATGATGATTTTCTGTTCAGGATTTTCTCGAGGAAGTTTTGTTTAGGCTTTATTGCCTCTAGTTCATTGTCAAGGTTAAAATCATCTACGTCAAGTTCAAATCCTGTCCTGAATTCTTGATTCAGCAGATTATGATGTTGGGAATCATTAAGCTTGATCTTAAAAGGCAAAAAACCGGAAGCATTATCAAACGAGAAATCCGGATGAATTTCACATTCCATATTTAGCTGGTTAAGTTTCTCTATCCAGAGAGGAATGAAAGAGTCATTGGCATCTTCAAGATACAAATACATTTCTAAACTCATATTATCTGCTTATTTTTGTGTTATATGTAAATCTTTTGGTTTCAAATAAAACAATTACAGGTGACAAACTTTAAATAACAAATATAATAGTATTGTTGTCATGACAACAGTTGTGCGAGCAACTTTGAAATAGGAGAAAAAATGGATAAAATACCTCTCGGAGCATTCATCTCAATAACCTATCGCAGTCATTTTGTGAGAATAAACAACAAAATGAAAGAATTAGGTCTGTCTGCTGGCCAGTTCTTTGTACTCATGGTGCTTTCGGACAAACAGGGAATCACTC
>JAWKHE010000008.1:0-128819 GCA_041395005.1 Methanolobus sp. | reverse complement strand
CGGCTGATCAAGAAGAGATTCAAGACTCTATTGGCAGTATTGACTGGACAGTAGATCGAATTACCAAACAAATGACTGCTATTTTTCTGGGTTATGATTTCGAGCGCATCTCTGACAAATCTGATGCTTGGAATAAATTATTCGAATTAATCAACGATAATGATTTAGAGATAAAACATAAAGCAGTTCGTGCTCTTGGCTTTGCTTTTTCTTCTTTACCTGATAATTGTTTATCAGATGCTTGGACAATTCTTCATAAACTAACAATTGATAATAAATGGTCTACTAGAGCAATTGCTGTTGAGGCATTAGGTCAGGCCTTTTCTTCAATTCCTGATATCTATAAATCTGCTGCTTGGGATGATTTTCGTAGACTTGCCAGTGAGGACAAAGGCTATAATGAAGACTATATTAGATATTGTGCTGCTGAGGTTATTGGACTTATTATTTCTTCAGTTCCGGATGCATACAAATCTGATGCATGGAAAGTGTTATTGTGTTTAGTAGATGATGCTGATTCTGAAATAAAAGGGAATGCAGTAAAATCATTAGGCTTTGCTTTTTCTTCTGTCCCTAAACAGTATAAAAATAATGCACAGTCATTTCTGTTTAATTTAGTAAATGATCCCGATTCAGAAGTCAGAGGAAATGCTGCTAATGGTCTTGGTTCAGCGTTTTCTTTTCTTCCAGAAACATATCAATCGAATGCTTGGGCTAATTTGATGCGATTGACAAGTGATGAGAATCCGGATGTAAGAATGAATGCAAATTACGCTCTCGGAAAAATCTACATCTATAAAGCATCCATGTCTGAAAATGAAAGAGATTCAAGATGTTTTTTAGAAAGTGCAATTAAGTACTTTGAAAAATCTGCAAGTGAAAGTAGAGATTCTAATTCAGCAAAATTCTGTGTTCTTTTTTATCGTTCTTTTGATGCGGTAATTTTTAAAACAATATTTTCTAAGGAAGAAATTGATTGCTATATAGGTGCTGCAAAGAAACAGGTTGGCATATCAAAAAGTAGAATGAAGCTTTTACAAGCAGTTGAGCAGTTAGCTGATGTTCTAGAAACTGCACAAAGTGCTGAAGAAACTAGAATTGATCACACAGAATTACTTAAACATTGCTCTACCATCTGCAATCACGTTGACCAGTTAATGGATGAAAACAAAGAGAAAACACCATTTATTCATGGTTTGTACAAGAAGGTCCGACCTTCCTTTGACAAAACTATCAAAGACCTCATTGATGATGTAAAGGAGAAGGCTGAGGTTGCTTGCAGGGAGGCAAAGGGAACAGTTGCCCAGCAAGTAGTCTGTAAAATCAACAGGGAAGTACAGGAACTAACAATAGGCAGCCAAGAGTATATGATAAAGCAAGTTCAAACTCTTTATGCGAATCTAAAATCATCCGTGCCGGATAAAGAAGAATACAAATTTATTCATAAGGAAATAGATTCCATTTTGGATGAAAGAGATTTGGTAAACCAATATTCTTCACTCAATATGTTGATTCCAAAAATTATTCAAATAAATGTGGTTGAATCAACAGCTTCAGTTTCAGATGAAATGCGATTGCTAAGAGAAGCAGTTGATAAATTGACAGAATCAGTTGATGAAATACAAAATCCTGAGAAGTATCTTGATACTATTCAGCAAACTCTTGAATCAATTAAAGATGGCATTCCTGGAATGAAAAAGCAAATTGATGCGGTTTTATATGAACTATATTCTCCTGCAGGGATTGATCAGAAGTTAAAGGTTGCAATTCCAATAGTTCCTATGCTTGTTTCTTATGAATTTGAAACCAATCCTCCAAAAGTTGTCGCTGAGGGTTTTTCTAAATTAACGAAATTGATTATGAAAAATAGGGAATAATGATTTGTTTTTCTATAATTAAAATTCTGTCATCTTAATCTGCATGGCAAGTGAAATCTTGTCATTACTTTTAGTTTTTCAGCGATTCTCAACCAATAAATACCTCATAATAATGATGCTCATTATATATTCAAATGTAGATATATTAATATAGTAGAAAATAATACTATGAATTGTGGCAAGAACTGCCAGGCAGCAAATGTCACAAAAGGTCAAGTGGTGGTACAATATGGCCTCATCCATGTTGGTGGTACGATATGGAAATCATCAAAACTCTCTCCGGTAGAAAAACGTCATAAAGAATTGGATTACACGGAAATGCGCAAGGTGTCCTCTACATCCTGAACCTGTGCATTTCCATCTTCCGGAAAAGAAAAGAGTATGAGTGGAAAGGGAGTGGGGTTAAACTCTCTGAGTTGGTGGTGGAGTATGAGCGCGTGGGTTATTCGCTCTGGTTAAGTGGGGAACGTGGGTTATTGTCGTTTTTTATTTCTATTTTGAATCATTGTCTAAATGTATTTTTTCAATAAAATACCTGCCAGAAACATTGGTTGTTGTTTATTTTCTAAGATCAGAAACAATGTTACCGAAGATATTATTTCATCTCAGTAAGAATTTATTATTGGGGCAAAGTTATTGGATAATATTATCTATTCGTCTGCAAAGTCGCTGGCTCATGCAATCCATACCGGGGAAATCAATTCACAGGAAGTCATTGAAGCATACCTGCAACGTATTGAAGAAGTCAATCCTCAATTAAATGCCATTGTGCAACTTCAAGCTGAAGAAGCCAGGGTTCAGGCCAGAAAAGCTGATGAATCTCTTGCCAGGGGAGAAATTAAAGGTCCACTTCATGGTGTGCCATTTACAGTCAAGGATAATGCTGAAGTTAAAGGCATAATCTGCACTTCTGGAACCAAAGGACGTTCTTCGTTTGTTCCAGGACAGGATGCTACCATTGTGGCCAGAATGAAAGATGCAGGAGCTATTCTTCTTGGAACTACAAATCTCCCGGAATTAGCCCTTACCTTTGAAAGTGACAATCTGGTTTATGGATGCACATTAAATCCTTATGATTTTTCACGTACTCCTGGAGGCAGCAGTGGTGGTGAAGCAGCTATAATTGCTGCAGGTGGTTCACCACTTGGTCTTGGTAATGATGCTGGTGGAAGCATTCGTCTGCCATCTCATTTCTGCGGAATAGCCGGAATAAAACCTACAGCTGGGAGAGTGCCGTTAACAGGTCATTTTCCTCCTGCATTCGGGCATATAACTAAAATATGGCAGGCAGGACCTATGGCAAGATATGTTGAAGATCTGATCCTGACACTTCCGATTATTGCAGGGGTGGACTGGCAGGACCCTGCAATTGTTCCGATGCCATTGGGAGATCCCGCTGCAGTCGAGATAGGTAAACTGCGTGCAGCTGTCTACACAGATAACGGCATCTTCCCTCCTACACCAGAAACAATTAAAGTTGTAGAGGAAGCGGCAAAGGTGCTTTCAGATGCAGGTATGGATGTGACAGAAGCTCTTCCCCCGGGTATTGAAAAGTCTTTCTGGTTCGAGAACGCTATCTTCGAGGCAGACGCAGGATACTGGATCGAGAAGTCCCTGGAATTTGCAGGAACAACTGAAACTCATCCTTTTACACAGGGTATTCTGGAAGAATGCCACTCTGCAGCCATGTCCACTGCTGATTTCAGTGAATTGCTGATTAAACTGGACATGTTTCGCAGTGAAATACTCTCTTTCATGAAGAAATATGATGTGATAATCTGTCCTGTATGTGCATGTCCTGCTATAGAGCATGGGACATCATTTGATGTTTTTCCTGCTTTCAGCTACACAATGACATATAACCTGACAGGATGGCCTGCAGCTGTTGTCCGTGCAGGTACTTCCCCGGATGGATTGCCCATCGGTGTGCAGGTAGTGGCTCGTCCATGGCGTGAGGATGTTGCCCTGGCTGTAGTACAACACATCGAAAAGTTTCTGGGTGGGTGGAAGCCTCCACAATTATGAGAAGAAAAAGGTATTCAACAAATTCAACTTTGTAATTACTGGATTAGTTAAAGTAGTGGAATGATGTATTCAATTTACCCTGCAAAATGGGTTGGATTGCTGATTTCCTTGATTTTCAGGGTGGGCAATTTCTATCTGTTTCTTATCTATAAATACCTCATAATAATGATGCTCATTATATATTTAAATATAGATATATTAATATAGTAGAAAATAATACTATGAATTGTGGCAAGAACTGCCAGGCAGTAAATGTCACAAAAGGACCATACGGTGGTACGATATGGGACTTATCCATGTTGGTGGTACGATATGGAAATCATCCGAACTCTCTCCGGCAGAAAAACGTCATAAGGAATTGATTACACGGAAATGCGTAAGATGTCTTCTCTGCATCTTGAATTTACGCATTTCTATCCTCCGGGAAAGTAATGGAGTATGAGTGGAAGGAGTGGGGTTAAACTCTCTTAGTTGGTGGTGGAGTATGAGCGAATGGGGATTCGGTCAGATTTGAAGAATGACTCTGGGGTTATTGTCTTTTTTAATGGGTCATTAACTGTTCCATAATCAGGCTGTACATTATGCTTTTTTCAAAATCTTTAACCTTAACTGTCATTATTCAAGAAGAATGTTAAATGTGAAAGTCAATACTTTTTAATCAGTGGCAATTCAGGCCCGGTTGCTTCATACTTCTTGTTTTCCTAAAAAGGATGGCATAAGAATTTGAGTTATCCCTCCTGAATTTTATTTTTTTAAACTGCTATCCCAACTTCCAAACACTCAAAAATCATTAAATATATTGGGTATGTAATCTTTTAGCATTGAGGGGATAATCAATGAAAAAGACAGCTGTGTCTTTGTTATTAGTGTCAGCTATATTGTTTGCTGGTTATGTAAATACAGATACGCAATCAGATAACATCTTCACTGAAGAATTAAATGGTTCTGATGCTGTTGTGGGAGATGGTTCAGAAGAGGTTCCGCTTACGGAAGCTCAGGAAAACACTCAGAATGTATCTGTATCAAATTTATCTGTGGATAGAATCAGGGTCGGTCATTCAACATACAGGTTTTTGGCAGGACAAAAGCCTCCAAACCGGAAGTCATGGCAATTCTTGCAGAAATAATCCGGATATATGATATTATAGCTATTCAGGAGATCAGAGATTCATCCGGTACAGCACTCCTTCTCTTGTCAGTGTTGTTAATTCTGATGGCTCAGACTATTCTTATGTTATCAGTGAAAGACTGGGAAGGACGTCTTCAAAGGAACAGTATGCTTACATCTATAATTCAAATACAATTGAGCTGACCGGCATAGCACATGCATATCCTGAGCCTGAAGATACTGATCCATTCCACAGGCAACCTTATATTGTGTCTTTTAAGGCAATCAAAGGTAACTATGATGCGGTTCTTATGGTAATCCATACTGATCCTGATGAAGCAAGTGAAGAAATTAATTCACTTGACGATGTAGTTGAATATTCCAGAACCATATATCCTGAAGAACAGGATTTCATAATCATGGGGGATTTTAATGCTGATGGTTCTTATTTTGATGAGGATTCCACATCTGATATAAGCGGAACTGAATTTACCTGGGTTATTGATAACAGCCAGGATACCACAGTTGCAAGCAGTTCAAATACTTATGATCGCATTGTCCTGACTGACAATTCAGACTACATTTCATCAGAAGTTTTCTATTTTGACGACGAGTATAACTTAAACTCAACTCAGGCAGCAGCTGTTTCTGATCATTATCCTGTTTACGCTGAATTTCATATTGGAAATGATAGGGATGAGAGTTTTTCAGAACAGGTTATAATTTCAGGGATAAGTCTCTCTGATGAATGGGTCAGTATACAAAACTCCGGTGCATCTTCTGTATCAATGGAAGGATGGACAGTGACAGATGATGGGAATACTCATGCCTATATTTTCCCGGATTTTATTCTTGATTCAGGAGCAACAGTAACATTGCATACAGAAACCGGTGTTGATAATGAAACTGATCTGTACTGGGAAAGCAGCAGGTCCATATGGAACAATGATGGGGACATTGCAAGCTTGTATGATTCAGATGGTAACCTTGTGGCTACCAGTTAGTAAAAAAGTTTAATCTCAATCAATCAATTTTCACGAAATACCCATTATCTCTTTATACTCTGATTCTTAAATCCCTATGGGAGGTTAGTATCATGCAAAAGATAGTTCCACATCTATGGTACGATAAAGAAGCAGCTGAGGCAGCTGAATTTTACATCTCTATTTTCAGTGACTCAAAAATAAAGAACACGACTGTTATTCACGATACTCCTTCGGGAGATGCAGAAACTGTGAATATTGAACTTGCAGGCCAGGAATTTATATTGCTATCTGGTGGTCCTTTTTTCAAGTTGAATCCAAGCATATCCTTCCTTGTTGCGTGTGATACAAAAGATGAAGTTGAGATTTTATGGGAAAAGCTTTCTGAAGGTGGTAAGCCACTCATGCCGCTTGATGATTATCCGTTTAGCGAGATGTATGGCTGGATTGAGGACAGGTATGGTGTTTCCTGGCAGATAATGTATTTTGAAGAGAACTCGCCCGTCCAGAAATTAACTCCCACATTCATGTTTACTGAGCAGCAATGCGGAAAAACTGAAGAAGCTGTTAATTTCTACATATCGGTATTCAAAAACACAGAGCTTGGTGATATTCTTCGTTATGGTGAAGGTGAGGAGCCTGACATGAAAGGTACAATAAAACATGTTGCGTTCACCCTTGAAAGTCTGGAATTTGCAGCCATGGATAGTGCACAGGTACATGATTTCACATTTAATGAAGCTATTTCCCTTGTTGTCTACTGTGAAAATCAGAAGGAAGTTGATTATTACTGGGAGAATCTCTCTTCTGTTCCTGAGGCTGAACAATGTGGCTGGCTAAAGGATAAATTCGGTGTTTCCTGGCAGATAGTTCCTGCAGTAATGGAAAAGATGATGCAGACCGGGGATGCTGAAAAACTGGCGCGTGTAACTGAAGCTTTCCTGAGGATGAAAAAATTTGATATCCATGAGCTTGAAAAAGCATATGGTGATCATTGATCTTTTTCATATTTTCTATTTTTTAATTGTATAATAATCAACATTCTAATCTTTAACAAATATTATATATTGCAATGTCAATGTAAAATAGAGGATTCAAAAAAGCTACTATGTTTACTGCATAGTTTCTTTTGATGCTTGCTTGTAGTTGTATGCGTGGTATTAACAAAAAAGGATATGAAATAGGGTATATAGTGCGGTAGTTAATTGCCTTTTATCCTATTGCTGAAAGTAAGTATTGAATCTAAGTAAAGAAATTGACTGATAGTGCAGGAAATCTGATGTACTTCAATATTTACTCCCTCCCTCTGTTTGCAGCATTCATAATTCTCTGCATCCTTCTTTATTTTGTACGGGATTACAGGACCACTCCCGGATCCAGATATATTATGCTTCTTCTTTCTTCCATAGCATTTTATACACTATGTTATGCACTTGAGATTTCATCCACGCAGCTTTGGGAGTTCTTATTTTTCTATAAACTGGAGTACATCGGAGTTGCAATAATTCCGTTACTGTTCCTCCTTTTCATAATGAGTTATACTGGACGGAAAAACTGGTTACCTCTGCCTTTGCTTGTTATTTTTGCATGTTTTTCCGCAACAACCGTTTTACTGGTTTTCACAACAGAATACCACAGTCTGTACCATGTTTCCTATTCAATAAACTATGATAATATCTTTCCTGTGCTGGAATTTGATCCCGGTATATGGTACTGGATTCATTTTTCGTATGCCAATCTATGTATTGTCCTGAGTCTGATTTTACTTTTCAGTACGCTCCAGGGGAGTCTTCCGGTTTTCAGAAAACAGATAATTTTAGTAATAATAGGTTCCTCAATGCCTTTTTTAACACTCCTTACTTACCTGGGTGGCCTGATGCCATGGGGTATTGATCCATCGCCATTCTCTCTCACACTCAGTGCTGTTATTATATACATAGGTTTTACACGCTATAAAGTTTTTAACCTGACTCCACTGGCACGTGGCCTTCTCTTTGAGAATCTTCCGGACAGTGTCATTGTCTTTGATAAGGAGCAGAGAATTGTGGATTATAATAAGTCTGCAATGGAAAAGGAGTATTTTGGTTCTAATGTGCTGGGTGTTCATGTATTTGAACTGCCTGTGCCCTGGTGTAACCTCTTGGGTCGAAGGCCTGATGAAAGTACAATAAAAAATGTTGAAACAATGATTTCAATAGAAGGTCATCATCTATGGTTTAATATTACTTTTCTTCCTATCCATGACAAACGTGGAAATACAATGGGGCAGATGGTTATTATAAGTGACATAACAGAACGCAAGAATGCAGAAGAAGAACTCCGTGCAGCCAAAAACCAGGCAAATTACCTGGCTTCCAGGGCTGAATCAGCCAATATGGCAAAGAGTGCTTTTCTGGCAAATATGAGTCATGAGCTGCGTACACCACTTAATTCGATAATTGGTTTTTCAGATATTCTCCTTGATAACATAATGGGTACTTTAAATGAAAAACAAAACCGGTATGTTAGTAATATATCTAATAGTGGCAGACATCTTCTTAATGTGATTAATGATATTCTTGATATTTCTAAAATAGAAGCAGGAAAAATGGGTCTTTCTCTCAGGCAGATATCCCTGAGGGAGACCGTGGACGAGGTTTTAACTTCATGTTATTCCCTGACGGCAAAAAAAGATGTAAAACTGGTAATGGATGCTAGTTGCAATAATGACTCAATAAAAGCAGATAAAGTCCGTCTGGAACAGATACTGTATAATCTTGTCAGCAATGCAATTAAGTTTTCTCCTGTGGGTGGTACAGTGACTGTGAGCGTTGTCTGCGATAAGAAAAGGGCACTTTTCAAGGTAATAGATGAAGGTGAGGGTATTTCAAAGGCAGACCAGCAAAAGTTATTCACAGTTTTCGGACAGCTTGATAATGCCAACAATAAAAGATATGAGGGTACAGGTCTTGGTCTTGCAATTGTGAAGAAACTGGTTGAAATGCACGATGGTATGGTCTGGGTTGAAAGTGAAATTGGAACCGGTTCTACTTTCTTTTTTGAAATTCCGGTTGAATAAACTTCTTTTTTATTGATCCATCCAGTATTTGAAGATACATTCAGAAAACAGCAATAAAGCCTAAGCTCAGGATATTCAAAAGGCTGTTTTTCTGAGAAGTTTTTGCTACAAACTTTTATGAACCCAAAGGTTCCGATTATTTAATTTCAGGCAAATATTGCTATTGAATCGAATCGTACAGTCCCTTTATAAGTCCAGTATCCACAGGATTCACAAAACTGTATGTTTTCGTTTTCATTTAACTTACCATCGCATTCAGGACATTTTTCAAGTTTTTTCATGTTTTTAACCCCTAAATAAGTTAAAATCTGCTGCCATTCCATGAGAACATTGCCACACATATTTGTTTTATGGTAATTTATTTTGGACAGCAAAACTTATTCTCTATTAAGTATTAGGGTTTATAGTATTTATACATAGCATATATGATTACGATGGTTATTATTAAAGGTAACATGATAAGGTTGATGCGATGAATACTGATTATATTAAAAATATCTAATATAGTGATTTTTGTATATTGAAGAACACAGGTTTCCTGTAGTATTTCTGTATTACATGTGGCACAACTCAGAACAAATTATAAAAGCTTAAATACAATTTCATTATTCTTTGGAATAAGGCACGGTGATATGTGACGAACATGTCTTTGGCGGGAACTCGCATACCAACCAAACATTAACTGAGGGGTGCACGTGCCTTTTGCTTTTCATTGCTATCTTTTACATCCACATTAATAAATTCTCATTTATGCGCACCGGTAATGTACTGATACAATAAAATGCACAAAAATTATATAATAACTTATTTATAGAAAAACATTATTGAATTGAATGAGGCGCGATGAGTTGCAGGCATTTTTAATCTGGCACATACCCACTCCCCACTAACAGCAGCGATTCATACCAGCGCCTCCAGTATAAATACTGAAGTATTTGATCCAGGGAAATAATTTACTCAGAAAAGATGATTGAATGGAAAATAACATGCAATAGTTTTGTTTCATAAAATACACTCTGGATCATAAAATTAATTTTCAGTATCAACCTAAATGTTCATAATGTTCATGATTTCTCGTATAGATGATAATTATGAACATCTTTCTTTTATACTTCGACATAAATACACTTGCTTGTGCCATATTCTATGGTCTGGATTCTAAATTAAAATCAACCGGGATGAAAACGTACCATGAGTGAAGAACTTTTTTATCAGAACCAGCTTCAGAAGCTTGAAGACATTAAATCCACGTATTTCAGTCAGCTTGATGAAGTTGAGAAAAAGCGTGCTGAGATTTCATTAAAAAAGGAGCAGTTAAAAGCAGATGAATTGCTCATCATGGAAGAATACAAAAAAATCCGTGATGCAAAGAAGCTCATAGCCCGGGAATATGAAAAACTTGTATCCAAAAATGATGCCCTTAAACAGGCAAAGAAAGAGTATGAGCAAAAAAGAGTTGATTTTCTTAAAAAGGAAACAGAACTTGCCAGCCGTATGGACAGGTATGAAATTGGCTATGACGAACTTAAAAAAAGAAAATCAGAACATTACAGGACTCTTCATTCCCAGCTTGAAGATGAAAAAACTCTTCTGAAAAGGGAAAAAAGACTTTTAAGAACAAAAAAACGCCTTGATGAAAAATCAAGTGAAATAGCCCGAATACTCAGGGAAATAGAATCCAGTGAAATGGATATTGAAGTCCAGAGAGAAAAGATTGAACGCAGGCGTGAATATGTCAGGCATCTTCAGGATACTCTTTCATCAAAAGAATCAGACTTTTCATCACGTGAAAAAGAGCTTTCTGATTTGATGCAAAAGACTGAAGAAGAGATCGGCAGGCAGGCAACAATCCACAAACAACAGATTAGTGTTAATAAAAAAGATGCAAGAATAGAGCAGCAATTATCATATATTAAAAACCTTGAAGACGAGGTTTTCGATCTTAAAAGCAAACTTGAAAGGTCAAACACAGAATTGAATCACTTGAAAATGTGTTCAAGGATTGTAGAACAGAATCTTGAGATTCTTGCAAATTGAACTTATTTAATTAATTTGTTAATTTTTGAACTTCTGGTTTCCGATTGAAAAGTAAAAGTACTGCCTTTTCCTTCTTCGCTTTCAAGCCAGATCTCTCCTCCGTGCATATCAATAAACTTCCGGACAAGAGCAAGCCCCAGTCCAGTTCCACCGTATTTTCTCTTTTTTGAAGCGTCTACCTGGGTAAAAGGATTGAATATTTCTTCCTGCCTGTCTTTCGGTATTCCAATTCCGGTATCTGAAACTGATACCTGTATCTCATCATTTTTCTTTTTAATACTCACAAGGATTTTACCGCTATCAGGTGTGAACTTTATGGCGTTACTCAAGAGGTTAAACATTACCTGCTGGAATTTAATCCTGTCAGCAAAAGCATAATCGTTATTAATCTCATTAACCAGTTCCATTTCAATATTCTTTTTCCTTGCAATGGAATACATGGATTCCATTATTTCATTAAGCACTTCTGAAACAATGAACTTTTCCCATTCAAGTTCCATCTTACCTGCTTCAATTTTAGATATATCCAGTATATCATTTATTATTGCAAGAAGGTGATTTCCACTTTTGTTGACATGATTCACGTATGAATACTGTTTTTCAGTGAGTTCTCCTGCCATTCCTGCCTCTAGGATATCCGAAAAACCAATTATAGCAGTAAGTGGGGTACGCAATTCATGACTCATGTTTGCCAGGAATTCTGATTTAGTACGGTTACTTTCTTCCGCCAGTATTTTAGCTTCTATCAAGGAGTTTTCTGCCTTTTTCATTTCCGTTATGTCACTGACAAAAAGAATGTACCTTTTATGGGAAAGCTTTGTACCGTCTCTTCTGATATAGCTCACGTCACCATTCTTATGTACTATTTTCAGTTCAGCAGAAGTAAATCCTACAATTTTGAGTTCATCCAGGCTATGCCCGGCCCTTATCAGGGACTCAGGAGAAATAAGATCAGCTACATTCATAGTTACCAGTTCATTTTCATCATATCCGGTAAGTGTACAGGCAGTTTTGTTAACTTCCAGATAGTTCCCCTGATCATCAATAACGAATATACCATAAGGCGCATTTTCAATATAATTCCTGAACTTTGCTTCACTTTCCTTCAGGGCATTTTCGGCCAGCTTATGTTCAGTGATGTCGTGGTAGTTCAGCATTACCCCATTGATGACAGGGTCATGCATGAGATTGTTGATGGTAAACCTGATCCATTTGTAGTTGCCGTTCTTGCACCGGTATCTTGTTTCTCCAGTATTGATTGCTTCCGGCATCCGGACAAACATGGGATAGAGATCCTTTGTATTTTTCCAGTCGTCAGGATGAATGTTTTCCCACATGGGCTTTCCAACAAGATCCTCTGCTTTCCATCCAAATAATTTCTCCACGTTTGTACTCTTGTACCTGTTAATGCCATCTTTGTCAATAATTGCAATAACATCAGTACTGTTTGATAGCATTGCCCTGAGTTTTGATTCACTTTCAAGCAGTGAATCTTCAGCTTTCTTACGCTCGGTTATATCACGGTAATTGAGCAAAATTCCATTTATTGCAGGCTCATCCAGCAGGTTGATTGCTGTAAATTCAATCCATTTGTAGTTCCCATTTTTACACAAATATCTTGAATTTGAAGTTACAGTTGCCTTTGGCATATTCAAAAGACTGGAAAATGTCATCTGCAGTTTTTCCCTGTCGTCGGGATGAATGTTGGCAAACACTGAATTGTAGATAACATCTTCAGGTTTCCATCCAAACCATTTTTCAATATTAGGACTCTTATATGTGGTAATTCCATCTTTGTCAGCTATGGCAATGACATCTGCAATGTTCTCTATCATTGCACTGAGTTTCTCTTCACTTTCTCTCAGCGCTTTTTCAGCAAGTACCCTGCTGGTAATATCACGGGTAGTACCCTGCATTGCCACAGGTTTTCCATCATCATCAGTAAGCACTTTGCCTATTATCTCAACAGGAACACTCTCTCCTTCTTTATTGAGTGCTTCGGCCTGGAACAAAATACCTTCTGATATCTCTGTCTTGACCAGTTCCATTTCTATGGAGTTCACTATTTTCCTGTAATTCTCTTCATCACAGTGATCACTTAGTTTTGATCCAATCCACTCATCCGGAGTGAATCCCATAACACTGGTAATTGCAGGATTGACGTATGTAAATACCAAGTCAAGATTCAGAACCCATATACAGTCAAGGGTATTGTCAGCAAGAAGGCGGTATCGTTCTTCACTTCCCCTGAGAGCTTTTTCAGATTCCTTCTGCTCAGTTATGTCCCTGAACTCGACAACCCTTACCTTTTTTCCTTTGTAGGGTATATTCCTTGCTTCAAGCCTGACTGGATATTCCGTGCCATCCTTACGAAGTCCAATTGCCTCATAAGGTTCTTCATAGCCTGCAAGGATATTGCTCATCACCATATCTCTTGAACTTTCGGCTATAAGCAGAAGACCATTCATTCCTATCAGTTCATCAAGAGAATAACCTGTTATCTCAGAAAGCCCAAGGTTACAGTCGAGTATCAAACCTTTATCATGGATGGTGATACCGCCAAAAGATGCGTTGTGTAGTGCTTTGAATCTCTGTTCGCTTTCCTTTAGTTCATTTTCCGACTTTTTTTGCTCGGTAATGTCTCTGAATTCAACAACCCTTACATTTCTTCCTTTATATGGAATCGTTTTAGCCTGTATCTTAACTGGGTACTCTGTTCCATCTTTTCGAATACCTATGGCTTCATATGGTTCTTCATAACCTGTAGCTATAACATTCAGGACTTTATCCTTGCAACGGTCACTTATAAGCGTTAACCCATTCTTTCCTATCAATTCATCCTGTGAGTAACCAGTAATTTCTGAAAGTCCAAGATTGCAATCAATTATGGTGTCATCAACATGAATAAAAATACCACCAAAAGAAGCATTATGCAAAGCTTTAAATCTTTCCTCGCTTTCCCTTAATTCTTTTTCTGCTTCTTTCTGTTCTGTAATATCCCTGATTTCGGTAACTCTTTTCTGCTTTCCTTTGTAATGAATTGTCTTTGCCTGAATTTTTATAGGATACTCATTACCATCTTTGCGAAGACCGACTACTTCATATGGTTCTTGCAGAACCGGCAGCTATTTTGTCAATGATAATTGCTTTTGATTCTTCAGTAACAATTTTAAAACTGTCATCGCCAATAAGTTCTTCTTTTGAATAACCGGTCATGTCGGACAATCCCTGGTTGCAGTCAAGGATTTTCCCGTTATCATGAATAAGGATGCCTCAAAGGTTGCATTGTGTAATGCCCTGTACCTTGCTTCACTTTCCCTTAGTTCATCTTCTGCTTTCCTGTGGGAAATAAACTCTCCGATGCCATCAGCAACTACTTTCAGGAGTTTAATATCATCTTCATCCCATTCACGTGCTTCAACGCAATCATCAAAGCCGATAAAACCCCAGAATTCATGGCCTGCAAAAATAGGAATAATGAGTATGGAAAGAATGCCCTGTTCAGAAAGAATTGTTCTCTCAGGCTCGTCAAGTTCTGATACAATATGTGCAAAATACTGCTGCGATTTTAAAACTGAATATAGCGAAGGTGTAGCTTCTTCGTATGGAAGATGCTGTAAATCTGGATTATCTATCTGGGTTTCGATATCCTCTGCCGCAACTTCATGTATCTGGGACATACAAAGTCCCAGTTCAGGGTCAAAATCATTCTTAAAAATATAGGTTCTGCTGTTGTCCACAACTTTGTGTACTGTATTGAGTATCCGGGGTAATATCTCATCCAGATCTCCTGCTTCAAGTAAAATGCGCATGCATTCTGCCATGGCATGCTCATAGTCCAGCCTTCTTTTAAGCGATAGTTCAATCTCAGTCAGCTTTTTATTTTCGTCAGAAGAATTCATTTTCGTATTTTCCTTCTTCATATACGTCTTTTAGGCTTCTTCCCATTCATGGCTTCAGTCACAATCATTTAACTAAGAACTTATTGATATAATATTATACGCATTTGTTACTTATATAATTTCTATTCATTTTTGCATACTTGCAGCCAGTCAATAACTTTAAAACTTTTTAGCAGCTAGGTTATTCGTTTATGTTTTCTATTAATGAGTTTCTTCTTACTGGAATTGTTCTTGGTCTTGCCTCCGGTATTTCTCCGGGTCCGCTTATGGCAATGACCATTTCTGAAACGTTGAAGCATGGTTCAAAAGAAGGTATTAAGGGTTGCTGCTTCCCCGCTGATTACTGATGTCCTGATAGTTTCTTTTATTATTCTTATTCTCCTGAATTTAAGAGATCAGGATATTATCATCGCTATTATTAGCTTTTCAGGAGCTATCTACCTGGCACATCTTGGAATAGCATCACTTAAAACCAAGAAGACAGATGTTGAGTTTATTTCATGTGAAAAAGATTCCCTGAAAAAGGCATTACAGTAAATTTCCTGAGCCCACATCCTTATCTTTTCTGGATAACCATTGGTGGTCCGATTTTTTCAGGGCCATGGATATAAGTTTTATTTCAACAGTTTTCTTTCTTGCAGGATTTTATTCATTTCTGGTAGGCTCAAAAATTATAATTGCAATTGCTGTGGGAAGGTCAAGATCTTTTCTGAAAAGCAATTATTATTTGAACACAATTCGTGGACTTGGCATTGTTTATATTTTGTTCTCCCTATTTTTTATCAGACAGGGAATAAAACTTTTGTTCTGATTCCAGAAATTTAAAATTAGAATTATAAAGAGCATTCCTTCTAATAAGTGATTTCATTTTCACTACATTACCACTGTAAGCTGTCCATAATTAACAACATTTTATTTTACTGCAAGCAGTTCACAACGTTATTCCAAAACTTTATGTATTAATCAATTAATATATAATTTAAAAATATATCTCATAGGAGGGTACAAATTATGGTAGAATGTGAATTACTTTCAAAATGTGGTTTTTTTAACAAGTATAAGTCAGAAAAGGTATCTGCATGCAAAGGTTTCATTGCTATGTATTGCAGGGCCCGAGTATGGACAAATGCAAAAGAAAAGAATACAGGCAGAAAAACGGAGTTGCTCCTCCGATGATATGATGCCCACAGGTTCAATGGTAATGAACTGATCCTTTTTCTTTATTTTTATGTTCCTTGAAAGGAAATCTTTTACTTTTTCACTCATCAATACTTCAGATACATTCATTTTTTCTGATATTTGCCTGTATAATACACATATTTATATATTTGTCCAACTTTGTAAAATATAATTGCTGATTATTATACATTGAGGGAATCAGAAATGTCAGGTCTAATTGAAAATTTTTTTAACTTAAAAGAACACGGAACAGATGTTAAAACCGAGATCATGGCCGGGATTGTTACTTTCATGACGATGGCCTATATTATTGTTGTAAATCCTGCTATACTTGAAGCAGCGGAATACCATTCGGTCCATCCATGGTGGCTACAATATTGTCTGCAATTTTCGGCACTCTCATTATGGGTGTTTATGCAAAAAACCACTGGCTATAGCTCCTTATATGGGAGAAAATGCATTTGTTGCCTATACTGTCGTCGGTGTGCTGGGTTATTCCTGGCAGACTGCACTTGGTGCTGTTTTTATTAGTGGTGTGCTTTTTACGGTTTTAACACTTTCAGGACTTCGGGGAAAAATGATAGATGCAGTCCCGGATAACCTCAAATACAGTTTTGCAGCAGGAATAGGACTATTTATCACATTCATTGGGCTTGTTAATGCAGGAATTGTTTCACTTGGTGTTGAAGGTGCACCCCTGCATGTAGGAGCACTGAACACTATTCCTGTGGCACTGGCTTTGTTTGGATTTTTACTAATCAGCATCTTAATGATTAAAAAAGTCAAAGGTTCAATACTGATAGGAATTGTCGTAACAGCAACTGTGGCTTTCGTATCTGGAATTGCACAGGCACCAGCAGGAATAGTCAGCATGCCTCCAAGCATCACTCCCATACTACTCCAGCTTGATATTGCAGGTGCCCTTACATGGGGATTCTTTGCAGTAATACTGACAATGTTCACAATGGATCTTATGGACACAATAGGCACACTTGTTGGTGTTTCCATGAAAGCCGGTTTTATGGATGAGGAAGGCAATCTCCATAATATGGAAAAACCATTCCTTGCAGATGCCCTTGCAACAGTTTTCGCTGCCCTTGCCGGAACTACAACAACCGGCGCTTATATTGAATCTGCAGCAGGTATAGAGGAAGGAGGAAGAACAGGACTAACAGCAGTTGTTGTTGCCTTCCTTTTTGCCATTGGACTTTTCTTTTACCCGGTTTTTTCAGCAATACCTTCCGCAGCAACCGCTCCGGCTCTAATTATAGTAGGTCTGCTGATGATGGGTGCTATTAAGAAAATCGAAATGGATGATTATACTGAAATGATACCTGCCATGGCTGTTATTATTCTAATGAGCTTTACTTATAATATAGGAGTAGGTCTTTGTGCAGGATTTGTCCTCTTCCCTCTCCTGAAACTTATCAGTGGTAAAAGCAGTGAAGTAAAACCCATTGCATGGGCATTGTTTATTCTTTGCTCAATGTTCTTTGTATTTTATCCGTACTGAACAAAATAAAGTGCAGGAATTCCTGCACTTCTTATTCTATTTATTAATTCTATTTTTCAGGATATGACAACACCATATTTTGCAAATACTTTTGCAAATGAAAGTCTCAGGCTTTCAGCATCCTCCTGAACCAGTGTGGAATTACCTGAGTTTACTGAGTCATTCAACTGCTCTATGGCAGCATCAACCTGGGACAGGGACTGGTTGTATCCTTCATCAGCACTTGCAGGTTTATCTGTATTCTTAACGTCCTGCCATTCTTTTCCAAGTCTGGGTATATAGGTAGCAACTGTCTCAGTGTCGTTTGCATTTGCAGCGTCAATTGCCTCTTCCATGGACGCATGGAATACGGTCATGTAATCTCCCATATGCAGTACATTGTTCCTTTCATGCAGCGAAAAGAAAAGATCTCTCATTGGTTCAAGAACTTCATGTGCCGCTTCAATGTCACCTTCAACAAGCTTTTCCTGCGAGTATTTGGCAATCAGTACCGCCCTTTTAATTTCTGTCTTCCAGTTTTTGTCAGTAGCATACATTTCAGGTGGATTTTCCCCATAGTTTTCTGATATGTAGCTCAGTCTGTCTGCAAGTATATTGAGGGAAGATTCTGAGGCTGAAACATTTTTCTGGCTTGTGGATACAAGTGCTCTTACATAGGCTGTATTTGCTTCAGTCATTATATCTGCAAACTCTGTTTCATTAGCATTGTTTGGTGCCTGTATCTTTTCGTTTTCTTTTTGCTCATCTGTACACCCGGATACAAAGGCTGCTAAAACTAAAATCAAAAGGCAGAAAGAAAATAATCTACGTTTAATTTGATCACCCATAAGACGAAGGATTCACTTCCATATAATATTATGTAAAAATAATGACGTTTTAATTCTGAGGTGTGTGCCGCATTTAACGGGGGAGGACAGAGTTAGGAGGATTCAAGATGATTCACACCTCAGAAACAACATTTACTACTATACCATTGGATTATTATATTTAATAGTTTTAATAATTTATGGTGTATATTTAAATACAGGAAATTTTAACCGAGATTGCACTCCTGTTCCATATACCCGGTTCCCCACTGGCATAAAGCCTCAAGCACCGGAATAATCGTTTTTCCAAGTTCAGTTAGTGAGTATTCAACACGTGGAGGTATCTCAGGATACATCTTCCTTTTTACAATTCCATCTTCTTCAAGCTCGCGCAACTGCTTGGTAAGCATCCTCGGGGAAATTCCCGGTAAATCCTGTTGCAGGGAGCTGTATCGCAGGGTATCTTCCTTTAAACTCCAGAGGATAAGAGGTTTCCATTTCCCGCCTATCACTCCCAGTGTGGCTTCAACAGGGCAGCGATAATCACTGCTGTTTTCTTTCTCTTTTTTATTTCCTCTAACCATTGTTTCCCTTACTATACTTTATGTTACTTGATATCAAAAAGGGGTGTATGGCATATAAATATAGTTCGTGTCCAATTACTTTTGCATACTTTTCAAAGTAATAATCAAAAGGAAATGATCACATGAAAGTAGTAGGTTTAGTTGGAAGTCCAAGAAAGAATGGAAACACAGATGTTCTTGTGCAGCAGGTACTTGACGGTGCAGCAGAAGCAGGTGCAGATGTGGAAAAATTCTACATAAATGAGATGGACATAAAAGGATGTCAGGGATGCACTTACTGCAGGACAGTTGAAGGCTGCAAATTAGATGATGATATGACTAAAGTCTATGATGCCCTGAAGAATGCAGATGGTTTTGTATTTGGTTCTCCTATCTATTTCTTCCAGTTTACAAGCCAGATGCGCCAGGTTATTGATCGCTGCTGGGCTCTTGTAAACCCCGATTTCACTCCAAGAATTGAGGCAGGCAAAAAAGCAGTTATTGTAAGTGCACAGGGTAACCCTGAGCCTGACGCATTCAAGGGTGTATTTGATGAGTTTGGCCAGATACTCCAGATGTTTGGAATGGAAGTAAAAGGCACATTGATTGATGTAGGTCATCATGCACCGGGCGAGGCTAAGGAAAACGCTGAGCTCATGGAGCAGGCAAAGGAAGCCGGAAAAAGTATTTTTGACTGATTAATCTGGAGATGAACATGCTTTTGCATGTTCATTGAGATTTATTTCAAAAATCAGGTTTAATTATCCTGTGACTTCTGCATTCTGAATGTTATCATTCAGTTCAATTCCTGAAGTGTTAATCACAGGGCAATCTTCGTGCATATTGCAGTCCTGAGGAATTACCGGTACCGGGTTGGACATATCAGGATGTCCGCAATAATAAGCTGTTCCTACCTTTATTCTCCCGGGGACACCCGCACATTTTGAGTATAAGGGAATGTTTTTTCTATAAATGCAATTGTCACATGTCATTTTATCATCCGTTTTTTGGTTGCATATCAGTTAATATGTAAAAAACATATTGGATATCATTTATTATTATATTTATTTTTATATTTATAGTTGATGCGTATATGTGTATAACGCTGTGAACAGTCATTAATATATGCTTAAGTATATTTTTAAACTACTTCTAGCATATTTTATATAGTATGCAAGCTAGTTGTTTGCAAAGGGAGCACTCTATTACCACCACCATCTCATTATTGTACCATACCAACCAGTTTTCATATATTGAGAACACAGTGCTCCCGATTTGCACTTTCTGATTTTAGGAATTCGGGCAAAAGCAGAATATCTGATGAAGTATCATATTATCTATGAGTGATATAAATGGAAAAGGGTGTTTTCTATGGTTTACTTTTATTTTTTGCAGGTCTTTTACTAGGGTCCAGCGGAAATATGTTATCATGTGGTCCGGTGCAGGTAGAAGGTCTGGCTATCGTAGAAAGCACTTCAACAATGTCTTATGATGAAAATACTTCCAATTCTATTTACTATTATGAAACTGTACTTTATAACAGTGGGCTGGATGACGTTTACATCACCAGTATTTCAATTATACCAGCTCCATCTTCATACAACATAACTTTTTCCGATTCAGGGGTGTATGAAATAAATCGTATAATTGAGGCAGGTGACTCTCTGGTAATAGAAGGTAGTGCTGAAATAGACTCCGGAAAGGCTGCAAAGGAAGAACTGGTGGATTTTATTCCTATTCTTTCACTTAATATTTCCTCCGTTGAGGAGATACCTTACTTTGCTTATGATGATTGATTTTTGTGTACGACACAAATCCTGGTTTTAATAATTTTTTCTTTTTAAGAGAAAGAAAACAGGCTCTGTAGAAATCATGTCCTTAAAAGTTAAAGGAAGTTTCTCAACAGGTTTATTGTAAGTCTGTATAACTTGTTTGATCCCGAAGGGTCCGGCGAAGCCGGCGTTTTCCCACAATAAAAAACAAAATAATCTGCATAATACTCCATTAATACTTTTTTGAAGGACTTCTGTATATTCTCAGCATAACTGCAAAAATATCTGGCATGATATCCTATGCAGCAGTATAGGAAAGTGCCGCCTGCGGTGGATGGGTATTTGTTTTCTGATTGCAGGTTGGTTTTGTGAATATGAAAAAGAGCAATGTTGGTGTCACTCAGATTAACAGGATTTCTACAGAGCCAGAAAACGAATAACATATATAGGCTTTAGTTGCTTTACGGGATGATCACAGATATATAAGTGAATATCATTACTCCAGTATAAGCACAGGTGTTACAATGGATCTTGAGCAAAATGATAAGGACAGGATAGTATCAATAGTTGCCTCCCGCTATTTTTCTGAACAGGGATGGAAATGGATAGACCTGAATACTGAGGTTTCTAAGATACACAAGGCACATGAAGACCTCAGGGACCAGTATGCTGCTTATCCTTACATGAGCAGGGATTGGTATGTTAGCAATTCTGCAACCAGGAGCGTTCATATGTGTGAAAAGTGGGATGAGCTGAGTGAACTTGTGGACTTTCTTAATTCATATGGGCAGTACTTTGATTTCCTTGTGAAAGACGGGAAAAAATCACTATGTATTGCAAGCTCTGATGGATACCTGACACCTGAACAGAAGAATGCTATATCTGTTGCACGCAGATCAAGATATAATGTCTTTGTTTTCAGGGTAGATGTCCCTGAAGAAATTGAATTTGAGCTCATGCAGATTGGAGGCGGGATGTAATTAGTCATTTTGTATCGATACATTCTTATTAGGTGTGTCCTATCTCAGCCTACTTTTATATAGTATATATTAGTATTATACCCGACGTGGTTACAATTATGTAGCAAGTTATAGAATAACATGCTACTTTATCGATAATTATAAAAGTAAAGTTAATTGAAAACTAATATTCAAAGTGAATTATAGAGAGGAGTTTTAATATGGAATCTTTTGAATCTTTAATTTATCTTGCCCCTCTTGCTGGTCTTATTAGTTTGTTATTTGCTGGCTTCTTTGCACGCAGTGTCCTTAGTGAGGATGCAGGTTCAGAGAAAATGCGAAATAGCAGGTGCCGTCCAGGAAGGTGCGATGGCATACTTGAACCGTCAGTACAAAACAATAGCAATAGTAGCTGTAATTCTTGCAGTACTCATCTTTGTTCTTCTTCCTGAAGGAGGCAAAATCGCTATCGGTTTCCTGGTTGGTGCAATAAGCTCAGCAGCAGCAGGTTACGTTGGTATGAATGTATCTGTCAGGGCTAATGTCAGAACTGCAAGTGCAGCATCAAAAGGATTACAGAAGGCAATGTCCGTTGCATTCCGCGGCGGAGCTGTCACAGGTCTTGCTGTGGTAGGTCTTGCACTTCTTGGTACAAGTGGTTTCTACATTCTTTATGGTGATGTAGACCTTGTAGTAGGATTTGGTTTCGGTGCAAGTCTTATCAGTCTCTTCGCAAGGGTTGGCGGTGGAATATTCACCAAGGCAGCAGATGTTGGAGCAGATCTTGTAGGTAAGGTCGAAGCAGGAATCCCTGAAGATGACCCACGTAATGCCGGTGTAATCGCTGACAACGTAGGTGACAACGTAGGTGACTGTGCCGGTATGGGTGCTGACCTTTTCGAAACATACGTAGTAACAGTTCTTGCATCAATGCTTCTTGGATCACTTGTCCTTGACTCATATCCAAACGCAGTTCTTTACCCACTCATTCTTGGTGCAGTGGCAATCTTTGCTTCCATCATTTCCGTCTTCTTCGTGAAGGTCGGCAGCGATGGAAAGATCATGAAAGCACTCTATAAAGGAGTAGCAGTTTCTGCAATTCTCTGTCTTGTCGCTTTCTATTTTGTTACAACTACCCTTATGGGGGACATGAACTTCTATTACGCATCCATCGTGGGTGTAGTTATCATGGTTCTCATGGTGGTTTTCACAGAATATTACACTTCAACTTCATTCCGCCTGTAAAAACAATTGCATCAGCATCTGAAACAGGTGCAGGTACAAACGTCATTTCAGGTCTTGCAATTGGTTTTGAGAGTACAGCACTTCCTGTAATCATCATCATTGTAGGTATTCTTGCTTCCTTCTTCATTGTAGGCGGAGCAGCAAGTCCTGCAGTAGGTCTTTACGGAATTGCAATCGCAGCAGCAGCAATGCTCTCAACAACCGGTATGATTGTAGCTCTTGACTCATACGGTCCAATCACTGACAACGCTGGTGGTATTGCAGAAATGGCAGGTATGCCATCAAACGTACGTAAGATTACCGATGCACTGGATGCAGTAGGTAACACCACAAAGGCAGTCACAAAGGGATACGCAATCGGTTCAGCCGCACTTGGTGCACTTGCACTCTTCGCAGACTACACTGGTAAGGTAGGTCTTACAGGTGCAGATCTCAGTCTCAGCAAGCCAGTTGTTCTTGTAGGTCTCTTCATTGGTGGACTCCTTCCATTCGTCTTCAGTGCTGTAACAATGCAGGCTGTAGGAAAGGCAGCATTCAAGATCGTTAACGAGGTTCGCCGCCAGTTCCGTGAAATTCCAGGTATCATGGAAGGAACTGCAAAGCCTGAATACGGTAAGTGTGTCGATATCGTCACAGCAGCCGCAATAAAGGAAATGGCAATACCCGGTGCTCTTGCAATCTTCACACCGCTGATAGTCGGGCTTGTACTCGGCCCTGCAGCTCTTGGTGGTCTTCTTATCGGTATCATTGTCTGTGGTCTTCTGCTTGCACTCACAATGGACAACGGTGGTGGAGCATGGGACAATGCAAAGAAGCTCATCGAAGACGGAGAACACGGTGGAAAGGGCTCAGAAGCTCACAAGGCAGCTGTTGTCGGTGACACTGTTGGTGACCCGTTCAAGGACACATCCGGACCTGCTCTTAACGCACTGATCAAGGTAGTGAACATGGTTGCAATCCTGTTCTCAGCATTGTTCATTGGTGCAGGTATCTTCTAAATCTGAAATCAAAAAATCTGTTTCCGGCAAAAGCCGGAAATCTTTTCTCTTTTTAAAATCTCAAAATTTAATTGAGACTCAATCCTGATTATGGGTTTGAATTAAAAAATCACTCAAAAAGCCTGATAGGGTTCAGAATTTTATTTTTTTCCAAGGAAGTAATAGGCTACAGCTCCCAGAATATTGAATATAATTGCTATTACTATCCACAGGAACTTTTGTGTTGAATTAAGGCGTTTGTTTTGGGTGATTACATCGTATACTACCCATATTACTGATAAAGAGTTAGAAGACTCCATATTCCTGTTGTGTCTGTAAACATATTAAACCTCAGGAGAAAATAGCTTAAATGACCTATAAACTTATCCTGAAAACAGCGAGGACTAAGGTGTTAAATATTTGTAAAAAACATGTTTTGCACGGGTGGTTGGGTTTAATGTATTTGGGGAGTGGGGTTTAAGTGTGGGAGTGGGTTTTGTGTATGAAAAGAGCCACCCGCGCAAGAACACTCTGACAAAGCAATTATGGTATTTAAGATTTATGATTTTCATCGGAGGTTTTCTGAGTATGTTCCAGCTTTTACGTTTCTTCTGATTCTATATTTTTCCTGTGGGATGCAAATAAATATGAGTGATACATAGATTCACAGTATTTCCGGAGAAATAAAAATGGCAGAGGATATTGGAACAGTTATTAATAAGGGATTTAGCACCTGGAAAAAAAATCTCAATATATGCTTCCCTTTTATTTTTGAAATGATAACAGCAATTGCCTTTTTTGTTTTCGGATTATTTGTTTTCACACTGATATTCCTTGCTCCTGTGATTTCAGAACAAAACATAAATCCTGACAATATCACTCCGGAAGAATTACTAGGTATTTTTTCTGAAGTTTTAGTTGAAAATGCGATTTTAGCCATTATTGCAGCACTCATTCTTTTAATGCTGTACATGCTTGTGCAGTCATTCTTTGCAGCTGGTGCAATAGGCATGGCAAAAGTAGCATCTGAAAAAGGAAACACAACTCTTGGTGATATGATTTCAGCAGGCAGGAGTAATTTCTTTAATTTATTCCTTGTGAATATCCTGGTCTTACTGCTTGCAATTGCAGGTCTTGTATTCCTCGTTCCGGGAATCATATCAATTGGTGATATCAACCTATTCATCAACAATCCCGACAGTGAAGCTCAGGGAGCTGCATTACTGGTGCTGGGAATGCTGGTCTGGGCACTGTATATACTTATCCTGAGTATTGTCTTCTTCCTTGTGGATTATGCTCTTGTGGTTGAAAATCTCGATCCTATGGGAGCAATTGGAAGAGGAATTTCTGTTTTCAGGCACAACATGTTCTCAGTATTCCTCATGTGGATACTGGTAATTGGAATATCAATGTTGTTCACAGTAATAGGTGAAGCAGTATCAGGTGTGGAAACACTCTCCCAGATATGGTCTTTTATTGATTTCATCCTCAGTACGATTGTTATACAGCCCCTGATAACTGTGTGGCTCACACGTTTTTATCTTACAAGAATCGGACAGAAGCTCTATTCCTTTGAGGATTACATCCTGGACTAAAGGTGTTTTTTCAGCAATTTGCAAGCCTGACACACATCGTCAGTACATGCTTGTCCGCAGATTCTGCACTTTGAAAGCCCTTCCTGTGGAAATTCCCTGCCAAGTATTCCGGATACTTTATCAAAGCCACTCAGGAGAGCATATTTTGTACCGGGATGCCTGACTTCAAATTCATTCAGCATGGCTCTGATTTCCTTTCTCATGGCTTCATGTGAATATGGGCAGCCACCAAAACCCAATGGCAGATCATGAAGGTAAGCATAAAGTGCCACTTCTTTTTCAGGAATATGCCTTAAGGGTTTCATCCTGAGTACAAGTCCCTCCAGTTCTTTTGGTGGAGCAAGTCTTACCATGCGTGAGACATCGCCTTTCAGGTGGTTTAAAAGAATAGTCTGGGCTTCATCATCCAGGTTGTGGCCAATTGCCAGTTTAGTTGCACCAATCTCCAGTGCAGTTTTGTTAATCAGGGATTTACGAAGTACTCCACAATAGCTGCATGCTCCTTTCTCCCTTTGCTGAGGTGCTATCTCATCCATTGTTGTATCGTATTCATCCCTGAACGAACGGATAATATGTTTTACACCAAGCTTTTCAGTAAGCTGTTTTGCCGATTCAATTGTGTCCGGACGATATCCTTCGATTCCTTCATCAATAGAAATACCAACCAGCTCAATATCCGGTCTTTTACCAAAAATACGGTGCAATATGTAAAGGGTTGTACTGCTGTCCTTACCACCACTCAGGCCAACTGCAATGACTTCATTCCTCTTCACACTGTAATGCTTCCTGATTGTAAGTTTGATTTTGCGTTCAACATCTTCTATGAAGTGTTTTTTACACAGGTGCATTCCGGAATATTTCTGGAAAATAATGGCGTTGTTTTTACATTTGCTGCATTTGATCGTTTTGGAATCCATTCCTGTTAGGACAGGATATTTTATTATATAAACCTATTAGTGCACAGAATTTAAGGAAGTATCGGAGTTTAAATTTTTTATTTCATCATATTTATTTTAAAATTAAAAAGCAAAATTTAAATATAAACCAAATATTTTTCATCCAAAACGTAAAGGAAAACGATGATGAGCCTGGTTACAGATGTCCCCTTATGGATATTTCTTCTTTCAGTTATTGCAGGCTATATTCTGGGTGTGATTTCGGGTATGGTTCCTGGTATCCATACCAACAATTTTGCCCTTATATTGCTTGCATTTTCTCCATTCTTTTCAGAAATAGGGGTACCTTTAGTTTGTATAGCAGCGATGATACTTGCTAACGCCATATCCCATACTTTCCATGATATTATACCATCAATTTTTCTGGGGGCACCTGGTGAGGACACGGCTCTTGCTGTACTTCCCGGACATACTTTGCTGCTTGAAGGACAGGGTTCACAGGCTGTCAGGCTTTCAGCATTGGGCAGTGCAGGCTCTGTTGTGCTTTCAATACTTACTGTAATCCCGCTTTCTTTCCTGTTCGTAAAAAGTTATGGTTTCATACAGGAAAATATGGCTTACCTCCTGGTTTTTGTTCTAATTATAATGATCATGACTGAAAAAGGAGAATATTATTATTCTGAAGGCCACCTGAATGTATGGAGAAACAGGTTATTTGCCTTAATTCTTATTGGAATAAGCGGTTTCTTAGGTGTTTTTGCATTCAGGATGGATTATCTTGCAGTCCCCTACTTTGACTGGAGTGAGGGCTCAATATTGCTTCCTCTTCTCAGCGGTCTTTTCGGTGTATCCCAGTTACTGATAAGTCTTTACTCCTATCCGGTAATTCCCCCGCAAAATGACTCGTTACCCGATCTTGAAACCAGAAGCCTGATAAGGGGGCTTGTGACCGGGAGTGTTTTTGGTTCCCTTGTAGCATGGCTTCCGGGTATATCGTCATCAATAGCAACTGTTTTTGCAAGACTGTTTGTCAAAACCAATGAAATGGACGAATATAATACTTATGAAAGTGACAAAGCGAAGTTGAGTTCAGCAAAAGAATTTATTATATCAATTTCAGGTGTTAATACCAGTAATGCGATTTTCGGTCTCATGGCACTGGCTTTTATTGGAAGGACAAGAAATGGTGCAATGGTTGCAATAAATGAGCTTCTGGATGGAAGCACTCCTGGTTTTTCACTTATTGTGCTGTTTTTGTGTGCAATATTGTTAACATCACTGTTATCATATTTTTCAACCATTTATCTGGGAAATAATGTTCATCACTTGCTGGAGAAGCTGGACTACAGGAAACTCTGCTACAGCATCATCATTTTCCTGACAGCCATGGTATTTTTATCCACGGGCATGTTTGGAATTCTTATTTTTACAATTGCAATTCCTGTAGGGATGCTTGCTTCTTTCATGGGAGTTAAAAAGAGTCATGCAATGGGTGTGATTCTTGTACCTGTGATATTGCAATTTCTCTAAGTAACTTTTATTCTAAATCTATATTCATAGGAATAGTTATTCTTCCTTCTCAAAACCTGATATCATCTCAAGCATGGAGTTCTTGATTTCAGTAACCGAATCAACCCATTTGCCGCCAACATCAATCGGTGCAAGGCCGTTAAAGTCAGCTTCAACAAGATCAGGGTCATATGGTATTTCCCCGAGTACGGGAATTCCAAGTTCCTCGAGTTTTGGCTTTATATTTGCAGAAGTACCCTTGTTAATTACAGCAGCAAGGTGTTTGATGTCTATGCCCTCTGAAAGTTGTTTAATCCTCTGGGCCGTTTCAATTGACCTCATACCAGGTTCAACAACAACTATCATAAGATCTATTCCACGGGTTGTACCTCTCCCAAGATGCTCAATTCCAGCCTCCATATCAAGTAGCACCGCGCTGGTATCCTTGAGTACAACATGTCTCAGGAAAGCCTTCAGAAACGCTGAAGCCGGACACATGCAACCGCTTCCGCCTCTTTCAACGGTTCCCATGACAAGCATTTTTACATCATCGGGACCCACAACTCCAAACCTGTCCACAACATCATCCACTTTAGGGTTGAATTTGAACATTCCTCCCTTTTCACCGGCTCTTTCCTCAATAAGGTCCTGGTAATCTGTAAGTGGTTTTGGTGCATTCTCTATTCCCAGGGAGGATGCAAGGTTCATGTCTGCATCAGCATCTATGGCAAGTACATCATAGCCGTCTCTTGCCAGCATTCTTGCAAGTGTCCCTGACAGTGTTGTCTTACCTACTCCGCCTTTCCCGGTAACTGCAATTTTAACCATGCTCTGAACTGATAATTTATGGGAATTATATCTTCCGGTCATATAACCGGAAGTATTTCGTCGTTAAAATCTATATTTGCTATTTCAGTCAATTGTACTGACAAGTTCAAGCATCTCATCAATTTCATTGTTTCCATCAATGGAAAACAGAGTACCATTAACCGGTCCGCTCTCTATGTTATATTCCCCGTCCGGGACAAATCCCATAACTATCGTGCTTGATTCCTCATCTTCAAAAGCGGCCACAAAACCCATCATTTTCATTCCTGTATCGGTGGAATTTGCACTGGATGAAAATATTTGTACAACAGTTTCCGTGCCGTCATCTAGAAGCAATTTTCTGGTGCTGGTTTCCTGGGTCGTTCCAAGGTCGTTACTGGATTCTATCTCAGCAATCTTGCGTTCCATAATCTTGTTGACAATTCCTGTGGGAAGTGTCGCACCTGATGGAAGGGACAAGCGGTATGTGACTATCTGTGCGCTCAGGCTGTCAGGAATATCTATTGTTACAGGCAGATTGTTTTCTTCCTTAAACTGTAGTGTCTGTTCGTTAATATCTGAACTTAACCTGTCATTGTGGTATTTCGCAGTACTTGAATTCAGGACTATGGTCGTTGAATTGGTTATCTCCTGCTCTAATGATTTTACCTCAAGTGAAACCTGAGACCATCCGTAAGCAGTTAATGCATTTTCATCGATAGTTGCAGGACTGACCTGCGGAGTTTCCAGGCATCCGGAAAACATGGCAAAAATTAATGTGAAAGCAATAAAGTAAAGAACCCTCTTTATATTCGAAACCATAACATCACCTGAACATACAATGTTTCATTTATATTTCAAATGATGTGGTGTTAAAGAATGTTGGCTACCCTTCTTTTTTTAGATATAAAAATCATATACTTTATATTGTTGTTACTCGTAACCCTAATAGATGTATGACATGGACTCACGTTTCAGGAAAATACGAAAAGTAATGTATTACGTGCTTTTCCTGAACCTTGCTGTTGCATTCGCTAAAATCCTGTACGGTTTTTACACAGACGTACTGAGCATGCAGTCAGACGGTTTCCATTCACTTTTTGATGGTGTTTCCAATATAGTTGGCCTTATAGGTATTTATATTGCAGCAAAACCACCAGACAAGGAACATCCTTACGGTCACAGGAAATTTGAAACACTTGCATCCATTGTAATAGCCATAATACTGGCTGTTGTAGCCTTTGAGATAGTTCATTCAGCATTTGAACGCTTTGGAAGTTCTACAAATCCGGAAGTAACCATCATCAGTTTTGCAGTAATGATTGGAACAATGTGCGTAAATTATGCTGTAACAACTTATGAACACAAAGTAGGTACTGAGCTTAATAGTGAAGTTCTTCTGGCAGATTCCGCCCATACAAGAAGTGATATCTATGTTTCATTGTCAGTTATAGTAGGGCTTGTAGCAATCCACCTGGGGTATCCTGTTATAGATCCTATAGTTGCAATATTGATAGCTGTGGTTATATTGCATGCAGGTGCAGAGATCATCTATCATAGTGTGTCTATTCTTGCTGATGAGTCCCAGATAGATGTTGATGAAATAGCATCAGTAGTAAGAAATATAGAAGGGGTCATTGACTGCCACAGGATAAGAACGCGTGGCCCACCCGGGAATGTTTTTGTTGATCTGCATGTGGAAGTAGACCCTGAAATGACCACCTATAAGTCGCATACTATTTCCCATATCGTCCAGTACCGTATCAGGGAAAATTTTGAAGGCATTGAGGATGTGCTTTGCACATAGAGCCAGCCCACACACGGTCCATATAAATAATATCAGGAACTCTATACGATTATGCCAGGAAATTCATTCGGACATTCTTTCAGGATAACAACCTGGGGTGAATCCCATGGAAAAGCCCTTGGAGTTGTTGTTGACGGGGTACCGGCAGGACTTGAACTTTCAGAAGACGATATTCAGAAAGACCTTAACAGGCGTCGACCGGGCCAGAGTGAAGTGTCAACACCACGCTCTGAAGCTGATTCTGTGGAAATTTTATCCGGTGTACTTGATGGAATAAGTACAGGTATGCCCATGTCCATGATTGTCCGGAATAAGAATGCAAAATCCAGCGCATATGATTATATTAGGAATGTCCCCCGCCCGGGCCATGCAGACCTTTCATATTCTGAAAAATATGGCATTCGTGATCACAGGGGAGGTGGCAGGTCATCAGGCAGGGAGACCATTGGCAGGGTTGCTGCCGGTGCTATTGCCAGAAACTTCTGTCAATTGAAGGCATTGTCTTTGCTCATGTGATTGAGCTTGGTGGAGTAAAAGCAAACCCGCTCAGTTTTGACGAAATCCGTGAGAATGTGGACAAAAATGTCGTACGCTGTGCTGACCCTGAAGCAGCTGAAAAAATGCTTGAAAAGGTGAGTTCTGCACGTCAGGAAGGCGACAGCATTGGTGGCATTGTCGAGATTATAGCTACCGGGGTTCCCGCAGGTCTTGGAGAGCCAGTTTGGAAAGCTTGACGCAGATATAGCCTGTGCAATGATGGGAATAGGTGCTGTGAAGGGTGTTGAACTCGGTGCAGGGTTTGAATGTGCAAAGATGCAGGGAAGCCAGATGAATGATGATATCATACTTGAAAATGGTAATGTAATTCCCAAAACTAATAATGCAGGTGGCATAACAGGTGGCATATCTACAGGAAAACCTGTTGTCTGCAGGATAGCGGTAAAACCAACTCCTTCCATATCAAAGACCCAGAAAAGTGTTGATATGGAATCGATGAAAGAGATTGATATTGAAATACATGGCAGGCATGACCCAACCATTCCTCCCAGAATGGTTCCTGTAGCTGAATCCATGATGGCTCTTGTGCTTGTAGATCATATGATACGGAGTGGATGCATAGGTCCGGATTCGCTGTTCAAGTAATATTTTTTCTTTTTCATTTTACTATATGTCTATATAGTTCACATAGTTCCCTTTTTTCTATGAAGACAAGCTTTATAGACAAAATACGGTTCAATAGTGCTAAGTTCCTATTGGGTCGTGAAAAGGATGGATACAAGAAAAGTACAGATCACAGGAAAATCCACTTATGTACTAACCCTGCCTAAAAAATGGGCTGTAAAATCAAAGCTGGAGGCAGGTTCTCATATTTCTATTTTTTATCAGGAAGATGGTTCCCTTGTTTTAAAACCCCCTGCAACCAGAGCTGCAAAGAAAACAAAAAAAATAAAATTCAATAAGGCACTGGAGCATATCAAAAGGGACATTGTAGGTTTGTACATAATAAGTGATTTTCAGTCAATAGAACTTAGCGGGGATAATATTCCATCAGAAGCACGCAGGGAAATCAAGGAATTATGCCAGAGACTTGTGGGTCTTGAAGTAGTTGAAAGTGATGAGAAAAAAATTGTGCTGAAGAATTTTCTGGATACAGAAGATTTCACCATCGAAAAAGGACTGAAAAGAATGTCCTCCCTTGTGTATCTCATGCTTGATGAACTCGCATATGCTTTTGAAGAAGATGACAGGAAAATGTGCAGCCATGTTATTTCAAGAGATGATGATCTGGATCGTATGTCCTTCTTGTATCTAAACAGCATGTTGATCGAATGAACCTGAAAAGGCATCCAAACACGATAAACTAAGCCTTGTGGAATCTTTTTACTATCGTCTTGCAGCAAATGATGTAGAGAGAATTGGTGATCACATTTCGAAAATATCATTACATTTCACATACATGTCATTGTCCGGGGACATTCGTTCCATTCTTGCAGATTTATGCAGGGAATGCCAGGCAATTTTCATGGATAGCAGTGAGGCTTTCAGGGAATCAAACAGTGATCTTGCAAATGATGTGCTGGGAAGGGAAAACAGCTTTAATGAGAAACTTATCAATGCAAGCCAGCTAAGTACTGAGGACTCAATTGAAATGATAATTGACAGTTTCAGCAGGATTAAGGATTATGCTTCAAATATTGCTGAGTCTGCTATTGATCTGTCGCAATTGTAGGGTGATACAGCTTTTATTGTTCCTGCAATGTTGTCTTTTAGCTATAGGTATGAAAGATTTTAAGTCCCATTTTATTGATTTTTCTCTATATTCAAATTAATAATTTAAATCAAAAAATGATTATCCTTAAATATAATCGAATAGTATCCTACTTGCCTAAATCATTTAAATGCAGGGACAGGTGTTGTTTTATAAAAATCATAGTAACAGGCGGGGCTGGATTTATTGGTTCTCACATTGTCAACAGTCTTCTGAATAAAGGTGATGAAGTAGTTTGTATAGACAATTTTGACAATTATTATGATCCAGTGATTAAAAGAAAAAATATCGAACCTTTCCTTGATAATGATAACTTCCTTTTAGTTGAGGATGATATAAGGGATAAGGAAGCTCTAAAAAGTTATCTGGAAGGAGCAGATTATGTTTTTCACCAGGCAGCCCAGGCAGGTGTAAGGATTTCAGTTGAAAATCCCGGAAAACCTCATGAAGTAAATGCGACGGGTACACTTAACCTTCTGGAGGCAGCGCTTGATACAGGTGTGAAAAAAGTGATAAACGCATCTTCATCATCTGTATATGGTAAAGTTAAGTACCTTCCTTTTGATGAGGATCACCCAAATCAACCAGTATCCCCATATGGTGTGTCAAAACTTCTTGCAGAGCATTATTGCAGGGTTTTCGAGGAATTATATGGATTAAAAACAGTTTCATTACGCTATTTTACAGTTTACGGTAATAGAATGCGCCCTGATCTTGCAATAAGTATTTTCACCAGAGCTGCATTAAATAACGACCCGCTCAACATTTTTGGTGATGGGAACAAGACCCGTGATTTTACTTATATTGATGATATTGTAAAAGCAAATATGCTTTGTATCCGGAAGGGGACAGGAGTTTACAATATAGGTGGAGGTCATTCTATAAGTATAAATGAGCTGGCAGCTAAAATAATAGAAATCAATGACAGCAGTTCTGATATTATTCATACAGATAGTGTCAAAGGAGATGCAGAACATACCCTTGCAAGTTCTGCAAAAGCTGAAAATGAAATTGGCTGGAAACCAAAAATAAATATTGAGACAGGACTCAGGAGGTATGCTGAATGGGTGTTGAAATCTCAGTAGTAATCCCGGTATATAATGAAGAAGAGAATGTTGGCCCATGCTATGATGAAATTGTAGATGCTTTATCTCCTTTAAAAAGTGAGTTCGAAATCATTTTTGTTGATGACGGTTCCAGTGATTCCACATTTACCACACTGGAAAGATTAAGCAAAAAAGACTCCAGATTAAAGGTTTTAAAGCTCCGGAAAAATTTCGGACAGAGTGCAGCGCTAAAGGCAGGTCTTGATTATGCCAGTGGGGACATCATTGCTACAATGGATGGAGATTTGCAAAATGATCCAGCCGATATTCCCGAAATGATAGAAACGTTGAATCGTGAAGATTGCGATGTAGTTTGTGGTTGGCGCTATAACAGAAAAGACACATTTTCTAAAAAAATTGTTTCTAAATTTGCCAACTTTCTCCGCAAGAATATAACCGGTGAGAAAATACATGATTCCGGTTGCACATTGAGAGTTTATATCAGCGAAAGTGCTAAAAGTCTGGAACTGTATGGTGAATTGCACAGGTATATACCTGCAATGCTTTCGTGGAATGGATACAAAATTTCTGAAATGAAAACAAACCATCGCGAAAGAAAATATGGAAGAACCAAATACAAATGGGACAGGCTAGTAAAAGGTTATCTTGATCTTCTTCTTATTAGTTTCTGGCAAAGATACTCAATGAGACCAATGCACATTTTTGGTGGATGCGGTTTAGTGATGTTTTCAATAGGTTCTTTTATCACTTTGTATATGACAATTTTAAGGCTCTTTTTTGGTGAAAGTCTTTCAGACAGACCTTTATTTCTTGGAGGATTATTTATGATTCTTATAGGGGTACAGTTTGTTGCAACTGGTATTCTTGCAGACATTGTTTCAAAAATCTATTATGGTCAGAATGAAAGGAAAAGCTATAATGTCGAGAGGATTCTCTGATGAGAATTCTGATGCTTAATTATGAGTATCCTCCTCTTGGGGGTGGTGGCGGTGTTGCTGCTAAAAAACTTGCAGAGGGATTCATAAAACTAGGTCATCATGTAGATTACATAACCACAGGGTTTGAAGGCTTAAAGGAATTTGAGGTTATAAATGGTGTTAATGTTTACAGAGTCAAGGTTGTTGGACGTAAAGAACTGGCTACTGCTACAATGTCATCGATGGTCAGCTTTCCTTTTTTAGCTTATAAGAAAGCTTGTGATTTATGCAAAAAAAACGACTATTTTTTCATAAACAGTCATTTTGCTATTCCTACAGGTCTTCTGGGGGTATGGATTTCCCGGAAGTTTAAGATTCCACACATTTTATCCATACATGGTGGTGATATTTATGATCCATCTAAGAAAAACTCACCTCACAGAAAGTGGTATTTAAGGAAAACAGTTGAGAAAGTCATCAATAAGTCGGATTATGTTGTTGCCCAATCATCAAATACCAAAGAAAATGCATTGAAGTATTATTCTGTGCAAAAAGGCGTAGACATTATACCTCTGGCTTATGAATCCTTCGAATTTGATGAAGTAAGCCGGAAAGACATGGGATTAGAAGAAGATTTGTTCTACACTATAAGTGTAGGAAGGCTTGTAAAAAGAAAGGGATTTGATTTTCTATTGAATAGTGTTGAAAAAACTCCTGATAATGTCCATGCGTTGATTGTAGGGGAAGGACCTGAGAAGGAAAATCTGATATCACTGGCAAAAGAGTTGAAAATAATGGATAGAGTTCATTTCTTGGGTTTTGTTTCTGAAGTCGAGAAGTTCCAATATTTACAAAATTCTGATGTTTACGTTTTATCTTCTATGCATGAAGGATTCGGTATTTCCCTACAGGAAGCAATGCAGGTTGGATTACCGATAGTTTCAACAGATTATGGTGGTCAGATTGATTTTGTAAATGAAGGTGAAAATGGTTTTTTGGTTAAATATGGAAATATTGATGATATGGCAGACAGGATTAAGAAAATTGCAGATAATAAACAGTTAAAAGTTGCTTTTTCTCAGTACAACAAAAAAGTTGTTGAAAAATTTAATGATGAAGTAATATGCAAAGAATATATTGAAGTGCTGGAGAAAAAACACATTCCAGCAATTTAATTGAGTATGATGCAACAATGAATCTTAATAACTTTCCTTTAGTAAGTGTTATTATTCCAACACGTAACCGACCAAATGATCTTCGAAGAGCTGTAAAGTCAGTACTGGATCAAACATATACTAATCTAGAAATTATAATTGTGGATGATTTCTCTGAAATGGATATTCGTAATATAATTAATGAAATTCAGGAAGAAAATGGCGTTAGTATCGTTTATATCAAAAATACTGAACAGTTGGGTAATGCTGAAACCCGAAATGTTGGTATAAAGCAAGCAAAAGGTGACTATATTTCTTTTTTAGATGATGATGATGAGTGGCTAAACACTAAGATAGAAAAACAGATTGCTCTTATTTTACAAACAGGTTTAAAAGTATGTTTTTGTGGAACTATCTGGAAAGAAAACAATGAAATTCTGAAAAAAACATTAACTCAAAGCAAAACAGTCTCTTTTGAGAATGGTGGTCCAACCAGTACATGGTTGATGCACAAGTCTGTTTTTAAAAAAATAGGCTATTTTGACAAGACCTTCCCTGCAAATGTAGATGGGGAATTTTTAGTTAGAATAAATAATCATTTTGACAGCTGTTTTCTTGAAAAATATCTGTATATTCATTATTACTATGAAAACCAAATAACAGCTTCTAACAACAATAAAATAGTAGGCTTTGAAAAAATGATTTCTAAGCACCGAGATATTTTTAATTCACATGAGTTATGTTCAGCTTATTTCAAATTATGTATTTTTTACTTATTTGATGGGAAGAAAAATTATTATTGTATTAAACAATCATTATCTAACTCTGTAAATGCTAAGAACATTTCCTTATTGTTAATAATGATTATTCCCAGCATGAATATTTCGAAATTTGTTTTGAATAAGATACTTGATTATCTAAAATACCCTCAATCTTTTGCAGGACGCTACCATTGATAATAGATTAAAGTCAGGAAGTGCAGATATTATTTATTTAATAATTGATATGTTTATATTGGATATTATAACCTGAATAATCAGGAAAATTTACAATTTAATATACTTTGTTTAATATGGCGACTCGAAAATTACTAAAAACAATTTTGTGTTTTGGGCCATACGGAGATATGAATAATGTCGGATTTTGAGATTATAAGGGAATTGGAAAATAAGAATTATGATTTTGAATTTTTTAATAGCAAAATCAACTTTTTCTCTCACTCAAAATTTTTATTATACTCTGCGTTAAAAGGAGAGTTTAAACAAAAACCAGTATTGAATTATTCATTATTTATTTTTGATTTATTTATTAAAAAAAATAGAAGCAAAATATTTCATGAAGAGAAAGTAATATTTTTTGCTTATACAGGTAACCAGATTAAGAATTTGCTTCCTATTTATAATGAATTTGATGAAATAGAAAAATCATGTTTTTTTTTAAAACAAAGCCCTGCTCATAATAAAATAAAAAATATTTTCTTTAGGAAAAGCATAGGTATATATAACGAGATAAATCCCGAAGAAATAGATTCTGATTTTCTGCAAAGATATGTAACATATGATTCTGTAAAAATTGCTTTCCAGTTTCTACGTTGGTCTCTTTCAAATAGAAAAAGTATCATAAAGGATTTATCGTATCTTTCAACCAGATTTGGTTGTGCTGGAAAGGAAAAGTATCTTTTCAATCTGCTTGTATCTCATTATTTCTACAATATTTTCTTATTGTCCGCTTTCAGGAATTACTTGATAAGTTCTCGCACTAAATTAATTATTTTAAGTAATGAATTTACAATGTTGGGTAATTTGACTATCTTTTTAGCTAAATCGCTTAATGTAAAAACATTGTATATTCCTCATTCCATAATCACCGGACATCCTGTTTACGAGGAAATCCTTTCAGACAAAGTAGTTTTACAGGGGCAGCATGATTATGAACTTCTAAAAGATCATTTTAACATACCACCTGAAAAAATGATAGTTACAGGAAGACCTTTTATTGAACAACGACTTATTAAATATTCCGGAATTAAGAAGGATTCAAGTGAAAAGACAATCTGTCTTGCAACACAACCGTTACCTGTAAAAATGGAATTTGTACAAGAAATAATAGATGAACTACAAAAAGCAAAAAAGCCGAATATTAAGATTCTTATAAAACCCCATCCTTCTGAAAAAGCTGATTCATATACTCGATTTCAGGGCAATAATATTGAGCTTAGTCTGGAAAATGATTTGTTCAAAGTATTAAGTGCCAGCGATCTGGTTATAACTATTAATTCCAATGCTGCTGCAGAAGCTGCTTTTTTGGGTATTCCTGCATTATCCTATAATCCCTGGAAGATACACAGGCCAATCTATGTGAAAAACGGTGTGATTGAAGAAATAGTTGAAAAAGTGGAATTATCTGGAAAAATAGAAGAAATGCTTTTCGATGAAGATGCTATTGACGATTACAAAAAGAGAGCTAAAGGATATACTCTTTATATGAATAACATGTTGGATGGTAAATCTGCCGAGAGAATAATTGATGTCATAAAATCTTGCTTCTTGATTGATGTTCTGAAATTATATTAAAAATCTGAAAATATTTTTATCATTTAGATGAGGTAATAACTTGAAATCTATTTTGATGAAAAATGGGCATATATTTACAGCTGCATGCAAAATTTATGCAGGTGGAAATTTCATAAAGAATGCACTTCATCTTTTAAAACCAATTATTGTAAAAAAAACCCACACATTTGTAAATATTGAAGGTGAAGTACAGGGAGTTTATTTAATCGGAACTCAAAAAGGACTTTATATACTGAAAAATAATAATTTGTCTAAATTGCTGGACGGCAGGTTTTACGGTATAACCATTTCATCTAAAAAAATTTATGTTTTTGAAAAGACAGGAACTTCAAATGGAAGGATTATTGAACTAGAGATAAATAACAATTTTGAAATTAACAAAAGAGGCAAAGTTTTAATCAATAAATTATCTCCTGGTTGCCATCAAATAGATATTGTAGATGATAAACTCTTTATCATGGATACGTACAATAACTGTATTTTAGCATATAATCTCAGCGATTTTTCATACAATGCCTATTATCCATTAGGAAAACTGGATAATGGCAGAAAATCAAATAATTATGCACATATGAACTCTTTATACCATACAGAAAATAGGTTTTTTGTTATGTGCCATAATGAAACATCAAAAACCGGTCGCCAAAGCGAAATACTTGTATTGGACAGCAATTTAAGAAAAATAGAAAAAATAGATACAAAAGCATCACATGCTCATAATATTGTTGTCCTTAACAATCAGTTTATTTATTGTGACTCAACAAATAATTGTCTGAAAGTTGATAATGAAATCGTTTTCAAAGGAAAACATTTTACAAGAGGTCTGTCGATTTCTAAAGAGCACGTCTTATTAGGTGGTTCTGATCATGCTAAAAGAGCAGACAGAACAAAGGTAAATGGCTATATTTACGTGTTGAATCACGATTTTAGTTTATTCACCCAATTTTTAGTTCCCGGAATGGTTCAAGAGATCAGAAGACTCGATAAACCTGATATTTCTTTGTCAAACTATGCAAATGATTAAAATGGTGTTATAGGCTGTTCATATGGATTTAAACTTGTGTTATTGTATCAGTGCTTTTAGCATTTTCAATTCATTTTCATTAAAAGCTTTCAAAATAATCATGATCAGGAAATAGGTAACTGTGCAGGCAACAATTGTTCCCAAAAGATTGACCAGGCCAGTAGGTTCAACTTCAATTAGTATTAAGGACATTGTAGCAGATGCTGTTATGCTTTTAAGCATAAAAGCTAGATTCATATCGAACTTTAAGAACTTAACTGAATAGTATAAAGAAATTATTAATGCAATTGTAAATGCTATCAATGTCGTAATGGCAGCGGCTACTATTCCCTATATGGTATTAATACAAAGTTAAGCCCCAGATTCAATATTGAAGCGACTATCCACATCATTCCTGTTATCTTTGTTTTCTTTTCAAGATTATTATTTTGTTTAGAATGCTTATTATTCCAAAAATAGCGTACTTAAGGCGACAAATGGCGTTATAATATATGCCTGTGAGGATATTTCAGGTGTTGACAATAATTCTAATAGAGGTTTAGATAGTAATGATACTCCGCATACTGCAGGAATCGAAAATGCAAGGAAATATTTCAAGAATAACTTAGAATTTTTTTAACTTCTTCAATGTTATTATTATCATAGTGCTCCGATAGAACAACCGGTAACATAAAACTAAAAGGTGCAACGAAAACACCAATAATATTTCCAAGGGAATATCCCGGGTTATAATATCCAACAGCAGCTGTTCCTAAAAAAAGTCCGATTACGTAACGATCACTGGAATTTACAACCCAGCTTGAGAGATTTCCAGGTATGGTTGGAATCCCAAATGAAAGATATTCTTTCATATTTTCAAATCTAGGCCTATATATTCCAATTTCTGAAAGTATGTCATAAGCGACAACTAATGTAACTATCACTGAACTAAGCAATAATCCAATTGCTGCACCTGCTATACCATAACCTGACAGCACAAATAAAGAAACTAATACTATTCTAAGTACTATCTTTATGAAAAGGTTTAATGAATGTTTTTTAATTTGTTTTGACGCTCTTAGGTAGTTAGTAAAAAACAAGTTCATACATTCAAATAAAAGAACAATTGCTAATATTTTTACAACAAGTATATTATTATCAAATAATATGTAAGCAATTTCTGTTGCAAACAAATAGAGCACAATTACAGTTAAGATTGTTGCAAATAGTATTATGACTAAAAATGAATAAAAAAGTTCCTGAATTCCTCTTTTAGATTTTATAGGCGGCAAATGGCGAACCATTGTAAACGGTAATCCGAACATAACAACTTGAGGAATGATTCCAATGGTGACCGTTATTTGTGCCCAGATACCATAGTCCTGAATAGACATATTTTTAGTAAGAACCGGGAGTAGAATAAGACTGCTAAACCCAACAAGGAACTGAGTTATCGCTACTAAGCCTATTCTTTGTATTAACAATTTGTTATTGTTTACTTCTGCCATAGGACCTTTCTCATACTTTCAATTAAAGAAGAAATTTTTGATATTATAATGAAATGTGGCTGAAATTATCTCTCCCATAAAGATAAGTCAATATCAAGTAAATTTTCAAGTTCTTTATTGTAAGGCTTGAAATATTGATTTAATCTACCTTTTGTATTTTGATCGAGTTGGTCATATCCCGGTTTTTTGCCTAGCTTGTTCATCTGGGAAACCATTTTGTATGGAATAGACTTACCAGTATATTTCCTTAATAAGTATAGGGATTTTGGAAAACGAGGTATAATTGTTTGATTTTTTTTCTTCTCAATATACTTATACCGACCGGGTTCAACTCCTAGAAAGTCAAATAATCCTTTTAGTTCCTTTTCCGGACTCTTAGCAAAATTCTCATAAAGTAAAAAATACATTTGATCCTTGTGGAAAAAGTTAAGGTATCTATTTATCTGCTCAGTATAGATGCCTCTTTTCAGATATCCTTTAAAGATGTCATTTTTCAATCGTTCTTCTTCATTTTCAATTGCTTCTTCAAAGCTTAAATACTCTGTACCCTTGGTAATTGCATGCAAATAGTTGGAATAAGCCCTGTTTACAGGGTTTCTTAATATCCATATTAACTTTATATCGGATTAAAGTTGTATATCCTCTCAGGAACTTTTGGGTCATAACTGTAAGTAGGTGTTTTTCTCCAATTAAATTTGCATCATTAGTACAATCATATTTTTTGATTAATTTCAGGTAATGCTCATTTCCTTTTGAGTAAATCTTATCGTTATCAAAAAGTGCATTTCTTCCTGAGGTACATATATCGGAATGATTATTTAAGTGATAAGACAAGCTGGATGTACCAGCTTTCATTGCACCTACTATTATAAAGTCTATGTTCATCGAACAACTTCTCCTTAATAGAATAATCTCTCAATAATATTCCTGATTTATCAAGGGTTAACAAATATGGATTCAAAAGATTATTCCGCTGCACCTATTATAACTTAGTATTAATATATGTTTGTTCATTTTGAAAGTTACAAGACACTTGTAAGTACACGGAGATTGACTCTCACATACACCCCTGTTCAAACTGTTTCATAAAGCCATATCTTCCAGGGAGAGCTATCATTTTCAAAAGTATTTACTAATCTGAGATCGTTTTGTTGATAATTTCTGAGTTCTACAGCTGAAATGATGTATTTCCCTCCCATATTTTTGAATTCTGATGTGTTAAATTCAATAGTCTTTATTGGGGTTGTTTTATCTTTTGTGATAAAAAAATTTGTCTTTTTTCTAGCTGTGAATACGTAACATCTGTTA
The DNA here is from genome assembly GCA_041395005.1 of Methanolobus sp. Classification (GTDB taxonomy): domain Archaea; phylum Halobacteriota; class Methanosarcinia; order Methanosarcinales; family Methanosarcinaceae; genus Methanolobus. The sequence goes on along the minus strand of JAWKHE010000008.1, from coordinate 86,402 downwards.
CCCCATCCATCAAAATAATACCTTATCTCTTCATTTTTATCCAGTTCTTTATCAATTAATTTTCTAAACTGATATTTATACTTCAGGGGATAGTTTGTTTGATATGAATCAAGTGTGTAAAATCCATTGTATTGTGCAACAGCTGGATGAATACCAATGCTTACAACACGATACTCATCAATATTTTCCCCGGTATCATGTTTAATCTCACTAAACAGTTCAGGAGAGTAAAATTCATTAAATGTTGGTTGCGTGCTATTGAGGCATCCAAAACCTCCTACCTGATAATATCCAATTCCAGATAGTGCTATACCTTTAGTTAGTTCTTCATCTGTTTCAGATAGAATAACGTTTTCTGGTAATTGGTAATTAGTTCCATACAAATCCGTACCCTCGGTAAGTAGATTACCTGTCCCTTGCAAAGTAAAGAGGAAAGAAACATGAAGCACTATAATTACTGCTGCCATATATTTTCTATTTTTTGAAGTTCCAGCAATGATTCTAAGAGCTAGAGCAAAGATCAAATACCACAGTAAAGGGTGTAAAAAATGATATCTTGAAAAATTAAAGGTTTTCAGCAATGTGATTTGTTCCTTAATCGGGTATATCATATCCCATTTCCAAAAACCATAGAAAATGGAAATTGAAAAGCAAAGAAAAATTAAAGCTATCAAGAAGATATGTTCTTTTTCACAATCAGGAATTTCTTTATCAAGGGACTTTTCATTAAATTGGAAAAATGTTTTCCTGTAATCAAAAACAAAAGTCAGAACGAGAATTAACATAATTATAATTATTAATTTCCAGGCAACGTACATTGCACCTGCTAAAGTATGTAAATAACTAGTGTTTAAAGCAATAATTATTATTAAAGCTGTTATCAGGAAAAACTTTTCCAGGTTGGGATTGGATACATATTTTCGTATTTTTTTCGTGAAAACGATACTCTCTGCCAAAAGAATTGACACGCCTATCCATAAAGTGTGCAAACTTGCAGCATGATATTGGCCACTATTAAAATTAATAATAGCCCTGTCCAAACTCCCTATGAATTTTGTTTCAGGTGTTGAGATTGTATAAAAGTCCACTCTATGCGATACATATCCGGAATCAAGGAACATTCCATAGACAAGCCTGTATTCAACAGTAAGAAATATCAGGGTCATCAAGGCAATAGCAACAAGAAAGAGAATATTTGAATCCTTTTTTTTAATAAAATCAATTAACCAGAGAATTCCAATTCCAGTCAGGAAAAAGAAAAATCCTAAAGCAAATGAGGAATAAAAAGGAATCAGAAGGATAATCATCCAGTCTTTGTAACTATGCTTCCCCTCTCTGATATTTAGAAATGCATACAGTGCCAATGGCATTCCTGCAATAGTCAGTCCGCCAAACGGCCAGAATGGAAGCAAAGCAAAGCATAATGAAACTCCGATAATTATGAACCTGTTTCCATCACCTGTGTCTATACGCCTTGAAAGTAGTAGGTACATTCCAGAAAATGCGATTATATGCATTAAGGTGAGGTTTAAAGCATAGGCTGTAAATGGTGGAAAGAGGTAAAACAAAAGTAATATAAAACTAAACTCTGAACCTAAACAATTTCGAGGCAATCCATTCATTATTTGTGGAATTGTCGAATCAAATGATCCTAATATATGATCGCTTTGAGCTAAGATTGTGTGCCAAGCCAAAAATGAATCAAGGTTGTCGTGAATTAAAACAGGAGTATTCTCTCTTAAAATGTAATAAGGAGATATATATGCAAGGAGAACACACATTGCGATTATGAGCAATATATTATCCGGAGCACCATAGGCTGAAATTGATTTTTCCATCCTTTTGATGAAGTTAGTTGCTTTTTGCAATGCTGTTTTCATTCTTTCCTCTCATGAAGCAAACTTATTCGAATTTTATGTCAATAAGTTTAGCAAAGAAAAACTGCATCCCAGTTTATAATTTCATCTTCTTTTATATCTCTGGTGACCTTCATGCCAAGTATTTTATCAAGGTCTGATGGTGAAATTCCTGTTCCTGGCCGCTTGAAAGTAAGTTTATCCCGACTTAAAATATCTCCCTTTTTCATGTCTTCTAAAGCTACAATGCTTCTTCTTGCCTGCTTTCTGGCTGCTTGTTCACATTCAAGTGGATGTTTGTAATATTCTCCACTGATCTTATCCAGCAAATCAATATTGTTCCTGAACTTTTTCAGGTCTGCAGGATCCATTGCATGGTAGTGATCATTTCCCTTCAGGTTTTTATCAAGTGTAAAATGTTTTTCAATAATTACAGCGCCATTCAAATAAGCAGTTATAAGGGTAAGCATTGAATCATCTGGTCTGGTATGATCTGAATACCCAAGCAAAAAATCAGGGAAAGTATTTGCTAAATGTTTAATCATGTTCAAATTAGCATTCTCATAGTCAGTTGGATAATCCAGAATACAATGTAAAATGCTTATTTGGCTGTTTCCTGCATTCAAAACCGTATTTATTGCAGTTTCAATCTCTCCTAATGTGGCAGCACCAACTGAAAGCAAAACAGGTTTGTTTTTCTTTGCAATATATTCTATAAAAGGTAAATTTGTCAGATCAGAAGATGATATTTTGTAGGCAGGCATTATTTCATCCAGAAAATCTGCTGCTCCAAAATCAAAAGGAGTTGAGAGGAAAATAACATTTTTTTTCCTGGAATATTGTGCAAGTTCTTTGTATTCTTCCGGACCAAACTTGTCAAATTTGGTGAAGAGTTCGTATTGGGATGTTGTTGTTTCTTCTTTTAGATCCCAATAAGCAGGGGAATTTCTGGAAGCAAGTTTCTCTGCCTTGTATGACTGGAATTTGACACAGTCTGCACCAGCTTGCGCTGCTTCCTTTATCATAAGTTTTGCAGCTTCAAGCAGATCAATGTTTTCTTTCGTAGCGATATCATAGTAATTCACTCCGATTTCTGCAATCACAAAAGGTCTGGATTTTTCAGTGATAAGTCTATTGTCTATAGTTATTGTTCGCATTTTTGCACCATTCCGCATACTTCTCCCCAATCAGTTTGATATTCCTGTCAAGTCCTTCAAGCATATTAAATTGCATCAGGTTTCTATTAATCTTTTTGCGCAATTGGGAGTTCTGAATTAATTCATTCAAAGCAGGAGCAATATCTTCTTCTGTTACATTGTAGGCCATTCCAAGATACATTGTTCCCCGGAGAAAATGAACAAACAAATGTTTAGACTCTCTTTCGTTTTGGGCAATTGAAATAAAAGGTGTTCCTATACTTGTGATCTCATAAATTGTTCTGCCATTTGAAGTAATTACAACATCAGCTTTATAGATCTCATATGCCATCATGTTCACATTTTCTTTGACATTAATGTGGAATCCTGCAGTTCTTAAATTTTCTATATAGTTGTATAAGTCTTGTTTTTGATCGTATCCCATTCCTATAATTACATTTATTTCAATTCCTTTTAGTTCCAGACTTTCTATTGCTTTGGTAGTCCTCATTGTCAGATTGTTCTGGTCCGTTCCGCCAAAAGTGATCAGAAGAGAATTTACTTTATCATCAACGGTTTTTTGTGGTATCTGGTGGAATTCGTCTCTCAGGCAAACATACTTGTATCCGTAATAGTGATTATCCGGAGGGCAGGTATTCTCGTAGAGGGAATTAATTACAATATCGGCATATTCCGCTCCTTCACCAAGGTCTTCATAGTTAACTACAAAATATCCCATGGATTTCAATTCAGATATATATTTTGCATCTGTGTCAAGTATATCGTTGATGATTATATCCGGATTTATTCTTTTTAAGTGATCGTACATTTCATTTTCATCATTGAAAGTAAAAACAGGAAAATGAGACGATTTTACTTTTTCTATACCTAATTCTTTCTTCTGATCCATTAAAAAGTAAACATTGTGGTTAATGAACATGCGGTTGGCTAAAGTAAGTGCACGGTACACATGCCCAAGTGCAATCTTATAGTTTCCATCCACTCTGAATATGATTGTTTTCTTGTTTAATTCATTTTCAGCAATCAACCAATCCTGATATGTGTCAATGTCAATTGCTTCATTCTCCGGTACTTCAAAAAGCTGGAGCTTATTTCCAATCCTATTATTTTCAGAGATAACTTCTTTTTTGGAAATTAACATAGATCCGGTTTCAGGGAAAACCGGTTCTAAGTATTGCCTGTTTTTTCTCTCACTATAAAATGGGGTATATTTACCGTTTTTCTTAGTCCAGAACAGGTGTGATTCAGCTTTTACGCTTATTAATGAATCAGCATTTTCTTCAATTAGTCTTTCAATGGATCTGTCAAATGTTTCAGACTTTAACAATGGAGACGTTGGTTGTATTGTAATTACAATATCATAATTCTGATGATGAATCAGCTCTGCCTGTTTCAGAGTGTAATAGATTACGGGATCTAAAGTTACATGGTCTTCAGCCAATTCTCCAGGTCTTTCTATTACCTTTGCTCCATACAATTTTGAAACAATAGCAATGGCATCGTCTTCAGTTGAAACTATAACATCATCTATGTACTTTGAACTAATAGCTGACTCAATTGTATAGGCAATAAGGGGTTTGCCTGCCAGTAGCTTTATATTTTTTCTTGGAATACCTTTGCTTCCGCCTCTTGCTGGAATGATAGCTATGATCCTGTATTTTGAATACAAAAGGGCACCTCGATTATAAATACAAATTTCTTTTTTAATCTACCTTTAATTATTCTAATCTGTATACTTTAGAAGTAGGTTCTTCTCCTACAAAAACAAGTTCAAATTTGTTTCCATCGCGCTCGATATCACTAATCCATTTCTCTGTAGTAATTGCATGTTCAGGGTGTACGCCATTTGTATTTAAATTTATGTAGATCGTCTTATTTGTTTCTTCTATTATCCTGAAAAACTGCTGTTCATCATATATAAGAATGGTATTATTCATATACTTAAGATAATAATCTCCATCCTCTTTGATACTGAAGTAGCCTTCATCATCTGGTCTTATATAGTAATCCGGTTCCCGGTTGTAAAAAAATGTATACTGGAATCCATTTGTAATTATTATGCTATCATTATCGCTATTGTTTTGGACGTACAGGTTATTACTTTTCCAATCGGAAATGTAATCAGTGACTGTAGTTGGTGCATAGTAAGGATTAAGGTAGGTATCTCCTGAATTTCTTGCAGGTATGGAAAACGTATATCCTAATGGGGCTATCATTATTATCAAAAGCAGAACTAAAACTGTTAACCTGATGGTGGAATTGTTCCTGTTTACAGTTGCCAGGAATCTGGTTAAAAATTCATGATAACCCAGAACACCAGCTGTGATTAGAAAAGGCATTATGAAAAACACATATCTTGAAGAGTTCTGTATATTGTAATAGCTTAAAAGAATATTTCCAGCAAGGTTATTGCAAGCAAAAGTGAATTATCTCTAAGATTTTTGATGTTTTCAACTATCATAAAGTATAGTAAAATACTGATTCCCACAAATAGAAAAGCAAAGTTAGATGCCAGAAAACTGATAAAAAAATCTGAATATGAGTATTCAAATAAGAAGTTATAACTGTTCAACAGAAATATGTGAATTGTACCAGGTTCTATTTGCGAAAAATTAACTACAAGTTTAACCAATGGTATCAACAGCAATGGAGCTATTAAAAGTACCATATACCTGAATTTTAGCAGACTTTTATCGAATTTAATATTGTGGACTACAAAAGCCCCTACAATAATTATTGGAGTTATATACCCAAATTTATGGGTCATTATTGCGAGAAAGGAACTTATAATTGCTAAGATTATGAAAGACCATTTCTTTTGCTTAAAACCAACAATGGCGGAATAAAAGCTGAGTATAACAAGAAAAGTTAATAGTGAATACATTCGCCCCCATCTCGAAAACTCTATCATCCATGGGAATATGCATATTATAAGGGCAATAATAATTCCAAATTCTTTGTTCTTTAGTTCTTTTCCTAAAAAATATGAGACAATTATTGTCCCCACTCCGGCAATTGCACTGGGCAGTCTTACAGACAACTCGTTTGCTCCAAAATACAAAGCAAAAAGACTTGCCAGATAACTGTGCGTTAAACCCCGATTGTAATAATTTCCGTTTGGAAGTAATGGAGAACCATTTTCCAATATACTTTTCATTGCGATAGCCTGATAAATCTCATCAGTTGTTAAGCTTAGATTCCCAAGATTATAGAACCTCAGGTAAATACCTAATAAAACAATTAATAATAAACTAATTTCTGGTAACCAATTTTCAATATATTTGTTTGTTGATAGTTTCTGGAAGCCTGGTATGTGATTAAAATATTTATGTCCGGTTGAATTACTGTATTCCCGATACAGATTTAATTTTTTTTCAGATTCGATTTCAGGATCATTATTTTTCTTATTGTCTTTTAGTTTTATGTAAATTATAAACAAACCAGCTATTATTGTGGAAATCATCAATCCTTTTTCTATGTAACGAAGACTATTGTAGGTTAATATTGCAATTGTATTGAGAAGTAAACCTGAAAAGAACAGCAAATATATATAACTTTTAAATGTTTTCACGTTGTATCCCTACAAAAGTAGCTTTAGTTTCTGATAATTACATACAATTCATATATGGTGAGTTTTCAAAGATTGTAGACAAATCTTGCTAGCAGTTATTTGGTGGCTTTATACTTGTGCTTAAATCTTTATTTTCAGTGCTAATCCTTTTTATTTACAAATTAATGTTTTCCCAGTAAACTATCAATGGTTGCTTTTGAAACACAGGTGATTACTGTTGCAACAAACAGTAATGTAGTGAACATAAATTCAAGTTCATTTAACAGGATAATAAGAGTGACCGCTCCAAAAATGAATAAAGCAATACTTTGTGTATCGGAGTAGTTTTCCGAGGTCTTCAGAAGTAATACAATGATGAATCCTGCCATTAAACTGATTCCTATAATAGCGTATGCAAGAAATCCAATTGCTGTAGTATATGCTATGAATAAGTGAAGAACAGACTTTAACATTAAAGCTGCAATTACCAGAATACCAGTTCCAATAATTGTTTCTTTTGGTATTCTCAACTTAATGGTATTAAAATTTCTATCTTCATTATTGATTTCTTCTTCTCTTTTTATTGACGGCAGATTAATTTTCACAATCCTTATTTCAACCCTTCCACTCTTGTAAATACGAACTGGTATTCTTTCAAGATACCAGGGAACCTTTTCTTTTAAGGCTTTTAATATGATCTTTCTCCTTAAAATTGTGAGGATAAGAAGTAGGAATGTGAATAAAGAAATAACAACAAAAAAATTCAGGTAACCATAGGCAAGCTCAGTTATAAAGATGAGATTAATTTTGTCTTCAGGTTTATCGATATTTATTATTTTATAGTTTTCTTCAGTTCTTATGTTTGAGCTTTCAAAGTACAAAGGTCCATTCAGGTAGATGACCTTTTCAGCATTTTCAATTGCTAAAGTAATATGCTTGTCAGATTGATCTGAAATATAAGGTAATTCGAGTTCCAGTTTGAATATCCCATGCCCGGAAGGCTTCTCTGAAATAAAAAGTGAGTTAAAAACACTCTGCTCACTTTCAGAATCAAAACAAATACTGTCAGCTGTGAGTTTAGTTAAGGTTGCATCTGTCGAAAAAGATAGGATTTCATTATTGTTCGTATGCAAAGTGAAAGAGTTTCAGGATTTGTTACTGATAATTCACCCTGCCCATACCAGTATCTGTTTACATCACCAATATCTGCCTGATTATATTCAATAAAGATCTCTTCATAAGCTGATGAACATGGAATTACTAATATAAATAGTAAAAAACCAATTAAGATCTTATATTTCATATCAAATATCCTTCGCTATTACATTTAATTATATTGGGTATCTCTGGAATTATTACTAATAAATATGAATATAACCCTACTCTTATCAATTCAGCGAGCAAATAACATGAAAATAAAATCGTTTGCACAAATTTTCTTTGTAAAAACAAAACGTATGTACTATAATTTCAAGGTTACTAGAAAAGCCGAAAAAGTTGGGAATAATTTAAAAGCGAATGGTAAAACAATAGTTACAAAAAAAACGGTTTTAGGTGACAATGTAAATTTTAATGGTTGCTATATGCGGGGTACTGGTAGAGTTGAGATTGGTAACAATTTTCATTCAGGGCCTGATATTTTAATGGTAACCCGTTTTCATAATTTTGATAACGGAACCGCGATCCCTTATGATGAAACTTATATTGAAAAAGAAATCATCATTGGTGATAATGTATGGTTGGGTGCCAGAGTAGTAATTCTGGGTGGAGTGAAAATCGATGAGGGAGCTATCATTCAAGCAGGAAGTGTTGTTGTGTCGGACATACCAAAATACGCCGTTGCAGGTGGCCATCCTGCAAAAGTATTTAAGTATAGGGATATAGAACATTATGAAAAATTAAAAACAGATAATAAGTTCCATTAATTATGTTGTTTGTGGTATAAACAAACGAAAATCAATAATCAAAATAAAGTTAAGTGGAATAAACGATTTATAAAGAAGCTTTTTGCTTTATAAATTGAATTGTAGATAATTCGGCTCTGTCGAAATCCTGTTAATCTGATTGACAGCAAATTACTCTTTTTCATACCAATAATGCGAACTGTGATCTAAAATCAAAGTAACTATCTGTCGCTGGCGGCACATTCGATGCTGTGACATCGAAGCTAATTATAAAGACATTGTATTTATACAGGGAAATATACGGAATTCCTGAGGAGAAAGCACAAGGTATTTGCAGATTATTTTGTATTTTTTTGTTGGAAAATGCCGGCTACCCCGTTTTCTTCGGGAGCAATCAGGTTATTCATGACTTATGGCAAATCAGTTTACAAAATTCTTTAAGTCTCAATGGCAGGAGTTCTAAAGAACCGATAATTCTATCATTTTAAATATTAGTAACCACTTTTTTTTAACATGCAAAAAAAAAGAGAGTACTTGCTTTTTTTCCCTGTATCTTTTTTTCTTATCTTTGCTGTTATAAGGCTAATAAATCCTCTTCAATTCTGGGTTGATGAGCTATTCCATGTTTTTGCAGCTATATCAGTGCTGGAAAATGGTCAGCCAATGCTCCCTTCTGGTATACCATATGAACGCTCATTTCCAACTACTTTACTTGTTGCTGGCTCTTTTAAAATATTGGGAATTTCTGAAATCTCTGCACGCTTGCCTTTCATGATTATTGGAATTTTTTCAATAATAGCAAGTTATTATTTAGTCAGAGAGGTGTTTGATCATGACTCAGCCATATTAACTGCCTTTTTACTATCTTTTTCGCCACTTCAGATTCATTGGTCTTTAAATGCACGTATGTACGTTGTGTTGCAGTTTCTATATGTACTGTTCTTGTTTATTCTTCACCGTTTGTTTCAGGAGTCTCTTAATGCAAATGTGAAAAAAAAACAAAAACAAAAAAGAATTGTATTAGTACTTTTTTCACTGGTATTGATTATGCTATTAAGTTCTTTTGTGCATCAATTTTATCTGTTATTTTTGGTAACGGCTTTAACATTACTTACTTTTCTTGTCCAGAGGAAGCAAATAATCGAAGAGAAAATACTAGAAGAAAAAAATATTCTCATCTTTTTTATCATCATTGTCTCAGCAACAATGCTTATTGTAAGGCTAACAATCCAGGATATTCCATTTCTTCCTTCTTTTGCTCCTATTGGAATGCAGGTTGGGACACTATATTACTTCATTCTTTTAGCAAGATATTTTACAATTCTCTCCATCTTTGCATTTTTATCATTTGTGATTTTCAGCAGGAAAAACAGCTACAATCCACTAATAATAATTGCCTTCTTTGTTCCCTTTATAATCCTTACTCTTTTCCTTGATGCAAAGAACTCAAGATATCTTTTCTTTGCATTTCCATTATTTGTTGCACTTGCTTCAAATGGCATAATTGAAACATGGAAGTCAGTTCATAATTATGAAAAGGAAAGCTACCGGAATATCTGTTCATAACCTTACTTTTGATTTTGTTCGTTCAGACAGGTAGTGGCTTGTATACTGTCACTTCAGATGATTATCAGCCTATAATCTATGAAGACCCCCATCCTCACTGGAAGTTAGCATCTGATTATGTAAGTGATAATCTTAAAGAAGATGAAATTGTACTTAGTACAATGCCGATATGCACTATGTATTACCTTGGTGAAACCGATTACTGGCTTCGTCAGAATGAATATTATTCCTTTGAGGATGAACAGGGAATTCTCAGGGACAGGTATACAGGGGCTGTTATACTAAAGGATTATGAGACTTTTATAAGTGAAATACGTGGAAAAGAAGGATGGCTGATTGCCGACAGGAAACTTGATTCATATTTCACGGAACCAAAGGTACTGGAGTATGTTTACCAGAACATGACATTAGTACCTGAAGGATCTGATGATACAATAAAAGTCTACAAATTTAATAAAAAGTAGCACCATGAATTAAATATTATATTTGCATTGTAGAAGCTGTCTGTATTATTTATAAATACACAATGAAGAGAGTATCGATAATAAATGACAAAAGATCTAGAACAAAGGAATATTGAAGGCACACGTTACTCATTTATTGGTAAGACACTCTCTGCTGTAATTCTTTTCGTGTTATCTGTTGTAGTAACAAGATACCTTGGTCCTGACGCTTACGGGGAACTTTCCCTTGCAATAACTATTATTCTTTTCACTTCGGTTTTTATTGATTTTGGATTTAACAGATCGACACAGAAGCACATTTCCCAGTATATGAGAGATGACCTGGAATCTGTGAAAGATGCTTACAGGAAAATGCTAAATCTGAAAGTCATTTCAGTAATAGTTTCAGTGGCGTTTATTTTTTTAGTTTCCGGGTTCCTTGGATCTATATTTGATTCTTCAACCTTGTCAGATCTGCTGAAAGCAGGTTCCTTGCTGCTTGCCGGAACTATCCTGTTAGAGTTCAATCTCTCTGTACTTCAGGGTTATGAGAGCTTCAAACAATTACAGAGAGTAAACATTGCTGAAGCTGGTCTTAAGTTTCTTGCAACCTTAATTGTTATTTACCTCGGTATGAATGTACTGGGCATACTGGCTGGTTTCTCCTTAACAACGTTTCTTCTTTCTGTTTTTGTGACCATTGTTCTTTATTTGTTTATAATGAATGATAAAACAGTAAATCCGTTACCAGATAACTATAATAAAAATAAATCAAGGGATTTGAGGAAGGAAATAATTTCATATGCCCCTCCGATCTATCTTTCAGTAATTTTCTTTCTTATTTATACCAAATTCGATATTCTCGTACTGGGTTATTTTCAGGGAACAACAGAAGTGGGCTACTATTCCCTTGCAACAGGTCTTATTGACAATTTATTAATCCCTCTTGTAGCTATAGAGACAACAATAATGCCACTAGCTGCATCACTGTTTGGGAAAGTCCATGACAGGAACCACATGAATGTTCTTTTTAACCAGACATTTGTCAACAGTTTCTTTTTTATGATGCCGATAATTGCCGGACTTATTGTTGTAGCTTCCACTTTTGTAAAAGAAGTGTATGGCCAGGATTTCCTCAAAACGGCTTTTGTATTGATTGCGTTGACTCCCTTTATATTCACAAAGACAATTGCTGTGTTAAACGGAGCATTTCTCATAGGAGCAAACAAGGCAACAGTATTCATGAAATATACTTTTGGAGCTGTGATATTGAACATTTTATTATTGGTGGTTTTGATACCTTCAATTGGAATATATGGGGCTGTACTCGCAAAAGTGGTTTCTCATTCTGTATTGACCTTCTCAATGCTCATATATATAATAAAGTATTTCAAAGTGGAAATAGATTCATCATCTTTACTTAAATGTGTAAAGATAGTAATTTCATCAATTGTAATGGCAATTCTTTCTTATTTTGTGTTATATGTCTCAGGTGGAAAAGCATATGGTCTTGTTCTGACAATGATTTCAGGAGCAATTTTCTATATAATACTTTTACACATAACAAAAACAGTTACTTTTAAACAGTTACTTGAGATGTCACGGGGAAATCTTCCCGCTGATGAATTATAAGTTCAGATTACCAATCCGAGTTGGTTTTTGATCAAATCTCTGAATTCGCTTACAACCATGCTGATTTCAAAATCCATGGCATGTGTTTTGGCCTTATCGGAGTATCCATGATATATATCCTCATCATCCAGTAGTTTTATAGCGTTAATCCATTCTTCCGGATTTTTATAGTCATTGATAACCATTCCACCTTCTCCAACTGCCTCAGGAAGTCCTCCATTATTGCTTGCAATGGATGGTATACCGCAAAAGGCAGCTTCAATGCAAACTCTTCCAAAGGGTTCAGGCCATATTGATGGTACAAGTAGAATTTTTGTTTTACTATATACTTGTGCAGGGTCGTTCACCCAGGGAAGATACTTCACGTTATCGTATTTAGAAAAATCAATTTTATCTGGATTGTTACCCACTACAAGAAAGCTCCTGTCTGGCATTTTATCTGCAATTTCAAGGAATACCTCAATACCCTTATGTTTTGAAGGGCTTATCATTGTGATATATTCGGGTCTATGATGTTCTACATTTGGCTTATTGATAAAAGGATAGATTACAAACGAATCAAGACTTAACCACTCCTTTACAGCCTCAGACATGTAATAGCTGTTTGAGATAACAAGTGAGGCTTTTTTAAGCCATTTTTTTTCGTAACTAAAAACCGTATCCACAAAATACCTGTAGGGATTCAGCCTGGAATAACCATAGCATTCAGCACATTTTCTGGAGCAGTTCTTTTCCGGGTTTGCACACAGGCAGAAGTGTTCATAATTTCGCATGAAAACAACTGTAGGTATCCCGTATTTGCTGGCAATTTTAACAGTAGGAGCAGCGTAATCCTGCTGGGTAATGACCAGATCAGGCTTATGTTCCACTATGTATTTTTTCACATAGTGCTCTACTTGTTTGAAAACCCAGAACTTGTTGAACATGTGAGTATTTGTTTCAAGTACGAGAAAACTCCTGATCTGAAACATGCTCTTGTGGTTTCTGGACGTTTTTTTTCCAATCAGAATCAGGTCATTATTTTTACAAATATGTCTAAGCAATGTTTCAAAAGAAAGCTCTCCTCCACCCGGCGGGTCCAAAATATTTTCTTCACATGCCAGGAGTTTCATCTACATACTCCTGTTTTCATCTTTCAACAAAACTTTATTAAATCTATAAGTAAAAAATGTAATTATTGTAGCTATGGGGACCATAATTAAACCAACCCTGCTGAACAATACCAGAATTGCCCCACCAACAAAAAACGGCTATAATGGAGTGATAGTCTGAGTTGACTTTAACGCTAATAAGAAGAATTGCCATCATCAGGCCTATTATAGAGATCATACCTGAAAGGACATAGGCAAATACTCCAATTTGTCCAGAATAGGCTAAAATTGTGTTTAACATGTAAATGGACATACTGCAGAAGAGTATAAGTACAAAAAACGGTGCCAACAAATTTGTCGGTAGTATGAAGCAAAGTATGCTATGGGTTCCCCCTTCATCATTTCTCTTCTCTTCTTTTTCTAAAGATAACCTGTTTAGACTTTTCAGTTTAATTTCAATCCCTTTTTCCTGATCCAGGGTAATTGGAATTTTTTCAAGATAAACAGGTAATTTTTTCTTTTATAGTTTTAAGGGCTATTCTTCTTCGTATAAATACCAGTATAAAAAGAGCAAGTGCTAATATTGAAACTCCCATAAAATTCGTCAAAATTATATAAGCAAGGTTAGTTACAAACATCAATTTAACGTATTTTTCCGGGTTGCTGATCTCAATGATTTTGTAACTGCCTTCTGTTCGTGTATTTGATCCTTCGAAAAATACAGGTTTATTTAGGTAAATGATTTTTTCAGCATTTTGGATTTTCAAAGTAACGTGTTTATCAGACATATCTGAGACGTAAGGAGCAGTCAGTTCAAGTGTGAACACTCCATGGCCGAAGGGCTTTTGCGACAGGAAAAGCGCCTCAAGATGGTTATGATCGTTTGCTGAATCAAATACCATATTCTCTTCGTTTATTTCTGCCAGAGCCGCTGTGGATGAAAATGAGATTATTTTATTGCCGTTATTATGCAAAGTGAATGGTTTTTCAGGGTTTGTTACAGATAATTCTCCCTGCCCATACCAGTACCGGTTCACATTGTCGATATCTGCCTGCCGGTATTCTATAGTGATTTCTTCATACGCAGAAGATGGCAGGATGAGCAATATAAGCAAGAAAAAGCCAATCAGAAACTTAAATTTCTTCATAGCTTTCCTCGCTGATGTTCTCTATTCCAGAAGAGCCTGCAAAGGTTAAGGAAGGATTAATTGCAAAAGACAGATCCACTTTTCTGACTAGTTCCTCTTCTCCAGTAAGTTCATTCAGGGAACTGATTTCATAATGAATTATGAATGTAGTATTGAAGAATTCTGGATTATTTGCAGGTAATTGAATTTCAAAAGGATTCAAAATAATGCATGAAGGAGTAGAATCCCTGGTAAGGATAGCCAGAATATAGTGCCAGATACCTTTATCTTGTTGATATCTGTCATTTTTTAGAAATTCTTTTGTTCCAAGGATAGTAACCGTACCTTCTGATGGTTTTTTAATAAGCATTAAGGTTCTGTTTTCATAGGGCAGTTCAGTATCTTCGCTTAATTTTTGTGAGCAATTAATACGCCAGAGTTCTTCTGAATCAACTGTGTGATAAGTATTAGAGTTAGTAGTTGCAAGCGGGACAGCATAATTGAACGTTTTTTTACTAGCATTGAAACTCACTTCCGGGTTCAATATAACTTCATTGCTAAATGCAAGAGCAAACTGTCCAAGCAATTGGTTTGTGGTGTTTACTGAGCCTAAGGAATCACAAATCACTATGAGGTTTCCTCCATCATTTACAAAGTTGTATATTAGTTCTATTTCATCAGAGCTGAAATCCCTTCTGGGATTTATAATTACAAAAATGTCTGTTGTTTGAAGTTCCTCTTCTGAAATAAAACCAAGATTGGAGTTATCCATGAAGTTATCTCTAACAATATAACCTGAATCTTCAATATCCTCAACCATTTCACTAAAACCTGCAGATCCTTCATTGTCCAATCCAAAAAACCTTCTCCCGAGAGATCAAAATATATTGTATTTTCTTCCCCTTCTATGATTGCACTTGCAACTGGTGTGAGGAAAGCTGCCAGCAGGATTAAGATTAGGAAGTATTTTCTGTAATTCAAAAGTTCCACCATTGTTTTAAATTTTCCTTAAATCCAAAGTACTATTGATAACGTCTTGGATTTTAATTATGAAAAGGCTTTTGTCAAACTTTTTAGCCCTTTCAAAGCAATTTGATTTGTATTTCTCAGGATTATTGGAAATTATAGTAACCGCAGAAACAATGGAATCAACATTTGCCTCAGTAAGAATTCCGGTTTCTCCATCCAGAATACTTTCCTTAAATCCTCCTTCATTCACAGCAATCACGGGCTTACCTGCAGCCATTGCTTCAATGGGTGTCATACCAAAATCTTCATCCATTGCAGTAGTTATGTGTCCTTTACAATTCGCATAAAGCTCAAGTAACTTCTCTTCAGAGACACTCCCAAGTATTTCAACATTCCCGGGAAGATTTTCAAGCAGGTTATTAGCATATTCGGATGCATGATCACCGGAGGAATATCCTCCCACTATTACAAGCTTCTCACCCGGCATTTCACGGAACGCTTCAATTTGTAGTTCAATTCGTTTTTCAGGATAGAGTCGGTTTACTGAAAGCCAGAAAATCCCAAATTTATTAAAACAGAACCTTGTAGTATCAACAGGTGGATAAATAACTTCTGAATTCTTGTTCCAGTATTTGCTGATTCTTTTTTGCGTGTTTCCTGAATTAGTAATAATTCTGGTCACATGATTTATGTATTTTTCAGTGTATTTTTTGTGGAACCGTACCCATGTTGAAAAAACAGTAGCAACAAAGACATTATGTTTTTTTCTGTATACTTCATAAAGATCATAAAATGCTCTTGTTGGTGTGTGACAATAATATAGGTTGGGTTTATGTTTTTTTGCTGCAAAAAGTGCCCAGTTACCTGAAAAAATAAAGAAATCGTAATTCTCTGAAAAATCACAGTTTGCAAACTTCCATGAAGCTGATATTTGTTTTAAGGGTGATATTTTGACAGTATTTCCAAGACTTATTATCTTTACTTCTTCAAATCCCATTTTAGAAACTGATTCCGCATCTGTATCAGTTGTAATTACATCTGCTTCAAGTCCCCTTGCCAGAGTAAGTACAAGTTTTTCTCCCCCCCCAATGGATCCAATGTAGTCATGAAAGATGGCGATTTTCATATCAGTTGTCAACCTTATACCTGTTATACATTACCTGCATTTCATTATGATGAATTAATAAATATAGGATGATGATTATAAACTGCATTCTATTCTATATATGTGTTCCCAATATTGATTATTGATTTGCTTTGTTTAAATTTTTAATCGCATGATGTTTGTCTGAAAAACCTGAAATCTATAGATTATTGGGAACTATATACACTACAAAAACAACCTTTATAACCGCGCACCAGTACATTCCTTTAAATCACAAATATCAAGGACGGATGCACATTTCAGACAAAAGAAAAATTCAGTTAACAGGAGGTTCTACATACATTGTTTCCCTTCCAATTGACTGGGTAAGGGAAGGTGAACTCCAGGCAGGAGACACTGTCCTGCTTACAGTTAAACCCGATCGTTCACTGCTTATAACGCCGGATGACGGCAAACAGAAAAAAAATGGTCATTCCAGGGTTGAAATGGTAGCGTCTGGAGATAGCGAAGAAAATTTCAGGAATCTTGTTGCCAATTATCTTGTGGGTTATGATATTATTAAAATAACTTCTCCTGGAGGTTTTACAGCAGCTGAACGCAAATATCTGAAAGAGTCTGCCCGCAAACGCCTTATAGGGATTGAAATAGTCGAGGAAACCCGAACAGAAATAATCCTTCAGAACCTCCTGAATTTCAAGGATATTTCCCTTGAAAAATCATTGCAGAGCATGTTCCGTATAATTCATTCTATGATGGAAGACTCTCTTCTTGCCTTAAAAGATGCAGATCTTGAACTGGCAGAGGACATTACTCACAGGGACAATGATGTGGACAAGTTTTACCTTTTAAGCGTAAGGCAAATAAAAGCAGCACTTGATGACTCTATTCTTGCACAGAAAATAGGAATAAGGACTTCCAAGGATTGTCTTGGCTATCGCCTGATTGTAAAACTCATGGAACGTATAGGTGACCATGTTAATGGAATTGCCGGCAACATTACCCAGATGGACGGCTACAAAGGAAACAGGGAAGAAATAATAGAAATGGGCCTTCTTTCAAAAAGGCTTTTTCAGGACTCCTTCAAATCCGTAATTGATATTGATACAGAACTTGCCAATCAGGTAATGAAGACATCAAAAGTATCTAATGCGCTTGGAAACAAAATAATCCATAAATCAGAGCTTTCCGAAAATACACATTGCCTTTACGGGGAAAAACAAAGAAAAATAATTGAAAGTTTCCAGCGTATTGCTGAATATAGTGCTGATATTGCTGAAATGGTAATAAATATGAAGGCCACCAATATTAAGGAATCACTTTTGGATTCCCAATAAGTTAAGTTTCTGGTGGCCTTAAATTAAGCTAAAAGAAAAAGGTGGATTTCAGAGGTTTAATTTGCTCATTCTCTCCACTGCTTCATTGATTCTTTCAACGGAGCGTGTAAGTGCAAACCTTATATATCCTTCACCGTATGCTCCAAATCCAACACCTGGAGTTGCAACAATACCTGCTTCCTCAAGAAGCAGTTTGGCAAATCCCATAGAATCATAACCATCAGGAACAGGCGCCCATACATAGAATGTTGCCTTAGGTGCTTTTACGTCAAGACCAATTTCCTTCAGTCCTTTAATCAGGGTATCCCTTCTCTCCTCATAGATCTTGTTCATGTCAGCAACACACTGCTGGGAACCGGAGAGTGCTGTAATACCTGCCACCTGGATTGCATCGAATGCACCGGAATCCACGTTTGATTTTACCTTACCTATACCGGCAATTATATCCTTGTTACCTACTGCAAAGGCAAGTCTCCATCCGGTCATATTGTAAGTCTTTGAAAGTGAATAAAGCTCAATGCCTACATCCATTGCACCGTCAACACTCAGGAAGCTTGGTGCCTTATAGTTATCATAGGTCATTTCCGAATAAGCATTATCGTGAATTACCACAATGTCGTTGTCCTTTGCAAACTGCACGACCTCTTCAAAGAATTTCTTGTCAGCAATGGCTGATGTAGGGTTGTTAGGATAATTCAGGAACATTAACTTTGCCTTTTCAAGTTTATCCTTTGGAATAGCATCAAAGTCAGGCAGGAAATCGTTCTCCGCAAGAAGTGGCATGATGTAAGGTTCACCGCCTGCAAATTGTGTCCCTATTTTGTAAACAGGATATGCAGGGTCAGGACAAAGCGCAACGTCGCCCGGATTGATAAAAGCCAGAGGGATATGTGCAACTCCTTCCTTTGAACCTATGAGGGTCAGTACCTCAGATGCGGGATCTAGTTCAAGTCCCCTGCTTTCCTTGCACCAGTCTGCTGCTGCTTTTCTGAAACTCATCATTCCGGCGTATGATGGGTATGTATGAGTTGAAGGATCGTGTATGGCTTTGGACATAGATTCAACAATATGGTCTGGTGTTGGCTGATCCGGATCTCCTACTCCAAGATCTATAACATCTACTCCTTTTGCTTTAACCGCTGCCTTAGCTTCATCGATTGTTGCAAACAAATATGGGGGCAATGAGTTTATCCTGTCTGAATACATTTATTCACCTATAATTCAAAAATTTTTGTCATGCATGGAATTTCTGCATCTCACCTAATGATCCGCATCTATTTAATAGCATGGTATAAGGAAATTTACTGCCTTGTTTAACTGTTCATTTCAATCTTTGAATTGTAACAAAATCTATTAATATTAATAATATATATTATGATATTATAATAATTCTACTTGACTTTATATTGGTGTGGTCATAAATTTGGAGGAAAAACAGGCAATTCTTGAGAAAAGGGAGAGAGAGCTTGAATGCATTTATAGTATATCGGATCTTTTTGACCTGCATGTGCCGGCAAAGTCCCTGCTAAAAGGCATCATACAAAGGCTGCAACCAGCTTTTCTCTATCCTGAAGTTACAGAGCTGTGTATCGTTCTGGATGAAGAAAATTACAAGACTGACCGGTATGTAAAGAACATTCATACCCTTAGTAGTGACATCATTGTGCATGGTTCTAAGAGAGGGTCTTTAAACGTATCCTATTCTGAAGACCGCCCCTATCATGACATAGGTCCTTTCCTCAAGGAAGAGCAGCGCTTACTGGATGTAATTACATCACGTTTGTGCAAAGTCATAGAAAGAAAACATATGGAAGAAGCTCTTCTTGAATCTGAAAAAGGTACAGGCTTATATTTGACGCATCTCCTCTTGGTATCTGCGTGGATACCAATGCAACAATAACACATTGCAACAGGAGTTTCCTCAAGATTTTCAAAGTCCAGAAAAATGATGTAATTGATTCGGAAGTTTTTGATTTTGTTAATGATGAGCGTCTTAGCCGTCTTTTTGCAGGCTCTTTTGCTGATAATGCTCCTTTTTATGAAAATGAGTATTCTGCCCGGGTTTCCGGAAATGAAATATTTTTGCGATCATATTATGTTCCCTTAAGATCAAGGGAAGACGTTATTGTAGGTGGAATTTGCCTTATTGCAGACATAACTGAAGCCAAGAATTCAGAAGAAGAACTCCAGAACCAGAAAGAACTGCTTACAAGTACTTTCAACGCACTCCAGGATCTGATTATCGTTGTTGACAGGGAAATGAGAATTGTAACAAGCAACTGGAAAAGCGATTTGATATCAGCACCAGATGACATAAATTCCCATCCTTTGGTTTGTGATACTGTAAGCAATAATCTTATTCCGTGTGAGCCATGCCCTGTAAAAGAGGTCTTTTCAACAGGTAACATGAAAGAATTTGAACACACTAATCCTCAGGATCACAGGGTAAGGGATTTCCGTATTTTCCCTGTTTATGATACAAAGGGTGATGTTACAATGGCTGTTAGCCATATTCGTGATATTACCGAACGTAAACAGACAGAAGAAGCCCTGAAAGAATCAACGCAGGAACTGGAACATGCTTACGAGGAGTTAAAATCCCTGGACAGGTTAAAGGATGAGTTCCTTTCTAACTTAAGACATGAACTAAACACTCCCCTTACTTCCATTAAAGGCTTTAGTGAACTTTTATACGATGGTTCTCTTGGAACTCTTAATGATCAGCAGTCCAATGCCATAGAACGGGTAGTTGTCAAAACCCGGAAACTCCAGAATCTCATTGATTCACTCCTGTTTGTAAGCACAAGCCAGAACGGGACTATACGGTACAATTTCGAGAAAGTGGAATTATCTTCCCTGCTAAACAGTGCTGTGAATCTTTTCTTTGACACAATCAAAGAGAAAAACATGAAGGTACGTACAGACTTTGCATTTGATTCCTGCCAGGTTGATGCAGACAGGACATACCTGCCACAGGTGTTCTTGAATTTGCTTGATAATGCCGTGAAGTTTACGCCCAAAAATGGTAGTATAACTATCTCTGCCTATGAGGAAGATGGCAGTGTCCATATAGTCATGGGTGACAGTGGCATTGGTATCGCAGAAGAGGATATTCCAGATCTTTTCCAGAAATTCCACCAGATAGACAGTTCATCAACAAGGAACTATGGTGGCAATGGTCTTGGGCTCTATATTAGCAAAGTTATTGTAGAAAACCACAGAGGAAATATATGGATAGAAAGTGAAGAGGGAACAGGTACTGATGTCCATGTACGTATTCCCTTAAAACAAAGTCAGTTTTCAACTTCTTCCAGTTCTCCGTCAGTAACACTTGATGAGCCCATTCCGAGGTAATTTTCATTTGAAGGCAAATCAAGGTATAATTCATCTGTACTGTCAAGTTCTATTGTACCGGAGTCTATGGTATATTCCAGGATATGTCCGCCAGCATTTTTATCTTCAGTAATGAAATGTAAATGGAATCCCGGGACGTTTATTCCTTCTGCGTATTCAGGCATCCAGTATCCAATGATTGTTCCCCGGGTATTATTGAATTCAAATACTGACTGGTCTTTTGTTACATTGACAAGTCTTGGATATGGTTTTTCCTGGGCAGCAACACTGCGGGTTTTCATATAACTGAAATTTCCTGTGATTTTTACAGCATACATAAGATTCCGGCTTGGCAGTATCTGTGTTATAGAATCTTCAACCTGCTCACTATCCATTTGTGTAGTAACTGTGTCCTGAATATCTGTTTCAAAGAAAGTAATGGCAACAAAAGGAGATGTTTGACTATCATCAACTTCATAGACTTTTCCGTCTGCTCTGACCTGATAAAAGATCCCTTCCAACTGGATCATTTCCCCGTCAAGATTATTAAAAGTTCCAAGGCCGAAATCTCCATTTTCCTTAAGTTCGCCAAAAGAGACTTCTCCGTCATATATGCCTTCAAGCAGGGCATTGATAGTTGAAAACTGGTAGATGGTATCAGTTTTCGTATTGTCATTTATATCAGGAGTTGAGCTCATGTCGTCAATCTGGCCGTTTTCGTCGGGTGTCTGGTTTATACATCCTCCGGCTAGAACTGTGAAAACAAGAATTAAGATAATTCCAGTATATTTTTTTCTCATGAAGAATCCTCAATATATAACTAATTTTAAAATCAGTATGTAATAATATAAATATACAATATATGGATGTTTATATTTCTATCTCTTAATTGGGATTTTGTATTTTCTGCATACAGAAACAAAGTTAAGTGCCTAAATGCAAAATGTAAGTTGATTTGGAATCGTAAAACAGAAAAGAAAAAACAGGCAACAGTCTGGAAGACTGTTTCCCTGGAATAAATGGGTCAGGCTGCTGTAGCAGCTGCGTTGTCGGAAACGATGTTCTTAAGATCAAGAAGAATGAGCAGCCTTTCATCAAGTTTACCAACGCCTTTCAGGTAGTCTGCATTGATCTTCTGGGAGATAATATCAGGGGTAGGTTCAATACTTGATTCTTTCAGGCGTATTACTTCACTGACAGCATCTACAACCAATCCCACGACTATACCATCGATATCTACAACCACAATACGTGATTCATCTGTCATTTCAGTATCCTGCATTCCGAATCTTTTATCCAGATCCATAACAACTATTATTTTTCCCCTGAGGTTAATGACACCTTTTACGTATTCAGGAGATCTTGGAATTCTTGTAATATCAGGAAGACGTATTATTTCCTGTACCTGCATGATGTTAATACCGAACTCTTCCACACCCAGATTGAAAATCACAAGTTGACGAAGGTCATCATCAATGTTTTCCGCATAACTTTCATTTTCATTAGACATAATTTAACCTCGATAAAATGGTATTGTTTTGCACATTACAACCCATAAATAATTATTTGTTACAATATTATATTCAAGTTAGTATAAATAACTTATCTAGGATTCCGGAAGTTAAGGTTTAATGCTGAAAATCCCAAAAACCGATTCTTATTTAAGTATTTAGACCAATACCTCGCTAAAAATCAGGATTCAGTTTAGTTTTTAGTTATATTTCACAATCACGAGGGTTCACATGAGCGATATTTTACGGAGAGGACGCTTATCTTCAACACCTGATGAAGATATGCTCAATTTTACATCATCAATGTCTGTTGACAAATGGATATTCGAGGCAGATATCCTTGTAGACATGGCTCACACGGTCATGCTGCACGAACAGGGAATCATTAAAGAGAAAGACTGCAGTAGCATTCTCACAGGCTTGCTGAAAATCAGAGAAGAAGGTATTGAAAAGCTGGATCACAGTTATGAGGACATCCATATTTCACTGGAGTCAAGGCTTATAGACATGGTCGGTGAGGACACAGGAGGGAGAATGCACTCCGGCCGCTCCCGCAATGACGAAGTTGCAACCTGCATCCGTATAAGGCTCAGGGATGAACTTCTCTCTCTCATGGAGGAACTTTCCGGTCTCAGAACCGCTCTTCTTGAGAGGGCTTCAGAAAACAAAGAAACCCTTATGCCGGGTTTTACACATCTACAGCATGCACAACCAACTACTTTTGCACATCACCTCGTGGCTCATTCAGATGCAATTGGCAGGATATTGAACGTATTATCAGTACCTTTTCACGGGTGAACAAGTGCCCGCTGGGTTCTGCAGCTTTTGCATCAACCGGATTTGACTTAAACCGTGACAGAACCTGTTCACTGCTTGGATTTGATGCTGTTCTTGGAAACTCAATGGATGCGGTAAGCACCCGTGATTTTCTTATTGAATCTGCTTCTGCAATGTCCAATATTATGGTGAACCTCAGTAAGATGGCAGAAGAAATTATTATCTGGTCAAGTTCCGAGTTTTCTTTTGTTGAACTTGATGATATGTATGCATCCACGTCTTCAATAATGCCTCAGAAGAAAAACCCTGATTCTGCAGAACTTGTCAGGGGTAAGGCCGGTACGGTTATCGGTTCACTCATGGCTCTGCTTTCTCTCTGCAAGGCGCTTCCATTAAGCTACAACCGTGACCTTCAAGAAGCTACACCTAATATGTGGCGTGCTGCTGAGACCACCAGAAGTGCTGTGCGTATCACAAAAGGTATGATAGCAACCATGAAAGTGAACACTGAAAGCATGGCTGAAAAATCAGTTCTTGGTTTTACAACAGCAACTGAACTTGCAGACACCATGGTAAGAGTCGGTGGAATTCCTTTCAGGACAGCGCACCAGATTGTGGGTGTACTGGCACGAGGCAATGGCAACCCGACACTTGGTGAAATAGATTCCGTAGCTCACAATGTAATAGGTGAAGCCCTTAGCGACAGGGGGCTTACAGAGCAAATGGTAAAAGAAGCCCTTGATCCGGTTCTCAATATCAACAGGCGTTCAATTACAGGTGGTCCTGCACCTTCTGAAATGGAAAATGCCATAAAGGCTCGTTTTGAAGAACTTGAAGGCACAAAAGCATCAATTGCAGAGCTGAACGGCGGAATTGATGAATCCCTGAAGATTCTTTACGGAATTGTTGAAAAGTATACAGGAAACAATGCTTAGATACTTATTTACAGTTTATTCCTATCATACAGTTAGAAATGAATACTTATATTTGATTTAGACTTACAGGTAATCAAGTGATGATCATGGATTATGAAGAGGGCGACAGAGTAAAGGTCGAAAAAGCCGGTGTGGAATATGAAGGCATTGTAATGCCAAGTACAACCGGTCACATTATTATAAAGATGGTCAGTGGATATAACGCAGGTATCGAACCTGAGGGTGCCACTGTTACAGTATTACAGAAGAAATCAGATCTGGAAGCTTCAGCAAAAAAAGCAGTAAATGAAGTAAAACCTAAAAAAGGTCTTCCAAAGGTATCCATCCTCTCAACCGGAGGAACCATTGCCAGTAAAATAGATTACAGGACAGGTGCTGTAACTTCCCAGTTCTCTGCAGATGATATCCTGCAGGCAATTCCTGAACTTACTGAGATTGCAAATTTCAGCGGTAAGGCAATCTACAACATTCTTTCTGAGAATATGAAGACAGAATACTGGCAGGAGCTTGCCAGGGCTGTTGTTGAAGAGATCAAAAACGGCGCTGATGGTATTATTGTCGCTCACGGTACAGACACTATGATGTACACTGCATCTGCATTGTCATTTATGGTTGACACTCCTGTGCCAATCGTGTTTGTAGGTTCCCAGAGAAGTGCTGACAGGCCAAGCAGTGACAATGCCATGAATGCTATCTGTGCTGCAAAGGTGGCTGTAAGCGATATAGCAGAAGTGACCGTTGTAATGCACAGTGAGTCATCAGACGATAAGTGTTCAATTCACCGCGCAACCAAGGTACGCAAGATGCACACATCCAGAAGGGATGCTTTCAGGTCTATTAATTCTGATCCAATAGGATATGTTGATTATTCCACTGGTGAAATAACAACCGGTCTTTCCCATGTAAAGAGGAATGAAAGGGAACTGGCACTTATGGATTCTATCGAACCAAAATGTGCCCTTGTGAAATTTACTCCTGGTTCAAGTCCCGATATTCTTGGTTATTTCATTGATTCAGGCTACAAGGGAATCGTCATCGAGGGAACAGGACTTGGTCACGTATCTACTGACTGGAACCCACAGATTGAGAGAGCTACATCACAGAAGATCCCGGTCATCGTTACTTCCCAGTGTCTTAACGGCAGGATATGTGACAGAGTATATGACACAGGCAGGGACATCTTAAAAGCCGGAGCAATTGAAGGCGAGGATATGCTTCCTGAGGTTGCACTTGTTAAGATGATGTGGACCCTTGGTCAGATACAGGATTATGATGGTGCAGTTGATATCCTTAAACAGGATATCAGGTGCGAGATAAATGAGAGGAGCCTTGAGTAAAGGTTCCAGCTTTTTTTTAAGCTCATCTTTGATCTATAACAATTATTTTGTAATGAATCAAACATTGCAGAAAATAGTCTAATTACTCATACACAGTGAATTAGAAATAATGTTCAAAGTTAATTTTTGTATTAATTATTTTTTGCCGTTTATTCCAACGTTAGTAAAAATTAAATTCTTTCAACAATATAAAATAAGTTTATATAGTTTGTTGGTTTCTATAGTTCAATATATTTAAGATAAATATATTTAAGATAAATATATTTAAGATAAATATATTTGGATTAATAATTAAAAATCATGTGAAATTTTGATAATCAAATTTTACAGAATTCACGGTATGAGTGGTGGTACTTTGAACGCAAAAAACGTATTAATGCTAATTTTATTGCTAGTTGCATCCATAGAAATTACATCAGCTGACAATTTTACAGAAACAACAGCTAACCCCGGTAACTTTGTGTGGGACGAAAACACGAATTCATCGCATACGTATACATGGGATGCCAGAACATTTTCAGGCTTTTACTATGATCTGGATTCCGGTAAGTACTCAGAAACACTCACTATAAATCTGGACAGCGACAGTGACAGAATTATAGAAGAGGGAGATCTCGAATATTCAACAAATCCTATAAGTGTCGATTTTAAACATAGAGAATGGGGTTCATATCAGGTAGTCGGGTTTATGGGAGAGAGATACTTTGCGGGTTATACAGGTGATACAAAATTTCCTGTTGATGAGCTAAGCCTGATATCTGAAGGCTTACTTTCAGAGATCCTGCTCGATGATGACAGAACAGTATCATTTAATTCCAGCTCTCCACTTGTCCTTGAAAATGGATATGAACTGAATCTTCTGGAAATCGATATCACTGGAACACGTGCGCTTATCACACTTGAAAAAGATGGAGAACGTGTAGATACCGGTATTGTGACATCAGATGATAACTACGTATATGAGACTGAACTTGGAAATAACGATGTACAAATTATAGCAGTTCATTTCAATAATATTACTCATGGATATGAAACAAATCCGGTGTTTGTAGATAGCATATTCCAGATATCAGAAGATTATTTGTTGCTAGAAGCAGGTGATTTACACTCTGAAATGGGAATCATTTATTTTTCTGATAATGGTATCAAAATGGAAAATGAGAATCCAGTCTACCTTACAAAAGGCAGTATCATTCAATTGATGGACAATATCTGCTTAAAGGTTGCAGATGATGATAGCTTGAGATTTGCGCCTTTTGTAAACAAAGATGAAGGAAACACATACTACTTGAGAGGTACTGTTGCAGAGAACAGTATTTTTACATGGACACCTTTGAACTTTGAAGGCTTCTATTATGATATCAATAACAGTATCTGTTGCGAAAACCTTGAAATCACGGAACTGAATGACAGGATAATAAGTGAAGGTGACCTTGTATACACAAGTACCATTCAGGGACTTGACTTCAAAGCCAATTACAGCGACCTTGACCCTGCAGAGTTCCCTGCAAAGTATCCGGTAATGGGATTATTTGGGGAGATGTATGTCCCTCTTCGGAGCGATACTCCTAATAAACTTACAAAACTGCTTATTGATAACGACGAAAAATACCTGCTTACCGTTGAAGAGCCAGTGGAAATTAGCGATGATTATTCAATTTCATTAGACTCCACTGAAGGAAACCGAATGCTGGTCTCTCTATTCAAGAATGAAGAATACGTCGATGCTGAGATCCTCACCGTAGGAGATAAAGGTGCTACACTTGTGTATGAGGATGATATTTCAACAGAAGATGACATCGTTATTTTACGGGTACACTTTAGCAATATGTCCCATAATCAAACAACAATCGATGGTATCTGGTTAAGGGATGAAGATAATCCTGTTGATTTAAATATTGGTGACTCTTTTGGAAAACTAACTGTTTCAGAGATCGAAGACAATTATCTCAAAATGACAAATACTGAAAATGTAACCCTTTTCCGCAATTCTGTCATTGAGATTTCAGAGAATTACGCATTCAGGATAGCAGGTGATGATGAATTACGTTATTATCCATACACTGAGGTAACACCACCACACGCATTAACATTTAATTCTTTTAGTCCGGCAACTATTAATCCTGAATCTTACAACGGAGTTATAACTACATTCGATATAGAATTAAATCAGGAAGCAGATGTCACCTGGATTCTGGATGAAGTAACACTTTACACAAACACTTCGGTAACAACTGCTTCATATATCGATACCAGTGCAAAACTGGAATCCATAATCTGAAAGTAACTGCAAAGAATGAGAAAGGATATGCTGAAAAACAATGGACATGGTTCGTAAATGAACATCCTTTCGAGTTCACTGATATTGACCCTGAAAGCAGCTGCTCTGTAATCATCGGTGGCACCCAGGACTTTTATGTGAGTATACCTCATAATTGTACAATTGAATGGTATCTGGACAACAATTTGGTTCAAACTGATAACAATGTAAAATCATCAAATTACACGTTTGATTCTTTGATCAACAATGTATCTTCTCCTTCTGGTCACTATATAAGAGCAGTAGCATCCAGAGGAGAGGAAACATACCAGAAAGAATGGTATTGTTCTGTACAAAAAGTAACAATTCTTTCAGGACAAACGTGGGAACTGAAAAATGAATATTCACTAACATTGCTCTCTGCAGATGTAAATAGTGATAAAGCCTTGCTCAGCCTAAAGAAAAATGAAGAACTAGTGGACCAACAAATTGTCTCAGCTGGAAGTTATTATTGTTACAACAGGACTGTTAATGGAATTGACCAGAACATTATCAAAATATATATATCCGATATCTTTCAAGGACAAATTAATAGTCTAATTGTCATTGAAGAACTTCAGCAATATTCAGATACAGGCACATTAGATACAAATCCTGTAAAATTGCTTGAAACTGGAGACACATGGGAACTTGGAAACGGCTATTCAGTATCTATTGTAGGAGTCGATGAAGAGAAAGATTACTGCATAATTTCCCTTGACAAAGATGACACAACAATGGATAAACGCATTATTGATGCTAACACTGTATATGTGTATCAGAGAATGGATGAAAACACAAACAGCATTAAGACAATTCTTGAGCTTCCAATATTAAATGTATTTAATTCAATCTCAAAAGAATGTGTGGAATTCTCGAGCAACTATACACTCTACTCTGATGCCGATACAGTGGATTTCGATCCCTTTGTACTCATCCAAACAGGAGAAATCTGGGAACTTGATAATGGATATGCAATTACCATTGAAGAGATTTCAGGCAAAAAAGCGCTTGTATCAATTGAAAAGAATGAAATTATTGTTGATCATGATATTATTGATGAAAACAGTATTTACACATACAATAGAGTAAACTTTGCAACTGGAGCAATTACTCCAATAATAACGATCAGTTCATCGAAGATATTTAATGGAAATTCAGAGGACTATATTGAATTCAGTTCGGAATATCAGATTAATTCTGATACAAATACTTTAACCATTGATGATAGAACCATAATTGAAGCTGGAAATTCATTTGAATTTAATAATGGTCATAGCATTAGTTTAGTTTCAACAGGTTTCAACAATGAAAAAGCAATGTTCTCTTTAAGCAAAGATGAAGAGTTGTATGATGAATTCATCCTTGATACCGGAGAATACTATCATTTAAACAGAACAGTAGATGGAACTGAACTGACAATTATCAGTTTCCAGCTTGAGAATGTTTTTAGTGGAGAAACTGACAATATCGCTATTATAAGCGATATTGTACAGAATCCTGATATTTTTACTGATGATATCAATATTGCAACTACTGAGAAAGATTCTCTCAGGATAAGAAGTCTGATCTACAAAGGAATTAACCTTAACGATATTATTGGCTATAACGAGACTGATCATCTGGAGATCAATGCATCAGACTTTGCCGGTTTCTATTATGATTTAGATGAAGGCGTTTCAACTGAAACTCTAACAATATCAGGCGGCTCTCAAGTCACAGAAAATATTATAGATAGTGATGGAATCATGTATGAAACCAAGAGAGTCCCAGTGGAATATGAAAGTAGCAATTTAGAAGGCTATTATGAGATATTTAGTATCTTTGGTGAAAGATATGTTCCGATTAGCCGGGTATCTCTTAATAAGACCGCAGAACTGGTAATTGATACTGATGATAAAATCAGTTTAAAGAGCGGACAAACACTTTACCTTCCAAAAGGCTATGAGATTACACCATTAATGATAGATGTTGATGGAGAAAAAGTATGGATTCAGTTTACTAAAGATGGAGAATTCATCGAAGATGAAGTTATTGATGTTTCAGATGAAGAAATGTGGACATATGATGAAGATGTTGCTGGTGAAAATGATGTCGTTGTCATGAAAATAAAAATAACAGACATAATACAGCAAAATAATGGCTACGGAACAATTTTAATTGAAGGATTATGGCTCATTGATTTTGAAAATGTTCTGGAGATAAAAGTAGACGATGACTTTGGTGAAATGCAAGTATCTGAAATTGGAGCAGGTCATCTTGAAATGACAAATCCAAATACAATCGAACTTAAACGAAATTCCATCGTTGAGCTTACAGACAAATATTCCTTTATGGTAGCAGACAAAGATGAACTGGAATTCTGCCTTATAGAAGAACTTGAGGATTCCGACACATGCGAGGTTCGTGGAACCGTCTTTGAAAATGGCACCATCTTTAAATGGACACCTGTAAACTTCGAAGGATTCTATCATGGATTTAGCGGAAAGGGTGGAACAGAAACACTTATTGCAACCATTTCCGGCAGAGATATAGATAATGCAGATCTGGTTTATCAAACCAGTCCTGCACTCGAAAGTTTCAGAAATGAGGAGTGGGGTGCATATTCAACCATCGTTTTCCTTGGAGAAAACTACCTTGCTGCATACACAGAATCAGCCGGATTCGAATCCAGCACTGTGAATCTCCTTTCACATAACATGTTATCAAAGGTCCTTATAGATGAGAATACTGAATATGTCCTTTATGATGATTCAGTGCTTATCCTTGAGAACGGATACGAACTTGAAGTTCTGGATATTGACAAGAACAATAACATCCTTAGCCTGTCCCTCGCAAAAGATGGTTTTGTAATCGAGACTGCTGAAGTACATGCAAACAGTGATTATGTCTACAAGACAAATATTCAAAATGCAGATGATGTGCCAATTGTAGCAGTTCACTTCAATGCCATTACTAATGAGGACGAAGTTAACAGTACCTATGTTGATGGTATATTCCAGATATCTGACGAATGTCTCGTTCTTTCTATTGGCAATTCTTTTGGACAGATGGATATAAGCAGTATTTCTGCAGATGGCATAAGCATGGTGAATGGTAATGATATCCTGCTCTCACAGGGTAGTAATCTCAACATAACAGAGAATTTGTATTTCAGGGTTGCAGATGATGAAGATGTCAGATTCTATCCGTTTATGCAACTAAACACACCATCAATCAAATTCAGAACTTTAGGTCCAGCTGATGGGAACATTGAAACCGAGTCAGGAACATGTCATGTTTTCGAAGTCGCTACAACAAAGGAATGCAATTATACATGGTTTGTAGATGATGTTGAGATACAGAGCAATGATTCATGCATGACAGCTACATTCTCATATGCACCTGCTTCTCCTGGTTCACATACTGTAACAGTACAGGCAGATAACTCTGATGAGATGCTAGAGCATACCTGGAGTATGTATGCAAGTATTCCGACATCAAGCACTTCCGACACATCAGCATCTACTGCATCAGGAAGCTCCTCTGGCGGAGGAGGTGGCGGTGGTGGAGGCGGTACCACAGGAGAGGATTACGATAACATCCTGAAAAAGGAAGTTGTCCGTGAGAACGTTAACAAGGGAATGGAAATAACCTATAACTTCAAAGAAGAGGTCAACCCTGTTGAATTCATAAAGTTCACAGCACTTAAGAATGCAGGACCAATCTCAGCTACCATTGAAGTACTTAACGACAAGTCCATATTTGCAGACACAAAAGCTCCTGATGAGGTCTACAAATATATGAATATCTGGATTGGAAAGACCGGATTCGTAACTCCTGCAAATGTAGAAAATACACATGTTCAATTCAAAGTTGAAAAAAGGTGGATTAAAGAAAACAATATTCAGGAGTCATCCATATGCCTGTACAGGTATGATAATAGCATATGGAATGAGCTGGCAACACAGAAAGTAGATGAAGATGATAAATATATCTATTTTATCTCTGAAACTTCAGGATTCTCTGTTTTTGCTATAACAGGAGAAGCATTAGAACTTACAGAAAAAACCGATGTAAGCTACAGTCTGCAGGACAATACAGAATACAATATTGACACAAATGAATCAGAAAACTCAAAATCCTCGGAACAGAAAAGCACCTCGGGATTTGGAATAACAGCTGTCATTACACTATATAGTTTGGCTGCTTTGGTATTAAGGAGCAGAAACTGAGTTCCTGCTCTTTTCCTTATTTTTTGATTAACTTAAGATTTCCTACTTATTTCCCGATTTTGAATTCCTAATATTTTCATCATCTTTATTATATATTCAATTAAACCTATCATACATTGATTTATGCCCTAAACCTCAATTCGCAAACCTTTATTACGAATAAATTAGGTATTGAAGCAAATTAGTATTATAATATTATCAGTCAGATAAGGTGAATATTATGACATTAGCAAATCTCAGGACACACTATGCGTCACAGATCAAACCCGAGGAACTTGGTGACCAGAAGGTTACCGTGGCAGGATGGGTTCACGAGGTCCGTGACCTTGGTGGAATTTGTTTTGTTGTGGTCAGGGACCGTACAGGAAAATCCCAGATCACACTGGTGAAAAAGAAGACAGACCCGGAACTTCTGGAACAGGCAAGAAAGCTTGTGAGGGAATCCGTGGTTTCAATTACAGGAAGTGTAAAGCCGGAAGGAAAGGCACCAAACGGTTACGAGCTTATTCCGGATGAAATAACACTTCTCAACGAGGCAGACTCACCGCTTCCAATGGACACAACCGGGAAGGTAGAAGCAGAACTTGACACTCGTCTTGATTCAAGGTTCATTGACCTCAGGCGTGAGAGAACAACAGCTATCTTTAAGATAAGACACGAAGTCCTCAGGGCTGTCAGGGGCTACCTTACAGACAATGGTTTCATTGAAACTTCCAGCCCTAAGGTTGTAGCAACAGCAACAGAGGGTGGAACATCACTCTTCCCAATCACATACTTTGACCGTGAAGCATTCCTCAACCAGAGTCCTCAGCTTTTCAAGCAGATACTCATGGCAGGAGGACTTGACAGGGTCTTTGAGATTGGTCCGATTTTCAGGGCAGAGGAACACGACACCCGCAGGCACCTTAACGAAGCAACATCCATTGATATCGAGGCAAGTTTCTGTGACCACTTTGATGTAATGGAAGTTCTTGAGAACATGGTTGCCTACATCTACGAGCAGGTAATTGAGAACTCATCAGATTCACTTGCAGTGCTTGGTGTTGAACTTAAGGTTCCACAGGTTCCATTCAAGAGAGTAACCTATGACGAGGCAATTGAAATCGTCAACGCAAACACAGATGAGATGCTTAACTGGGAGACGACCTTGGTACAGCTGCCGAACATGCAATCGGTGAGTATGTATTCAAGGAAACAGGGGAATCGCATTACTTTATCATCGACTGGCCAACAGAAATAAAGCCATTCTATGCGATGCCATACGAGGATAACCCGATCCTGTCAAAGGGATTTGACATGATGCACAGGACAATGGAACTCTCATCCGGTGCACAGCGTATTCACATTCCTGAACTTCTCATCGAGAGAATCGAGTCGCAGGGTCTTGACCCAGAAGGATTCGAATTCTATCTCAAGGCTTTCAAATACGGTATGCCACCACACGCAGGATGGGGTATCGGTTGTGAAAGGCTTGTCATGACAATGCTGGGTACTGAGAACATCCGTGATGTAGTACTCTTCCCAAGGGACAGGCGCAGACTTTCCCCATAATTCTTTTTCCAGGTGACACTTATGAAGGAAAGGAATCCAACAGGAGAAAGTCCTGAGAAAAAAGCTGCAGGAATTGCAGCAGCAGACCTTGTGCAGGATGGAATGGTTGTCGGTCTGGGCACCGGCTCCACAACAGCCTACACAATATCCGAACTTGGAAGACGTGTTGATGAAGGTCTTGACATCATTGCAGTTGTAACATCATACCAGTCTGAAATGCTTGCAATTCAGGCAGGAATTACACTTACATCACTCGCAGAACACCCAAACCTTGACATTGCCATAGACGGTGCAGACCAGATCGACAAAGGTCTGAATGTCATCAAGGGCGGCGGTGCAGCACACACACGTGAGAAGGTTGTTTCACGTTCTGCAGAGCGTTTTGTGATCGTTGCTGACGAATCAAAATACAGTGAACAACTCAATCATTACGTGCCTCTGGAAGTGCTTCCATATGCAAAGGAGTACGTTTCACAGCAGGTATGCAGGATTGGCGGAAAGCCGGAACTGCGTCTTGCAGCCAGAAAGGATGGTCCTGTTATAACAGACAACGGTAATTTTGTTATCGATGCAAGTTTCGGTGTAATTGAAAACCCTGTGGTAACATCAGCACTTCTCTCGCAGGTTGCCGGAGTAGTGGAACACGGTATCTTTACCAATGTGGATGAAGTCTACATAGGAAAGAAGGACGGTTCCGTAGAAATATTAGCCTGAATGACCTGATCTTTTCAGATCAGGTTTTTAATTCATTTTAGTTTAATTTTCACCATCAAAAGGACAGGCACACATCTCAAACAGTGCATCTTCTCCTGTGCGTGATCCCCTTGCTATGAGTATGTCACCTGCTTTTACAACAGTTCTCTTATTTGGTCTGTAGACCCATCTTTCTTCTCTTTTGATAGCCATGACATGTACGCCGGTCTCTGTTTCGAGTTTTAGCTGGCCAAAGGTCTTCTCAACAATGGGTGAACAGTCCTGGACCACCAGCTTTGTGATGACCTCATCAGATTCCCTTACTGCTATTGTAATGATAGGGTGCAGGTCAATATCCCTGAGTACTGTATCTGCAATTGTATAGGCTGCATCTGAGATGGCTTCTGCCGAGTAGGCAAGCTGTAACAGTCCCCTGATTGTATTAACATCAGGCACATGTTTTGCTGTCTCCAGAACCCAGTGCTGAAGTTCGTGTTTCATGGAATCCATTTTTGCTTCGAGAGCCTTTACTTCATGGGCTATATCCTCGTTGTTAAAGAGGACAGCAGAATAGGCAAGACCCACTGAAAGTTCTCCCATGTTCTTCATTTCCACAATTATGTCCACAGCTCTTTCAAGGTCAATCAAAAATCTCTCGTGCTGTATTTCCCTTGGAACGTATTTTCTCCCGGTAACAAGTTCCATGAAAAGTGTGACTCCTTCATCGTGTCCCTTGCAAAAAGTACATCATCCGGCCTTATACGTATCATGATCAGGATCATATATCCATTCATCATTTCTCCTGATTGCAATAATCCACATTCCGGCTTCAGTATCAAATTCGATATCTTCAAGATTTCTTCCTGCGATAGTTGATTCTTCGCCTACAGTAGCCCTGGCAATGGTTTCGTCTGCCTCTCTCATTGCCAGTTTCATTTCCATGGGTATTCCCATGTCCATTACAACAATTTTGGCAATATCTCCTGCTGCATTGGAGATGTTTTCCGATGCACGGGCAACCTGAAGCACACCTGACATTTCCTCTGCTTCCTCAACACGCCTTGTACTGAGCATTGCAGCAATTTTCATGGTAGTCAAGGGTGTCCATCTTTTCTTCAAGTCGTATAACTTCCTCTGCAATATCCTCGTCATCGTAGACCATTGCCGAATATGCAAGGTCCACTATGAGTTCGATGTATCCTTCATTTCTATCAGAAGGTCCTTGAGATTACGTGGAACGTATCTTATTTCCTTTGGACTCATAAATTCCTACCGTTTATTATATTCTTAATCTGTATTTGCTATTATATATTTTATACTTAGATAAGGTTCAAGATGTGCATTGATATAAATATCCCGCTGACACCAATCAGGTCGCCAAGGGTGGCGATAAGTGGATTACAGTGTCATCAGGGTCAATCCCTAACCTGTGGGATGCAAATGCTATGGTAACTGTGGCTGAAAAGACTGCAAACAGTTCAAAACAACCAGCCATAAGGCATAAAGCCATGAGGGTTATGAATGGCATTCCCATGCCAAGGGCCTGTCCCGTTACCCATACCACAAAGCCTACAAAAATACAGGCACTTATTCCTACTATCAAAGCTGCCAGGACACTATTGCGGACAACAGGGTTTCTGTGCAGGTGACTGCCAAGACCCATGTGGAAGGATGATGCTAGCCTTGCACCGAGCATGCTGCCTGTATCTCCCTCTATCTTAATGAGTGCGGGTATCAGTACAAGTATAATGGGCATGGATACCAGTTTTTCAATTTCGAAGTTGAGTATCTGGCCTGAGAATATGCCAATTATTGAGGTAAACAGGAGTATCGGGAATCCCCTTTTAACAATTCCTTCCACAGTGTAGTAACTCATATCATAAGCACCACCTTTGCAGCCATGAATAACATTATCATTGATACTATATCACCAATTGTGGCAATGGCAGGAGTAACCACATTATCAGATCAAATCCAAAACGGAACATACTTAGGCAAGTAAACCGCAACGAATGAAAGTATCAGTCCTGAGGAAACTCCTGCAAGAACTGCAATTGTTGTCAGTGACAATACACCTGCACTCTGGAATCCAAGGCTAATCGTGATTAAGTGACCGGCAATTCCGAGTATTACAGACATGATAAAACTTAAGAGAAGGGAGCCTGAAACGTTGTTAACAAGTTCCGGTTGCGGTCTATTTTGCATAAGACCCATGTGTATGGCACTTCCAAGACGCGAACCAAGAGTACAGGATATATTACCGCGCATGCCAAGCACTGCTGGTGTGATTACTATCAGTCCCGGGATCATTTCCAGTTCATTGCTCATTCCGGAGAGTATTATTCCTGAAATGACTCCTCCGATTGTAGCCATGAGTTCAAATGGCAACGCCTCACGTACTATGGAGCGGATACTTCCGTAATCTCCCATATTCCTCGACGACTTCCAGTTCATAGTCCTCGTCTTCATCACTTGAATCATGAGGCATTGCTCTATTTCACTTTGTTATTATTTATATATATCAGGCAGGTTTCCTGTTTCCTCTATATTCTGTCCATGGTTAAACATAAAAAACATGTTTACCTTTCCAGATACGAGGAAATCTAATGTTAAAACATATAGTGATGTGGAAACTGAAGGAAAGTGCAGAAGGTAACACAAAGGATGAGAATGCAAAACTCATGAAGCAGAAGCTTGAGGCTCTTAAAGGCGTTGTGCCTGAGATCGATTTTATTGAAGTGGGGATCAATGCAGTTCCATCACCTGCTGCTTACGATGTTGTCCTCTATTCTGAGTTTAAGGATGAAGATGCTCTTAAGACATACCGGTACACCCGGAGCATGTGAAGGTTGCTGAGTTTGTCGGTAAGATCAATGACAACAGGGTTGTTGTTGATTATCTGGTATGATTCTGGTGTAATTCTGGTGTAACTCTGTATTAGTTTTTATTCAGATGCTGGCACACTAATAAGCAGGTTGTTCTTCATGAAAATATCAGTAATTCTTGAGGCATCCATATGAAAAAGTTTCAACCATGCTATTGCGGGAATGGTTGTTGAAACATTGCATGCCAGAGGACATGAGGTTTTTTTCCATGACCTGCATAAGGAAGGCTTCGACCCTATTCTTCAGGGAGAGGAACTGGTAACTGATTTGTCAAAAGATGCTCTTGTCAGGAGCCATTGCTCTGAAATTGTAGAGGCTGATGGTATAATCATCGTTCATCCTAACTGGTGGGGCCAGCCTCCTGCAATACTGAAAGGCTGGGTTGACCGTGTACTCCAGGAAAATGTAGCTTACCGGTTTGCAGAGGATGATGATGGTTCTGGACTTCCCATAGGTTTACTCAAAGCAAGGACTGCAATTGTGTTCAATACTTCTAACACGCCGGAGAAAGGGAAAACACAGTTTTGGTGATCCGCTGGATAGAATATGGAAAGACTGCATTTTGATTTTTGCGGAGTTACCGATTTCCACCGCAGGATATTCAGGACAATTGCCGGCAGTTCTGAAAATGTCCGGATTGAATGGCTTGCTGAAGTGAAGAAAGTGGTAAGTGCCAGTTTTCCACACGATGATGTTTAGTTAATGGATGATTTTTATGAGAAGACCTGAGAAACAGATCATGGATAAGGATATGATACTAACTATCCTTAATGAGTCGCTCATATGCAGGATTGCTATGTGTCAGGATAATGTTCCTTATGTTGTGCCTATGAATTTTGCATACAATGATAATGCTCTCTTCCTGCATGCAGCAAAAGCCGGAAAGAAACTTGAGATGATGGCAGAAAATCCCCATGTCTGCTTTGAGATGGAATATAGGGCGAAAGTTTCACCTGCACCTACAAGCTGTGGGTGAGCATGAATTATTACAGTATCATAGGATGGATCAGGCATCCATGGTTACGGATAAGGCAGGCAAAACCCAGGCTTTGAACCTGCTAATGGAAAAATATGCCGGAGAAGTTAAGTCATTATACAATGACGCAGTTCTGGGTAAGGTTGCTGTAATCAGGATAGAAATCACTGAGTTAACTGGTAAATTTTCGGGATACCAGTGTTAATCTTACCTGTATTTTCCTGAAATCGGAAATCGTAAAAACTGAGTATTTAAACCACTACCTGCTATTTTGCCCTATCCATCAATAAAGGTTATATACAACTATTACATTACGGAGTTGCTCGAGGGCGAAAGCGCCACCGAACAACTTTATTCGCAAAGCAATGGGCCCGTGGTCTAGCCGGTTATGACATCGCCTTTACACGGCGGGGTCATGAGTTCGAATCTCATCGGGCCCACCACAATTCTTCTTTTCTGTTGATTCTAGGCTCTTAGAGGCTTCCGTTTCGTCAATTTCACATGCTTCTGAAAGAGGCGGAGGTTTGTAGAGCCATCGTTCTCTTAAGTTGGTTTGGTCTATTCCCAACCTTGTACATTACATCTGATTCAAATTATGCCTTTCTCAATAAATTAGGGGATATAGTTAATTTGTAAAAACGGATCTCTAAAAAATCATCTGACCCTCAATTAAATTGCAATTTATTAAAAGTATCATTAACAATTTAATGAGGTTACAAACTAGCAAGCATCAGTAAGAAGCTCATAACCTGGATCAGTTTATGTGATATTGAATCGCTCCCCCTTGGTCCAGAGGTCGTAGAATTTAGCTTTGAAGCGCTTTGTATATGCCTCATCATGAATTTGTGTCATACCAAGACTTGTGCCCGTATTGATCTGATCTTCAATATCAAGCAAGAGAGTCTTTGAATCAAAGATCACGAAATCATGCTTTGTTTCCAGAATTCTTATTTCCATGAATTTCTGTAAATTATTTATGACGGATTCATCTTCTATTGAAGCAACAAGTTCTTTTATTGACGGTAACAGTTGGGAGTGGGAATCCAGAATTTTAACATGAATGCCACTCTGTGCCAAATTTAAGTAAGCCTTGCTGAATACTGACATTGAATCATCATATTGTGCTGATACTCCTGGTTTATACTTACTGGGAGTAACAACACATATTTCATGTTCAATTTCCTCAAAAAATGAATTAACTGTCTCTTTTAGTTCATGATCATCATGGAACTTATCAGGCCAGAATATTGTTTCAACATGCTTTGGAGAATCGTCATTGGAAAGTTGCCGTTCAATTTCAGTAAATGCTTCCCTGAGTAGTTTTAGCTCATTGAGTGCTTCTTCTTCTCTTAATTTATACATAGCTTCAAAAGCAATTTTGGGCTCAACAGTTCTGTATTTTCGTGGTCTTGAAGGTTTTATTTCCACAAGACCATAGTTGTTCAAATCACTCAAGACCTCATAGATCTTTCAATGGGAACTCGTGATAACTGTGATAATTTACTTGCTTCCAGCTCTCCTTTTTCAAAAAGCGTCCAGTAAACGGTTCTTTCATATTTGTTCAAACCGATATTTGCAAGTAATTTTTCATCCATCTTTTCACTACTTTTCAGTTTATCGTAAAGTGAAAATTGTTATCTACTCTGCATGATATTAAGAATCACTGCTTGAACATATAAATTTGTAAGTATCAATGCAATTGCCAATGTAATTGCCAAAAACTCATATTGACTTTTTTACATATTTATATCAAGAAAAATAAATGATGAATACAGGTGCAAATATGGAATTGGAATCGGAATCACCAATCTTTGAGATATTTGATGGATTACCCAGACGGGGCCGGGTAGTAATGAATGTACCGAAAAGGCATTTAATATGCTTTCTTCCCTTCCCGCAGGTGCTAAGATACTTGATATTGGATGTGGTGTCGGTATGCAGACAATACACCTTGCCAGTATCTGCAAGGACTGTCATGTCACTGCAACTGACATTTACCAGCCTTTTCTGGATAAATTGATGGAAAATGCAGCAAAAGAAGGAGTTGATGAGAGGATTACCACAGTTTGTGCTTCCATGGATGACCTGCCTTTTGAAGCAAGAATTTGATGTCATCTGGGCAGAAGGCTCTATCTTTATCCTCGGTCTTGAGAAAGGAATCAGCTACTGGAAACAGTTCCTAAAAGATGGTGGCTATATGGCATTGACAGGAGAACACATGGTTCACAGACGAACCTTCTGAAGTTGTTGAATTCTGGAAGGAAATATATCCTGGTATAATGAACATACCTGACACTGAAAAAGTTATCACGGCAGTAGGATACGATATCATTGATAACTTTAAACTGCCGGTTTCTGTCTGGTACGAGTTTTATGATAATCTGGAAAAAGAGTTGATGAAATAAGTGATAACTATAAAGGAAACGCTGAGGCAGAAATGATACTTGAGTTTAACAGAAAAGAGATTAAGCTCTTCAGAGAACTTCCGGATGAATACGGTTATGCGTTCTACATTTTCAGAAGAACAAACTCTAATATGCGATATGTGGAGTGACTTGCACATAGAATGCAGGTCACATCCAAATATAAATTATTTTGGAAATGAATTCATTTTCGTTTTAAACTGTCTCCCACATCTCCAGCCTTCCCTAACATGAGCATTCGGCTGAACTACTATTGCAGCATTCACTACAAACATACAGAAAATCTCACTCCTCAATGCTCCGGCTTAATTCAAAGCATCCGCACAAACAACTCTTCCCTTAACTCCATCAACAGATTCTGAGCTTAGATATACATCCATGCACCTGCATGCTCTTCAGGAATAGGATAAGGCGCTGCAAAGCCTACAGCCTTCCTGCATTCCTGTTTTAAATCCATATTTTGGATAATAGCTTTCATGCCTGAGAACAAATATCATTTCAGCGCCAATTTCTTTCAGTTTTCAAACCTTCATTAATTAACATCCCACCAATTCCTTGTTTTTGATGTTGTGGTTTTATTGCAAGTGGAGCAAGAAGGTAAATAACGGAGATGCTTTTCCATTTAAAGTTGCTTTTGTAAATAAATATGTCCAACTGCCTCATTGTTCTTGAAAGCCAACAAGGATAAAACTGGTGCTGCTTTTATCTTCAAGTAGTTCAGATACTAAGATCGCTTCCTTCTCATAACCAAATGCTTCTTTTTCTACGCGCATCACATCATCAAAATCAGACTCTTTTGCTTCCTGATATGAATATCTTCTTCATTTTTATCATTCAAATTAATGCATGATTCATTTAAAGGCTTTCCAACCTTTCTACAACATGAGTATTCATAATAAATCTTTAATTAGCTTCAGCATCCTGTTCTAAAGAAAATAGCACTTCGATTCATAATTTTACTTTTTTTCAAACCCCAAAATTCCCAACTATTTTTCTATACGCTTCCTTCGATTGTTGAACCTTGTTAAGATAATGAGCACTTCCTACAGTAGCAGGTGTTCTACCCTGTATGAAGTCTGCTAAACTTTCAGTAACTCCCGCTGAGCATTAAGTTCAGATGCCACTTGCGGATGGTCTTTGCATATACACGATTATGCCTTAATTTCTTAGCATAGTAATAGTATCCATAAACCTTGCCAATACTTTTCAGTGTAGTAATGAAAGAGGACGGGAAATATATCTGGAAAGTCTTCTTTGTCCCCGATGAGAACGCGGCTGATGGATAACGTGCTACCTCTCCATCTACTACAATATTACGTTAATCAAAGGTCTTCAGCATTTTATGAATATGAAACAGTCGATTTCCTGAATACATCAATAGTTTTTAGATAGGTTTCAAATCATCGGATAGCTTTCATAAGCCTCTCGAATCTCCTTATCTGTAACATAGACTTCAAAGACATTGGATTTCCTTATCTTAACATGACGTCTCCATTTCTGAAGACTGTATCCACAAACATCATCTGGGTTGTGAATCTCATCATGCCCACCACACTTATCTATTCCTCTTGTAGTTTTTTTCATTTAGCCAATATGCTCTTTTTTTATCTATAGAAATCGTGTCATTAAAAACTTAAAGGAAGTTTGTCGACTGATTTATTGTAAGTCATGAGTAACCTGTTTGATCCCGAAGGTCCGGCAAAGCCGGCGTTTTCCCAAAATAAAAAAGAAAATAATTGTATAGTACGCTGGAATACTTTCCTCGCAGGATTTCTATAGAACTTTCAGTATAAATGCAATCGTCTTTGTATTTATTTTCTGTGCAGCCGCGTTGGAATATGCCGCCTTAGGCGGCTGCTGTATTGTTTTGTTACCACTGATAATCGGGTATTTTGTATTACTAATTCTATTTTCTGATAGATTTTTTTGTTCTAAGATACTGATAAAAAATATTTGCTGAATACACAAATTATAAGTAATTTGCCAAACAAATGTTTGTATTCACCAAAACCGGTTAAACTCGATACTTTCAACATGAGGGGGCCAAACAGATATCGAAGTTAACTTGAATTAATTAAAAATGAGTGATTAGAAACTCATTCAGGATAGGAGGCAGATCTATGGAATTGATGGATATCCAATTTTTGTACTAATTGTAAGACTCCGTTAAAATGTTTGAAAATCCAGTCAAACACAATTTATTATTGTCCTTGTTGTGGGCGTAAGACTTCAAAACAGTATTTATGTTCAACTGAAAGCCTGATGGCAGTGTAGAGACTTCTTTTCCAGGCAGAACCAAGGCTCACTTTTGCTTTCAAAGCTGAACTAAAAATCAACAGGTAATGTAAAAGTGAAGGTACTTCCTTTACCGGGCTCACTTTCGACCTGTATCTCCCCGGAATGCATTTCAACGTAATATTTGACAATTGCAAGTCCAAGTCCGGTTCCCCCATGGGTGCGGTTTGACGCCGAATTCACCTGCTTGAATGGATCAAATATAACTTTTTGCTGTTCAAAGGGAATACCTATACCATTATCAGATACTGAAATCCGGACTTTACCGTTTATAGTTTTAGAATCAAGCCATACTTTACCTTTT
Source organism: Methanolobus sp. (assembly GCA_041395005.1). Taxonomy (GTDB): domain Archaea; phylum Halobacteriota; class Methanosarcinia; order Methanosarcinales; family Methanosarcinaceae; genus Methanolobus. The sequence continues at coordinate 43,135 of JAWKHE010000008.1, read as the reverse complement.
TCAGGTGTAAACTTGATTGCATTACTGAGAAGATTGTAAACTATCTGCTTGATTTTAGTTTTGTCAGCTTTCACATCAGGATTACCATTTTCTATGCTGGCTTCAAAATCTAGCATTTTCTCTTTGATTAATGGATCCATTAACACAACAATTTCATTAATTACTTCCTGGATATTTATTATCTCAGGTTCATAATCCATATTGCCGGATTCTATCTTTGAAATATCCAGTATATCGTTAATCAATTCCAGCAGGTGAGTACCACTTTTGAGTATATTGGAAACATAACGTATTTGTTTTTCATTCAAATTCCCATAGATTTTTTCATTTAGTATCTGGGAAAAACCAATAACTGAATTGAGAGGTGTTCGAAGTTCATGGCTCATGTTTGCAATGAATTCCGATTTAATCTGATTTGATTCTTCAGCCAGTGCTTTAGCCTGAATAAGAGCCATCTCATTTTTTTTGCTTTCTGTAATATCCTGAATTGTCCCGATAACTACGTTTCTTTCAGCAAAATATTCTGCAACTGAGTGTATATAGCGAATTTCACCATCATTAGGTCTTTTAATCTTAAATTCCACATCATAGGGAATGTTTTTGTCAAGCAGGTTTTTCATTGTTTCTAAGAGAATCGGACGGTATTCAGGAAGTGGTATCGATTGTATTTCATCAACATTGTATTCCTTCTCTTCAATCCCGTAAATTTTTCTTGCTTCCTCAGATGCATCGACTTTACGGAAATTCAAGTCAAACTCCCAGCTTCCGATACTTCCAACACTTTGGGCAGTACGTAGCTGGACTTCCTTTCTCTGTAATTCCATAACTGACATCCTACGTTCTGTGATATCAGTATGAGATCCTGACATTCTATAGGGCAAACCATTTTCATCCCACTGGGCTGTACCTCTGGCAAGTATCCAGGTGTAATTTCCATCCTTATGTTCAAGCTGGAATTCAACTTTGTATTCAGGTATTTCTTTTCTCAGGTATTTTTCAAGTTGATCAATCACTCTTTGTTTATCCTCAGGATGGATTCTTTCCTCAAAAGCAGAGAAGGAATTCTCAAGCTCATGCTCCTTATATCCTATCATTTCCTTCCATCTGGAAGAGAAGAAGACTTCATTAGTTAGCATGTCCCAGTCCCATATACCATCCTGGGAACCATTGACTGCCATAATGAACCGTTCGTGACTTTTTTCCAGTTCCTTAGTTTTTTCCTGCAGAGCCTGTTCAGCTTTCTTTCGTTCAGTTATATTAATGGATGCTGACATGACTCTCTGTACACCATTAATGACAACAGGACTAAGCCTGACGTAAAGCCACATAATTTCCCCACCTGCTATTTTATGGGCCCATTCAAATTCCTGAGGTCCTTTTGAAATAGCCTTTTTGATCCATTCCTGTGCATCGGTAATTGAATAAGGTGGTTCAGACCAGATGTCATTTGCCTGTAACTCTTCAAGTGAAGAATAGCCAAAAGAAGTGTAAGCTGCAGGATTTGCATCAATGATCTCACCACTGTTTATATCGTGGATCATTGTAGAGATTGGTATCTCAGTAAAAAGTTTCCTGTATTGTTCATCACTGTTTTGAGAGTCAGGCAGAAAAAATCTCTCCTTCTAACGTCAGGGTTGTTATTAATGAAAGATGTATTCAACAATTATTATATATATTTATACTTTTTATGGGTATTTACTGATATGGTTTATTTTTTAACTTAAACATCTGAAATTATTAGATTGTTTAGTTTTCCGGCTTTACTGCTATTATAAAAAACCAACCGGGGGATTAACTTTTATAACAGTTCACAAAAAAGACACTGGGATTCAGATGACTGAAAGCAAATCAATGGGACTGTGGTCAGCCACATCAATAGGTGTTGATGCCATGGTAGGTGCAGGAATTTTCTCCATCTTCGGAACAGCAACGCAGATATCAGGAAATGCTGTCTATGTTTCCTTCATTATAGCAGGGGCAATAGCCCTGCTTAGTACCTATTCTTACGCAAAGCTTGGAGTCAGGTATCCTTCGGCAGGCGGGCCAGTAGAGTTTCTTATACAGGGTTATGGTGATGGCCTGCTCAGCGGTGGACTAAATCTGTTATTATGGATAAGTTACGTGTTCGGCCTTGCATTGTATGCAAAAGGATTTTCCCTTTACGCAGTAACTTTCCTGCCGGCAGACTCTGCTTCAATCTGGGTAAACGTATTTGCCACAGCGATAATCATAGTTTTCACAGCAATCAATTTCATAGGTGCAAAAGCCGTTGGAAAGTCAGAACTCTTCATAGTGTCGGTAAAAGTAGGGATTCTGCTGCTCTTTGCAATATCAGGTTTGTTTTTTATGAACCCTGCTAATCTTTCAGTTTCACAGTTCCCTGCAAATTCTGAGATCCTGTTTGGTGCCGGAATTGTTTTCCTTGCTTACCAGGGTTTCGGGCTTATCACCAACGCAGCAGAAGACATGGAAGATCCGGGAAAAACCCTACCAAAGGCACTCTACCTGAGTGTTCTTATAGTCATATGTATTTATGTTCTGGTAAGTTTTGCAGTAATCGGAAACCTCTCAATGTCAGATATTTCAACTGCCCAGGACTATGCCCTGGCGGCAGCAGCAGAACCTTTCCTGGGTAATGCTGGTTTTACAATAATGGCAATTGCTGCTCTTTTCTCAACGGCCTCAGCTATCAATGCATCCCTTTACGGTGGTGCAAATGTAAGTTACCTGATAGCAAAGGAAGGTGAATTACCCGAATTCTTTGAGAGGAAAGTGTGGGACCGCAGTACAGAGGGTTTGTTTATTACATCAGGTCTTGTGATAATCTGCACGAATCTCTTAAATCTGGAAGGCGTCGGTATGCTTGCAAGTGCATCACTTCTGGTGATATACGTAGCAGTTAATGCTGCTCACCTGCGTTTGTCTGATGAAACAGGTGCAAAACGCTATCTTATATGGGCATCTCTTTTAAGCAGTGTAACATTTTTCTGTATTCTTATCTACTATGAGATACTCAATTCAATAAGTACACTGATTGTTTTCTCCATAGTCCTTGTACTGTGTTTTGTAGTTGAATGGGCTTACAGGAAGCATTCAAGGAGGATACTGAAAACCAGAAGCTTATGTGATGAGGTAGAATTATGAGTGACAGTTCTTCAGGAAAAAGTATAGGCTACCTGTCAGCTGTATCAATTGGAATCGGAGGTATGGTTGGTGGAGGAATCTTTGCAGTTCTGGGACTTGCAGTTGAACTTGGTCAGGGTGCAACGCCTGTTGCTTTTGCTCTTGCAGGTCTTGTGGCACTGATCACATCATATTCATATGCCAAACTTTCTGTACGCTATCCTTCAGAAGGAGGTACGGTAGAGTTCCTGAACCAGGCTTTTGGTTCCGGTCTGATTACCGGTGGTCTGAACATTCTTTTGTGGATCAGTTATGTTGTTATGCTCTCTCTGTATGCATATGCTTTTGGAAGCTATGGTTCAACATTCTTTTCAGGTTCAATGCAGTCAGTTGCAAGACATGGTCTAATCAGCGGGATTATCATTTTAATGACACTGGTCAATATCATAGGTTCAAAAGTTGTAGGAAAGTCCGAGGAATGGATCGTTGCCTTTAAGATTGCAATTCTGACCATATTCATAGCAGGTGGCATGTGGAGCATTCGATCCCATCCTGTAAGTCTTTCATTTGATACCGGTATTTTCCAGCTTGTGGCCGGTGGTATGATTATTTTCCTGGCATATGAGGGATTTGAACTCATTGCAAATACGGCAAAAGATATCAAAAACCCGGAAAAGACACTTCCCCGGGCATATTATTCAGCTGTTGTATTTGTTATCATACTTTATGTTCTGATAGCTTACGTTACAGTTTCAAGTGTTTCAACTGACACCATTGTACAGCAGCAGGACTATGCCCTGGCGGTTGCTGCAGAACCTTTCCTTGGTAATTCCGGCTTCCAGCTGATCGTGGTTGCAGCGCTTCTTTCTACTACATCTGCAATAAATGCTACACTTTATGGTGCATCCCGTGTAAGCTATATCATAGCAAAAGATGGTGAATTGCCTGAAGTGCTGGAAGAGAAAATATGGAACCGTCCTATTGAGGGCCTTCTTATCACATCTGTTCTTACATTAATCGTAGCTAACCTGTTTGATCTGTCAAGTATTTCATTAATGGGAAGTGCAGGCTTCTTACTTATCTTCGGAGCTGTGAACGCAGCAAATCTTCGTCTCTCCAAAAAAACAGGAAGTGTCAGGTGGATATCTTTAACAGGGATAATAGTTTGTCTTCTTGCTCTTGCAACATTAATATGGTACACTCTGATTAATTCCCCAAAAAGCATACTCATACTGGTCTTCATGGTGATTTCAGCATTTGCAACCGAATCATTTTACAGGAAACATACTGCTAGGCTGTTAAAGAAAAATCTTAAATGATACTTTAACAGGCAATTTCAGGTTCAACCGGAATAACAAATGCAAAAGTACTACCCTTTCCGGGTTTACTTTGAACCCATATATTTCCACCGTGCATTTCAACGTATTTTTTAACAATAGCCAGTCCAAGGCCGGTACCTGGATATTTGCGAGTTTTGTATTGATCCAGTTGTTTAAAAGGCTGGAACAATTTGGGCTTGTTTTCATTGGAAATACCTATACCGGTGTCAGTAATACGTATCTGGATCATTTCATCGGTGGGTTTCAGGTCAATTTTTATTGATCCGTTTGCAGGTGTAAATTTAATTGCATTACTTAACAGGTTGTAAAGTATTTGCCTGAATTTCATTCTGTCTGCAAGGATTTTCATTTCATCATTGCTGGTAAAATCAACTGAGATATTTTTCTCAGCTGCCAGAGGTTCTATTACGTTTATTACCTCCTGGGTTATTTCTACGGCAGAAAATGTGTCATATTCGAGCTCCATTTTACCGGATTCAACTTTTGAGAAATCAAGTATATCATTAATCAGTTCCAGTAAATGTTTTCCACCCTTTGAAACATGTTTTAAGTATTCTGCTTGCATTTCTGTCAGGTCCCCTGCAATTCCTTCAAGCATCATGTCCGAAAAACCGATTATTGAATTAAGCGGTGTTCTTAATTCATGACTCATAGTAGCAAGAAATTCACTCTTGCTCATGCTTGCCTCTTCTGCATCTTTTTTTGCCATGATGAGTGCTTCTTCTGCATGCTTTCTTTCCGTAATATCCCTGCACACACAGAAGATCAGTTTCTGATCGCCAAATGTGGCTGCATTCCCGCTTACCTCCACATCAAGCATTGTTCCGTCTTTTCTGAGCTGCCTGGTTTCATGAGTAACTCCAACGCTGTCAGAAAGCCGGATCATTTCTAATAATTGTTCACGGGTGTACTCTGTATCCCAGTCCCAGATATGTAAAGAGAGCATTTCTTCAGGTGTATAACCAAGCATGTCCGCATATCTTTTGTTTGCCTCAAACACTTTTCCATTTTCATCGAGGATAACTATACCGTCAGCAGATTGCTCAATAAGTATACGTCTTTTGACAGCTTCGGCTTCAAGTGCCTCTTCAGCTTTTACTCTTTCTGTTAAATCCCTTGCAACAGCACAACTGTACTCGTTGCCATTACAGTTCATATAGCTGATTATTACTTCAACCGGAAAAGTTCGTCCTGATTTACTGCAATGTTTTGTCTGGAATTTCACAGATCCTGCCTCCTTTATTTTCTTCCAGTGTTCTTGGCAGATTTCCATGTTAAGGTCCGGGTCAATGTCATACACTTTCATTGACATGAGTTCTTCCCGGGAATATTCCAGGTTTGAGCAGGCAGCCTTGTTAACGTAAAAAAACTGTCCGTCTGGTTTTATCCAGAAAACAGCATCAATAAGGTTCTCCAGTGAAAAAGTTGAAAGCTGTTGTTTTTCTTCTTCATTTTTGCTGTCAGCAGCATTTCTTACTACGTAATATTGTACAGGATTTGATCCGGTTATAACCTGACTGAAGCAGACTTTTACTTCGCAGGAGTTACCATTTGAAAGTAAGTGTCTGGAAAAATAGCAGTTTTCCCTGTCAGGATAATTATTTTTTATTACCTTTTCCTTTTCTGTATAATATGTATCAATGTCACTCAGTTTTTTCTTTGTAATCTCCTCATACTCCAACCCGTAAAATTCACTGGCTGCTTCATTTGCATTAATAATTTCAGAATTCAGGGAATTTATACAGAGTACAGGAAAATCGTTATTTTCGAACAGAATCCTGTAGGTGTTCTCATTTTTCAGTGAACATTTAAGCCAGATATCATTTTCTTTAAAGATAGTAAAATTATCTTCGGGGTTTTTAAAGTGATTCTGTTCTTTTTTCATGAAATCAACCATCTTCTTAGGTGCATGTCTTTATTATCCACAATAAAAACGTGATTAATTTAATTCTTTTAATAAACTTTCCAGTATATAAGCTATTATTCTTGAGAATATGCTGATGTCTGCTTAAATCCTTGGCATTTCAAATGTGAAAATGCTTCCCTTCCCGGCTTCACTCTCCACACTGATGGTTCCATTGTGCATTTCAATGTACTTTTTTACCAGAGCAAGACCAAGTCCGGTACCTTCGTATTTCCTGTTTAGAAAAGTATCAACCTGTTTAAATGGTTCGAAAATATGCTGCAATTGCTTTTCTTCAATACCTATTCCTGTATCCTGAACTGATATTTTTATTTTATCTTCATTCCGGAGTAATCGGACATTTACATTACCATTTTCAGGTGTAAATTTCACAGCATTTGAAAGCAGATTAAACAGCACGTCTTTCATTTTTCTCCTGTCAGCCCGGATTTCCACATTATCCGGGTGTATTTCACTTTTGATTTCAATATTCTTCTTCTTTGCACCAGGCAGCATTGAAGTTACTGTTTCATCAATCAGTTCGACAATATTGAATTTATCGTAAAATATCTCCATTTTGCCAGCGTCGATTTTTGAGAGATCAAGGATATCATTAATAAGTTCCAGCAGGTGGCTGGCACTTTTTACAACATAAGATATATACTGGCTTTGTTTCTCATTCAATTCTCCAATTGCTTCATCATTTATCATTTGTGAGAAACCCATAATTGAATTTAAAGGTGTGCGTAGCTCATGGCTCATTGTTGCAAGGAACTCAGATTTTGCCCTGCTTGCATTTTCTGCTTCGATTTTTGCCAGTACTAACTCTTTTTCAGCCAGTTTTCTTTCAGTTATATCCCTGCAAACTGAAAAAATTAGTTTTTCCCCGTTGAAAATCACTCCATTGGAGCTAATTTCAACCTCAAGCAACGATCCATCTACACGAAGAATTTGAGTTTCGATAGTTTCCCCGTTTTTGTCAATGTTCTGGAGGTCTTTGATTATTTTTTCCTTTGTCAGGTTATTATCAAGGCTCCACACATGCAAGCCTTTTATTTCTTCATGTGGCCGTCCCACCATCTCTGCATATTTCTGATTTGCTTCCAGAATCTTGCCTTTTGCGTCAAGGATTAATATTCCGTCATTTGATTGCTCTATTAGCACACGTTTTTTAATAGTTTCTTCCTGTACCTGAAGTTCTGCCTGTTTCCTGTCAGTTATATCCTGGAATGAGCCTGTAATTTTTACAACTTTCCCATCACTTGAAGCGGGCTTGCCAATCGTCCTCACCCATTTACGGTTACCCTTTGCTGTAACAAGTTCAAGTTCAAGGTCGTAGGGTTCATTTTTCTCAATAGCATTTTTAATGGCTTGCTCAATAATCTCTTTTGAGTCTGAAGGATAAAAACTCAATCCGAACTCCACACTTGAAGGTTTAGAAGGATCCACTTCATGTATTCTTGCAACTTCTGAAGTCCAGGTTCCTTTTCCTGTTTGGACATCAAATTCCCATCCGCCAATTTTTGCTATCCTGCCAACTTCATTCAGGAGTGCTTCACTTTCTATCAACCTGTTTTCGGCTATCTTCTGTTCAGTAACATCCTGGATTGTTCCAACAACCAGGTTTTGTTCAGCAAAGTATTGAGCTACAGAGTGTATATCTCTTATCTGACCATCTTTTGGGCGCTTAATTTTAAATTCAACATCATACTTTGCTTTTCCAGCTACAAGATCACCCAATGCCCTGTCCAGTAAAGAGCGGTATTCAGGCAAAGGTATTTTCTGAATAGCTTTAATTGTAAACTCTTTTTTCTCAGTTCCATATATTCTGAGTGCCTCTTCTGAAGCATCAACCATTCCTGTGCTAAGATTAAAGTGCCAGCTTCCAAAATGTCCGACTTTCTGTGCAGTTTCAAGCTGTAGTTCTCGTTTTTTAAGTTCTTCTTCATCGCATTTTCTTTGAGTTATGTCTCTTCCGACACCAAGAACTCCTATAAGATCCCCATTTTCATCAAACATAGGGCTTTTAATAGTCTCAAGAAATACTTTTTTGCCTCCAACTGCATAGGTTACTTCTTCCTCATTTATTGTTGGTATGCCGGCTTTAATTGAATCCCTGTCTCTTTGTGTAAAAAAATCAGCAAGCTTTTTTTCAACGAAATCATAATCTGTCTTTCCCACAATCTCGTCTTCAGTTGCACCAAAAAATCTCTCAAATTCATGATTGCATATCAGGTACACGCCATTAATGTCTTTAAGCCACACCAGGTCAGGAATGGTATCTACCAGGGTTCTTAACTGTCCTTTACTGCTTAACAGTGACTTTTCTGCTAAGCTGTGTTCTGTTATATCTTCCCCTATACTGACTATGTAATTGATCTTTCCATTTATTCCCTTTATAGCAGAATTGTTCCATGATATTAATCTGAGATCTCCATTTTTTGTAAGAATTTCATTTTTATAATGAATGGGTATATTATCCTTTCTGATAGTTTCCTGAAAAACATTTTGTGTTTTAGAAACTACTTCTGCAGGAAGAAAAATATCAAACCAAATTTTGTTAATTATTTCTTCTGTTTTATACCCTGTTAAGTTCAGAAAATAATTATTTCCAAATACCAACGTTCCTTTTGTATCCAGTAAAATTCCCACAAGATGAAGACTGTTTAGTAATGAACAGATATATTTTTGTAGTTCCGGAAATTCAGGATCAGTTTTTTTTCTTTTGTTAACATTAATTGTCTGCAGGATTACGCCTGTAGGATACTCTCCAGAAACAGCCTCTGCTTTTAACAGAAAACATTGTTTTCCTTCTTCATACTCCTGCCAGAATTCATGAACAAATGACTCTTCCGCTCCACCTATGACATCTCTGACTCCTTTGATTACTGAGTTCCATTGAGAATCATCAGGTTCAATTGCTTTTATTTTAAGTCTGCCAGTTTTCCTGTCGTGTTCGAAGATTTGTAAATAATCCTGCAGTGCAAAATAGTCCCAGAAAGCATTTTTATAAGAAACTGTTGCGTCTGGCCCGATTAGAATTATCCCGTCTTCGTCTGTATCAACAGACCTTAATCCACACTCAGAAGAGGGAATTTTTTCTTTTTCTTTCCCGGAACACATGATAGGCGATCCACTCTATAAAATAAGTGTGGTGTGCACACTATTTATAGCTTTGTAAGCCTATTCCTGAATTCGGGTAGGTGCTTATTGAAAATATTTAATTCAAATCATTGTATTTTGCTTCAATGGGAATTGAAAATATGAAGTTGCTTCCCTTTCCGGGTTCCCTTGTGACAGCAATGCTGCCACCGTGCATTTCAATGAATTTTTTTGTAATTGCAAGTCCAAGTCCTGTGCCTTCATACTCATGCTTGAGGTATGGGTTTAACTGTGTGAATGGATGGAATAATTTTTCTATATCTTCTTTTGCGATTCCGATTCCCGTATCTTTTATACTTATGTAGAGTGAACCGTTAAGTTTTCTAAAATCGACTTCAACACTGCCTTTATCCGGGGTAAATTTAATTGCATTACTGATTATGTTGTAGAATATTTCCTTAAATTTAGTTTTATCAGCTTCCATCATTTCTATCGGAATTTCTGATACAAAATCAAGCTTAACATTCTTTTTTGCTGCAATGGGCTCCAGCATCATTTTAATCTCATCCAGTACTTCAGTTATGTAGAATATCTCATAATCCAATCTCATTTCCCCGGCTTCAGCTTTTGCAAGATTGAGGATATTATTTATTATTTCAAGAAGGTGTTTTCCACTTTTTGTGATATAAGTGAGGTATTCTGCCTGCATTTGGTTAAGCTCTCCAAAAGATTCACTCTGCAGTATATCTGAAAAACCAAGTATGGAATTCAGAGGTGTCCTTAATTCATGACTCATAGTTGCAAGGAATTCATCCTTAACCCTGCTTGCAGCTTCAGCGGTCAGTTTAGCTTCAATGAGTTCATTTTCTTCTTTTTTCCTCTGTGTTATATCCCTGCATATGCACAATACCATTTTTCTCTCCAATTTGTACGGAATTGGAATTAATATCCACATCAATGACTTTCCCATCTTTGCGGCGCTGGCGTGTTTCTAAATGAACTCCATTTTCATCTACAGTCCTGCACATGTTTATGAGTTGTTTCCTGGAGTAGTTGAAATCCCAATCCCATACATGGAGTGATTGCATTTCTTCCATGGAGTAGCCAAGCATGATGGCATACGCCTGGTTAGCCTCGAAAACTTTTCCGTTTGAATCAAGAATTACAATTCCATCTTTTGATTGTTCCATAAGACTGCGACGCTCTTTTATTTCCTCTTCCAGAGCTTTTTCATATTTATGGCGTTCAGTGAGATCCCGCATAAAGGAACACTCATATTCCTTTCCTTCATAATTCATATAATTGGAAACAACTTCCACAGGACACATTTTACCTGTTCTGGTGCGCAGCTTTGTTTCACCTCTGCCGATGTTGTCACGCTTAATTACATTCCAGTATTGATCCCAGGTGTCTTTTGTAGCTTCAGGACAAATATCAAAGACCGACATTAAGAGAAGTTCTTCTTTAGAATAGTCAAGAAGGTTACATGCAGCTTTGTTAACATATAGTATTTCACCTTCCTTTCCTTTCCAGAATATCGGATCACTGGAATTTTCCAGTGAAAAGCTTGCCTTTTTTAGTTCTTCTTCCGATTTTTTCCTTTGGGTTACATCCCTGCCAACGCCAAGTACCCCTATCAACTTCCCATTTGCATCATGCACAGGACTTTTGATAGTTTCCAGATATTCCTTATGTCCATCAGCGTAGGTGACCAGTTCTTCAAATATGATTGAGCCACCGGATTCAATTGCTTTCTTATCCATCCCTCTGAAAAAATCTGCAGTCTCTTTGTCAACAAAATCATAGTCAGTGTTTCCGGCAATCTCTGCTTCCTTTGCACCATAGAGACTCTCAAATCTGGTATTGCAGGCAAGAAATGCTCCATTAACATCTTTAAGCCATACAAGATCCTGTGCTGTATCAACCAGTGACCTTAATTGTGCTTCACTTTCAAGTAACTTAATCTCAGCATTTTTGCGTTCAGTAATATCCACAGAGAAAAGGCTGATACCTCCAATAGTCCCATCAGCTTTTTTCCATGGTTTCACTTCCCCGTGTACCCATTGAATTCTTCCATCGGCCCTCTCAAATGGGGTAACTTTGACAGGGATGGACTCTCCTTTCATGGCCCTGCGATGCATATCTTTCCATTCGTCCGGTATTTCCGGGAAAATGTCATAATGGGACTTTCCAATAATTTCCTTCCCTTCAAGAAAATAGTCGCTTATCCATCGTTTACTGGCTAGTATATAGTGCATCTGACGGTCAAACATTGCAACTGCAACCGGTGCATGCTCAACAAATAACCGCATTTTCTCTTCACTTTCAATAAGCTCTTTCTCATACTTTTTGCGTTCAGTAAGGTCCCTTACAAATGCACAGTCGTATTCCTTCCCCTTGTAATTCATGTAGGCAGAGGTAACATCAACTGGGCACATTTTTCCAGTTTTTGTGCGTAGTTTTGTTTCAATATGATACTTCCTGCCAAGTTTCATTTTTTCCCAGTGTGTATTCCAGCTTTCCTGCGTGAATGTAGGATTGATGTCAGGTATTGACAAAGAGAGTAGTTCTTGCTTCGAATATCCCAGAAGCTTACATGCAGCTTCGTTAACGTAGAATATCCGTCCATTGCTTTCCATCCAGAAAACAGCATCACTGGAATTTTCCAGTGAGAAGCTTGCCAGTTTTAACTCTTCTTCTGATTTCTTCCTCTGGGTTATATCCCTGGCAATACCCAGTACCCCTAACAATTGTCCATTTTTGTCGTTCACTGGGCTTTTAATGGTCTCAAGACATTCTTTATGTCCATCGTCAGCATACGTTAATTCTTCTTCAAAAGAGATTGGTTTGCCACTTTCGATTGCTTTTTTGTCCGTACCTATGAAAAAATCTGCAAGTTCTTTGTCAACAAAGTCATAATCTGTTTTTCCTACAATTTCTGTTTCCTTTGCACCAAAAAGGCTTTCAAATCGTGTATTACAGGCAAGGTATACACCTTTTTTATCTTTTAGCCATACAAGGTCCGGTGCTGTATCAACTAATGAGCGCAACTGTGCCTGACTTTCAAGCAGGGCTTTTTCTGATGCCTTGCGTTGTGAAATATCATGGTAATTTACAAGGCATCCATTTATTGCCGGCTCATCAAAAAGGTTTATAGCTGTAAATTGAGTCCATTTATAATTACCATCTTTACAACGGTATCTTGCTTCTATGTTTGTGCTGGCTTTTGGCTTACTGTATATGCTAAAGAGTGCTTTCTGTACTTTTGTAAAGTCATCAGGATGCATCAGGTCCAATGCACAGTTGCCAACAAGTTCTTCTGGTTTCCATCCGAACCATTTCTCTACATTTGGGCTTTTGTACCTGTTAATTCCATCCTTATCAACAATGGCAATTACATCAGCAATGTTAGTTACCATCGAAATGAGTTTTTCTTCACTTTCCCTCAGTGCCTTTTCCGATTTTTTACGTTCGCTTATATCCCTGATAAAAGCACAGTGATATTCATCTCCTTCATAGTTCAGATAGCTGGATGTAATTTCTACAGGCAGTGTCTCTCCTGATCTGGTGTAAAGGGTTGATTCGCTGCAGAAAGTCTTTTTTGATTTTATGTCTTCCCAGTGTTCTTTCCAGGTTTCGGAAGTGAAATTTGGATTTACATCCGGCACTGAAATTGATAATAATTCTTCTTCTGTAAATCCCAGCAGATCACAAGCTGCTTTATTTACATAGAATATTTGGCCGTCGGATTTTATCCAGAATATAGAGTCAAAAGAGTTTTCAAGTGCAAAGAACGACATTAGCAGATCTTTTTCAACTTTCTTCCTTTCAGTTATATCTGTTGCAAAAGAGCAAATATATTCCTTTCCTTCATAATTCATGTAAGTAGAGGATATACTGACAGGTACATTTTCACCTGATTTTTTAATAAAATGAGCTTCAATTCTACTTTCAGTTTTGTTCTTAATCTTCTCCCATCTTTTTTCCCAGAGTTCAGGTGTATGGTATGATGATATATCAAATACTGTTAGTGAAAGTAACTCTTTTTTCGTGTATCCAAGGAGTTCACACGCAGCTTTATTGACATAAATGAATTCAGCTTTATCATTTATCCAGGCAACAGGTTCAGCAAAATTCTCCAGGGAAAAACATGCCAATTCCAATCTCTTTTTTGTTCTTTTAAGCTTTCTGATATCTTTTATAATGGCACAATTGTATTCGTTCCCTTCATAATTCATGTAATTAGCTGTTATTTCTACAGGGATGAGTTCTCCGGCTTTTGTCTTTTTAAGAGTTTCAAAATGAAGCATTTTTTTATCCTGTAATTCTTTCCAGTGCTCTTTCCATTTATCAATGGTTAGCAGGGGATTTATTTCCATTACACATTTTGATAAGAATTCTTCTTTTGAATAACAGAAAAGGTTACATGAAGCCTCATTGACATAAAAGATGTCTCCGTTTTCTTTTGTCCAGAGAACAGGATCACTAAAGTTTTCCAGGGAAAAAGATGTCAAACGCAACCCTTTTTCAATTTTCTTGCGCTCGGTTATATCTTTAACAAAAGCACAGTTGTATTCCTTTTCATTGTAGTCCATGTGATTTACTGTTATTTCAACAGGAATTATCTCACCACTTTTAATCCGATGCCTGGATTCAAAAACAAATGATTTTTTCTCTTCAATCTCTTTCCAGTGCTTTTTCCAGATATCAGGTCCAAAGTCCGGATCTATATCCAGTACATTCATTGTAAGGAGTTCTTCTTCAGAGTATCCCAGATGCCTGCATGCGGCTTTATTTACGTAAAAGAAATGTCCGTCAGATTCTGTCCAGAAAACAGGATCACTGAAATTATACAGGGAAAAATTAGTAAGCTGCATTAGTTTTCGCTTATTTTCTCTTCAGTGATATCCTGAATTACATAAAATTGAAAATCCTCATCTTCTATCAAAGGGCTGATGCATACTTTAACATCCCGGATTTGTCCATCTGCAGTTAAATGCCTGGAAAAAAAATAATTGATTTTATTGTCAGGATTGAGAGGATCAGTTAATTCTGATTTTTTAATTGAGATGGTTATGTCAGTGAGATTTTCCATTTTATATCCTCTTTTCTCCACCCGTAGTAATCACATGCCATTTTATTGGCATCGATTATGTTTTTATTCTTCGGATTTACCTGCAGTACAATGGTTATTTCATCTGTGAACAATTTCTTGTATGCTTCAGTGTTTGCCCGACAATATGAGAATAATTCATCATGTTCTTCTGCTAAAACTGAAAAATCATTGATACCAGTATTCTCCCGGCTTACTCTTTCTTCCATGCAATCATCTTCATGTGGTTGGAAGGTGGACAGCTTTTAATTTTAGCACCTCAATAAACATTTGTATATTAATCAAACTTACAAAAGTTACACTAATATATGATAAATTTTAATACCAGCAACCAAATGTTATTTGACCCAACTGTATAATAACTTATTAAAGAACTAGTATTTAAAGATGCTATATTTGTTTTTATGAAAATAACAATTAATAAAAGCTAACAATTATGCATACTTTATTAATATTTTATTTTTCATTCGTTTTCGATTCTATAACTATATTGTACAAATAACCTTTTTATATAACAATATGTTCTGGCAATAGTAATGAATATTTTCAAGGTTATATTTTGCTTAATTTCTTCAACATGTTCAGTATCTTTTTATGTTGCCATATTCTTGTTTGTTTTACCGGTAAGTAAAATCTAAAGCAAAAACAGTAAATGGACAAGATTGATTGCTAAAAACTTAAAAGAGTATGCATGCCTTCCGGCACACAATCTATAAAAACTCACTTCTCAATAACTTTTCTGTACATCCTTGCCTGGAAGCCATGGTACTTTGCAAACCCTTCTGCATCTTTCTGGTCGATGGTTGCACTGTCAAAGGACACAAGGTCTTCTGAGTAGAGTGCATACGGGGATGTACGTGCAAGAATAATGACACTGCCCTTGTGCAGTTTCACGGTCACAGTACCTGTTACACGCTGCTGCGTCTTATCAATGAAAGCATTGAGGTCTGCATAAAGTGGTTCGTCAACAAGGCCATAGTAGGCAAGTTCTGACCACTGTTCATCCACACCTTTCTTGAACTTCAGCTCTGCCCTTGTGAGTACAAGTTTCTCAAGGTCTTTGTGGGCTGTGAGCAGTACAGTGGCTGCAGGGTGCTCGTAGTTCTCACGGGCTTTAAGACCAAGGACACGGTCCTCTATCATATCAGTCCTGCCAACACCGTGGGAACCTGCTATCTCATTGAGCTTGATGATAAGGTCAACACCGTTCATATTCTCACCGTCAAGTGAAACAGGAACGCCGTTCTCAAAGCCGATCACAAGCATCTGGCCTTCAGGAGCAGCTTCAGGTGAAACGGTCCACTGGTAGATTTCCTCAGGAGGGATAAATCCGGGATCTTCAAGCTTCCCACCTTCGATACTGCGGCTCCATATGTTTTCGTCAACACTCCATGGCTTTGCGCTTGTTACGCTTACTGGTATGCCGTGTTTCTTAGCATATTCAATTTCCCAGTCACGGGTAAGGTTCATGTCTCTCATTGGTGCTATGACATCCATGTCTGTGAGGCGGAAAACTGCTTCAAAACGAAGCTGGTCGTTACCCTTTCCGGTACAGCCGTGTGCAAGAGCAACAGCTCCTTCCTTCTCTGCAATCTCGACGACTTTCTTGGCAATAAGCGGACGTGCAATGGATGTACCCATTACGTATCCTTCATAGTCACCATTGGCCTTGATAAGAGGGAAAATATAGTCATTGACAAACTCCTCACGCACATCAAGGGTAAAGTGCTTGTCACTTATCTTCTGTGCCTTCTCTGTAGCCTGTTTAACATCATCCTCAGGCTGTCCCACATCAACGGCAACTGTAATTACCTCATCGTAGCCGTATTCCTCTTTGATCAGCGGAATACACACTGAAGTGTCAAGCCCGCCTGAATAAGCAAGTACTACTTTCTTTGTCATAATATCTAATCCTGAAAAATAATAAGGGGATCCGGGGATTTAAGCCATATCCCTGTGATATTCATTGATTGATTTAACCTCGCCTTCACCTTGCTTCATTGCTGCAATTGCGTTGGCTGCTGCAATAGCTGCCTGAATTGTGGTGATATAAGGTACCTTGAAGTCAACCGCTGCACGGCGTATCCTTGAACCGTCCTCACGTGAAAGCTTGTCTTCCGGTGTGTTGATAACCAGCGCAACCTCGTATCTGCGCATCATATCGATGACATTCGGGCTGCCGTCATGCACTTTCTTGACAGTTCCCATTTCAAGACCATGTTGTGAAAGGACATCTGCAGTACCTTTTGTACCAAGCAGTTCAATGCCAGCACTTACAAGTTTTTCTGCAACATCTAGGAGCTGTGCCCTGTCTTCATCCTTTACAGATACAAAGACCTTTCCTGTAAGCGGCAGGAGGTTGTCAGCACTGAGCTGTGCCTTGAAGAATGCCCTTCCATAATCAGAGTCAACACCCATTACTTCTCCGGTACTCTTCATCTCCGGACCAAGAAGTGGGTCTGCTCCGGGAAGCTTGTCGAATGGCAGGAGAACTTCCTTTACTGAAACATGTTTGACCTTTGGTTCATCGCATGTTGAATATCCCTGCTCTTCCAGGGTCTGACCCATTATCACACGGGCTGCAATCTTTGCAAGTGGCAATCCAACAGCCTTGGATACGAACGGAATTGTCCTGCTTGAACGTGGGTTTGCTTCAAGGACGTATATCTTGTCCCCTCTCTTTGCCATCTGGATGTTAACAAGACCCTTAACATTCAGTGCAAGAGCGATCTTGCGGGTATAATCACGAACTGTTTCAAGTACTTCCTCTGAGAGTGACTGTGGTGGGATTACACATGCAGAGTCACCGGAGTGCACACCAGCTTCCTCTATGTGTTCCATGATAGCCCCGATAAGCACATCCTTGCCGTCGCATACTGCGTCAACATCTATTTCAACAGCTCCCTCAAGGAAGTCGTCGATAAGGATCGGATGTTCAGGAGATACCTTTACAGCCTCACGCATGTAGCGTTCAAGGTCTGTCTGGTCGTAAACAATCTCCATTGCACGTCCACCTAGAACGTATGAAGGACGGACAAGCACAGGGTAACCAATTCTTGTAGCGATCTCAATTGCCTGGTCCTGTGACGTTGCATAACCTGCATCCGGCTGGTTTATTCCAAGCTTGTTCATCCTGATATTGAACTTCTCACGGTCTTCTGCAACATCAATATCTTCAGGTGATGTTCCAAGGATCACGGTCTTAAGGTCACTGCGCCTCTTAAGCTCCCTTTCAAGTGGGAGTGCAAGGTTAACTGAGGTCTGTCCTCCGAACTGTACAAGCACTGCATCAGGATTCTCTTTATCGATGACATTCATCACATCTTCAAGTGTTAGTGGCTCGAAGAAGAGCTTGTCAGATGTATCGTAGTCAGTGGATACAGTCTCAGGGTTGTTGTTGATATGAGCCTCAATTCCTGCCTCGCGGATAGCGGCCACTGCGTGTACAGTACAGTAGTCGAACTCGATTCCTGTCCGATACGTATAGGACCGGAACCAAGGATTACTATCTTCTTGCGGTCAGATGGATCAGCTTCACACATCTGCTCGTAGCATGAGTAATAATATGGAGTTTCTGCAGCAAATTCTGCTGCACAGGTATCTACCATCTTATATGTAGGTTTGATTCCTGCAGCACGCCTCTGGTCATTGATCTCCTCACGGGTCTTACCGGTAAGTTCTGCAATGCGTGCATCGGTAAGTCCGGTCTGCTTTGCTTCACGCAAAAGTTCATCGGATACCGCTCCTGAGAATCCTTCTTCTCTGATCGTATCTTCCATGTCAATGATGTTCTTAAGTTTCTTTATGAAGAAAATATCAATTCCTGTCAGTCTTGAAACCTCTTCTATAGAGAAACCATTGCAGAGTGCATGGTACATTACAAAGAGACGCTCACTTGTAGGAGTCTTAAGCAGCATCTTTACTTCATTCTCAGACCATTCTTCCGTGCCAAGATCCATATTGATGTCAAGGGAACGTACGGCCTTGAGAAGTGACTCTTCAATGGTGCGTCCAATGGCCATTACCTCACCGGTACTCTTCATGGCGGTTGTCAGTGTCTTGTCAGCATTGACAAACTTGTCAAATGGCCACCTGGGGATCTTGGTGACGATGTAGTCAATGGTCGGCTCAAATGATGCCGGTGTTTTCTTTGTTACATCGTTGAGGATCTCATCAAGTGCCATTCCAATAGCGATCTTTGCTGTAACCTTGGCAATTGGATAACCGGTTGCCTTGGAAGCAAGGGCTGATGAACGTGAAACACGTGGGTTTACTTCAACAATACGGTACTCGCCGTCTTTTGCAGCAAACTGGATGTTACATCCGCCTTCGATACCGAATGTCCTGATGATCTTGATAGCTGCAGTCCTGAGCATCTGGTGCTCTTCATCGTTGAGGGTCTGTGAAGGTGTAACTACAATGGACTCACCTGTGTGAACACCCATTGGGTCCAGGTTTTCCATGTTACAAATTACAATACAGGTGTCATTTGCATCACGCATTACCTCGTACTCGAATTCCTTCCAGCCCAGTACACTTTCCTCAATAAGTACCTGGTTGATACGGCTTCGGCGAAGACCCCTTTCTGTTATCTCAAGGAGTTCTTCCTTTGTGTGTGCAATTCCGCCACCAGCACCACCAAGGGTGTATGCCGGACGGATGATAAGTGGTAAACCCAGCTCATCAATAAGCTCTTCTGCTTCCTTTAGTGTGGAAATTGCCTTGCTGCGTGGGACTTTTTCACCAATGCTCTCCATGGTCTGTTTGAACAGTTCACGGTCTTCAGTGTTCTTGATGGCTTCAAGGTTTGTTCCAAGAAGCTTAACATTATATTTCTCAAGGATTCCTGCTTCAGCAAGTTCGCTGGTAATATTAAGACCTGTCTGACCTCCGATACCTGCAATGAGGCCGTCCGGTCTTTCCTTGGCAATGATCCTCTCAACAGCTTTCACTTCAAGAGGCTCGATGTAAACCGCATCTGCCATTTCAGGGTCTGTCATGATAGTTGCAGGGTTTGAGTTCACAAGCACAACCTCCAGCCCCTCTTCCTTAAGGGACTTGCATGCCTGACTTCCTGAGAAGTCGAACTCTGCTGCCTGTCCGATCATAATTGGTCCTGAACCTATCAGGAGTATTTTCTTAATGTCGTCACGTTTTGGCATTATTTCTTTCCTCCTGCGAGTTTGAGAACCTTGCTAAAGAACAGGTTTTCAGTATCCATTGGACCTGGATGTGCATCCGGGTGGTACTGCACGCTGAACATGTCCAGATATTTGTGTGCTATACCTTCAACTGTCTTATCATTGGTATTATACTGTGTAACTTCCACTTCTGCCTCTTCAAAGGAGTCGCCGTCTACTGCAAAACCGTGGTTCTGGGAAGTGATATGTACAATTCCTGTCTCAAGGTCTTTAACAGGCTGGTTTGCACCCCTGTGTCCGAATTTAAGCTTGTATGTCTCTGCACCAAGTGCAAGGGACATGATCTGGTGACCAAGACAGATTCCTACAATTGGCAGTTCACCTGTGAAGTGCTTAACTGCGGAAATTGCATCCTGTGCCTGCAATGGGTCTCCTGGACCGTTTGATATGAACAGGAGGTCAGGGTCATAGGATTCTATGGTTGAAATGGATGAGTTTCCTGGTACTACAGTTACATCCATACCCTTTGCCATCAGGCTCCTTTCAATACTGAGCTTACGACCACAGTCCACAAGCACAACATTGATCGGGTTGTCAGGATCCCTTAATGGGCTTTCCAGTTTGAAAGGCTGCGGACAACTTACCTGTGAAATAAAATCAATATCGGAAATGCTCTTCTGTGCACGGGCAAGTCTTACTGCCTCCTCCCCATCGTCAGTGCCATTGATGAGGGCTGCACGCATAGTTCCATGCTCACGAGTCTTGATTGTAAGCATACGTGTGTCCACGCCTGCGATACCGGGCTTGCCTTCTTCCTCCATAAGGTCATAGATAGTCTTCTTTCCTAAGTGGTGGGATGGCTTGGGACACGCCTCCCTGATCACAAGACCTTCTGCCTTAACAGCATCGGACTCCATACAGTTGCCACTGACACCGTAATTACCGATGAGAGGATAAGTAAACATAAGGATCTGGCCTTTATATGAAGGATCTGTAAGAGCCTCCTCATAGCCAGTATATTGGGTTGTGAAAACAAGTTCGCCGGAAACGATACCTTCGGCACCAAAGCCGGTGCCTTTTATAATTGTCCCATCTTCTAATCCTAATACTGCATTCATCTTTTGAACCTGCGAATACATGTAAGGAATAGGCTATAAGCGTTGCGATGGCCTCTTTACTTTTTGCAGAGAGTAATAAAAAAGATAAGTTAAAAAGAATTGTATAATAGGTTCATGATATCTTACGCAGGAATGACCCTACAATAAGAGCAACAAAACCAAATGAAACAAGAAGGACAATTATAATGAATTCCTTTGGGTTTTGTGAAGCGTAGTCACGTAGCTGCAGGACATATTCATTGTTTATTTCATATTTGTTGTCACTTTTTCTTCAGGTATTGCTTCAAATTCTATATTGTCAGTTTCAAGGCTCATTACCCATATGTTAAAGTCCCCGTCCCTGTCTGATACGTAGGCAATTTTATTTCCGTCAGGACTCCATGCAGGAGATTTTTCACTTGAAGGATCACTGGTTATTTTTATGTGGGAATCAGCATTTGAGTCCATAAGCCAGAGGTCAAAATCCCCACCGACATTTGATGCAAAAGCTATTAGTTCTCCATCAGGACTGTATGCAGGTTCAACATTACTGTAACTGTCATTATTAAGCTGTACAGGAACAACATCGGTAATTCCAATTGTGTAAAGCTTTCCCATGGAAGAATATATTATGGTATTGCCATCCGGACTCCATGAAGGAGAGCTCTCATCACCTGCAGCATCGGTAAGTCTCTTACTGTTATTTCCGTCAGGGTCCATAACCCAAATATCATAATTTCCGGATGCACGTGAAGCATATACAAGCTTGCTGCCATCAGGACTTAATGAAGGTTCCTGGAATCTGCATTATCTGTAAGCTTAAGGCCATCACTGCCATCTGAATTCATTACGTGTATGCTCACATAACGTGCAGAAAAGGCTTTCTTGCTTTCTGTAGCAAAATAAATTTTAGTGCCATCTTCATTGAATTCCGGTTCCCCTTCCATGCCATGCCGTCGTAAAGTTTTTTCTGACCGGAACCGTCGCTGTTCATTATCCATATTGCCTGGTTAGCAGAATATACGATCTTCTCTCCGTCAGGGCTCCACGCAGGGTTATTGGCATTTGTGGTGCTGGTGAGTTTAACATCACTGTCAATACTCACTGCTGCTGAGGCATATGATACAGTTAGTATTAAAAGTAAGCAGGAGAAGACCCCTGCCTGTAATACGTTTTGCGGAATTCAGATTACAATTAAAGCACATCAAAAATATATTATGCACTTATATATTCATTAATCTTTTGTTTTAAAATATCACTCAAAGTCTTTCCATCGACTTTTCCGCGTACTTCCTTCATCACAACTCCCATAAGAGGTCCAACGGCTCCCATGCCTTTTTCCTTAACAAAATCCTGCTTTTCCTGAATTACAGCTTCAACTATTGCCTCTACTTCTGACAGGTCAAGGCTTCCAAGCCCCATCTTCTCAGCAGCATCCTTTGCACACAGTGTCGGTTCACTGGCAATAGCTCGCAAAAGACTGTCAATAGCTTCCTTTGCAACGCCACCTTCTGCAATGAATGTACAGACATCAATGAAATGCCTGTCTTCAAGATTATCAGTTTCCACGCCGTCACGCTTGAGTTCTGGCAGGGTGCCTGTGAGTTCTCACCACAAGTGTGGCATTAACAGTTTCATTGTCACCAAGAATTTCCATTATTTCTTCAAAAGAGGAAGATATGTTGAATAGGCAATCTTATCGGCAAGTTCCCTGTGCAGTCCGTATTCAGATTCAAAGCGCCTCGCCCTTTCAGTAAGTAGTTCAGGCATTTCTATGGACTCAAAGTATTCTTTTGATATGTTTACCTGTGGAACATCAGTCTCAGGATACATCCTGGCTGCTCCCGGTAGTGGTCTCAGGTATGAGTTGTTGCCATCAGGTAGTGCCCGGCGTGTTTCTTCCGGAACTCCCTCAAGAGCTTCTTTTGCACGGATAATCACACTTTCCATGGCTCCCCTTGCACGGACTTCACGGTCAGCCACCATGACAACAGCGTCATTTTCTTCTGCACCGACCTCTGCACGAAGTGCCTAACACTTCTTCCTCGGAAACACCATAGGCAGGAAGTTCATCTGTGTGGAAAATTCCCCCGACGCCTGATGTTTTTGCACGGTCTGAGAATTCTGTTCCAAGACGTCTTCCGGGTTGTACTTCCCTGCCGACATAACCGTCAAATCCACGCAGGAGTACTGCAAAGACCTTTCCTTTCTTTATGGTCTTCTTGATAACCTTGGACTGGGTATCCTTGAAAAGTTCTGTAACATCAAAAATCGTGTCGCATACAGAGGCATCACGTTCCAGGAGTTCATCCCTTATGGACAGCAGGTTGACCTGGCGTTCCACTTCAAGCTCAACTATGGTCTCTATCATGTCCAGTGCCTGTACACCTTTAAGTTCAACACGGGCACCTTTTGCAATGGATATATTAACGTCCTGGCGGATTGTTCCAAGCCCACGTTTCACTTTTCCGGTTGAGCGCAAAAGCATTCCTATCTGCTGTGCTGTTTCCTTTGCATGTTCAGGGGAAATAATATCAGGGTCAGTTCCAATCTCGACAAGTGGGATTCCAAGACGGTCAAGTGAGTATATTATAATATCTCCCTTGTCCTCTATCTTCTGGCATGCTTCTTCCTCAAGGCAGAGAACGCCAACGCCAACTGGACCAACTGATGTCTCTAGGTATCCATCCTTTGCAAGGAACGCAGTTCTCTGGAAACCGGATGTATTGGAACCGTCAACAACTATCTTGCGCATAACATGTACCTGGTCCACAGGTACCATGTTAAGAAGTTTTGTGATACTCATGGCAATATCAAGTGCTTCCTTGTTGACCTCTGTCGGAGGTTCATCATCGTTTTCCACAAGGCAGGTTGTATCATATGCCTTGTAGACATACTTGCGATTAAGTTTTGACTGCTCAAGGGCTGCCCTGTCAGTCTCTCCCATCTCACTTGCAGTTGGACGGAGATATCGGAAGAACTCATGGTTTGATTCTTCTATATTTCTTATCTGTGTAGGACACCTGCAGAACAACTTCTGTTTTGAGTCAAGTTGCTGGTGAATTTCAAGCCCGCATTTCAGGCCAAGTTCTCTGTAATCGAATTTATCACTCATGAATGATCGCACCAATGTTAATGGATAATCGGGATTAGCAGTATTAACTGATATTATTGAATTGATAGTGAATATTTACTCAAGAAAACGCACAAGCATGTATATAGTTATTGTCTGAAAGCAATCTTATGTGTCAGAATCTACTCTTTTGCGCAGTTCTTCCTTCGTTTCATCTGACATACTTTCTTCAATCGTTTTCCTGATTTTGACGTTGTCAAGAAGTGGTTTTACCTTTTCAAGACGCTGTTTGGCCATTTTAAGAAGGGAACTGTCAACTTCCGGCAGTTCAATTTCAACATGTTCCTTTGCGTCTTCCTTTTCCACTTCAAGTGTTCTGGAAATATCCGGATGAGTCCTTTTCCCGGTAACCATGGAGTCAACTGCATCTCTCCATTGCTGTGCCCAGGGTGAATCCGGTATTTCCGTATGGTTAACCTTTGTACGACTGACAGTCATTACGTCTTTGGGACAGGCATTTACACAGGCACCACAATAAGTACAGTAGTCTTCCTTGATTGCAATCTTTGGTCCGTCTTCAGGAACATACCAGAGATGTGAAGGGCATACATTAAAGCATCCGTGACATCCCTGCGGGTCACATTTGTCCACATTAATTTCAACAAGACAGAGTTCACCCTCAAACTGCTTCTTTATATCAACAGCATCATATGGGCAGACAACCTGGCACCAGGTACATCGGGTACATTTTTCATCGTCTACAGTTACATTGCCCTCTATCTCAGGAGCCTCGCCTCTCTTTTCTCCTTTGACCTTTATAGCGTCTTCAGGGCACAGGTCCTGGCAGAGGACACAATAGTCGCATTTATCCTCGTCAACCAGCAGCATATCAAAAGGCACTGGATCAGTTGGCGTGGCTTCTTTTTCCACAAGCAGGAAAGCTTCACAGAATTCCGCACACAGGCCGCAGAAATTACACTTTTCACTGTCAATCTCTATCTCACCTTCAGCTTCGTCCTTAAATGGAGCTATCTCCTCTTTTTTCTGGAAGGTGAATTCAACTTCTATTGCATCTTCAGGACATGCAGCTTTGCAAAGTGCACATGGCAGGCATTTCTCATTCATCCTGACATAGGAGTCATATTCAGGAAACTCCTCTTTCTCCGGGAAATCACCTTCTTCTGTCATCCTGAAAGCGTGTACCGGACAGAAGCTGGCACACATGGAGCAGAACGTACATTTTTCAAGATCCATCATCACAGGAGGAGCATCCAGTCCTGTGGAAATCTCCTGCATGGGTCCAAGTTCAAGTGCTTTTGTCGGACAGAGGCCGACACAAATCCCGCATCCAACACATCTCTTATAATCATAATCGAGGAATTTCACGGATTTGTTGCTAATCTGGCGGTAGATGAAATGAGTTTCATCCATATCTATTTCTTTTTCCACGCAGAGGGAGTCTTCCCTGCATTTTTCAGTCACTGCTCTCCCTCCTTTAGTTCAGAACCAATAGGTCCTATTTGCTTCAGGTAATCTACAAAACTTTCAATGGAAGTGGCAAAGCGCTCACCTTCAGAGGCTGATATCCATTCCACGTTGAGTCTTCCGGGGTCGATACCTATGTCAGCAAGTACTTCCTTCAGGGCTTCCATCCTGTTTTTAGCATTATAGTTAGCAAAGGTGTAGTGGCATTCCCCAAGCCTGCAACCGGCTACGAGTACACCGTCTGCACCGTTTTCAAGTGCTTCCAGCACAAAAGACGGATCAACACGTCCTGCACACATCACCCGTATAACACGGGTGTTTGTAGGATATTGTATTCTTGATGTCCCTGCAAGGTCTGCACATGTGTAACTGCACCAGTTGCAGAGGAAAGCTATGATAAGAGGGAATTCGGATTTAACTTCTGTTGCAGCATGTATCTGGGCTACTATCTGCTCATCGGTACTGTTACGCATCCATATGGCATCTACCGGACATGAAGCACTGCAGGCACCGCATCCCATGCACGAAAGTTCATCAACCACGGCTTTTTTGTCTACAAGTGTTATCTTGCTGAATTTACAGACATCAGTACAGATTCCGCATCCAATACACTTATCAGGATTTACATGGGCACTGAGTGGATCCATTTCCAGTTCTCCCTTTGACAACAGTTGCATTGCCTTGGCTGCCGCAGCACTTCCCTGTGCAATGGATACCTGGATTTCCTTTGGCCCGGATGCACATCCTGCTATGTATATGCCTTTTACATGGGAATCCACAGGTCTCATCTTAGGATGAGCTATTGCAAAAAACCTGTCCGTACGCCGGGTTAGATTCAAAACTCTTGATATCCTGTCAGCGTCTTTTACATTTTCCATACCTGTTGCAAGGACTACAAGGTCAGAAGGCTCCTGTTGAATCTCACTGCTAAGGGTGTCTTCATACCTGAGTTGCAGTTTGCTCTGAGAGTCCTGCAGTATCTCAGCAACTTTTCCGCGAATGAAATTGATGCCCATTTCCTGGCTTCGAATATAGTATTCCTCATACATTTCGCCGCCTGCACGGACATCGATGTAATGGATATTAATTTCAATATCCGGGTAGCGTTCCTTGAGAAGTTGTGCATTCTTCATGCTGGACATGCAGCAAACCCTTGAACAATATGGATTTCCCACCTGCTCGTCCCTTGAGCCAACACACTGGATGAAGGACACTTTTTTGGGTGATTCCAGGGTGGATGGGGAAAGAACCCTGCCTTTCGTAGGTCCTGCTGCGTTAAGAAGGCGTTCAAGCTCCATATTTGTGATTACATCAGGGTAAATACCGTAACCATACTCCTCTTTACGGGATGCATCGAAGTGATTGTAACCGGTTGCAAGTATAATTGCTCCAACAGTAAATTCTATTTTTTCCTCTTTCTGGTGATAGTCAATGGCCTCTGCAGGACATGCCTGTCTGCATAATCCGCATCCTACGCAGTATTCATTGTCTATGTAAACAACCTGCGGGACTGCCTGGGGAATTGGCATATTGATTGCTTTTGTTTTCCCGAGACCGGAATCAAAACGGTTTGGAACTTCCACGGGGCATACCCTTCCGCATTCATCAACACAGCCTTTGCACTTGTCTTCGATCACATATCTTGGTTTTTTGGTTACTGTAACATGGAAATTGCCAACAGGACCACTTATTTCGCTAACTTCTGCAAGGGTAATAAGATCGATATTCGGGTGCTGGTCCACATCTGTCATCTTGGGGGCAAGTACGCAGATGGAACAGTCATTTGTCGGAAATACTTCATTGAGAAGAGCCATTTTTCCACCGATAGTGGGCTCTTTTTCCACCATGTAAACGTGATTACCTGAATTGGCAAGAGTTAGTGCAGCTTCGATTCCGGCAACCCCGCCACCAATTACCAGTACGTCTTTTTTCGCAGGTACTTTCTTAAGCTGCAGGGGTCAAACAGTTTTAGCCTGGCAATTCCCATTTTGATAAGGTCAAATGCTTTCTGGGTTGCCATCTGTGGCTCATCCATGTGAACCCATGAGCACTGCTCCCGGATGTTTACCATTTCAAGCATGAAGGGGTTAAGGCCTGCTTTTTCCAGGACCCTTTTGAAGGTCTGCTCGTGCAGGTGGGGAGAACAGGCTGCCACAAGGATATGGTTAAGATCAAGGTCTGTTATGTCCTGGACTATGGATTCCTGTCCTGAATCGGAACACATGAACTGTATGTTTTTGACCACTTTAACTCCGTCAAGTTCACTCACCTTGTCCCTGAGTGATTCAACGTTAATGGTATGTGCGATATTCAGTCCGCAATGACAGATGTAAACTCCGATTCGCATATAGTTGACTCCTTACGAAAAACAATGATGATCTGAGTGAAGATATAGTTTTGGATAAATTGTGAAAAACCATTAGATTGTATCAGAGATCAGATTTTTGCTTCTACTTTGCAAAGTATCAATAAGGGTGTATAATTGTTAGAAACAGTTTGAGTGATGGCCATAATGCTTTAAATGTAATTAGTCATATTATATTTTGTTTTACCTTCTCGCGCAAGAGGGCGCAGAAAGTACGTGGAGAGAGGTTCCTTATTCCTCTCCCCTTCCTTTTCCTTTCAATATTTGTTTGAAGTAAATGTGCATTGCTGATTATGCATAATTGTGTTTCCTTAAGTGTAACAGGAATTTGGGCTCTGTGGAAAACTTGCCATTGAAACTTAAATGAAGTTTATCAATTGATTTATTGTAAGTCATGAACAACTTTATCCTCCCGAAGGGTCCGGCAAAGCCGGCGTTTTCCAACAATAAAAAACAAAATAATCTGCAAATACCCTGTACTTTCTTCTCAGGAATTCTGTGGAATTCTCAGCATAAATGCAAATAGTCTTTGTAATCATCTTCTGTATAGCAGCATTGGAATGTGCCGCCTGCGGCGGATGTATCCTTTAATTTTAGATTGCCGATTGTTTTTGTGGGTATGAAAAAGATCAAGTTGCTGTCAATCAGATTAACAGGATTTCTACAGAATCGGATTTTTTAAGTTCTCCATAAAAAAATAACAGTTCACTCGATGGCCATAATGGTTTTAATATAAATCTGTGTACAATGAATTGTTTGTACCCAACCAACAAACTTGCACGGAAATTGAGGGAAGAGGAGGATGTTTTTCTGTCTTCTTCTTCCAATCCTGCATCCATAGTTTACTCCGCAACAAAATTCTTCCTTCCTTTTACTTTTTTTTTCAGTTTGATTAATGGCTAGAAAAGTTATATAGAACAAAATTTCATCATTTTCTGCTGACAACAAAAAGTTAGCAGGAGTACAAACATGAGAATAATAGCAATAGGACTTATAGTATTTTTGCTCTGTGTTTCAGTTGCAGGTGCAAGTGCAACTGATAAAGAAGCCGAATTAAGCCTGGTTTCTGCTGAAGATTTAGGTTACAAGATAATTCCTGCCAAGTCTGATGATGGAGGAGTTGGAGTTCGAACTTGTTACCGATACCATCACCCAAGGTGAAACTAATTGGCATTACAAAAATGTCAATACTTATATAGAAATTCTAAATGTTGATCTCAACTGGGGCGATACAAGCGATTCACTTAAACTTTACATATATGATCCTGATCACCATTGTATTGGTTATTTTTATGATTCATCAGATGGAAGTAGCGATGGGCGAATAAATCTCTATATATGTAACTTCAATAATGGAATTGAACAGGGAACATGGACTTACCGTGTCTATGGATATTCTGTTAGCGGAACAGAAGATTATTCTATCTGAATATCTATATGATTGGTATGAATAAATTACCTTTCATCCTTTTATTTTTGCTTCTACTTTTTGTTGTACCTTGTAGTGCTGATTATTCAGTAGTTTATAATGATGTAGAAGGGGTTATGGATTCAACTGGTGCAGATGGAACTCATTCATTCTGGGAATTATCGCCAGACTTCCAGTTGATAGCAGCTTCAGCTATCATCCTCGGCCTCGGCTGGAAACTCATAGCAATTCTCACTGGCTGGGTTAAGAAAGATCCCAAAAATGAAAACCGCATGAAAATTCTCAATTTCATTGAACAGAATCCCGGTAGCACTGTCAACATGATTGAACAGGACCTTGGGATTAAGAGAGGCACTGTGCGGTATCATGTCAACACATTGAAGGATACCGGAAAAATACTCATGTTCAGGAACGGGAACTATGTCAGTCTTTTCAGAAATGAAAGTGCTATATGGAACAAAAGTCACAGCCGTACAATTGAACCTCATTTGCAGGGTGTTACATGCAAAAATGTCTGCAGGCTAATTTATGAAAATCCGGGTATAACCAACAAGGAAATCTCTGAAATACTTGGCCTGTCAAAATCTGCTGTAGCCTCTCATATCAGGACGCTGGAAGATATGGGTTGTCTTATAATTCAGGCAAGTGGCAAGTTCAAGAACTATTACATGGCTGAAGAACATCATCCGGACGCTTTGCCTTTCTTTGAGAAAGTAAGTTAATTTATTTTACGAAATCTTCTTCATTTTCCAGGCTCTGTAGAAAGTCTGTTTATATGGGTGAGACTAAATTTGCACATTTTCAGTTCCAGAAAAACAACTTTCAATCTAAAAATAAAGTTATAATCCGCCAAAGGCGGTACAATCCGGTACTGCTCAATGAAAGATAATTCAAAAAATTACTGCAGTCATGATTATGCTTCTACATAAGTCCGGAAAGAAAGTTTCCTGGACTATTACGCAGATTATTGTGTTTCTTCTTGTGGGAGAACGCCGGCTTCGCCGGAACCTTCGGGTTCACTCAAGTTATTCATAACCTGCAGTAAATACGTTTACAAACTGATAACAACGCGACTATTCACTGCTGTAAGGAAGATTATTACTTTCATTTCATTCTTCAGAATCTGGTAAACGTGACCGTTTACTTTGAAGTTTTAATGGCAGGATGCTACAAAGCTATTTTCCAGATATCTTTATAAAGTTCTAAATCTATTTTATACGTGGGAAATGTATGGGAAGGGAGAACGACATGTGTTTTTTTGTCAGTTTGTGTTTTTTGTGCTCAAAGCAATAGCATCAGGCCGAATATACACTATTTATTTTTTCACATGTAGTATCCAGTTGGAAACTATTCTCCTTATATCCAAGTATCCCTAATACAGCAGTATCCAAAAGATACTAAATCTGGGAAGCATGGTGAATAAAATGTTCTGTTATCAATGTGAAGAAACTTTGAATGGCACCGGTTGTACAAAAAGCGGTGTATGTGGAAAGAAACCGGAAGTTGCAGACCTTCAGGATGACCTTATTTATCTCCTGAAAAGCGTTGCCTTCTACAACTCCAAAGCAAGGGCAAACAACCTGAATGAAGCTAAAACCGATGAGTTCATTCTTGACGGACTTTTTGCCACTATCACAAACACAAATTTCAGTGCAGGTGATATTAAGAGGCTTATCAATGAAGGTTTTGAGATCAAGGATGGTATCAAAAAGAAGCTTCTGGCTGAAAAGGTCATTACTGAAAAGTCAGGGTCTTCCTTCCCGCAGTGGATAAAGGAGAAACTCCTAGGTGCAAGTCCGCAGGCAGGTGAAGAACTCCCACTCATGGCAAAGGTCACAGCAGAAAGCATTGCCAGCATAAACACCGGAATACTTGCAACTGAGAACGAGGATATTCGCTCCCTCAGGGAATTGCTGATCTATGGTCTCAAAGGAATGGCTGCATATGCCCATCACGCAAATGTCCTTGGTTATAAAGACGACACTGTAATGGCATTCATTGAAAAGGCCCTCCTTGCAACAATGGATGACGAAATGGGTGTTGATGAACTGGTTCCGCTTGTACTTGAATGTGGTTCAGTTGGTGTAACAACTCTTGCACTGCTTGACAAGGCAAACACCACAACCTATGGCAACCCTGAGCCAACTGCTGTCAACATCGGTGTCGGTACAAATCCTGGCATTCTTATCAGTGGTCACGACCTGCGCGACCTTGAACAGCTCCTTGAGCAGACAAAGGGCACAGGCGTCGATGTCTATACCCATGGTGAGATGCTTCCTGCAAACTCCTATCCTGCATTCAAGAAGTACGACAACTTCGTTGGTAACTACGGAGGTTCATGGTGGAAGCAAAAGGAAGAGTTTGAAAAGTTTAACGGTCCAATACTTATGACCACCAACTGTATCGTTCCTCCAAAGGATTCCTACATCAACAGAATTTACACAACAGGAATTGTTGGTTTTGATGGTGTCAGTCACATTAATGCAGGTGCTGACGGTGGCAAGGACTTCTCAGGCATCATTGAACAGGCAAAGTCATGCAGTGCACCTGAGCAGCTCGAGGAAGGTACCATCATGGGAGGATTTGGACATGTATCCGCACTCTCTGTTGCTGACAAGATAATTGAAGCTGTAAAAGGTGGCCAGATCAAGAAATTCGTTGTAATGGCAGGATGTGATGGAAGGCACAAGGAAAGAAACTACTACACAGACTTTGCAGAAGCGCTACCTGCTGACACAGTAATCCTTACTGCCGGATGTGCCAAGTACCGCTACAATAAGCTTGCACTTGGTGATATCGGTGGAATTCCAAGAGTAATTGATGCAGGCCAGTGTAACGACTCCTATTCATTGGTAGTCATTGCCCAGGCACTTGCAGAGGCTTTTGGTGTCGAGGATATCAACGACCTGCCAGTTGCATACAACATTGCATGGTATGAACAGAAGGCATGTCTTGTACTGCTTGCATTGCTGAGCCTTGGTGTCAAGAATATCATGCTTGGTCCTACGCTCCCGGCATTTGTCTCACCAAATGTCCTGAAAGTGCTGGTTGAGAACTTCAACATCATGCCAAATACCACTGTAGATGAGGATCTCAAGACCCTCATTTAAATCTTTTACAGCAGTTAACAGGAACGTTTATATTAAAAATCCTTATTTTTCTTTTTACTTAGGGAAGTGAATAAATGAAAATAACAAGTTATACTGATGCAGAGAAAAAGATAATCCACATGGAGTAACAGTTCACAAGCTCTATGATACCGAGCATGCACAGGTTATGCACATGCAGCTTAAACCCGGTGATGCTCTTAAGAAACATTCCACTCCTGTAGATGTTTTCTTCTATGTTCTTGAAGGTGAGGGTATCGTTGAGATAGGAGACGAACAGCAGACAATCACAAAGGATATGCTTGTGGACAGTCCTGCAAGGATTCCTCACAGGCTTATGAATGAAAGTGACAGTCTTTTCCGTTTCCTTGTTGTGAAGGTACCACGCCAGACTGAACAGACAAAAATGATCTAAGGGTCTGTACCCGGCATTTCTTTTCTTTTCTTTTTCCTTTCCTTTTTATCAGAATATAACAGGACTGCTGCCTGTGGGAAATAGATAAATAAAAATATCCTGCATATATCCTTCATACTTTAAATTACAAAAATGGAGATAATCATGACCGACCTTGCACCAATAATGGAAAAAACACACGAATGGGCAGCAAAATATGCAAAGAAGAAGGGTTTTATTTTAAATCCCGATGAGGAAATGCTGCAGATGGTCATAGAGGGACTTGCCAGAAACAAAGATGAGCATGGAAAGCAGTACTGCCCGTGCAGGCTGAGAAGCGGTGTTCTGGAAGAGGACCGCAAGATCATCTGTCCATGTATATACCATGAAGATGAGATCGCTGAGGACGGTAACTGCCACTGTTCATTGTTCTTCAGGGTTTGATTTTTCATAAGAAACGGATATTAAGCTTAAAAGTGAAGTAAACTGAAGTGGGTGTGCCACTTCAAAACAAAAACAGAATTACTCTAGCAGGTGAAAATCATGGCAAATGTGATGGAAATATACCAGTTACTTCCTAAAACTAACTGTAAAGAATGTGGAAAAAGCACATGTATGGCATTTGCCGTTGATTTACTGGGGCGTAAGGTAAGTGTTGACGATTGTCCGCCACTTGTAAATGAGGCAAAATACAAAGCCAATTACGAGAAGCTTTCAGGAATGATAGCTCCGGTAAGCGGTGTTACTGAAACAGGTCTCATTGTCCATGACGATAAATGCATTGGATGTGGCAATTGTGTTGTTGCCTGTCCCGTAAACGTTGCAAATGATCCTCTTGGTGCAGGAAGTGGTAAAGCACCGACTTCGGATAAAGTGATATTCAAGGTTGAAGACGGGGTTGTAAAAGCAAGAAACGTAGAGGAATGTCGTCGTTTCGGAGAGAACAAGATCCTTTGTGTTGCCTGCATAGATACATGCCCCACAAAGGCAATAGAGTTTGTCTGAGTTTCCTTTTTTCTTTTAAGGTGTGGTTGATATGAGTGAATATTATGTTTGTACAGGCTGTGCACTACTGTGTGATGACATAGAAGTTGACACAGAAGGTAACAGGGTTACTAAAGTCCATGCTGCATGCAGAAAAGGTGTTGCACGCATGAAAGGTTGCAGCAACCCCATGGAATATTCTGTGGATGGTGAAAAGACAGATATGGATACTGCAATTGCAAAAGCTGCTGAAATTTTAAGGAATGCAGAGAATCCCCTGATATTCGGTCACGGTAATTCCAGTTCAGAAGCACAGAAAAAGTCCATTGCCCTTGCAAAAAAAACCGGTGCCTACATAGATGATACTTCCTCTTTCTGCCAGGGTCCGGTTATTGAGGCTATCCTTCAGGATAAAATCAAGACATGTACCCTGGATGATATCAGACACAAGGCCGATGTTATTATGTTCTGGGGTGCAGACCCTTCAAGCTCACACCCGCGCCATCTTTCAAGGTACTCATATTTTCCCCGGGGCAAGGAGCGCCAGAGGGGATGGGAAGAAGACAGGACTGCCATAAGCATTGATGTAAGAAAGTCAGATACAGCAGTAATTTGCGGTAATGAGCGTTTTTACCAGATTCCAATGGGTGGAGATGCTGAGTTTATTGAAGCACTGCTAAATGCCCTGTCAGGGAAAGTTCCAAAAACATCATTCGGTTTTGATGTTAAAAGAATACTGGAGCTTTCCAGTGTATTAAAGAAGGCAAAGTTCGGAGTAATCTGTGTAGGTCTTGGACTTATCTATTCCCTTGATGAACTGGACCCTCTTATCAGGCTTATGGACAAGCTCAATGAAGTTTCTGATTTTAGTCTCATACCCATGGTGGGACAGTATAATATGAGGGGTTTTAACCAGAATCTCTTTGCAGAGACCGGATTTATTAACCGCGGCAAATTTGATGCCCGGACAGGTGAGGCACAACATGGTTCTGAATTCTCAGTTGTTGAAGCCCTGAGAAACAAGTCAGTTGACGCCGCTCTGATAATTGGTTCAGACCCCCTGTCAAGCCTTCCACTTTCAGTAGCTCGCTATCTTGCAGAAATTCCACTTATAACAATTGACCCATGCCTGAACCTGACGGCAACAAAATCAACTGTTACGATTCCCTGTGCACTGGGAGGAGTGGAAGCCGGAGGAAAGGCTGTTCGTATGGACGGTGTGGAAATTGAATTAAAAAGATTGTTGAAACAGGCAATCTTTCTGATGAGGAAATACTTACAAGGATTACGGAGGCGATCTGATGGGATTCGGACAATTCCTTGCAGCACCTGAAATCAAACTTAAGATTGTAACTTACAGGGACGTGTTCCAGAACACAGCCCAGGAATCATCACGTTTTGGGAGAGGAATATGAGCAGCTTTCAGCTATCATAAAACTCGATCCTAAGGATATCTCAAAACTTTCCATTAAGGAAAAAGAAACCGTGATTGTGAAAAACTCTTACGGCAAAGTTGTTGTCAAAGCAGAAAAGTCAGGATATGAAGAAGCTCATGCAGGAATAGCCTACATGGTTAATGGTCCCTGGTCCAATGCTCTTGTTCCTGATGAAACCGGTGGAACAGGTGTTCCAAAATTTAAGAATTTTGAGGCAACTGTTCAGGGTTCAAAGGGTGAGAAAGTTACAGGAATAAAAGATATTTTCTAATCTTTTTTCTTATTCTCTGCTTTATGCCTGATAGTTGTAGGCATCATATATCTGCCATACCCATACAATGGTTCCGATAATGTAACCTATAAGGATTACCTGAAGGAACCAGCAGATAGCAAGGACAGTCCAGATTCCTATGGCCTTGAAAAGTTCACCTTTAATTATCTGTCCAAGTCCCGGAATGAAAAATGAGAGGAGGGCAGGTACTCCGTATTTTTGATTGCTTGTCATGACTTACACCACTGTTTTTAGATTACAACTCTATAATTAATGGCCCTGTATTAAAAAAGATTGCTGGAAGGGCATTATTAAAAAACTAATAACTTCTAATTTTATGTCAAAAAATATGATGAGAGAAAAGTTAATGGTTCTGTGGGATTACAGAACCATTAAGCAAAATGCATGTCCAGATTATCACTCTTCTGTTCTTTTCCTGAGGAACATCACCAGTAGCAGTATGGCAATAAGCAAAATTCCTCCACTCACCATTAAATTGCTGTAATTGCTTTCTGATATATCGTCTTTTATCCGGGAATCTGCATCGATTGAAGCACTTCCTGCATTCGTCTGCTCATTAGAAAGTTCTCCTTTTATTGGAATTATCAGTGGTTCCTTTTCACCTACTGCCTGCTCTTCATCAGCAGATGTATCGGTTGTTACTATTTTACCCATTAACAGTTCTTTCAGATAGATTGGCATCCCATCATCTGTGGAGGGGAATGTGTAAGATGCAGTTATTGCAAAAGGTGAAAATCCCGAAACATTGCGGACAATGTAGTATGAGTAAGTTCCGTCATCATCGAGAAGTTCAGGTATATAGGTTTCCCACTCATTGCTGTTATAATGTCTAAGCCTGACAGAGGTAATTTCAAGACTGCCTCCATTCATTTCATTCAGTACTCTGAATTCAATATTTCTGGTGGCACCCAGCTCATTGGCAAGTGTTGCATTATTGAAACTAATGTCCAGGTACTGGTAAGCTGAATCAATTAAAAAATCGATTTCAGATTCATTTATAGAAGACTTATTGATAACTTCTATTTTCAGTTTCAGTTCAGTTGCATTGCCGGATGTGTAAAAGGAGACTCCTACAATACTTCCTGTGACATTGTTGTCATCTGTTCTTATATCATCTGTAGTATTGAACTCCACAAATGTCTGACTACCATTTACTGTCAGGTTTGCCTCTTTTTCAACTACAAAGAAAATGTCTTCTGAATCTTCTGTTGAGGAATTTGTTACAGTCCACTCCCATGAGAATGTATCTGTCATTCCTGTACTTTCATTGCTCACAGCCACGGATACATTATATGTTTCAACGAAAAACTCACTCTGGTTGATGTATTGACTGGTATTGATCAGGCAGTGTGATATGTTATCGGAATCATTGGTGTTTGCTTCCATTGTTATTCCGGATCCACTTGCAGGAGCTTCGTCAATTAACCATTCAAAACTTGATATCAGCGTACTCTGGATACTGAAATTGAGTTCATCTCCGTGGATTGATATTTGCTCTGTTTCATTCGGTAATATTGTATATTCCGGCTCAAATGCAGCCCTTATATTTTCCAGGTGGGTGGATGTGCCATTTCCATTTGTAACTGTTAGGTTTACGGTGAAATTGCCCTGGTCAAAAGTGTGTATTGGGTTCTGTTCGGTAGAATTGCTACCATCACCGAAATCCCATAACCAGTTTTCAAAAAGCCCTGATGAGTTGTCCTGGAATGCAACTTCTAGTGGAACATAGCCTCTTGTAACGTTTGCTGAAAAGTCTGCGATAGGGAGTATACTAACATTTAGCAGGATATCTCCGGTATTATTCACATTTCCTGCTAAATCACTAAATGTGCAGTTGTAGCTAATCTGACTGACAAGTTCCCCTGAATTGCTGGCAGGAATTTCAATAGTCCATGAGTAATTTCCTGAACTGGCATTCATTTGATGTTCTTCACCGTCCACGTTTGCATTATATAGGGTGACAGATGAAAGATCAGTGACATTCAGTACTATGAGAACAGTTTCTCCTGTGTTCGCATTAAGGGGTTTGCTTATCCATGAATAAGCAGGAGCGCTATTATCTAGTTTGAATACACCGGATACTGACTGATTGACATTGCTTGCATTATCTGTTGCTTTTATGTGGAGGTACCAGTCTCCGTCCGCATTGTCCTTTGTGAGGGTTGAATTGTTTTCAAAGCTGGTCCATGAGGACACTGACTCAACATCAGAGTCCTGTGTCCATGCATACTCAAGTTCCTGCATACCTGAAAGTACATCTGTTGCTGTTACAACAGTACTCTGATTCTGAGAGTATGTGCTGTTGCTGTTTGTAGCAATGTTGATAACCGGGTCTGTGTTGTCCAGTTTGAACACGCCGGAAACTGAATAATTAATGTTGTTTGCGTTGTCAGTGGCTTTTACATGCAGGTACCAGTCCCCATCTGCACTATTTTTTGTAAGCGTGGAACCATTTACAAAGCCGTTCCATGAGGACACCGATTCAACATCAGAGTCCTGTGTCCATGCATAAGCCATCTCTGCTATACCTGCAATTGTATCTGTTCCGAAAACAGTGGTACTATGACTGTTTGAATAGCTGCTGTTTCCATTTGTTCCGTAAATTACCTCCGGTTCAAGGGAATCGATTGTGAAGGTGACATCCCTTGCAGATGAATTGTCCTGTGTATCATTCGCGTAGACACGGAACATAGCGCTGTCTGTATTGTCCTCCGGAAGAGTGAATGCCATACTGTTTGTGCTCAGCAGGTTTCCTATAAGGGACCATGTTCCGTTGAAAAACCAGAGATTATATTTTATGCTATCTCCTTCTGCATCAGAAGATGTCCCCCATCCTACTGTCAGTGAGCTTCCTCCTTGCTTTACCTGTGAGTTTGTTGGTGATGTGAATGCACCTGGTGTGGTTGGTACATCATTTACTGAAGTCACGCTCACCGTGACAGTTGTACTGAGTTGTGGTGTAGCATCACCACTCATTCCTCCATATTCAAGGAGGTATCCAGATAAAGTTGTACTTGTGTGCGGAAGATCATTCCATGTACCATTGTTGCTTGAATACATTTGGCCAGCATCTTCATCACCCGCGTTATTTGGTTCTCCACCACCCCAAGTAGGACCATTCCATTTATTGTACTCTCCATTTATTACTGTACCGGAAGTTCCGGTTCCTAGGTAAAATAATCTTCCAGCTCCTTCATCTTCTGTTCCTTCTGGACCGGTGACCCAACGCCAATATCCTTCAGAAGCAGCATCACTTGCTCCGATCCATGCGTCAGCCTGTATCTTTTGCATGAGGAAATTGTTTTCTTCCTCTGAGGTGATAGTGGCCAGATATCCCTGCATTCCTTCCATGGTTTTTGTATCTGCATTTGCCTTAGCATTCGCCCATGATGATGTGTAGGATACATATTCGTAATAATGTCCTGTATCTTCAGAGTATAATGAGTTTCCTCCAAGAACAAAGGTAATCTTTCTATCTGCTGTATTTGGTTCTTGATTGGTGTTCTCGTACCTTACATTTCTGAAAGCTGCCTGGTATGCAGCTGCATTCCCGCTTCCTGAAAGTGTTAGAATACCGGTTGACGTGCTGAAACTCCCTGTAATGCTGCCTGTAGTTGAATATCTTAGATAGTCCTGTCCATTGACATAACCTTCTCCTATGTAGACTTTAGCTGATGTGTAAGTATATTCACTACCTGTTATTGTAAGTCCGAGATCTATGTACATATCATCGTTTTCTGTATAAGTTACAGAACTGTCTGAAGTACTTACTGTAGTTGCTGCCTCTGCAGTTGATGCAAAAGCAAAAGCAGCTTAAAATGATTAGTATCATTAAACTTAATTTACGTATCAAAGTCACACCCATTCATATTTTATTTAAATAGCATAAGTTTAGATTAAGTTGCAATTAAAAATGATTAGTCCTAAAATTATTTAATATTAAATATATATTAATTTAAAGTATTTTAAACCTTCTAAGAATAGCAAAACTTTTAATCAATGCATACCTTAGGCAGGGTAGGCGACAATAAATGCTTAAAATAAATTTTTCAAAATATTCATCCTTGATTTGCAGGTGATTTGACTTAAAATGATTCTATTTTCATATCATCTAAAATTATATATTTAATGAACGCTAAAACGGATGAACAGAAAAGCAGGTATTTAGTGTGAACAATCAAACATTTTTTTTCTATAACTTCCTTTTGACCGGAGGTTTACTTCATAATGCATAAGATTTGTACCGATATAACTATAGAAGCTCCCATCAATGAAGTCTGGGAATTTTTGACTGATTTTGAAAAGTATGAAAAATGGAATCCATTTATTAAGTGCATAAAAGGGAATTTTGCATTGGGTTCCAGACTTGAAGCCTACATGCAGCCTCCGGGAATGAAAGGAATGCGCATGAATCCGGTGATAACAAAAGTAGAACCTGTGAATGAATTCAGGTGGATAGGGAACCTGTGGGTGAAAGGTATTTTTGACGGGGAACATGCCTTCAGGCTCGAAGAACTGGAAAATGACAGGACACGTCTTATACAGTGTGAAAGGTTCAGGGGAGTACTTGCGCCACTAATACTGCATCTCATTGGAGATAAAACAAGAGAAGGCTTTGAATCAATGAATTTCAGCCTGAAAAAAGAATGTGAAATAAAGAATGTTCAAGGGCTTAAACAAAATGCGCCCTTGGCCTGATAACCCTGTTATCAGCATACTGTTCCATGCAATGTGCTATCCATCCTGAAACCCTGCCCATTGCAAATATTGAAGTTGCCAGCTCTGCCGGAATATCAAGATACTTGTATATGACTGCAGAGTAGAAATCAACATTCGGATAAATTGGTTTACCCCTGAGTTCTATAAACTCGTGGTAAAGGATGTGTTCAATTTCTTCTGCCATGTCAAACCAGAAACAATCACCGTTCTCAATAGCAAGACGTCTTGCAACGTCCTTATAAATAACTGCCCTTGGATCATATGTTTTGTAAACACGGTGACCAAAGCCCATGATTTTTTCTTTCCTTTCGAGTTTTCCAAGAACATAGTCTTTAACATTTTCAATGGTCCCTATTTCATCGAGCATGTCCATGACTCCCTTTCTTGCTCCTCCGTGAAGCGGACCTTTCAGTGTGCAAAGTCCACAAATTACTGCGGAATACAGGTCTGAGAGAGTGGACGCTGAGATTCTCAGGGCAAAGGTTGATGGGTTCAGTTCATGTTCAGCACTGAGGATAAGATCTTTCCATTGCTTCAGCTTCAAGGTCAGTTGGAACCTTTCCACTGAGCATGTAAAGGAAATTTGCACCAATTGATAATTCGGTATCGGGCTGGATTGGTTTTTCGTTAAAACTTGCCCGGTGAAGTGCTGCAACAATGGTCGGTAATTTTGCAACAAGCTTGATAGCCTTGTTTTTATTTGCATCAGGAGAGTGGTGGTTATTTTCCAGATCAAAATGTGCAGTGCATG
Source organism: Methanolobus sp. (assembly GCA_041395005.1). GTDB lineage: Archaea > Halobacteriota > Methanosarcinia > Methanosarcinales > Methanosarcinaceae > Methanolobus. The sequence goes on along the minus strand of JAWKHE010000008.1, from coordinate 2,281 downwards.
AAAGTGCTGTTCTTAAACCATCAAGGGCTTCAACACCGAAATCAAACTCTTTAAGGACATCAATCTGCTTTCCATTGATATCACGGTTATTTTTGAGTTCCTGAGAATATTCTGCTAACTGGGAATCATCTGGTAAGTTCCCATTGATTAATAAGTAGGATACAGCATCATATGGGAGATCCACCAGTTCTTCAATTTTGATCCCTCTGTACATCAGGATCCCCTGAATACCGTCTATAAAAGATATTTTGGTATCCAAAGCTACTACGCCTTCCAGGCCTTTTTTCATCTCTTCCAATTAAAATCCCCCGTGGATTACGTGCACGTTTTACTAAAATATGTTCAATATTACCTTTCAATTGTCCATATATAAACTTTGCTGGAAATATATCGCCATAATATAATTATATTTCAGAAAAATATGGACAACTTTGATCAAAAAAGGAGAATGAAAATTATTCCCCTTTAATGCTGTCTCTTAAGAATTTATGCAATATGCCACCATTCATGTAGTACTCGATTTCAATATCAGAGTTCAGGCGCACAAGAACCTTAAAGCTCTTTTCTTCACCATTTTTTGATTTAGCAACAACTTCGAGTTCACCAAATGGCTTAAGATCAGCAATTCTTTTGATATCGAAAGTTTCCAGACCTGTCAGGCTAAAGGTTTCAGCTGATTCCCCTTCCATGAACTGCAGAGGGAGAACACCCATTCCTACAAGGTTACTGCGATGTATCCTTTCGTAAGACTCAGCTATTACAGCTTTTATTCCAAGGAGCTGGGTACCTTTTGCTGCCCAGTCACGTGAGCTTCCCGTACCATATTCCTTTCCTGCAATTACTACAAGTGGAGTACCTTCTTCCACGTACTTCATTGCAGCATCGTAGATTGGCATTTCTTTGTTCTCAGGCTGGTGAATTGTCCATGAACCTTCCTTGCTTCCGACAAGCTTGTTCTTAAGACGTACATTTCCAAAAGTTCCTCTCATCATGACTTCATGGTTTCCACGCCTGGAACCATATGAGTTGAAGTTCTTCTCGTCAACACCCCTGGCTATAAGATACTGACCGGCAGGGTAACTTGAAGGTATGGCACCTGCTGGTGAAATGTGGTCAGTGGTAATACTGTCGGCAACCATTACTAGAGCCTTTGCCCCAGTTATGTCTGCAAGTTCATTGACTTCAAGAGGGAAATCCTTGAAGAAAGGTGGTTCCTGAATATAAGTTGAGTTAGTGTCCCAGTCATAGAGCAGTCCTTCCGGTGCATCCAGACTTCTCCAGAGCTCTGTTCCCTGGTATACGTTTCCGTATTCTTCCTTGAACATTTCAGGAGAAATTGCTTTTCCAATGCATTCATTGAGCTCTTCTTTACCAGGCCATATATCCTTCAGATAGACTGGCTGGCCATTAGGGTCACATGCAATCGGTTCGTTCACCAGGTCAATGTCCACAGTACCTGCAAGCGCATAAGCAACAACAAGCATTGGTGATGCCAGGTAGTTAGCTTTGACCTGTGAGTTAATCCTGCCTTCAAAGTTCCTGTTACCACTGAGAACTGCAGCAACAGTAAGGTCTTTGTTGTCAATCTCATTGGAAACGGCTTCCCTGAGTGGACCACTGTTTCCGATACATGTGAGACATCCGTAACCTACAAGGTGGAATCCCAGTGCATCAAGATAAGGCATAAGTCCTGCTTCTTCCAGGTAGTCTGTAACTACACGGGAACCAGGTGCAAGGCTTGTCTTAACGAAAGGTTTTACTTTAAGTCCTTTCTCTACAGCTTTCTTTGCAAGCAGTCCGGCACCTATCATTAGGGACGGGCTGGATGTATTGGTACAGGATGTGATGGATGCAATGACAACAGAGCCGTGTGTTACTGCTACTACATCGTCTGCACATTTGATTTTTGTTATTCCTGTGTGATGTGGATGTGTGATTTCAGAGACATTGTAGCCGCCTTCACCAAGCCAGCGACTGTAATCCTCGTCATCACTGTTTGGTGCCTTGCCGCTTTTTGCCTCAAAGACTTCTTTCATTGTCTGGTGGAAAGCCCTTGACATATCCTGGATTGGTATGCGGTCCTGTGGTCTCTTTGGTCCTGCAAGTGAAGGTGTCACTGTGCTGATATCAAGCTCAAGTGTGGAAGTAAATTCAGGTTCTTCTGCATCCTCTTCAAGGAAGAGTTCCTGTTCTTTGCAGTATTGCCTGACAAGTTCAACCTGTTCCTGGCTTCTTCCAGTCATAAGCATGTAATCAAGTGTGACTTCATCAACCGGACAGA